>JAHEBO010000057.1 GCA_024642215.1 Limnohabitans sp.
CTGTGCAAAAGCACTTGTTCGAAGAAGAATGCGCCTTGGCCGGTGCACCGCGCGTGGTGCCTTTCGGCCCTGTGATGGTGGCGCCCGTCATCATGGCCTTTGGCAATGCTGAACAACAAAAGCGCTTCTTGCCCGGCATCGCCAGCGGCGAAGTGTGGTGGAGCCAAGGCTACTCCGAGCCAGGTTCGGGTTCCGACTTGGCCTCTCTCAAAACACGTGCCGAACGGGTGGGCGACAAGTACATCGTCAACGGTCAAAAAACATGGACCACCTTGGGCCAATACGGCGAATGGATTTTCTGCTTGGTTCGCACCAGCAACGAAGGCAAGCCCCAAACCGGCATCTCTTTCTTGTTGATTGACATGAAGACCCCCGGCATTACCGTTCGCCCCATCAAATTGCTCGATGGCGAATGCGAAGTGAACGAAGTTTGGTTTGACAACGTCGAAGTGCCGGCCGAGAACTTGATCGGTGAAGAAAACAAAGGCTGGAACTACGCCAAGCATTTGTTGGCCCACGAACGCACCAACATTGCCGACGTCAACCGCGCCAAACGTGAACTGGAGCGCCTCAAGCGCATCGCCAAAGCTGAAGGTGTCTACGACGACATGCGTTTCCGCGATGAAATTTCCAAATTGGAAGTGGACATCGTGGCCCTGGAAATGATGGTGTTGCGTGTGTTGTCTGCCGAAAAATCTGGCAAGAACTCCCTTGACATCGCCGGCCTCTTGAAAATCAAAGGTAGCGAAATTCAACAGCGCTACAGCGAACTCATGATGTTGGCCGCTGGCCCCTATAGCCTCCCCTTCATCTTCGAAGCGATGGATGCAGGTTGGCAAGGAGATTTCCCAGGCCACGAGGTGTCAAATGCACCATTGGCCGCCAACTATTTCAACTTGCGCAAAACCACGATTTACGGCGGCAGCAATGAAGTGCAGCGCAACATCGTGGCTCAAGTAGTTTTGGGTTAATTCATTTAACCGTACAAGGACAGATCATGGATTTCGATTTTTCAGACGACCAAGAACAACTGCGCGACGCAGTGCGCAAGTGGGTGGACAAGGGCTATACCTTTGATCGCCGCCGCGAAATTACCAGCGCTGGCGGTTTTGACCGCGCAGCCTACACAGAACTGGCCGAACTGGGCCTGTGCGGCCTGTACATCAGCGAAGACCACGGCGGCATGGGCATGGGCCCGGTTGAAGGCATGGTGGTGATGGAAGAGCTGGGCCGTGGCATTGTGATGGAGCCCGTTCAACAAGCGCTCATTTCTGGTGCCGTTTTAGAAGGCTACGCACCCGAAGTACTCAAGGCCGAATGGCTGCCCAAAATTGCAGGTGGCGAAGCCATTGTGGTTTTGGCGCATCAAGAACGTAAGTCTCGCTACAACATCAACAAATGCGACGCGCAAGCACAACAACAAGATGGCCAGTGGAACATCACAGGCACCAAGAGTGTGGTGGCTGCAGGCGACCATGCCGACGCCTTTTTGGTGCCTGCGATGGCAGCAGGCAAACTGGCTTTATTCTTGGTGACCAAAGGCGCCAAGGGTTCGGCCACTTCAGGTTATGTGACCCAAGACGGCGCTCGTGCTGCTGAGTTGACACTCAACCAATCACCTGCCAGCTTGGTCACCTTGGATGGCCAGACCGCCTTGAGCCACGCTGTTGACATTGGCATTGCCAGTGTGTGCGCTGAAGCTGTGGGCGTGATGGACAAAACCATGGCCATCACGGTTGACTACATGAACACCCGCAAGCAGTTCAACACCACCATTGCCACCTTTCAAGCACTGCGTCACCGCGTGGCCGACATGAAGATGCAATTGGAACTGGGTCGCTCCATGAGCTACTACGCCAGCTTGAAACTGAATACACCGGCGGCAGAGCGTCACCAAGCGCTCGCCCGTGCCAAGTACCAGCTAGGCAATTCCATGCGCTTTGTGGGCCAGCAATCGGTTCAATTGCACGGCGGTATTGGCGTGACGGACGAGTACATCGTCAGCCACTACTTCAAGAAATTGACGCAACTCGAAATGACCTTTGGCGACACCCTGCACCACTTGGGCGAAGTGTCCAACAGCATGCAGGACACTGCGGGCGTTTTTGCCTAAACCACACACCCTGCCATCGCGTTGTTTGCACAATGCTTTGGCTTGGTCACAAACCGCCCTTGTGGCGGTTTTTTCATGGCCTTAACTGGGTCACAATAGAGCCCATTGAATTCGAGCATCACACATCACAGGCATGAAGGTATTTCGCGGCTTTAACCATCCAGACAGGGCAAACCAATGTGCCTTGACGATTGGTAATTTTGACGGTGTCCACCGCGGCCACCAAGCCATGCTTGCGCTCTTGAAAAACGAAGCAGCGCACCGCGGCATCCCCAGCTGCGTCATGACCTTTGAACCTCACCCCCGCGATTTTTTTGCCAAGCTGCACAATAAGCCTGATTTAGCACCCGCACGCATTGCCACCTTGCGCGACAAACTCTTAGAACTCGAGCGATGCGGCATCGACCAAGTGGTGGTGCTGCCTTTTGACGAGCGCTTGGCCAGCCAGACCCCTGAAGACTTCATTCAGTCGGTCTTGGTCAAGGGTTTGGGTGTGAAGTACTTGCTGGTGGGCGATGATTTCCGATTTGGCGCCAAGCGCGTCGGCGATTACGCCATGTTGGACGCCGCAGGCCAGCAACAAGGCTTTGATGTGGCCCGCATGAACAGCTACGAAGTGCATGGCCTTAGAGTTTCCAGCTCAGCGGTCAGGGATGCTCTGGGGCGCGGTGACATGGATGGCGTGGCGAGGCTTTTGGGCCGTCCTTACAGCGTCAGCGGTCATGTGGTGCATGGTCGCAAGCTGGGTCGTGGCCTTGGCGCCTCATCAGAGGGTGCTGATGACGGCTTCAGAACCCTCAATCTACGCTTCAGCCACTGGAAACCTGCAGCCGGCGGCATTTTCAATGTGGAAGTCCATGGTCTAACCCCAACCCCCCTGCCTGGCGTGGCCAATTTGGGCATACGGCCCTCCTTGGACCCCAACGATGTCAACGGTGGCCGAGTACTTTTGGAAACCCATTGCCTCGATTGGCCCGCCAGCATCGGACCTGAGGGTGGCTACGGTAAAATCATCCGTGTGGACCTCTTGCACAAATTACACGACGAACTGAAATACGACAGCTTGGAAGCCCTGACTGTGGGCATTGCCAAGGACTGTGATGACGCGCGTGCTTTTTTTGCATCCCGTCATGGTCAAACCCATCGCCAAACATCGCGCGATCGAATTTGACGCTCGCCACGCCCCTCACCTGATGTGCGGCTTTGTAAATGCCTGCACTTTCTTTGTGATCCAAACCTGTCATTTGTGGACATCACACACAGCAGGTTTTCATTGCAAACCCCTTTGAAGATTGAATCGTTTGACCATGTCTGAACAAAAAACAAATTACCGTGCCACCCTGAACATGCCCGACACTGCGTTTGCGATGCGTGGCGACTTGCCAAAGCGTGAGCCCGCCTGGGCCAAAGCCTGGAGCGACCAAGGTCTGTACAAAAAACTGCGCGTCGCCCGCAAAGGTGCGCCCTTGTTTGTGTTGCACGACGGCCCCCCTTACGCCAATGGCAAATTGCACATTGGTCACGCACTGAACAAAGTGCTCAAAGACATGATTGTCAAGTCCAAACAATTGGCAGGCTTTGACGCGCAATACATTCCCGGTTGGGACTGCCACGGTTTGCCCATTGAAAACGCGATTGAAAAATTGCATGGCCGCAAACTGAGCCGCGACGACATGCAAGCCAAGAGTCGCGCCTTTGCTACTGAGCAAATTGACCAACAGCGCGAAGACTTCAAACGCTTGGGTGTGTTGGGCGATTGGGAGCGTCCCTACCGCACCATGGACTTTGCCAATGAGGCCGGTGAAATCCGTGCCTTCAAACGCGTCATCGAACGCGGCTTTGTTTACCGTGGTTTGAAGCCCGTTTACTGGTGCTTCGATTGCGGCTCTTCTTTGGCCGAATTTGAAATTGAATACGCTGACAAAAAAAGCGACACACTCGATGTGGCCTTTGAAGCGGCTGACAACACAGCACTGGCCAAGGCTTTTGGATTGCAAGAGTTACCGAGCCAAGTCAAATCCGCCTTTGCTGTGATCTGGACCACCACCGCTTGGACTTTGCCTGCCAACCAAGCCCTCAATGTCAACCCTGAATTGGTTTACGCCTTGGTGAACACCGAAAAAGGCGCGTTGGTTCTGGCTGAATCCTTGGTCGAGAAATGTTTAGAACGCTACAAGCTTGAGGGCCAAGTGGTGGCCACCACCACCGGCGACAAACTGGGTGGCTTGAATTTCAAACATCCTTTGTATGAAGTGCACGAAGGCTACAAACGTTTCTCGCCTGTGTATGTGGCCGAGTACGTCAGTGCACAAGATGGCACCGGCATTGTTCACTCGTCGCCCGCTTACGGCGTGGATGACTTCAACTCTTGCGTGGCCAATGGCATGGCTTACGACGACATCCTGAACCCCGTTCAAGGCAACGGCAGCTATGCCGACGACCTGCCCCTGTTTGGCGGCATGAACATTTGGAAAGCTTGCGCACGCGTCATTGAAGTCTTGGGCGAAAGCAATCGCCTCATGGCCACTTACGGCATCACGCACAGCTACCCGCATTGCTGGCGCCACAAGACGCCGGTCATTTACCGCGCGGCTGCGCAGTGGTTTGTGCGCATGGACGAAGGCCCTGGCGTTTTCACCACAGACAAAGCCCCCAAGACGCTGCGTCAGTTGGCACTCGATGCCATCGACCAAACTCACTTCTATCCCGAAAACGGCAAGACACGTTTGCGCGACATGATTGCCAACCGCCCTGACTGGTGCATCTCCCGTCAGCGCAGCTGGGGCGTGCCCGTGCCCTTTTTCTTGCACAAAGACTCTGGCGAGTTGCATCCCCGCACCATGGAGATCTTGGACCAAGCCGCCAACATCGTTGAAAAAGGCGGCATTGAAGCTTGGAGCCGCGTCACAGCCGAAGAAATTTTGGGTGCCGCCGATGCGCCCAACTACACCAAGAGCACCGACATTTTGGAGGTGTGGTTTGACTCAGGCTCCACGTTCCAACATGTGCTGCGCGGCAGCCACAAAGATGCGTACGATCGCAACCCCTTCCATGACGCAGGCCCAGAAGCCGACCTTTATTTGGAAGGTCATGATCAACACCGCGGCTGGTTCCACAGCTCCTTGTTGCTCGGTTGTGCGCTGTATGACCGTGCACCCTACAAAGGTTTGCTGACCCACGGTTTTGCCACCGACGGCCAAGGCCGCAAGATGAGCAAGAGCTTGGGCAATGTGATGGCGCCTCAAGAGATCAGCGACAAGATGGGCGCAGAAATTGTGCGCTTGTGGGTGGCCTCCACCGATTACTCTGGCGACCTCAACATCGACGACAAAATTTTGGCGCGTGTGGTCGACGCCTATCGCCGCATTCGCAACACCTTGCGTTTCTTGTTGGCCAATGTGAGCGACTTTGACCCTGCCAAAGATGCGGTGGCCGATGCCGACTTGTTGGAAATCGATCGCTTTGCTTTAAGCCGTGCCGCACAGTTGCAAGCCGACATCTTGGCGCATTTCAAAGACTACGAGTTCCACCCTGTGGTGTCTAAATTGCAGGTGTATTGCTCTGAAGATTTGGGTGCGTTCTATTTGGACGTACTCAAAGACCGCCTCTACACCAGTGCGCCTAAATCATTGGCACGCCGCTCTGCCCAAACCGTGCTCTATCGCATCACGCATGCCATGCTGCGCTTGATGGCACCGTTCTTAAGCTTTACCGCTGAAGAAGCTTGGCAAAACTTTGGCAGCTCAGAATCGATCTTCATGGAAACCTTCAGCGACTTAGGCGCGCCCCATGAAGCGCTGTTGGCCAAGTGGGCCCGCATTCGCGAAATTCGCGATCAAGTGAACAAAGACATCGAAGCCTTGCGCGCCGATGGCAAAGTGGGTGCCTCACTCCAAGCTGCGGTCACTTTGCAAGCCGGACCCGAAGACCATGCCTTGTTGGCCAGTTTAGGAAACGACTTGAAGTTTGTGTTCATCACCTCACAACTCAATTTGGAAGCCGGCGACAGCTTGGCGGCCAAAGTGGCCGTGAGCCAAGACACCAAGTGTGATCGCTGCTGGCATTACGCCCCTGACGTGGGCGTGAACCCTGCCCACCCCACGCTGTGCGGCCGTTGTGACAGCAACCTGCATGGCGCTGGCGAGAAGCGCTTGTTTGCTTAAATACCATGGCCAAATCCAAGAGCGCGTTCAAATCAGGGTCGGGTTCTGGCGTCTGGCTCTGGTTAGGTGTTGCCCTCATCACCTTGCTGTTAGACCAACTGACCAAGATTGCGGTGGTGGGTGCGTTTCAACTGGGTGACGCAATGCCCATCACATCGTTCTTTAATTTGGTACGTGTCCACAACCCAGGTGCAGCGTTTTCTTTCTTGGCAGATGCAGGTGGCTGGCAACGCTGGTTCTTCACAGGGCTGGGTGTGGTTGCGGCAGGTATCATGGTTTATCTGCTGCGCATGCACACGGGTCAAACGGTGTTTTGTTTGGCCTTGTCCTTGCTACTAGGCGGCGCTATTGGCAATGTCATTGACCGATTGCTTTATAGCCACGTGATTGATTTCTTGGATTTTTATTACGGGACATGGCACTTCCCAGCGTTCAATGTGGCCGACAGCGCCATCACACTGGGTGCGGGTCTGCTGATCTTGGACGAGTTGCTGCGCGTGCGGCGCGGCAAATGAAAAAACACAAGCAAGAAAAAAGGGCACTCTTTGAAGTGCCCTTTTTGTGGCCATCGAAATAAATTTCGATGGCGGTGACCTCTTCACTTACAGCGTGAGAATGGTGCAACCTGTGGTTTTGCGCGCTTCCAAAGCTTTGTGCGCTTCTTGCACTTGAGACAAGGGGAAGGTTTGGTCAATGTGAATTTTGACCTTGCCGCTTTGCACCACGGCAAACAAATCGTCGGCCATGGCTTGCGTGCTTTCGCGCGTGGTGATGTGGCTGAACAAGGTTTGACGTGTGACGTACAAAGAACCTTTGTTGCCCAAGATGCCTGGCGCGAATGGCGCCACCGGGCCAGAGGCATTGCCAAAAGTGGCCATCAAGCCAAAGGGGCGCAAGCAGTCGAGTGATTTGTCCCACGTGTCTTTGCCCACAGAGTCGTAAACCACTTTCAGCCCCTTACCGCCGGTGATGTCTTTGACACGAGCCAAGAAATCGTCGGTGCTGTAGTTGATGCAGTGCTCTGCGCCATTGGCGATGGCCAATTGGCACTTGGCATCAGAGCCTGCAGTTCCAATCATGCGCAAGCCCAAGGCCTTGCCCCATTGGCAAGCAATCAGGCCCACACCACCGGCTGCAGCATGGAACAACACGTGATCGCCAGCTTGCAAGCCTTCAACGGGGCGTGTTTTCATGAGCAGGTATTGGGCCGTGAGGCCTTTGAGCATCATGGCCGCGCCAGTTTCAAAAGAGATGTCGTCGGGCAACTTGCAAACGCACTTGGCGGGCATGACACGCTCTTCGCAGTAGCTGCCTGGGGGTTGGCTGGCATAGGCTGCGCGATCGCCCACCTTCAGGTGCGTCACGCCCTCACCCACAGCTTCCACAATGCCTGAGGCTTCCATGCCCAACTTGAGGGGCATGGGCAATGTGTACAAACCGCTGCGCTGGTACACATCGATGAAGTTGAGGCCAATGGCTTTGTGGCGAATGCGAATTTCGCCAGGACCGGGCTGGCCCACCGTGACGTCAACCAGTTTGAGTTGTTCAGGTCCACCGTGTTGGTCGATTTGGACGGCTAAGCTCATGCATGTCTCCTTGAAAATTGAACAGGTTGCGATGGCCAATGAGCCTGATTCACATTGACCGCTACTTTGCCACGAATTGAATGTCCCTGCGCACTCAGTTGGGTCCGCTGTTGCCGTTACAGTCACAGGCATGACACAAAAACTCTCTCCTGGTACGGCCTTGATGCTTACCGTGCCGCCTCTCCTGTGGGCCGGCAATGCCGTGGTTGGCCGACTGGTCAGCGATTTGGTGCCCCCCATCACTTTGAATTTCTTGCGCTGGTTGATCGCATTTTTGATCTTGTTGCCCTTGGCGGGGCATTTACTCAAGCCCAGCAGTCCGTTGTGGCCCCATTGGCGCCGCTTTGCATTGCTGAGTTTGTTGGGTGTTGGTTGCTACAACGCGCTGCAATATTTGGCCTTGCAAACCTCTACCCCTTTGAATGTGACCTTGGTGGCTGCCAGCACACCTGTTTTTATGTTGGCCATCGGTGCACTGTTTTTTCAAACGCCCGTTAGACCCGCCCAATGGGTGGGCGCAGCATTTTCGATTGCAGGCGTCTTGGTGGTTTTGTCACGCGGTGATTGGCAACAACTGTTTCAAGTGCAATTTGTGGTGGGGGACTTTTACATTTTGCTGGCCGTGCTGTGTTGGGCCCTTTACAGCTGGCTCCTAACCCAACGCAATGAGCCTGCCGAAATACGCGGCAACTGGGCGGCATTCCTCATGGCACAAGTGATTTTTGGCCTGGGTTGGGCGGGCCTGTTTACCGGCGCCGAATGGGCCCTGACCGATGCCCACATCACTTGGGGAACACCTCTGTACGCGGCCTTGGCTTTTGTGGCCATTGGCCCAGCTGTTCTGGCCTATCGATGCTGGGGTTTGGGCATTCAGACAGCAGGGCCGGCAGTGGCGGGCTTCTTTGCCAATCTCACACCCTTGTTTGCCGCCATCATGTCCAGTGTGTTCTTGGGCGACTTGCCCAAGGTCTATCATGCGGTGGCTTTTGGCCTGATTGTGAGCGGCATTGTGGTGTCGTCACGTCGAGCCAACTAGCACGTCAGGCGCTGTGCGCATGGCGCCGGACCGCGATCAAGCGGTCATGCCCACCGGCCTGGCTTTCAATCAATAAGTGCCTGGGTAAGCACCCCCATCGGTCAAGAAGTTTTGACCGGTGATGTAGGCCGCCTGCTGACTGCAAATGAAGGCACACAAAGCGCCAAACTCTTGCGGTGTACCGTATCGGCCAGCGGGCACCATGGCCTGCTGTTGCGCGCGAATTTCGGCCACTGTTTTGCCACTCTTTTGCGCCGTGGCTTCTACCGTGGTGCGAATGCGATCGGTGTCAAATTTGCCAGGCAAGATGTTGTTGAGGGTGACGCCTTGCGCTGCAATTTTGGTGCGGGCCACGCCCGCCACAAAACCTGTCAAGCCGCTGCGCGCGCCGTTGGACAAGCCCAAGATATCGATGGGCGATTTGACCGAGCTAGAGGTGATGTTGACAATGCGGCCAAAGCCACGTGCCGCCATGCCATCGATGGTTGCCTTGATCAATTCAATGGGCGTGAGCATGTTGGCATCAACGGCTTTGATCCAAGCCTCGCGGTCCCAATTGCGGAAGTCGCCGGGAGGGGGGCCGCCTGCATTGGTTACCACAATGTCAAAGTTTTTGCCCGGACCGCCAGCCACAGAAAACAAAGCCGCACGACCGGCCTCTGTGGTGATGTCTGCCGCCACAGGAATCAATTTGACGCCTGGCGCTTCTATTTGCAAATCGGCAACGGCTTGACCCAGTGCTTCAGCACCTCGCGCCACCATGACCACATTCACACCTTCCAAGGCCAATGCGCGCGCGCAACCCCAACCGAGGCCTTTGCTTGCACCGCCTACCAAAGCCCACTTACCTTTGATGCCTAAATCCATTTGTTCTCTCCAAAATTAACGCACATACCCGCAATCACATGGACGCGTTGCAGACTCAAAATTATTCAACAACTTTGGGTGTTTGGGTGACCCAAAAAACACCCCCCAAGACCAATGCAGTCCCCATCAGGGTCCATGCATTGAAGGGCTCATTCAGCAATAAGGCGCCCATGGTCAAGGTTGACATCGGGCCAATCATGCCAATTTGCGACGTCAAACCTGGACCGATGCGCTCAATGGCCATCATGACCATCAGCACGGGTAACACGGTACAGGCCGTGGCGTTGAGCATGGACAGCCAAATGACCTCGGGTGCCACCTCCAAAGCAGCAGCTGGTTTGAGAATTGCGAATTGCACAATGCACAACACGCAAGCCACGGTGGTGGCCAAGCCCGCCAAACGCAATGAACCCAAACGCTGCACCATTTGGCCACTGTAACTGAGGTAAATGGCATAGGTGATGGCACTCGAAAACACCAAGGCTGCGCCCAAGGCCACGTGGTCACCCACCAAAGACACCTCATGCCCAAACACCAACAGCACGCCGCTGTAACTCACGGCCATGGCCACGCCTTGGCGGTAAGAAATTTTGCGCTTGTAAAGCACCCAACCCAGCACCAAGACCAAGGTGGGGTTGAGGTACAAGATGAGCCGCTCAAACGAAGCACTGATGTACTGCAGCCCTAAAAAATCCAAAAAACTGGACAAGTAATAGCCCGAAAAACCCAAACCCAATACACCTAGCCAATCGCTGCGCGTGAGGGGCGCTTTACCGCGCCCGGCCCACCACGCCATGGCGATGAAGAACGGTACGGCAAACAGCATGCGAAACATCACCAAGGTAATGGCGTCGACGCCATGTCGATAGGCCAGCTTCACGATGATGGCTTTGCCACTGAAAGCGATCGAGCCTGCCGCAGCCAGCAGCAAGCCCGAAGTGAATTTGGACTTTGCCGTTGCGCTCAAAAGCCAACCGCCTGCCCATCTCGACGTGGGTCAGACGCAGCCACGTATCCCTGTACTTTGGGATCACCTGCGCGCCAAATGAATTGACCCGCGCCAAAGTCCATGTAGGAATCGTTGATGACAGCCAACTCATGGCCCAAGTCACTCAAGCCTTGAACCGTGTTGCGATCCATCGACGCTTCCACATTGATGGACAGGCCGCTGTTGCAGCGCCAGCGAGGGGCGTCGCACGCCGCTTGCGGGTTTTGTCCATAGTCGAGCATGCGCACCAAGGTTTGCATGTGGCCTTGAGGCTGCATGCTGCCGCCCATCACACCGTAGCTCATGACGGGCTGGCCATTTTGCGACAAGAACGCTGGAATGATGGTGTGAAAAGGACGTTTGCCTGGGGCCACCAAGTTGGCGCGATTCAAGCCCTTGGGATCGGTGCTGAAGTCAAAGCCACGGTTGTGCAAACTGATGCCGTAGGTGGGTTCGACCACACCTGAGCCAAAGCCCATGTAATTGCTTTGGATGAAACTGATCATCATGCCGTTTTCATCGGCAGCCGTGAGGTAAATGGTGCCGCCCTTGACAGGATTGCCGGCTTTGAAATCTTGCGCTTTCTTCATGTCAATGAGTTTGGCGCGGCTCTTCAAATAGGCAGGGTCGAGCATTTGCGCGGGCGTAACTTCCATGTTGCGCGGATCGGCCACATAGCGGTACACATCAGCAAAGGCCAGCTTCATGGCTTCGATTTGCAAATGCTGCGATTCAACACCGTCCACTTTCAAGCTGGGCAAATCGAAGTTGTCCAAAATGCCCAAAGCGATCAAGGCGGCGATGCCTTGGCCATTAGGTGGAATTTCGTTGAGCGTGTAGCCGTGGTAATTTTGCGAAATGGGCTCAACCCACTCAGGGCGGTATTGCGCCAAGTCTTGCATCGTCATGGCGCCGCCATGCTGATTGGAAAACTTCACCAAGGCTTCTGCAATTTCACCTTCGTAGAAGGCGCGGCCTTTGGTTTCGGCAATGGCGCGCAAACCACGTGCTGCGGCCTTGAACTGGAACAGCTCACCCACGTTGGGTGCACGCCCCCATGGCAAAAAGCCTTCTGCAAAACCAGGCAAGGATTGCAAGAGCGGTGTGGCGGCTTCCCATTTTTGCTGCACAACCACAGGCAGCAAATAACCACGCTCGGCAATTTCAATGGCAGGCTCCATCAAATCAGCAAAAGGCAATTTGCCAAAGCGCTCACTCAAGGCCGCCCACGCGCCCACGGCGCCAGGTACCGTGACCGAGTCCCATCCGCGCTTGGGCGGATTGACCGCATCGGTGCCATATTTCTTGTGAAAGTACTCAGGGGTCCAGGCTTGCGGCGCAGGACCTGAGGCATTCAAACCATGCAGCTTTTGACCATCCCACAAAATACAAAATGCATCGGAGCCTAGACCGTTACTGACGGGCTCTGTGATGGTGATGGCCGCAGCCGCGGCAATGGCAGCATCTACGGCATTGCCTCCTTTGAGCATCATGCGCAGACCCGCTTGTGCAGCCAAAGGATGCGACGTGGAAACGACGTTGCGCGCAAAAATGGGCAAACGTGTGGATGAATAAGGGGTGCTGAAATCGAAGTTCATGGTTCAATCCAATTGATTGGGCTTGTAATGCGGGTTCAAGTAGAACATTGTGGCAGGAAAAATAGGACCCAAGTTCACGTGGTGTTGTCACTTTTTCAGACGCCCAAAAAAAACGGCACCCGAAGGTGCCGTTTGGGTTCACATCAAGGTGTGAATCAATCTTCCACGAAGGCTTCTTCGCGCTTGGATTTGACAGAAGGCAAGAGCACAATGATGAGCAACACCGCTGCCGCTGCCAACAAGCTGGCAGACAAGCCACGCGTCACAAACACGGACCAGTCGCCGCGTGACAGCAACAAGGCACGGCGCAAGTTCTCTTCCATCATGGGGCCCAAGATGAAACCGAGCAACAAAGGTGCAGGTTCTACGCCCAACTTGATGAACAAGTAACCGATCACACCAAAGCCACCCACCAACCAGATGTCGAAGGTGTTGTTGTTGGTGGAGTACACGCCAATGGCGCAGAACAGCACAATGGCAGGGAACAACCAGCGGTAAGGCACTGTGAGCAACTTGATCCAGATGCCAATGAGTGGCAAGTTCAAGATGATCAACATCAGGTTACCAATCCACATCGAAGCAATCAAGCCCCAGAACAACTCAGGGTTGCTGGTCATCACTTGAGGGCCAGGCTGAATGTTGTGAATGGTCATGGCACCCACCATCAAAGCCATCACGGCGTTAGGAGGAATACCCAAGGTGAGCAATGGAATGAAGGAGGTTTGTGCACCGGCGTTATTGGCAGACTCAGGCGCAGCCACACCGCGGATGTTGCCTTGACCAAAGGGCACTTCACCTGGACGAAGTTTGGTTTTCTTCTCGATGGTGTAAGCGGCAAAAGCAGCCAACAAAGCGCCACCGCCTGGCAAGATACCCAACAATGAACCGATGGTGGTTCCGCGCAAGACCGCTGGGATCATGTTTCGGAAATCTTCACCTGTAGGGAAAAGGCCTGAGACTTTTCCTGTGAACACTTCGCGCTTGTCTTCAGGTTGGGACAAGTTGGCAATGATCTCGCCATAACCGAACACACCCATGGCAATGGTGATGAAACCAATGCCGTCTGTGAGTTCAGGAATGTCGAAGCTGAAACGTGCCACGCCAGAGTTCACGTCGGTACCGACCAAGCCGAGCAGCAAGCCCAACACAATCATGGCCACCGCTTTGAGCAAGGAGCCAGAAGCCAACACCACCGCACCGATCAAGCCCAAAATCATGAGCGAGAAATATTCGGCAGGACCGAACTTGAAGGCCACTTCAGTCAAGGGCGCCGCAAATGCCGCCAAGATCAAAGTACCGACGCAACCCGCAAAGAACGAACCCAAACCGGCAGCCGCCAAAGCGGGACCCGCACGGCCTTTGCGAGCCATCTGATAGCCGTCAATCACGGTCACCACAGAAGAAGACTCACCAGGCAAATTCACCAAAATAGCAGTGGTTGAACCACCATATTGGGCGCCGTAGTAAATACCGGCCAACATGATCAAAGCCGCAATAGGGGGCAATGCATAAGTGGCTGGCAAGAGCATGGCAATGGTTGCCACGGGGCCAATGCCAGGGAGCACACCAATCAAGGTGCCCAGCAAACAGCCGATGAAAGCGTAAATCAGGTTTTGGAAGGTGAAAGCCACCCCAAAACCCATCGCCAAGTTGTCAAATAGTTCCATTTATAAACTCCTTAGCCGCTGATGAAAGTAGGCCACACAGGGAACTGCAATTTCAGCAGCAAGATGAACGCGGCGTAGCTCATCACAGACAAGATGGCGCTCAACACGATGGTTTCTTTGAAGTTGAATTCGTCACCGGCCAAGCTGACCACAATGGTGGTGCCAAAAATGGCAGCGATCAAACCCATGGCTGGCAAGCCAATGCTGGGCAAACCACCCAACAACACGCCAAACAACAAGTTGCCGGCAATGATGAAACACAAAGGCTTCCAGGCCCATGCGCCGACGGGCTCGCCATCAGGGGTTTCAACCACCAAGGCCTTGAACAAGATCACGGCACCCAAGAGCGCCAAGATCACGCCCAACATGAGTGGAAAGTAGCCAGGGCCCATGCGGGCACCGGAACCGACGGTATAACTAGTTGCTCCGTACGCAAATGAAGCACCGACAACGGTGAACATCAGGCCGGAGTAAAAGTCTTTCGAACTTTTGATTTTCACAGGGACACTCCTCCAAAAAGTTTGGGATGGCGGAATTCTGGGCCCAATTCAAGCCATGTTTCATGTGGGTTTCACCTACGGAAAGACCATGAATCGGCTCAATGATTTGGGTTAACCCTAGGTTTTGAGGCGCATTACTTCAACAAAGGCTTGAAAACACGCAGCCACTTGGTAGCGGGCAAGCCAAATCTGTTTTCAATGGCTTCGGCTTGTGCCAATAAAACATCTCGCTTGGGCCGACTGGGCGTGCGCTGCGCCAAGACAACCGTGTTGCCTTCTCGCGTGGGCTTGAAGGCCCACAGGGCGTCTTCACCAAAAGCCTCTGCCATTTTGGCCAAGCTCTTCTCATAGCTGGACGTACGGCCAAACAAATTGACCGTCATGGTGCCTTCATCGGTGAGCAAAGCACGGCAGTTTTGGTAAAAATCAACAGAGTCAAGCACGGGTGCTGCAGCCTCATGGTCGTACAAATCAACATGCAAGATGTCAACCGTACCCTGCCACTCGTCGCTTTGAATTTCTTGAGCCGCATCTGCAATGATGACGCGCATGCGCGGTCCGTCTTCTGGCAACTTGAACCAGCCACGGCAAGCGTGCAGCACGCCAGGATTGAGTTCAATGGCCGTGCAAGTCCAACGCAACTTTTTATAGCAAAACTTGGTGAGGCTGGCGGCCCCCAATCCCAGTTGCATGGCATGCCTTCCAGACACGGATGCACTTTTGAAAAACAACAAACCCGCCATCATGCGTTGCACGTATTCAAGGTCCAACTCAAAGGGCTCTTTGATTTTCATGGCCCCCTGAATCCAAGGGGTGCCCAAATGCAAATAGCGCGACTCACCGTCCTCTGAAAAGTTCACTTCGGGCAGTTCAATGGCTTTGGTTTTTTTAACGGACATAAGGGCTAAGTTCTTGAATCGATGAAAGACGGGGCAAGACGCGCAAGGTGTTGTGCAGCGTTGCAGCAGCCAAACTGGCAAGCGGCTCGCCCCGCATTTGTGCCATCACAGCACCAATTTTTGGCAACTCACAGGGCTCGTTTCTGCCTTGTGCCAAGCCTTCTGATTGTCGCTGCGATTGGGTTTTGTACAACCAGTGCGGCGGCATGTCGGGTGAATCCGTTTCTAGCACGATGGCAGACAAGGGCAAGCTCGCCGCCAAGTGGCGCAACTGTAAGGCGCGCTCAAACGTCATGGCACCGCCAAAGCCCAATGCAAAACCCAAGGCAATGAATTGTTGCGCTTGCTGATCACTGCCATTGAAGGCGTGCGCGATGCCGCCCATCACGCGGCGTTGGCGCAAACCTCTGAGCAATTCGTCAGCAGATTTACGCACATGCAAAATCACTGGCAGGTCATAGGCCACAGCCAGTTTCAATTGCGCATGGTAGAAAAATTCTTGCTTCTCGCGCAGTGCCGGCTCACACAAACGGGGCACCCAGAAATCCAAACCTATTTCACCCAAGGCCACCAAGCGAGGGTCGGATGCAATACCTTCAGCATTCAAGGTCAGCGCCGTTTGAAGGTGCTGCTCTAGCTGAACCAAGTCGGCTTCTTGAGCCTGGGGTACATACAAAGGATGAATGCCCAATGCATAGGGCTGACCCGTGATGCGTGCAAATTCTGTCAGGCCTACAAAGTCTTTGGCTTGCACAGCAGGCATGACACACGCCACAACACCCTGTGCCTGCGCACGCTTCAAAACACCTGAGCGATCGTGCGCGAACTCTGGGGCATCCAAGTGGCAATGGCTGTCGATCCATTGCACGGTCATGGCTGCAGCACGCCCCTGTCCAATCGCAAAACGCGACTGCATCGCGCAGCCAATTGCGCGTCGTGTGTGACCACGACAAACGCTGTGCCCTGGCTGTGCGCCGTGCTCAGCATGACATCAAACACGCCTTCTGCCGTGACCCGGTCTAAGTTGCCTGTGGGCTCATCGGCCAACACGCAGGCAGGTTGTGTCACCATGGCGCGGGCAATGGCCACACGCTGGCGCTCGCCACCCGACAATTCGGCGGGACGATGCAAGGCACGGTGATCAAGGCCCACACGCGCTAGCCACTTGAGGGCCACTTGTTCGGCTTGTTCATGCGCATCGCGGCGAATCCACAAGGGCATGGCCACATTTTCAAGGGCGGTGAATTCGGGCAATAAATGATGGAACTGGTAGACAAAACCAAGCAACTGGTTACGCCTTGCACCCTGCGCAGAAGCGCCAAATTCGGACCATGCTCGCCCCTGCAACAACACCTTGCCATGCGTGGGTTGGTCAAGACCGCCCATCAAATGCATCAAGGTACTTTTGCCAGAACCGGAAGCACCCACAATGGCCACCGTTTCGCCAGCGGCCACCGTGAGGTTCACATCTTGCAACACCGACACATTGAGGCCGCCTTCGGTGAAGCGCTTGCTCAAACCGCGAACGTCCAAGACTGCTGCGTTGGTTGCCACTTGCTCCTCTGAATTACTCATAGCGCAAAGCCTCCGCAGGATTGACTTGGCTGGCACGCCAACTGGGATATACCGTTGCCACAAAGGACAACAGCAATGAAATGATCACCACCGGCAAGATGTCGCTCATCTGCGGATCACTGGGCATGCGGCTGATCAGGTAAATGTCTTTGGGCAAGAAACTGGCATGAAACAAAGCTTCCAGTGCAGGCACGATCACATCGATGTTGAAGGCGATCATTAAACCCAGCAGCATGCCGCCCAAGGTACCGATCACGCCCACCATGGCGCCCTGCACCATGAAGATGCCCATGATGCTTTGGGGGCTAGCGCCCAAGGTGCGCAAAATGGCAATGTCGGCGCGCTTGTCTGTGACGGTCATGACCAAGGTGCTGACCAAGTTGAACGCGGCCACGGCCACAATCAGGGTCAGGATGATGAACATCATGCGTTTTTCCACCTGAACGGCAGCAAACCAGGTGCGGTTTTGTTGTGTCCAGTCTCGCACCGCCATGCCCATGGGCAAGGCAGGTGCCAGTTCTTTGGCAACAGCCCTTGCTTCGTGCAAATCTTTGATTTTCAAACGGATGCCCGTAGGACCTTCAAGTCTGAAAATTTTGCCTGCATCGGCCACGTGCAGCATGACCAGTGCCGAGTCATATTCGTAATGCCCAGAATTGAACAGGCCCACCACTTGCATTTGTTTGAGGCGCGGCAACACCCCTGCAGGCGTCACTTGGCCATTTGGCGCAATGAGGGTGACCGGATCGCCAATGCGCAGGCCCAACTGTCTGGCCAAATCAACGCCCAAAACGACGCCAAACTGTCCTGGCACCAAGGCCTTGATACCGGGCATGCCTTTGTTGAAACCTTGCGATGCCACCGACAAGTCCACCACGCCTGGCTCCAACGCGGGATCGATGCCGCGCACCAACACGCCCTTCATGTCTTCACCGCGGGCCAGCAAGGCTTGCGCTGCGATGAATGGCGCGGCACCAATGACTTGCGGATGGCTTCGCACTTGGTGCAAGGTGCCAGCGATATCGTCTAAGGCCCCACCATCGGCCGATATCACTTCAATGTGCGACACCACGCTGAGCATGCGATCGCGAACTTCTTTTTGGAAGCCGTTCATAACAGACAACACAATGACCAAGGCAGCCACGCCCAGGCCAATGCCCAGCATGGACACCCCCGAAATGAACGAGATAAAACCGTTGCGACGCGTGGCACGGCCTGCGCGGGTGTAGCGCCAACCCAGAACCAATTCGTACGGTATTTCGAGTGTCATGCCTTCTTCATTTCCAGCTTGTCATATCAGACCCGCAACAGGGTGATTGTGTCATCCCTGACAATACGGCCATGAACGACGCCTTGCCTTTGCCACCTATGCACACCGATGCCGATCAGCAGCATTGGGTGATTGCCTATGCCAGCAGCCATGCGGCGCCCTTGCAAAAGGCCTTGGCCACATTGTATTTGCCCCATTTGGAAAAAGCCTTGTCAGGCATGGCTTGTGTCGCAGAATCGGACTTGTCCCGCGAAACCGCCTCGCCCCTGCTTCCGCATGAAAATGCACCCGCCTTGTGGCAACAAATGCCCGTTTGGGGCGATGAAGCCCTCATCACGCCATGCCATTGGCAGGTGGGCATGAACGAAGTGCTGCTTTTGAACCCTGCAGAGATGCACCTGAGCGCTGATGAATCACAGCAATTGCTGGCCGCGGCCAAGCCTTATTTTGAAGAAGATGGCCTGAGCCTCTCCTATGAAAGCCCCTGGGTCTGGCACGCCAAAGGCAAGCTGCTTCAAGACATGCCCTTTGCATCTTTGGACAAAGTCGCTGGCCAGCATGTGAAAGACTGGCTGCCCCAGGGCCCCCACGCACGTACCTTGCAACGT
>JAHEBO010000059.1:0-1548 GCA_024642215.1 Limnohabitans sp.
ACCAAGCCGCGCCAAAATTCTGACGCAATTCTTCAATCTGTGCATCCGATAAATTTTCGGGCAGATGCGGGGCCAGGTTTTGAACCAGTTTGGCAGTTTCTTCCAACTCTTCCAGGGTGGCCATGGCTTGCGTTAAATCTTGATGCCATACATTGGGACCCAAACGCGACAACATGACCGCGCGAATGGGCGTGTCGACTTTGGCATAGTGAAGAATGGCATCGGCCACCGCATCGGCCGCCAGCACATCGCCTGGACGGAAATACGGAATCAAGGGCACGTGGCCCACCTTCATCACGAAGTACGGTGTGATAGGGGGCAACAGCTCTGGCCCTTTGGCGCGCAAACTGAGACCCACGCAGTGGGTGCTGTGGGTGTGAATGACACATTGAGCTGGCCAGCTGCCGGGGGCGTGATCGGAGGCTTCGTAAATTTTGCGGTGCAAGGCAATGGTTTTGCTGGCACGTTGGCCGCTCAGTTGGTAACCGTCGTGATCTAGCAAGGCCAAATCTGCAGGATCTAAAAACCCCAAGCAGGCATCGGTGGGTGTGATTAAAAAACCGTGGTCCAAACGCACGCTGATGTTGCCAGCGGTGGCATGGACATAGCCGCGTTGAAAAAGGCTTTCACCCACACGGCAAATTTCTTCTCGCGCCTTGGCTTCGCTCATGTTCACAACGGCAGTCATGCTGCGGTCTCCGCCAACACCTTCAGGGCCTTTGTGAAAAAGTCGGGGGTGCCAAAGTTGCCAGACTTTAAAGTGAGGTGTCCTGCCCGGTGTTGCGGTGCAAAACACCATGGCACGCCAGGATCAATTTGCGGGCCGATTTGCATTTGGGTGATGTTCAAAGCTTGCACACATGCACCCGAGGTTTCGCCGCCGGCAATCACCCATTGCTTCACGCCCAATGCTTGAAGGCCAAGGCACACTTGCGCCAAGGCCGACTCCATCCATTCGCCGGCTTGCTCACGGCCAAACTTGGCTTGCACTTTTTGCAAGGTGTCGGCATCGGTGGTGGCATACACCAACACAGGGCCTTGCGCTAACAAAGGCTGGGCCCATGCCAAAGCGGCTTGTACATCCGCTTTGATTTGTGCAGGCACATCTTGCGTTGTCCAATTCAAAGGCTTGAATTGCCAGCTGGGCAGGCCCATTGAAATGTAGTTTGCCACTTGAGCTTGTGTGGCCAATGAACAGCTGCCAGACACAATCGCTTGGTATCCGGCGGGTGCAGGCAGTGCGGCCGCTTGCGCAGAAGATTGCAAGCCCCAGTTGCCAGGCAGGCCAATGGCCACACCGGAGCCAGCTGTCACCAAGGGCATGCCTTTCAGCGCAGGGCCCAAGGTTTTCAAATCCTCGTTGCTGGTGGCGTCCACAATGGCCACGCCCACACCGTCTGCTTCAAGCTGCTTGATTTTGTCAGCAATGGCCTGTGTGCCTTTGGCCATGGTGCTGTGATCGATCAAGCCCACTTTGCGTTGGGTTTGCGCTTGCATCACGCGCACCAAGTTGGCATCGGTCATGGGCGTGAGCGGATGGTTCTGCAT
>JAHEBO010000059.1:1648-18809 GCA_024642215.1 Limnohabitans sp.
GCCATGTCAAGGACCAAGCCTAAATCTTTGACAAAAATGTCGACGGCAGAAAGGGGTGTGTAGTCAGCGGCAAGAACGTGCGCCATGCGGTTCTCAAACATCCAGCTGTTGCCTGCGCTGTGCGTGATCACTTCATACAGCGCTTCGGGATCAACGCCTTCACGCAAACCCAGCGCCATGGCTTCTGCCGCCGCAGCAATGTGCACGCCTGCTAAAAGCTGGTTGATGATTTTCACTTTGCTGCCCGCGCCAGCACTGTCACCCAGTTTGTAAACCTTGGCCGCCATGGCATTCAAGAAGGGCTCGGCTTTGGCGTACGCTTCGGGTGTGCCGGCGGTCATCATGGTCATTTGACCCGAAGCCGCTTTGGCCGCGCCGCCTGAAATAGGCGCATCGATGTAGAGCAAGCCTTTGGCGTGGAGTGTTTTTTCTAAGCCCACAGAAAATGCAGGATCGACGGTGGAGCACATCACAAACACGCTGCCAGGTTTGAGGTGTTGGATACAGCCCGATGCCGCAGTGCCATCGCCCATCAACACCGATTCTGTTTGTGCTGCATTGACCACCACCGACACCAACACATCGGACGCTTTGGCGATGTCTGCCAAACTGGCGCAAGCCACGCCACCTTCGGCTGCAAACTTTTGCGCCACTTCGGCGCGCACATCGAACACATTGACCACATGGCCCGCACGGCGCAAAGACTGCGCCATGCCCATGCCCATGGCACCCAGGCCAATGACGCCTACGCTGAATGTGTTGCTCATGAATTATTCTCCTGTGACGGTTAGCATGATCTTGCCAATGTGCTGTGAGGACTCCATCAGCGCATGGGCTTGTGCAGCATCCTTCAAATCAAACACTTTGTAAATCACCGGCGCTACAGTGCCTGCAGCCAGCAAGGGCCACACTTGCGCTTGAAGTTCGTTGGCAATTTGCGCTTTGTCGGCAGCACTGCGTGGTCGCAATGTGGAGCCTGTGAACGTCAGGCGCTTGGCCATCAAAGAGACCCAATCGACTTCTACTTTGGAGGGTTGCAAGAACGCAATTTGCAACAAGCGGCCTTCAATGGCCAGCGCTCTCAAATTGCGCTGCATGTAACTGCCGCCCACCATGTCCAAAATGGCATTCACACCTTTTTGATCGGTGAGCTTCAAAACTTCTTCGACATAGTCTTGCGTTTTGTAATCGATGGCCACATCGGCGCCGACTTTTTCGCAAGCTGCCACTTTGTCTGCATTGCCGACCGTGCAAAAAACTTTGGCGCCAAAAGCATGGGCCAACTGAATGGCTGTCAGGCCAATGCCAGAAGAACCGCCATGAATCAAAATGCTTTCACCTGCCTTTAACTTGCCGCGCTGAAATACGTTGGTCCACACGGTGAAATAGTTTTCGGGCAAAGCTGCGGCTTGCAACATCGAGTAGCCCTTGGGGATGGGCAGTGCTTGCCCTTCTGGCACCGTGACGTATTCGGCGTATGCACCACCGTTGGTCAATGCGCAAACTTTGTCGCCCAATTTCCATCGCGTGGAACCTTCACCCAAGGCCACCACTTCGCCAGAAACTTCTAAGCCCACGATGGGAGACGCACCGGGCGGTGGTGGGTATTTGCCACTGCGTTGCAAACAGTCGGGACGGTTGACGCCTGCAAAGGCCACCTTCACCAACACTTCACCTGTTTGTGGCGTGGGCAATGCACATGTGCTGGGGCTTAAAACTTCTGGCCCCCCGCCAGTGCCATGGTTAACAAATTTCATGGTGGATGGAAGCGTCATGGAAGTCCTTTGAGTGGCTGATGAAACAGCGTTAGCGTTGCAATTTGAAAACGGCCGTGCCTGCCAAGAGGTTGGGCCAGCTTCTGACCTCGTGGCCTTCTTGCAAGCCAAAGCTGTCGATGATTTTCAAATGATTTTGAGTGGCCAGTTGGGCGAAGTCTGCGTAAGTGCCCACCCGAATATTGGGTGTGTCGTACCACTGGTAAGGCAAGCGTTTGGTCACTGGCATGCGACCCGCGAAGATGCTCAGGCGATTGGGCCAGTGTGCAAAATTAGGAAAAGCCAAAATGCCAGTATGGCCCACACGCACGGTTTCGCGCAGCATGACTTCCGCATTTCGCAAGTGTTGAAGCGTGTCAATTTGCAAGACCACGTCAAAAGACTGGTCGGCAAACATGGAGAGGCCTTCGTCCAAATTCAGTTGAAGCACATTCACGCCGCGCTTCACGCAAGCTTGGATGTTGGCGTCGTCAATCTCGACGCCGTAACCTGTGCAGCCACGGTTCTTTTGCAGGTAATCTAAGAGCGCGCCATCGCCACAGCCCAAGTCCAAGACCCGAGCACCTTCTGGCACCAATCGTGCAATTGCTTGAAGGTTCACGTGTTCACTCATGTCGCACCTCCAGCTGTCAATGCCTTGGCGATGTTGTCGAAATAAGAGCTCACCACATTCATGTAGCGAGCGTCATTCAACAAAAAGGCGTCATGACCATGCGGTGCATCAATTTCGGCGTAACTGACATCGCGCTTGTTGTCGAGCAAGGCCCGCACCATTTCACGGCTGCGTGCAGGCGAGAAGCGCCAGTCGGTCGTAAAGCTGACCAACAAAAATTTGCACGTGGCCTGCGCCAACGCGGCCGTCAGGTTGCCGCCTAAGGTTCGAGCCGGATCAAAATAATCCAAGGCGCGTGTGATCAACAGGTAGGTGTTGGCGTCAAAGTATTCGCTGAACTTGTCACCTTGATACCGCAAGTAGCTCTCAATTTGAAACTCGACATCTTGTGTGGAATAGCGATAGCCTGTGGCATTGTGCGTCACCGCTTCACGCAGTTCGCGGCCAAACTTTTCGTTCATGACGTCATCACTGAGATAAGTGATGTGACCAATCATGCGCGCAATGCGCAAGCCGCGTTGTGGCACCACGCCATGCTTGTAAAAGTGGCCGCCATGAAAGTCGGGGTCGGTGACGATGGCGCGTCGCGCCACTTCGTTGAAGGCAATGTTTTCGGCCGTGAGGTTGGGCGCGCTGGCCACCACCACCGCATGCGCCACGCGATCAGGGTAGCGCAAAGTCCAAGACAAGGCTTGCATGCCGCCCAAACTGCCGCCCATGACTGCGGCCAATGTTTGAATGCCCAATGCATCGAGCAAACGCGCTTGCGCGTCGACCCAGTCTTCGACGGTGACCACCGGAAAGTCAGCACCATAAATTTCACCAGTGTCGGGGTGCGCATGCATGGGGCCTGTGGAGCCAAAGCAAGAACCCAAATTGTTCACACCAATCACAAAGAAGCGGTTGGTGTCGACGGCTTTGCCGGGACCAATCATGTTGTCCCACCAGCCTTCGCTTTTGTCTTGGCCTTCATAAACGCCTGCCACATGGTGCGAAGCGTTCAAGGCATGGCAAATCAGTACGGCGTTGGACTTGTCGGCATTCAAAGTGCCATAGGTTTCGTAGGCCAGATGATAGGCACGAAGAGAGGCGCCACTTTGCAAGGCAAGCGGTGCTTCAAAAAACATCGACTGTGGCGTAGCGATCAAAGGCATGAATCCATCAAGCTGAAATGAGCCCAAACATCATCAAATAAGAGGCCCGAAAAAAAACCGGTTCAGCTTCAAAAGCAAAACCGGTAGACCAGGTTCTCTCTTTAGCTGAATTTACAAACCCAGAGGTTTGCGCGCCCGCAAGCTGGAGCAAATCGGCGCAGGCACAGTATAAAGGCTCTCTTGTGAAAAAGTCACTCAAGTCATGGCGGCTGCAACGGGTTTGGCCTCAACAGGCGCCGTTGGCGCTTCGGCATGTGGGCCACCCCACAAAGCCAATGCGCCTAAGACTGCAAAAATAACGGCAGAAATCCGGTGCACCAGTGTCAGTGAGATTTTTCGAGTGATGGCATCGCCCAACCAAACCACAGGCGCGTTGGCCAGCATCATGCCGAAGGTGGTGCCGGCCACCACCCAAAACCAGCTTTGAAATTGGGCCGCCAACATCACCGTGGCAATTTGGGTTTTGTCGCCCATTTCGGCCAAGAAGAAGGCCACGACGGTGGTGGCAAAAATACCCCAGCGCGGATTGGTTTGCTCGTCTTCATCGTCTAACTTGTCGGGGATCAGGATCCAAACGGCCATGGCAATGAACGAGCCGCCCAAGACCCAACGCAACGCTTCCGGTCCGAGTTGTGTCGTGACCCAGCTGCCCACTGCGCCTGCCAAACCATGGTTGGCCAGCGTGGCCACCAAGATGCCCCAGACAATGGGCCAAGGTTTGCGAAACCTCGCGGCCAAGACCAAAGATAACAATTGCGTTTTGTCGCCCATTTCGGCGAGGGCCACGATGCCCGTTGAGACGAGGAATGCTTCCATGGCTTGAATCATATCTGCGCATGTACTTTGTATTTGGCGTGTTTTTTGCTTATTTTTGGTGCGCAATGCCCAATGATGGATTTTGCGCACCAAATTAATTCAAAATTAAGCAAAGATAGATATGGAAGCACTAAAACAGGGCGCGGATGCGCTCTTTATTTTGTTGGGCGGCATCATGGTGTTGGCCATGCACGCAGGATTCGCCTTTCTGGAGTTGGGCACCGTCCGCAAGAAAAACCAGGTCAATGCCTTGGTCAAGATCTTGGTGGATTTTTCCGTGTCCACTGTGGTTTATTTTGTGGTGGGCTACGCCGTTGCCTATGGCACCGGCTTTTTTGTAGGCGCCGAGACCTTGGCTGCCAAAAACGGCTATGAGCTGGTGAAGTTCTTCTTCTTGCTCACCTTTGCAGCTGCCATTCCGGCCATCGTTTCAGGTGGCATCGCCGAGCGCGCCAAGTTTTGGCCCCAGCTCATCGCGACAGCTTGTATCGTGGGCTTTGTGTACCCCTTCTTTGAGGGCATTGCTTGGAACCAGCATTTTGGTGTGCAAGCCTGGATCAAAGCCACGACCGGTGAAGAGTTTCACGATTTTGCAGGCTCTGTGGTGGTTCATGCGATGGGCGGATGGATTGCCTTGCCAGCTGTGATCTTGTTGGGCGCGCGTTACAACCGTTATCGCAAAGATGGCGCGGTGTCTGCGCATCCACCTTCCAACATCCCCTTCTTGGCCTTGGGCGCTTGGATTTTGATTGTGGGTTGGTTTGGCTTCAATGTGATGAGTGCTCAAACATTGGACAAGATTTCTGGCTTGGTGGCCGTCAATTCCTTGATGGCCATGGTGGGCGGCACCTTGACCGCCTTGTTGCTGGGCAAAAACGACCCCGGCTTTGTACACAACGGCCCCTTAGCTGGCTTGGTGGCTGTTTGCGCCGGTTCAGATTTGATGCATCCCTTTGGCGCGTTGGCGGTGGGCGCAGTGGCGGGTGCTTTGTTTGTGATCATGTTCACCTTGACCCAAAACAAATGGAAGATTGATGACGTGTTGGGTGTCTGGCCCTTGCATGGTGTCTGCGGCGCTTGGGGTGGCATTGCTGCGGGCATCTTTGGCTTGCAGTCCTTCGGTGGCTTGGGCGGTGTTTCGTTCACAGCCCAACTCATTGGCACATTCATGGGCATTGCTTGGGCCTTGCTGGGTGGCACCGTGGTCTATGGCGTCTTGAAGTTGACCATGGGCTTGAAGATGAGCCCAGAGGAAGAATACGAGGGTGCTGACCTCACGGTTCACAAAATCAGCGCAACACCAGACCGAGAAGTCAGCTGGTAATGCGACAAAAACACGTCGAATCCCAAGTATTTCAAGGCCTTTCAAAGAATTAACTTGCCAAACGTTTTGTTTTATGGCCCATAATGGCTTAACACACGTTCCAAGAGCGTGTGTTTAGTTCGCGGTGTACAGGTGTCAGTTTCGCTTCCTTCCAGAGTTTTTTAGGTTTGTTGATGCGTTTTTGGGGCTCCATCGCTTTTGTTTCTGTGTTTAGAGGAGTCCCTTTCAATGGGCAAAAAACTATACGTCGGCAACCTGCCGTACTCGGTTCGTGACGGTGATTTAGAGCAGGCTTTCGGCCAGTTCGGTTCCGTGACCAGCGCTAAAGTCATGATGGAACGCGACACAGGTCGCTCCAAAGGCTTCGGCTTTGTGGAAATGGGTTCTGATGAAGAAGCTCAATCCGCTATCAACGGCATGAATGGCCAGCCTTTGGGCGGTCGCAGTGTTGTTGTGAACGAAGCACGTCCCATGGAAGAGCGTCCTCCCCGTTCCGGTGGCGGTGGCTTTGGTGGCGGCGGTCGTCGTGAAGGCGGCGGCGGTTACGGCGGCGGCGGTGGTGGTGGCTACGGCGGCGGCGGTGGCGGCTACGGTGGTGGTGGTGGCGGTCGTCGCGAAGGCGGCGGCGAGTCCGGTTTCCGCAGCCCCTACGGCTCTGGCCCTCGTGGCGGTGGCAACGGTGGTGGCGGTCGTCGCGAAGGCGGCGGCGGTTATTAATCGCTTGTTCCCATCCAACTTGCACTCTCGGGTGTAAGTTAAAAAAGAAGCCCTGCATTGCAGGGCTTTTTTCATGGCCAAAACATCAATCTTGAAGCAGCAGTTGCCGATTTATTTGGGCGTGGCATGGACAACACCACGCACTTTGCCACTCAGTTCGTATTCGCCCGTTTTGCTGTTCATCTGCATGCGCTCTGCTGTGAAGACATCTTGGCCGCGGCGAATTTCGACGGGCACGTCGCTGACCCATCGCTCTTCTTTCACAAAGGCTTTGATTTCTTGGCTGCGCATTTCGGTGGCCGCTGGGTTTTGGGTGTTGCGCGTGCTGGCCGGCTGCATGAAATGAACATCACCGGTGAAGATCACCTGCGTGCCATCCCCTTTGGCAAGCGCACGATCGGCGCGCGCAATGACACTTGTGCCTTCTTGGTTTTGACCGCGCATCAAGACCTTGCTGATGTCGAGCGTGTCGGTGTCAGGAAAATGCTGGGCACGGTCGCCACTGAGTTCTCGGTTGAGGCGTCCCTTGCTGTCGAATGATTTGACAGAAAAACCTTCGAGGAAATAATCGGGCTCGTGCCGCACTTGTTTTGTTCTGGGCTCTGCAAAGAAACTTGGCAAACTGCGCACCAACCACCAGCTTCCCAAAGCGAAGATTGCCATCAGCAAGGCTGGCAGGTAGAGTGCCAATCGGTCAAGCAAACGCTTGATGGCATTCATCATGCAGCCGAAGAAGAACCAACACGTGCCAACAACTGGCCGTAGTGACCACTTGCCACCACCAACACATCGCACAACTCTCTCGCCGCACCCTCACCGCCTTTGCGCGCCGTGACATAGTCCGCAAGCGCCAGTGCTTGCGCGTGCGCATTTTGCGGTGCGCATGCAAACGCTGCACGCTGCATGACGGGCAAATCGGGCCAATCATCACCCATGGCTGCTGCTTGGTGCCATCCAAAGCCGAGGCTTTTTAAATAGTCTTCAGCTGCGGGCAACTTGTCTTCGGTGCCAAAGCGCGCATGCTCAATGCCCAAAGCTTTGAGGCGAACACGCAAAGGCGCAGAGTCGCGACCCGTGATGATGACGGGTGTGATGCCCGCGTGTTTCAAAAGTTTCAAGCCGTGACCGTCGAGGGTGCTGAAACGCTTGATCGTTTCGCCTTGTTCGGAAAAATACAAACCGCCATCGGTGAGCACACCGTCAACATCAAAGAAAACCACTTTCACGCCCTGCGCTTGGAGCAGCAACTCGGGTGCAAAATTCAAAGCAGGTTCAATGGCTTTCATGGCTTAAATCACTTTGGCGCGCATCAAGTCATTGCTGTTCAAGGCGCCGCTCAATGTGCCTTGTGCATTGACCACCAACACGCTGGTAATTTTGAATTGCTCCATGAGCTCTGCGGCTTCAACGGCCAAGGCGTCTTGGCTGACGGTGCGTGGGTTGGCGTGCATCACATCTTTGGCCAACAAGGCGCGCAGGTCGACGCCTTTCTCGATCAGTCGGCGCAAATCACCGTCGGTGAAGATGCCCAGAATGTGGTGTTGTTCGTCTACGATGGCTGAAGCGCCCAAACCTTTGTGGCTCATCTCGCGCATCAGCTCAGAGAAGCTGGCATTGGCTGCCACGTGGGGCACTTGATCGCCTTTGCGCATCACATCGCTGACATGCGTGAGCAAACGACGTCCCAGAGAACCACCAGGGTGTGAGCGGGCAAAATCTTCTGCTTTGAAACCGCGTGCATCCAGCAAGGCAACCGCCAACGCATCGCCTAAAGCCAATTGCGCTGTGGTGCTGGCGGTGGGCGCCAAATTCAAAGGACAAGCCTCTTTTTCAACGCTGCTGTCGAGCACCACGTCTGCGTGTTGGGCCAAGGCCGAACTCATGCCGCCCGTCATGGCAATGAGGGGCACACCTTGTCGCTTGAGGACGGGCAAGATGGACACCAACTCATCGCTCTCGCCACTGTTGGAGATGGCCAAGACCACGTCAACAGCTTTGATCATGCCCAGGTCGCCGTGGCTGGCCTCACCTGGGTGCACAAACATGGCGGGGGTGCCGGTAGAGGCCAAAGTGGCTGCAATTTTGGAGCCGATGTGACCGCTCTTGCCCATGCCGGTAACGACCACGCGCCCTTTGACGTTGAGCATCATTTGAACGGCTTGTGTGAAGCGTAAGTCCAAGCGCGATTTGAGGCCCAGCAGGGCGGCCGCTTCAATGTCCAAAGTCTCGCGAGCGAGTTGGAGGGCTTGTTCGGGGTTGAATGACATGGGGCTTATTTTAGCGAGGGAAGGCAGAAAGCGTGACTATGATGACGATCTAAGTCAGAAAGCCCCATCGGAGTGAAAGAAATGAGCGAAGTTGCCTTGTCCGTGAACGATTATTTGAAAAACAACATGCGGACGGTTCCTGATTGGCCTGTGGCTGGCGTGCAATTTCGCGACATCACGCCCTTGCTGCAAAACCCCAGGGTCTTTCGCGTCTTGATTGATGCGTTTGTGCACCGCTACATGGCGCCAGAGATGCGGCCCGATGTGGTGGCAGGCTTGGATGCACGGGGCTTTATCTTGGGTGCCGTGGTGGCTTACGAGTTGAATGTGGGCTTTGTACCCATTCGGAAAAAGGGCAAATTGCCCTTCACCACAGTGGAAGAAACCTACGAGTTGGAGTACGGCACAGCCACAGTGGAGTTGCACACCGATGCCGTGAAGCCAGGTCAAAAAGTATTGCTGATCGATGACCTGATTGCCACCGGCGGCACCATGATGGCGGGCATGAAGCTGCTGGAGAAACTGGGTGCCCAGGTGATTGAGGGCGCCGCCATTGTGGACTTGCCCGAACTGGGCGGCTCTGCCAAATTAAGGGACGCTGGTTTACCGCTGTTCACGTTGGTGAACTTTGACGGCCATTGAGCTTTCTCATGCGTTGAATTGCAGCGCGGCCAAGCCTGCATAGACGCCGCCCATTTCGACCAAGGCCGCATGCTTGCCTTGCTCAACCAAGCGACCATGTTCCAGCACCAAAATTTGATCGGCTTGTTGAACAGTGGCCAAACGGTGCGCAATGACCAAGGTGGTTCGTCCGCGCATGGCCGACTCAAGTGCTGCTTGCACCATGCGCTCGCTGTGTGCATCCAGTGCACTGGTGGCTTCATCGAGCAGCAACAAGGGGGGATTTTTAAGCATGGCGCGCGCAATGGCAATGCGCTGACGTTGTCCGCCCGACAGACGCACGCCACGTTCACCCAAGAAGGTGTCGTATCCCTCGGGTAAATCCACAATGAACTCATCGGCAAAGGCGGCACGCGCGGCTGCGCGCACTTCTTCATCGGTGGCGTCGGGTTTGCCGTAGCGAATGTTTTCCATGGCGCTGCTGGAGAACAGCACAGGCTCTTGCGGCACGATGCCAATGCGTTGTCTTAAATCGTGCAAGCTGAGGTTTTGGATGGGCACACCGTCCAGCACAATTTGACCTTGTTGAGGGTCGTAGTAGCGCAGCAACAAACCAAACAAAGTGGTTTTACCCGCGCCGCTGGGGCCCACCAAAGCCAACGTTTGGCCCGCGTGAACTTCAACAGAGAAATTGTCCAATGCCGCTTGCAAGGGCCGTGAGGGGTAATGAAATTGAATGCCTTCAAACGCAAGGGTGCTGCCCGTTGATGGGGGCTCAGACTTGACAGGGTGTGCCGGAGATTGAACGGGTGAGGTGCTGCCCAGCAATTCCATGAGCCGTTCGGTGGCACCTGCTGCACGCAACAAGTCGCCATACGTTTCGCCCAAGACAGCCACTGCACCGGCAAAGATGATGACGTACAAAACCGCTTGGCCCAGTTGGCCTGCTGTCAGCTCGCCCGCAATCACAGCTTGCGTACCTTGATACAAGCCCCACAACAAAAACGCCGCATTGGCAATGATGATGAAGGCCACTAGCACTGAGCGAGCGCGTGTGCGGCGGATGGCCGTTTGAAAACCTTGTTCGGTGGCGCCCGCAAAGCGAGCAGCTTCGCGCGACTCTGCTGTGTAGCTTTGCACCACGGGCATGGCGTTGAGAATTTCGGTGGCAATGCTGCTGGCATCAGCCACACGGTCTTGGCTGGCGCGCGACAAACGGCGCACACGGCGACCATACATCGTGGCCGGCCAAACCACCAAGACCACCGTGACCACCAATTGCAACATGACGGTGGGATGGGCCCAAACCAGCATGGCCAGTGCACCGACGCCCATCACGGCATTGCGCAGACCCATCGACAATGAACTGCCGACCACCGTTTGAACCAAGGTCGTGTCGGCCACCAATCGGCTGATCACTTCGCCGGTGGGGGTGGTTTCAAAGAATGCCGGACTTTGTTGCAAGACGTGGCTGTAAACCGCGTTGCGTAAGTCAGTGGTGACACGTTCACCCAACCAACTGACCGTATAAAAACGCGCTGCAGAAAACAAGCCCAAAGCCACCGCCACACCAAACAGCATGAGGAAGTTGCCACGCAGTGCCATGGCTTGCGCGCCGGGATCGGGGTGCTGCAAACCGTTGTCAATCAGTTGACGCAAAGCAATTGGAAACACCAATGTAGAGGCTGCCGCCATGACCAAAAACACAAAGGCCAAACCAATTTGCAAACGGTAAGGTTTGAGGAACGGCAACAGGCCGCTTAAAGATTTTGGATTTTGCGGTGCGGGGCGATCAATGACAGCGGACTTGGCCATGGGTTTATTTACCAATACAAAAGCTAGAGAAAATAACGCCGAGCAAATCGTCGGCGCTGAACTCGCCGGTGATCTCGTTCAAGGCCGATTGAGACAAGCGCAGCTCTTCTGCCAACAAGTCGAGGGATTGCGCTTGCGCGCGCAAATGCACATCGGCAATTTCAAGATGAGACTGCACCCGCTTGAGCGCTTGAACGTGGCGCTCGCGTGCGAGGTACAAACCTTCATTGGCGGGTTGCCAGCCGGCAGCGGTGAGCAGCTGTGTGCGCAAGAGGTCAATGCCCTGCCCTGTTTTGGCCGACAAGTGAATCTGTTGTTGCGTGTGAGACGTTTCGGATGCTTGAGCTGGCACTTGCGCCAGATCACACTTGTTCCAGACATGAATCAAACTGACGCTTTGCGGCAATTGCGCAGACAAGGTGTCTTGAATTTGTTCGTCAGCGTGCGTGTAAGCCGGTACTTGCTGACGCGTGAGATCGTGCAAAAACAAAACGGCATCGGCTGCTGCAATTTGAGCCCAGGCGCGTTCAATGCCAATTTGCTCGACGGCGTCAATGCCTTCGCCTTCTCGCAAACCGGCCGTGTCAATGATGTGAACGGGCACGCCTTCAATTTGAATGGTTTGTTGCACCACATCGCGTGTGGTGCCCGCAATGGGCGTGACGATGGCCAACTCTGCACCTGCCAAAGCGTTCAGCAGCGAACTTTTGCCTGCATTGGGCTGACCTGCAATGACCACCTTGATGCCTTCACGCAAAAGCGCACCTTGTTGCGTGCGCTCCAGCACTTTGCACAGCTGCGATTGCAAGCGATCGAGCTGACCTTGTGCGTCTGCTTTTTGCAAGAAGTCAATCTCTTCTTCTGGAAAATCTAAGGTGGCCTCCACCAGCATGCGCAGGTGGATGAGCTTGTCGCGCAAGACGTGAATCTCTTTGGAAAAGTCGCCCGCCAAGGAGCGACTGGCGCTGCGCGCTGCGGCGCCTGTAGAGGCGTCGATCAAATCGGCGATGGCTTCGGCTTGTGCCAAATCAATCTTGTCATTCAGAAAAGCACGTTGTGTGAACTCGCCGGGTGCAGCCAGTCGCAAGCCTTGCAAAAAGGGCGCACCAGTGTGGGCATCCATTTGGTTGGCCGCCTCCATGCAACGTGCCAACAGCAATTGAAGTACCACGGGTCCGCCGTGCGCCTGCAACTCGAGCACGTCTTCGCCAGTGTACGAATGGGGGCCAGGAAAGAAGAGCGCCAAGCCTTGGTCGATGGGTTCGCCCTTGGCATCCTTGAAGGGCAGGTAATGCGCCTGACGTGCTTGCAAAGTTTTGCCACACAGCGCATCGGCCCATGCTTTTAACTTGGGGCCAGAAATGCGCACGATGCCCACAGCACCGCGTCCTGGTGCCGTAGCAATGGCAATGATGGGGTCTTGATGGCGAGACAACATGGGTGCTTGAAATGGTGAATGGGTGTGTTTCAAAGCAACAAGGCCGCATGAGCGGCCCTGTTGTGGATGTTTCAACTCAGTTGAAGCTCAGTTGAAGTTCAGTTGAATTTTGGCAGATTGAACTGCGGCGGTACACCCATGCGTGTGTTGATGACCCACTGCTGTGCAATCGACAAGATGTTGTTGGTAATCCAATACAGCACCAAGCCGGATGGGAAGAAGAAGAACATCACGCTGAAAATGAGGGGCATGAACCACATCATCTTGGCTTGCATAGGATCGGGCGGCGCGGGGTTGAGGGCCGTTTGCAGCAAAGTGGACAAGGTCATGACCACGGGCAAAATGAAGTAAGGATCGGGTGCTGACAAATCGTGAATCCAGCCGATCCAAGGTGCATTGCGCATTTCAACGGAAGACAACAAGACCCAGTACAAAGCGATGAACACGGGAATTTGAATCATGATGGGGAAGCAACCGCCCATGGGGTTGACCTTCTCTTCACGGTAAATGCGCATCATCTCTTGCTGCATTTGTTGTGGATTGTCTTTGTTGCGTTCGCGCATTTCCATGATTTTGGGGTTGATGGCTTTCATTTTGGCCATGCTGGCGTAAGCCTTGGCATTGAGCCAGTAGAACGCCAACTTGAGCAACACCACCAAGGCCATGATGGACCAGCCCCAGTTGTGCAAGAAGCCAAAGAGGCGGTCTAGCAACCAGTACAAAGGTTTGGCCAACACGGTGAGCCAGCCATAGTCCTTGACCAACTCCAAGCCGGGTGTGATCACTTCCAGCATTTTTTCTTCTTGAGGACCCACAAACAAAGTAGCGTCCAAGGTTTTGGTTTGACCAGGTGCCACTTCGCTGAAGGGTGTGATCATGCCGACAGCATACAAATTGTTGTCGACTTTCCGTGCAAAGTTTTCGCGCGCTGTGTTGGCGGGGAAGACCCAAGCGGAAGCAAAGTAATGCTGCACCATGGCCACATAACCTTGATGCGTTGTTTTCTCGAAATCGGCTTTGTTCTTTTCGATGTCGGTGAATTCAATTTTTTGGTACTTCTTGGCATCGGTGTAAACCGCAGGGCCCGTGAAGGTGGAGTAGAAGGAAGATTCGCCTTCTGGCTTGTTGCCATCGCGCACCAATTGAACGTAGAGCTGAGGGGATGCGGCAACGCTGCCGGTGTTGATCACCTGGTGTGACACTTTCACGGCATAACTGCCGCGCGTGAGGGTGTAGGTTTTGATCAACTTGAAGCCACCGACATCAGCAGATTCAAATTTGAGACTCAATTCGTTTTGCCCCTCTTTCATGGCGCGCTCGCCTGTGAACTTCATGGGTGTTTTGTGCGAAGCAAAGGCGCCGCCGATGAGGCCTGTTTGGGCAACATAGACGCGTGTTTTGCTGTCGTCGAGCAACACGAAAGATTTTTTGCTGTCTTGCTGGTCGCCAAATTTCAAAAACGCAGAACGCACCAAGGTGCCGCCTTCGGTGTCAAAGCTGAGCGTCAAAACGTCGGTGCTGACGTCGATCCGTTCGCGAGGGCTGTTCACAACGGGCGCTGCAAGCCCTGGCACTTGTGCAGGGCCGGCGGGCGCTGCTGCAGCAGGTGCACTGGCCACGGGTACGCCCGCAGGTGCTGCTGCGTTGGCATCTGGCACGGTGGCTGTGGTGGGCTTGGGGAAGAAGGTGGCTTTGTGACCGTTGTGGATCTGCCATTGGTCCCAAAGCAGAACCATGGAGAAGCCAAAAATGACCCATAAAAAGGTGCGGCGAATATCGTTCATGAAGACTTCTTGGAAGTGGGGTGAGTTAACGGGTGATGCAATAAACGCGAAAGCCACTTGGGTGCCTGTTCAGGCACCGGGTCGTGGCCACCGTTGCACCAAGGGTGGCAACGGCCTAAGCGTTTGAGTGTGAGGTAACTGCCAACACCTGCGCCGTGTTGCTGGAGTGCATCCAAGGCATAAGCAGAGCAGGTGGGCTCAAACCGACATGCCGATCCTAACCAAGGGCTGAGAAAAAGGCGATAGCCTTTCACAATGCCGATCAATAGAGCTTGGATCATGACTTGTTGGCTGCGCGTTCAAACAACTGTTCAAGCTCTTGCCGAACGGCCAGTTTGAGCATGGGTGAGGTGGCGCTGATGAATTGTTGGCGATCAAAGCCTGAGCGGAGTCTAACCACGTGTGCAGCGCATGGCATTCGCACTTCAAACTGCGCACTGACGGCGTAAATTTGTCGTTTGATGGCGTTGCGCGTGACGGCACGTTTGGCCCACCGCTTTGGCACCATGGCACCAAGCCATACATCGAGTGAATGAAAGAGGGGGGCGTTGCTTTCACCAGCCGTGCCAGAAGCTTCAGACTTGGCCTCAGGGCTGCTTTCGGGCAGCTTAAGGCGGTGCAAAGCGAAATGTGGCGTGCGAGAAACCGTGCCGCCAGCAAGGGCAGCTTGGAATTGAGGGCGGGTTTTTAAACGCTGCACACCACTGCCGAGTCATGGGATTGCTCGGCAGCCAAGCCATGGAGGGGCTAGGCTCACGCGGTTGCTTTCACGTGGCTGCTGAATTAAGCAGCCAGGCGCTTGCGGCCTTTGGCGCGGCGTGCGTTGATCACAGCACGGCCACCACGGGTTTTCATGCGGACCAAAAAGCCGTGTGTACGTGCGCGGCGTGTTTTAGAAGGTTGGTAAGTGCGTTTCATTTTGAGTCGTTCCTGATAACAGACCTCCAAAACCACATGGTTATTTTTGGAGGAAACCGGCGATTATCGCAAACTTTCTAGGGGCTGGCAAACCCTATGCTGATGCATTCTCAAAAAAATCCATGATTCAGTTCAAATTTTCTGGTTTATGATGCCCTCAAGCCCTTCGTTTTGCATGTGGATAAACTCTTGATAAAGTTATTTTGAATACCATGAATTTTCAAACTGTCCACACCCAAGGCATGTGCGCATGAGCACCGGACAGCACCCGCACGATGCAGACGAAGCAGGCCAAGCACTGTGGCAAGTTTGCTTGGATGAGCTCTCTCAGGAAATGCCAGAGCAGCAGTTCAACACCTGGATCAAACCCCTTACCGCACAGGTTTCTGACGACCTGTCCAAGGTCACTTTGTTTGTGGCCAATCGCTTCAAATTGGACTGGATCCGCGCGCAGTACAGCGCCAAACTGGCCGATGTGCTGTCGCGTTTGCACGGTCAAAAAATTCAAATTGAGTTAGCGCTTGCTACCAGAGAAGTCCAGGGTAAAACTGCATTTTCAATGGCGAAGGCGGCTTTGGAGGCGCGACCTGAGGCGGCCGATGTGCCCGACGAAGCGCCCGCCGATGGCCACCGCCACCGTTTGAACACGGCCCTCACATTCGACACCTTGGTGGAGGGCTCTGCCAACCGCATGGCGCGGGCTGCCGCCATGCACGTGGCCACCATGCCCGGCCACCTTTACAACCCGCTGTTCATTTACGGTGGCGTCGGTTTGGGCAAGACCCACTTGGTGCATGCGGTGGGCAACAAATTGCTGGCCGACAGGCCCGATGCCAAAGTTCTCTACATTCACGCTGAACAATTTGTATCGGATGTGGTTAAAGCCTATCAGCGCAAAACTTTTGACGAGTTCAAGCACCGTTATCACTCACTTGACTTGTTGCTCATTGACGATGTGCAGTTCTTTGCCAACAAAGACCGCACCCAAGAAGAATTCTTCAATGCCTTTGAAGCTTTGCTGGCCAAAAAGTCGCACATCGTGATGACCAGTGACACCTACCCTAAAGGCTTGGCCGACATCCACGAGCGCTTGGTTTCGCGTTTTGATTCTGGCCTCACGGTGGCCATTGAGCCGCCCGAGCTTGAAATGCGGGTGGCCATTCTGATCAACAAAGCCATCAGCGAAGGCAGCGTCATGCCCGAAGAGGTGGCCTTCTTTGTGGCCAAGAACGTGCGCTCTAACGTGCGCGAACTCGAAGGCGCCTTGCGCAAAATTTTGGCGTATTCACGTTTCAACCAGAAGGAAATTTCCATCCAGTTGGCACGTGAAGCCCTGCGCGACCTGCTGTCCATTCAAAACCGTCAGATCAGCGTTGAGAACATCCAAAAAACGGTGGCCGATTACTACAAAATCAAGGTGGCCGACATGTATTCCAAAAAGCGCCCTGCCAGCATTGCGCGGCCGCGCCAAATTGCCATGTACCTGGCCAAAGAGTTGACCCAAAAAAGCTTGCCCGAAATTGGCGAATTGTTTGGCGGCCGGGATCACACGACGGTGCTGCATGCCGTGCGCAAAATCAGCGCCGAACGTCAGCAGTTGACCGAGCTGAACCAGCAATTGCACGTTTTAGAGCAAACCCTCAAAGGTTAAGTTGGGGGCCGGAACGGGGCCCTTTCAAAAAGGCTTGAATGCGGGGGTGGCCAAGCCCCCCTAAAGAATGCTGAATTAAGCGACCCAAAGCCCAATTTGGTCCCAAAAATCAGCGAAAATCAAGGGGCTCCCAAATTCCAAATTGGCGCCCCCCGAAAACAGAGGAAGACATGATCGTACTGAAGGCCACCCAAGACAAATTGCTGTCTGTTTTGCAATCCGTTTCCGGCATTGTGGAACGTCGTCACACATTGCCTGTTTTGGCCAA
>JAHEBO010000061.1 GCA_024642215.1 Limnohabitans sp.
AAACGTGAGCCCGACAATTTGATGCCGATGTCAAAGTCGAGGCCCAGTTTTTCGCCAATGTCGACGTGGTCGCGCACTTCAAAATCGAAGGTCTTGGGGCCTTTGCCGTCGACACTCCACTTGCGCACCTCTACGTTGCCATGTTCGTCGGCGCCCACAGGCACGCTTTCATGTGGCAAGTTGGGTACCGCCAAGAGCATGTCTTGCAGCTCGGCTTGCAAGGCTTCCAAACGCACGGCCGATGCATCGAGTTCTGTCTTGATGCTGGCCACATCGGCCATGACTTGGTCTGTGCTTTCGCCCTTGGACTTCAACATGCCAATTTGCTTGGACAAGTTGTTGCGCTGACTTTGCAAATCTTCGGTACGGGTTTGCAAAGTTTTGCGTTCTGTTTCCAAAGCGCGAAACTTTTCCACATTCAAAAATGCTTGTGGTTTTTTTCGAGTTTCCAGGCGCGCCACAGCGGCGTCGAGGTCTTTGCGGAGTAGAAGGATGTCTAGCATGTTGAGAGAGATTTAAGTGGCCAAAAAATCAATGGCCATCGTTTAATTTTAGGCCCTTGGGCAAGGGGAATTTGATGGTTTCGGTCACACCGTCCAATTTGCGAATGGAGGTGGCACCCAAGGCGCGCAAGCGAAGAATGACATCCTGCACCAACACTTCTGGGGCCGAGGCACCTGCTGTGAGGCCCACCCGGTGCTTGCCAACAAACCATTCATTTTGCAGTTCGTCAGCACTGTCAATCATGTAGCTGTCGGCGCCCATGCGGCTGCCCAGTTCGCGCAGGCGGTTGCTGTTGGAGCTGGTGGGGCTGCCCACCACCACCAAGACATCCACTTCGGGCGCCATGAGCTTGACGGCATCTTGCCGGTTTTGCGTCGCGTAGCAAATGTCTTGCTGTTTGGGTTCGCGCACCTTCGGAAAGCGTTGCTTCACGGCCAATAAAATTTCTGCGGCATCGTCCACACTCAAGGTGGTTTGAGTCACAACGGCCAAGAGTTCCGTTTGATGGGGTTGAACCTTCAACACATCCTGAACGTCTTCCACCAAGTGAATGCCGTCGGGCAATTGACCCATGGTGCCTTCCACTTCAGGATGGCCTTTGTGGCCAATCATGATGAACTCATAACCCTCTTTGTGCAGCTTGGCCACTTCTACATGCACCTTGGTGACGAGGGGGCAAGTGGCATCAAAAATATTGAAGCCGCGCGCTTCTGCTTCGGCCTGAACGGCTTTGCTCACGCCGTGTGCACTGAAAACCAAGGTGGCGCCTGATGGCACGTCGCTCAGTTCTTCGATGAAGATGGCACCTTTGCTTTTGAGGTCGTTGACCACATAGGTGTTGTGCACAATTTCATGGCGCACGTAAATGGGTCGGCCAAATTTGGCAATGGCGGCTTCCACAATGTCAATGGCGCGGTCAACACCGGCGCAAAAGCCGCGAGGTTCAGCCAATAAGATTTCTTGTACGCCCATGAGTTGCCCGTTTCAATGATTGACTGCTTGGGTTTTACAAAATGCCAATGATGTGGACTTCAAAGCTCACTGGCTGTCCGGCCAAGGGATGGTTGAAGTCAAACAACACCGCGCCATCTTCGGCCACTTGCATCACGGCGCCTGCATAGGTGCCATGGCCATCGGGTGTGGGGAACTGAACCACATCGCCAGGCACATAGTGTTCTTGCGCAGCACCCAGTTGGGCCAACAACTTGCGGGCCACCCATTGCTGCATGTCGGGGTTGCGATCACCAAAGGCCACCCCTGCGGCCAATTCAAAGGTGGTGCGCACGCCCTCTTCCAAACCCATCAAGCAAGCTTCCATGCCGGGCGACAACTCGCCCGAGCCCAAAGACAGGGTGGCGGGCTTGTCCTCAAAGGTGTTGATGAGGGTGCCTTGTGGCCCTGCCAGTCGGTAGTGCAGCGTCAAAAAGGATCCGGCTTGTACGGTGGTCATAGTGTGTCAATGCAAATAAGGCAATTCAATGCAGGCCAATGAAAAAGCAAAGCACCGCCAAAGGCAGGCTGAGGGCACAGACTCGAACTGTCCATCCCCGCATTGTAAAAAGCTTCTAGGCCTTTGGCCGGGAAATGCGCAGCAAAGGGGCATTTATCTGAAAGAACTGGCCCATGAACCTGCAAGAAATACCGCTCGACACCCGTCCCCGCGAAAAAATGCTCGCCCGGGGCCCCAGCGCCTTGAGCGATACCGAACTGCTGGCACTGCTGCTCAGAACAGGGGTGGCGGGCCGCAATGTGCTGCAGTTGGCGCAAGACATGTTGTTGGCCAGTGGCGGATTGGCCAACTTGCTCATCACGCCCGCTTATCAACAGGGGCACATCAAGGGCTTGGGGCCAGCCAAACAAACCGAGCTGTTGGCCGTGATGGAGCTGGCCAAACGGGCCATGTCGCAGCAGTTGCAAACGCGTGAGGTGATGCAAAACGCCGCCAGCGTGCAACTGTATTTGCAACTGCACATGGCGCACAAAACCCATGAGGTCTTCGCCATGATGTTTTTAGACGCTCAGCACAAGTTGCTGTGCTTGGAAACCTTGTTTCGGGGAACCCTAAGCCAGACCAGTGTGTACCCCCGCGAAGTGGTGCTGCGAGCACTTCACCATCACAGCGCCGCGGTGGTCTTGGCGCACAACCATCCCAGTGGCTCGGTCCATCCCAGCCCCGCCGATTTGCACCTCACCCACACCCTCAAGTCAGCCTTGGCCATGGTCGATGTCAGGGTGCTGGACCATGTCATTGTGGGGCCGGGTCAGGCCTTCTCCATGGCAGCGCAAGGTGTTTTGTAATGAAAAGGACGAAGGGGGGCGGGCTTGTGGCAACATCGGTTCGTGAAATTTCAATCGCTTCAAGACCTCAAACATGTTCAAAAGCAGATTGCCGAGGCGCAAGCCAAAGCAGCTGCCGAGGCCGCTGCGCGTGCGGCGGCCTTAAAAAAGGCCGAAGCCGACAAAAATTTGTTTGCCAGGGCCATTGGCAAAGTTGCACCCTTGCCTGTTCACAACAAAGCCCATTTGCCACAAACACCCCGCGCGCCTGTGGCAACGCAGTTGCAAAAGGACGAAGCCAAGGTCATTCAAGACTCCCTCAGCGATGAGTTTGATGTGAGTACGCTGCTCGACACCGACGAAGCCTTGAGTTTCAGAAGACCCAGCGTGGGGCCAGAGGTTACGCGCAAGTTGCGCAAAGGCGAATGGTCTATTCAGCGGGAAATCGATCTTCATGGCCTTCGCAGCGATGAAGCCAGATTGGCACTGACCACCTTCATTCGCGATGCCCACAAACATGGCATTCGCTGTGTACGCGTGGTGCATGGAAAAGGCTTGGGCTCGCCGGGCAAAACACCCGTTCTCAAATCCAAGGTGCACAGCTGGTTGGTGCAAAAAAACCAAGTGATGGCATTTGTACAAGCCAAACCTGCAGAAGGTGGTGCGGGTGCGCTGGTGGTGTTACTGACCCCCTCAGACGCACGCTAGTTTTATTCTGCGGCTTGTCGCAGTGTTTGCGAAACTGGCTGCCGCAGCACTTCGGACAAGCCCCACCACCCGGCCAGCCACGCCAACACAGCGCCGGTCAATGCGCCAGCCAATGGCACCCACAAAGAAGCGGTCCAGTCAAATTCAAAGACGAAACGGGCCAAGCCCCAACCCACGGCCACAGCCACTGAACTGGCCAAGAAACCCGCCAACAGTCCAACCCCCATCAACTCTGCAGTTTGCACTTGACTGAGCAATCGGCCCGTTGCACCAAGTGCTCGCATGATGGCGAACTCGCGCTTTCTTTCTTCACGTGTGGAGGTAACGGCGGCCATGAGCACCAGTAAACCGGCCATCAAAGTGAACGCAAACAAAAATTCAACAGCACGTATCACTTGGTCCAACACTTTTTGAACCTGCGTTAAGGTGGCGCGCATGTCGACACTGGTGATGTTGGGGAACTGTTGAAGCAAATTGCGCTCGAATGTTTTTTGAGGTGGTGTTTTGAAAGCCGCCATATAACTCAAGGGCACTTCGGGCAACAGATCGACGGGGTACATCACGAAGAAGTTGGCCCGCATAGAGCTCCAATCCACTTTGCGAATGGAGGTGATACGCCCCTCAGACAAAACGCCACCAACATCGAAGCGCAGGCGATCGCCCATTTTCAAACCCAAGGTTTGGGCAATGCCCGCCTCTACACTGACGGCATCTTTTTCGCCTTCTGTCCAGGCCCCCTGCACCACAGCGTTGTGCTCGGGTTTGGCGGCACGTGCTGACAAATTGAACTCACGATCGACCAATCGTTTGGCGCGGTCTTCGGCGTAGTCGGCAGGGGTGACAGTTTGACCGTTGATGGCCACCAAACGGCCGCGAATCATGGGGTACCAATCGTACTGCGCCACCCCAGCTTGGGTGAGCGCTTTTTGAAAGGCATCGGTTTGATCGGGCTGCACATTGATGACAAAACGATCAGGCGCATTGACTGGCGTGGCTTTGCGCCAACTGCTGATGAGATCGGTTCGGAGCAAAACCAACAAGACCAAAGCCAACAAACCCACCGACAACGCACTGACCTGCACCACGGCATAGACTGGACGGGCCATCACTTGTCGAGTGGCCAGCAACAACCAACGCGGCGTGGCGGGGCCAGGCACCCATTGGCGAAGCAGCTTCAAAAGCGCCCACGTGGCCGCTGCAAACAGCAACGTGGCAGCAGCAAATCCGCCCACGGTCAATAAACCCAGCTTCACATCACGGCTGGCCCACATCAAGGCAGCCGCAAAGCCCAAGAGCCCTGTTAACAGCACCCCCATTGATGCAGGCTGTAAACCACCCATGTCACGCCGAATGACGCGAATCGCAGGCACTTTGGCCAATTGCAAAACAGGTGGCAAACCAAAGGCCAACAACAAGGTTAAGCCCATGCCTAAACCCAATAGGGCAGGTGCGCCAGAGCTTGGCGGTAATTGCGCATCCACAAGTCCCGCCAACAACCAAACAAAGGCATGGTGAATGCCAAAGCCCAAGGCCAGTCCCATCAAGCTGGCCAACAAACCCGCTGTGACAAACTCAAAACCATAAGCCAAAGTGAGCGTGCTTTGACTTTGCCCCAACACCCGCAGCAAGGCGCAGCCATCCAAATGCCGCGCAGCAAAAGTGCGCGCTGCCAGTGCCACAGCGACAGCACACAGCAAAGCCGCCAACAAGGCCACCAGGTTCAAAAACTTTTCGGCGCGGTCTAAGGTTTGGCGCATTTCGGGGCGACCACTTTCCATGGACTCGATTTGCACGCCCCGAATGCTGGGAAGCAGCACCTGTTCGCGGGCCCAGTTCAAAAACTGTTGCACATCGCGCTGGTCTTCTGCACCGGCCACGGCAAAGCGATAACTGATGCGACTGGCGGGTTGTACCAAACCCGTAGCCGCCACATCCTGTTGATGCAACATGACGCGCGGCGCAAAATTCATAAAACTGGCACCCCGATCAGGCTCTCGTTCAATGAGCGCAGTGATTTGAAAATCTTTGTCGCCCAACCACAAGCGATCGCCCAATTGCAAATTCAGCCCTTCCAACAAGGCAGGGTCGACCCAAACAGTGCCTGGCTTGGGCACTTCGCGGGTGATCATCACGTCGTCACTGACAACTGAAGCCTGCTGTGAATTCACCTTGAACAAGCTCAAGTTGCCGCGCAAAGGGTAGCCTTCTGCGACGGCTTTCAAGGCGACCAGTTTGGCGCCCCCCCCTTTGGCGTCGTCAGCGCGCGCCATGCTGGGGAAATTCAATGTGGTTTGCGTTTTCAAGCCCAATGACTTGGCTTGCTCAAGAAATATTTGAGGCGTGGCCTTGTCGCTCACGACAACCGCATCACCCCCCAACAATTGACGAGCGTCGCGCCATAGTCCCGCCTGCAAACGGTCTGCAAAAAATCCAACAGCCGACAGCGCTGCAACGGCCAGCACCACAGACACCAGCAGTAAATTCAATTCACCCGCGCGAAAATCGCGCCACAGATTTCGCCAACCCAATTGAAGGGCTAACTGCCATGAAGGCACATCTGTCTGCGTAAGTGGCTTAGTCATTTGCAACTGACTTGACGGCGTTTTCGGCCAATTCAGTTTGCCAGGTCATGCGATGTGCAGCGCTAAAGCACAAGAAGCGCTTGTTGGTGGCGCGGCCAATGGCACAAAGGCCCACACGTTGTGCCACTTCCAAGCCCATTTGGGTAATGCCGCTGCGAGACACAGCAATGGGCACACCCATTTGTGCGGACTTGATGACCATCTCACTGGTGAGACGTCCGGTGGTGTAAAACACCTTGTCGTCACCGCTGATATCGTTCATGGCCATCCAGCCGGCAATGGTATCGACGGCATTGTGTCGGCCAACATCTTCGACAAACATGAGCATCTCAGCGCCTTTGAACAAGGCACAACCGTGCACAGAACCAGAAGATTTGTAAGTCGTTTCTTGAACGCGGATGGCATTGACCAATGCATACAAGGTGGCCTGGTCAATGCTGGATTCAGCGGGCAATTGGATGGCATCGATGTCGTTCACCAAATCACCAAACACACTGCCTTGGCCACAACCTGTGGTCACCACCCGTGCAGCCGTTTTGCTGCCAGCTTGACTTTGACCTTCACGTGTTTTGATGGCCGCCACACCAGGCTGACCCATTTCACCTTCACCCAAGCTCCAGTCGACGGTGATGGATTCAATTTCACTGGCCGATTGAATGAGGCGTTGGTTAAGCAAGAACCCCAACACCAAAAACTCGGGGCTGGCACCCAAAGTCATGAGAGTGACCAGTTCACGCTTGTCCAAATAAACCGTGAGTGCACGTTCGGCTGGAATGTGAACGTGCGATTTTTCACCGAACTCATTGACCACCTCAATCTGTCGCGTCAGTTCTGCGCGGGCATGGGTCAAGCGTGGTTTGAGAGGGGTAAAAAGCGACATGGGTAATTCAAAGTTCAGGCATGAGCCTAACGGAAAAAGTCCCGCGCTGACTCAGCGAGGGACTTTTGGCCTGACGAACTCAGGGAAAAATCAGGATTTTTTAGCGGGTGTAGCAGCAGGCGCTGCGGGTGACGTGCCAGGCTTGGCGGGTGCAGCGGACGCTGCAGCCACCGCTGGCGCACCAGGTGCCGCCGCAACGTAAGGACCAGGATCCACGCAGGCTGGCGTAGCGACAGGCGGTGTCGTTTGCTTGCCACTGGCCTTGGCCGTTTTGTAATAGTGTGCCGCTACTTTTTCACGGGACTTGCAAAGTTGAAACGCAGCAATTTTGTCACCATGCGCTGTTTTAGCAGCCGCTTCGGCGGCCTTGGCCTTGGCTTCGTCGCTAGGGGCTGGCAACTTGGCCATCACCGATGCACTGAAGCAGGAAACCAGCAACAAGCAGGCAAGGTTGATGAATGGTTTTGTCATGTCTAGATCCTCAAACTTCAAACCGATGCCGATGGCGAAACGGTGCTGCTGTGTGTACCGGCTTCGCTGGAGCGTTGCGCAGGAATTTTGCCTGCTTTGATGTCGTTGTACCAAAGTTCATGGTGTTCTTTGGCCCATGTTTCATCGACGTAGCCGTCTTTCATGGCGCTGTAGGCGCCTTCCATGCCAATGGTGCCCATGTAGATGTGCCCCATGAACATGAGCATCATGACAATGGTGGCAACGCCGTGAACCATGTTGGCGATTTGCATGGTACTGCGCTCGTAAACCAGGCCCGGAATGAGTTTATCCAGCACCAAACCAGATGCCACCACAATCAAGCCCAAACCTAAAACGCCGAACCAAAACACCACTTTTTCGCCTGCATTGAAACGATGAGATGGCACTTCATGTTCTGACAAGAGGCCACCCCCTTTGATCAACCAGGTGAAGTCTTCTTTGCTTGGGAAATTGTCTTTGAGAAAAGTAACAAACACAATGATCAAAGAGACCGCAAACAAGGGACCTGCAAAGTTATGAAGGTTTTTCAACAAATAAGTGATCCAGCCAAACAAGACTGTGCCAATGATGGGTTGAATGAAGAACTTGCCAAAGGCCATGACCACGCCAGAAACAGCCAAGCACACGAAGGCGATGGCATTGGCCCAGTGCGCAGAGCGTTCTAGCGGCGTAAAGCGTTCTATCTTGCGGCCAGTGGGTGTGCCATGAACAGCAATGGTGCCTTTGCCCCAATAAAACAGTGCAATGGCACCGGCAACAATCAACAACAAGGCGCCACCGTAAGGAATGATCCAATTGTTGCGAACTTGTCGCCATGCCTCACCCGCGTTGGTGAGCTTGGCACCTGGGTATTGCACAAAGGGTTGAATGAGGTTGCCCGCTTCAGGCGCCTGCGTCACAGGCAAGCTGCTGTAACCGGTGACACCTGCGCCCACTTGGCGCCACATGGGGGCATTGTTGCCAGGTTGGACCTTGCTGCGCTCACCATTGTTTTGGTCTGCGTATTTAGGGTCGGTGTTGGCATCGGGTGCGATGGAAAAAATATTGGCACTTTGCACGCCGCCGGCATCTGCCTTGGCGGGTGTGGGTGCTACTGCAGGTGAAGCAGCAACTGGCGCAGGCGTTTGGGCGATGACACTGAGCGCAGCCCCCAACATCCAGCCAGCTGCAAGCAGCTTAAGGCTTTGACTTACCGAAAATCGGTTCATGGTGAGACTCCCGCGTTCAGTTAGAACGGCTGTGGTCGTTCATGCCATATTGGGCACGGACTTTGAGTTTTTGAACCCAACTGTTTTTGTCGCCAGCTTTCCAATCACCTGAGGTGAAGGCTGCCACGCCGGTACCGGTGTAAGGCGCCGCGTCTAGTTTGGGTTGACCCGCCAACTCTTGCGCTTTGTCGCCGCAGGCGCTTAAAGCCACTGCAGCCATTGCGATGAGACAGGCGGTCAATGTTTGTTTTGAGCGGCTCATGACTTGGCGCCTTTCGAGTCGGTTTTGCTGCCGTAGGCAGTACCCCAGCCCCAAACTTCTGCGCCTTTGCCGCGTTGCACCACGCGGTTGCGGAAGATGTCGGCCACCACATCGCCGTCACCCGCGAGCAAGGCTTTGGTAGAACACATTTCGGCACAAGCAGGCAACTTACCTTCGGCCAAACGGTTGCGACCATATTTTTCAAATTCGGCTTGACTGCCGTTGGCTTCGGGGCCGCCTGCACAGAACGTGCATTTGTCCATTTTGCCGCGCACACCAAAAGTGCCAGAGCTTGGGAATTGAGGCGCACCAAAGGGGCATGCGTAAGAGCAGTAACCGCAACCGATGCAGACATCTTTGTCGTGCAAGACCACACCCTCTTCGGTGCGGTAGAAACAATTGACGGGACACACTGCCATGCAGGGTGCATCTGAACAATGCATGCACGCAACTGAAATGGATTTTTCGCCGGGCACACCATCGTTCAAAGTGACCACGCGGCGGCGGTTGACGCCCCAAGGCACTTCGTGCTCGTTTTTACAAGCCGTGACGCAACCATTGCATTCAATGCAGCGCTCTGCATCACAGATAAATTTCATTCTTGCCATGTTTTACTCCTGTGTGTGGTGAAAGCCTTAAGCCTTCTCCACATCGCAAACGGTGGTTTTGGTTTCTTGCATCATGGTGACGCTGTCGTAGCCGTAAGTGGTGCCTGTGTTGATGGCTTCGCCGCGCACGATAGGTGCTGCGCCGCTGGGGTAATGCGCCAGCATGTCGGCACCTTGCCAACGACCTGAGAAGTGGAAAGGCAAGAACACCGTGTCAGGCGCAACGCGCTCTGTGACCAGCGCTTGCACATTCAAACGCGCACCTGTGGGTGTTTTGACCCATGCGCGTTCGCCATTTCGAATACCGCGCTTAGAAGCTGTTTGCGGATTGATTTCGACAAACATCTCTTGCTGCAACTCGGCCAACCATGGATTGGAGCGGGTCTCTTCGCCGCCGCCTTCGTACTCGACCAAACGACCAGAGGTCATGATGAGTGGGAACTTCTCGTAGACCTTGTCTGCAATGTTCTTGTCTTGAATGGTTTTGTACAAAGTGGGCAAACGCCAAAACGCCTTCTTGTCGTCGTGCGTAGGGTACTTGGCTGCCATGTCGGCACGTGTGCCATACAAGGGCTCGCGGTGCTGAGGAATGGGATCGGGGAAGTTCCACACCACGGCACGGGCCTTGGCATTGCCAAAGGGATGGCAACCGTGGTTTTGCATGAACACACGGATCATGCCCCCAGAGGAATCTGTCTTCCAGTTTTTGCCTTCGGCTGCTTTGGCCTCGTCTTCTGTGAGCTCACCCCACCAGCCCAATTTCTTGAGCAAGACGTGATCGAGTTCGGGGTAGCCCGTGGTGATGTCGGCGCCTTTGGAGTGTGAGCCATCTTCGGCCAACAAGGATTTGCCTTCACGCTCAATGCCAAAGTTGGCGCGGAAATTACCGCCGCCATCCATCACGTGCTTTGAGGTGTCGTACAAGTTGGGAGAGCCTGGGTGCTTGAGCTCGGGTGTGCCCCAGCACGGCCATGGCAAGCCAAAGTAATCTTCACCAAAGTCGTAGCCAGTTTCTTTGTCTTTGCCGCCTTTTGACTTCAGCGTTTTGACATCGAACAGATGCATGTTGCGCATGTGCGCTTTGAGGCGCTCTGGACTTTGACCTGTATAGCCAATGGTCCACACGCACTTGTTGATTTCGCGCAGGATGTCTTCTGGCACGGGCTCATCCATGCCTTTGACTTTTTGCAATTTGTAGTTCTTGACCAACTCTTTGCCAAAGCCCAGTTTGTCGGCCAATTGATACATGATCATGTGATCTGAGCGGCTTTCCCACAAGGGCTCAATCACCTTGTCACGCCATTGCAAAGAACGGTTGGAGGCCGTGCATGAACCACTGGTTTCAAACTGGGTGGCGGCGGGCAACAAATACACCGCACGGTTGGGGTTCAAATCTTCTGGTTTGCCAGGCATGGCAGCCATGGCAGCGGTGGCGGAAGGATAAGGATCGACCACCACCAACAAGTCGAGCTTGTCCATGGCGCGCTTCATTTCCAAACCACGTGTTTGCGAGTTGGGTGCATGACCCCAATAAAACACACCACGCAAATTGCTGTCTTGATCGATGAGTTCGTTTTTCTCGAGCACACCATCAATCCAACGTGACACAGTAATGCCATTCTTGCCCATCATGGCAGGTGTGGCATAGCGGCCTTTGATCCACTCAAAGTCAACGCCCCACGCTTTGGCAAAGTGCTTCCATGAGCCTTCAGCCAAACCGTAGTAGCCAGGCAATGAGTCGGGGTTAGGGCCCACGTCAGTGGCGCCTTGCACGTTGTCGTGGCCGCGGAAAATGTTGGTACCGCCACCTGACTTGCCCACATTGCCCAAAGCCAATTGCAAGATGCAAGAGGCGCGAACAATGGCATTGCCAATGGTGTGCTGTGTTTGGCCCATGCACCACACAACGGTGCTGGGGTTGTTTTCGTGCAGCATTTTGGCCACTTTGAAAACTTGCTCTTCTTTCACACCACAAGCTTCTTCCACATTCTCGGGAGTCCACTTGGCCAAGACTTCAGCTTTGACAGCATCCATGCCATACACGCGGTCGTTGATGTACTTCTTGTCTTCCCAACCATTTTTGAAGATGTGATACAGGATGCCGAACAAGAAGGGAATGTCGGTACCAGAGCGAATGCGAACATACTCATCGGCCTTGGCTGCAGTGCGTGTGAAACGTGGGTCGACCACGATCATCTTGCAACCGTTTTCTTTGGCATGCAGCATGTGCAACATGCTGACAGGGTGAGCCTCTGCAGCGTTAGAGCCAATGTACAAAGCGCACTTGCTGTTTTGCATGTCGTTGTACGAATTGGTCATGGCGCCGTAGCCCCATGTATTGGCCACACCTGCCACCGTGGTGGAGTGACAAATACGCGCTTGGTGATCGGTGTTGTTGGTGCCCCAGAAACTCACAAATTTGCGCATCAAATACGCTTGTTCATTGTTGTGCTTGGAGGAGCCAATGAAATAAACGCTGTCGGGGCCGCTGGCTTTGCGCAGATCCATCATGCGTTCGCTGATTTCTTTGAGCGCCACGTCCCAGCTGATACGCTCGTATTTGCCGTTGACCAACTTCATGGGGTAGCGCAGACGGTATTCACCGTGACCGTGCTCGCGCAATGCAGCACCCTTGGCGCAATGCGCTCCCAAGTTGATGGGGGAGTCAAAAACTGCTTCTTGACGAACCCATACACCGTTTTCAACAACCGCGTCCACTGCACAGCCCACAGAGCAGTGCGTGCAAACCGTGCGCTTCACTTCAACTTTGCCTGCACCTAAGATGCCTGTAGCGCCATTACTGGCCTGGGCTTTTTTCACCAAGCTCAGTTGCGATGCGGCCAGGCCGACACCTACACCCAAGCCAGAACGGCGCAAGAAAGTGCGACGGTCCAAAGTGGGAAGGGCCTGTGTTAAGCCGCGGCGCAAGCTGTGCACAAACGGTGACGATGCGGCACCCGAGGTGCCTGAATTCTTTTTGGTCAACAACATGGAACTCTCCAAAGGAGGTGAGTGTTTGAAAGGGACTTAGACCAAGGTGGTCTTGTAGTAACGTTTGACGTGCTCTGAAAGCTCGTAGCCACCGCCACGTTCGGGCTTGGCTTTTTGAAGAATTTGGGGTGCGATGTTTTGCACAGATGGCAACATGCTGGTGGCGGCCGCCACTGCACCGACGGTACCTGCGCCTGCGAACAACGTGCGGCGTGACAATTTTGGGTTTTGAGCGCTCATGAATGCTTCCTCTGATGAATGCCTAGGAAATACTTTGCATACCCTTCGATCGTATCATTTCGCGGGATGCACACAATGGGAAAACCCTTAAAACCTGCCTTCAAGTAAGCAAATCAAATCCCTGCGCTTCAATGCTCAAGAAAGATTGAGTGAACTCGGCCAAATGAAAGAAAAATTGTGCCTTGGGATGCTTGACCATGACCTCCGTCATGTCCTGCGACCACGGTTGGATGTGTTTGGCAAAGAATTCCCGCTGGTTGGTGAGGTTTGACACCGACACATCGTCGCCAGCAATCAGGTAGCGCATGACTTCGCACAAGCAGGCAAAGTGATCTTCCGTTTCGGACATGCTGTCGTCGCGTTCGAGGCCCAAATTGGCCAAATCTTCGCGCAAACGTGCCACGGGCTTGTCATTTAAAAAGCCACTGACGTAATGCGAGGCATACAGATAAATTTCTGGTTTGCCCACCCCCCCAAACAATGCGTTGTACTCTTCGGCGATTTGGAGGTCACTGGCCTCACGTGCTGCCTTGACCACTTGACGCCAGGGCTCTTCTAAAAAACTTCCGCCCACGGGCGCATCGGTTACGGCTACACGCAATTGCGCCAGCAATTCAGGTGCAGGCACTTGGTAATACAACAGCGCCAGCAAGCCATAAATTTCGGCGCGAGCGGTTTCTTCATCCAACGCCGAAGAAGATTGCAAATTGGAATTCATGACAGTGGCAGTTTCAGTTTAAAAGTTGCAATGAATGAAGCGAAGCTAGGCTCACAATTTGGGTGGAATGTTGGCAATTTTGGCTTCGTCCGCATTCGAATACATGTCGATGACGCGGCAATCGCTGCACATTTTTAAGCGCTCTAGGGCAGCACCTTGGAACATGCTGTGACCTGCCAATTTACCCAACATGGCTTCAATGGCTTTTAGGGTACCAAAGGGTTTAGCGCAGCGCACACAAGCATAAGGCTGCGACTGGTTGAGCACTTGCGCTTGTTTGCGCTCTGGCGTGCGCAAAAACCTAGGCACCAATTCAATGGCATCTTCGGGGCAAGTGGTGGCACACAATCCGCATTGAACGCAATTTTTCTCGATGAAACGAAGTTGCGGCAGATCAGGATTGTCTTGCAGCGCGCTAGACGGGCAAGCGCTGACGCAGCTTAAGCACAAAGTGCACTTTTCGGCATTCACCTTGAGCCCACCCAGTGGCGAAGGCTTGGGCAAAGCAATGACGCTGCTGTCAACCGTTAAGACTGTGGGCGCATGTTCACTCAAATGGTCCAGTGCCAATTCGAGCGTGCTTCGTTTTTCAGGGGCCACCGCAAATTTGGCCAAGGCCTTGGGCGTACCAGGCTTGTTGTGTGACATGGTCAATTGACTCGCCTGCAAGCCCGACTCAAGGTCCATGGCGTTTTTGGCCTGCAGCACTTGAAAGTGAATGCCGGCGTAACCCAAGCCGTTCAACAGGCTTTGCGCCACGGCCATTTGTGCTTCAAGGCCATCCAAATACTGCGGCGCTTCTTCATGCGTGGACAGCACCAGCACTTGTTTGGCGCCATAAGCGATGGCCGTCAGCCAAACCTCCATGCCCAAACTGGCGGTGTGCCAGAGCGACATGGGTATGACGTGCGCAGGCAAGCCATGGGCCAATTTCAATTGCGCCGCACGGCCCAGTTCTTCAACACACTTTTGGCCCGCCTCTTGGCTGTGCAGTAAGAGCACGGCATCTTGTCCACCTGCCGCATGGTAGGTCGACAAAAGTGTTTTGATTTTCAAACCTTGCTCTTGCGCCTTGGGATAGGCATAGGTTAAAGCGCCTGTAGGACAGACGGTAGTGCAAGCGCCGCAACCCACGCACAAATTAGGATTGACCTTGATTTGTTGACGCGACTTGTCGCTGGCAATGGCTTCGGCCGAGCAAATGTCCACGCAGGCGTTGCAACCGACAGTTTCGTTGCGGCTGTGTGCGCAAAGTTTTTGTTTGTAAACAAAGAATTTGGGCTTTTCAAACTCGCCCACCATGTCGCGCAATTTGAGCAGCGTGCCAAGGTCTTTGCCATCCCATTTGAAATAACCTTGAGGCGGCGCATGCTGTAAAAATGTGGCGGCGCCTGTGCGGGTTCTGAGGTCCAAAATCAAATCAAACTTTTCGCTGAATTCGGCGGCTGTGCGGTTGAAGTCAATGGCGCCAGCCGACTGACACACCTTGACGCAAGCGCGGTGCGATTGACAGGCGTTCAAGTCGATTTGGTAATCTAAGCCAATGGCGTTCTCTGGACACGCTTCCACGCATGCATTGCAGCGCGTGCACAAGTCCAAGTTGATGGGGTTGTTGTCGGTCCACGTCACATCAAATGCACCTAGCCAACCACTCAGCTTTTGCAATTGTCCCGAGACAATGGGGTACTGCCGCGTTTGCGCGCCCCCCGCATCGCCTGGGCCTTGGGCAAAGATCACCACTTGCAACACATCGGACACAAGTGCCGCTGCTTTTTCTGCGGCATCCAAAGCGCCAATGATCAACAAACGGCCTTCGCTTTTGAAAGGCACCACGGGCACAGGATCGGGTTCTGGCAAATGTGCTGCGGCCAGCAAAGCGGCTAACTTAGGTGATGCATTCTTGGCGTCTCGGCTCCAGCCGCCTGCTTCACGAATGTTGACAAACTTGATAGGCGAAATGGCACCTTCTGTTTGGCTGGCCAATTCAGAGAAGAGCTGTTTTTCTTGCGTGCAAGCCACCACCACCTCTTGCCCAGACTGAATGGCCTTTTGAAAGGCACCCGCTTCTTTGCGGCAAAGGGTGGTGTGCAGTGTGAGCGATTCACCCAGCGCTTGGCCCAGCTTCTGGGGCTGCAGGGGCATCGTCTGATTGCAATCGCAAATGAGTGTGGTCATGTTGAACGGGATCAATTTTTAGAGGCGCAGGCGCATCAGTCGTGATTTCAGCAGATGCTGACAACTTGGCTTCTGGGGGATTGAGTGAAACTGAGGGACGTGCATCGGACTGTGCCACATCTTCGGGGGCTTTCACCAAACCCAAAAATTGAGCACCGACCATTTTGGCCAACATGCCCTCTGGCAGGGGATCCGGTGTGTTGTAGTCGCCAATGTAGATGTCCAAGCCATCCATGATGTTGAAGTGGGGATCGGCAAAAAGCTTTTTGACGGCCGCATTCTTGACTTCCGACGGCACGTTTTGCGTCATAAAGGACGAGAAATCAGACTCAGGCGTGAGCTTGGCCACATCTTCAAGCGTAGGAACGGGTGCAGATTCCTGGACAGTCTGCAACGGATCACTGGCGCCTGCTGAAGCTTGCTGCAGCGGCAGCGGCTTGTCGGCCTGATTCGAATCAGCCGCTTGAGCTTCTGGCAGGGTGATGCCTTGCTTGACGGCTTGTTTGCGCTGTGACCACCGACTGAAAAATCCACCCGCATCCGACGCGTTGTCTTGGCTCATGAGCCCTCCGTCTTGCGACCGGATCGATCGCTGGTGCTCACTTTGGCGGGCTGGCCAAAGCGATCCGTCAGAGCTTGAAAGCTTTGAGGACGTTGACGCCGTTTCACCTCAGGGGTGTAGTGCTGTTTGGCAAACTCGCGCACCCATTCAACAATGTCAGGTGAAGCTGGTACTTGCTCGATGGTTTCTTGGGCATCGAGCCAGCGACCTGCATCGTGATAACTGAGTGAGACGCGTTCGGGCACGGCTACCAGGTCGTCGCTCAAGGCGGCTTGCTCTTCCATACGCCACATCACAAAAAAACAGGGGTCCGGCGAGGTAACGTTCAAAAGGTAGCCTTCTGCATCGTCTGGATACAACTCGACTTTGAAATTGGGAAACAGCCAAAGCGCACCGTCCTCACCTTCGCGCAAGCACTTGGGCTGGCTGCCAAAGCCTTCTTCGTGGGGCGTGACGTCGTCCAGAATCCAGCGCCAAGTCTGCCATTTGGCCATGTCACCCTGCACGCGCTCACGCCGCATGACAACGGCAACATCAATGGAGGGTCTGGAACTCATGGGCGGATAGTACCAATGAATCAAAGTCATTGGTGCTTGTCCGCCTTTCAGACGGCGTGAAACTTCTGAAATTCAATGAATACTCAGAAGTCCGGGTTAGAAACTCAATAAGTTTCTAGGTGCAAACGGCCTTCTTTTTTGAGCGTTCCGCCCAATTGGTCCCAATTGAGTCCCGCTTGGGTGGCCACGTCGTGCAAAGCCAAGACAACGCCTTCTTCCATGCTCTTCAAACCGCACACATAAAAGTACGTGTTGGGGTCTTTCAAGAGCGCCACCAAATCGGCAGCGCGCTCACGCATGGCGTCTTGCACATAGCGCTTGGGCTGACCTGGCGTGCGCGAGAACGCAAAATTGATGTCGATGAAATCTTTGGGCAACTTTTGCAGCGGACCAAAGTACGGCAGTTCTTCTTGCGTGCGCGCACCAAAGAACAACATCAATTTACCGCCTTCAAACTTGCCCGTTTGACGCAAACGACGACGCCACTCGGTCATGCCGCGCATGGGCGCACTGCCGGTACCGGTGCAGATCATGACGATGTTGGACTTGGGGTGGTTGGGCATCAAGAAGCTGCTACCAAACGGGCCAATCACTTGGAGCGTATCGCCCACTTTCACATCGCACAAATAGTTGGAGCATACGCCTTTGACAGGCTTGCCGTCGTGGTCTTCCACCACGCGCTTCACCGTCAAAGACAAATTGTTGTAACCAGCGCGCTCGCCATTGCGGGGGCTGGCAATGGAGTACTGGCGTGCGTGGTGCGGCTTGCCAGAAGCATCCACACCTGGCGGCACGATGGCCACAGACTGGCCTTCCAACACGGGGAAGGGCATGCTGCCGAAATCAATCACGATGTGATGGGTTTCGTTAGACGTACCGGCTTCGTTCACTTTGAAGTTACCCACCACGATGGCTTGTGTGGGCGTTTTGGGGCCGTACAAGTTGGTGTATGCGTGCGCTGCGGACCACGGTGGCAATGTCGATCCGTATGCGGCCGAATTGAACACAGACTCACCGGAGGAATTGACCGCTTGTGCGGGCGCAGCCTCAACGTCAGGAGCCGCTGCAACAGCTTGGCCATCCACGCCCATGGCTTGAAGTTCTGCTTCGCTCAAGGCAGCAGGCAAGTCATCCCATGTCAGTTGCTCTTCGATGGAATAGGCCTTGGCCTTGGGCATGCTGCGCCAGTTGTCAATCGAGCCTGTGGGGCAAGGTGGCACACAGGCCATGCACAGATTGCATTTTTCAGCATCGACCACGTAATTGCGAGAGTCATGCGTGATGGCGCCTACGGGGCAAGTAGCCTCGCAGGTGTTGCAACGAATGCAGATCTCTGGGTCAATCAGATGTTGCTGAATTAAAACGGCTTCTGTGGTCATGGCGTGTGTGTTGGATCTTTTTGAATCAGATCTCAGCTGAAACGAACGTAGTCGAAGTCTACAGGCTGACGGTTGATGCCCATGACAGGAGGGGCAATCCAGTTGGCAAACTTGCCTGGCTCAGTGACGCGGCCCATCAGGCTGCCGACATAAGCGCGGTCTTCGTTGGTGGGCAACCACTCGCCCACTTTGGCCATCCACTCTTCGCTGGTGACCACACGGCCATCGGGCGTGATTTTGGAGCCAGACAAAGAACCGATGTTGCGGTGGAAAGCTTTGTGAGGCGCTGTGAGTTTGAAGGAAATGCCGGCCTTTTCAATCACGCGGTTCCAACGCTCAATGCCGCCTTTGGAATCAACGATGTAGTCGTCACGCAGAACTTCATTCAACGCGTTCAACATGGGCACTTCTTTTTCAATCAGCTTGCCTTCTTCAACGGCCAAGATTTTGTAGGTATTGCCCTTCAACACGTGGTCGTCGTTGCGCTTGCCTTCTTCGTAGCGGCC
>JAHEBO010000076.1 GCA_024642215.1 Limnohabitans sp.
TATCCCGTGGTGGAAGCCATCATGGCCAAGGTGGCGCAGCCCGTTGAAAACGTCATGGGCCGCGCAGACATGCTCAAAACCTTGCGCCCTGAATTGTTTGCCAACGATAAGTTTGGTGTCATTACGGTCAAAGACATTTTGGTTGAGTTGGAAAAACCTGGCCGTGATCCTCGTCCAGATTTCAAAGTGGCACGCTTCAATGACGGTGTGGATGACATTCGTGACTTGAAAGAAGGCATGATTTTGGAAGGCACAGTCAGCAACGTGGCAGCTTTTGGCGCCTTCGTCGATTTAGGTGTTCACCAAGATGGTTTAGTTCACGTCAGTCAACTCAGCAACAAGTTCATCACCGACGCACGTGAAGTGGTGAAGACCGGTGACATTGTCAAGGTTAAAGTGACAGAAGTGGACGTGGCGCGCAAGCGCATTGGCCTCACCATGAAACTCAACGATGCGGCTCCATCAGGCGCCCAGCGTGGACGAGAAAACAAGTTTGAGGGCGGACCGCGTCAAGGTCATCAGCACCAACGTTCACAAGGCCCTAGCCAGTCTGGCAACTTAGGACAAGGTGCCATGGCCTCTGCGTTTGCCAAGTTGCAAAACAAGGGTTGAGGCAAAGTATGAAAGCCCTTGCCATCTATGCTGGCCCTCAAGCCAAGCTGCACCTGGCTTTGCATGGGCTCAGTGCATCCGATGTCGGTGTGATTCCTGCAGCAGCAGGAGGTCCTAAAGGCTTGATCCTTGGTCCGCTTGATCGATTCATGTTCAACGAGTGGTTGACGACCAGTCAGCAAGCGATTGATTTGGTGGGCGCCTCCATTGGTGCATGGCGCATGGCAACGGCCTGTTTACCAGAAAGTCGCGCTGGATTGTTGCGACTTGAACACGATTACATACATCAACACTATGAACTGAAACCCGGCGAAAAGTTTCCCAGTGCCCAGCAAGTCAGCGAATCATTTCGTGAAAATTTAGATTTGTTTTATGGCGGCCTGGTTGAACCCTTGTTGACCCATCCACGTTTTCGCCTTCATGTTTTGACGTCTCGTGGCAAGGGTTTGCTTCATCGAGAACATTCTGTCTTAAGCCCCTTAGGCTATGGTGGCGCATTTTTAAGCAATCTGATCAGTCGCAAAGCCATGGGGGCATCTTTAGAGCGCGTGGTGTTTTCATCTGCTGGCTCATTGCCTTTTGGCACACAAGATTACGCAACTCGGCAATTGCCCCTGACATCTTCGAATTTCATGGATGTGCTGCAAGCCAGTTGTGCCATTCCATTTGTTTTGAAGGCTGTGCATGACATTGAAGGCGCACCGCCTGGCGCTTACTGGGATGGTGGCATCACGGATTACCACTTGCACCTTGATTGGTGCAATGCTGCAAATGACAACACACCCAGTGGCTTGGTGGTGTATCCCCATTTTCAAAAAGCGGTGGTGCCAGGATGGCTCGACAAAGCTTTGAAATGGCGGCACAAAGCCACTTCATTCCTTAACAACACCCTGGTATTGGCCCCTAATCCTGAATGGGTTAAAACGCTTCCCAATGGCAAGTTGCCGGATCGAACGGACTTTGCAACTTACGGCCAAAATTTGCAGGCCAGGGTCAAAGTTTGGCAAGCTGCTAGTTCAGCCAGTCAACAACTGGCGGATGAATTTGCAGCTTGGTTAGAAAAACCAGACATGGCCTGCGTGCAAGACCTTTGATTACATCGAGGCAGAGAGCATCTCTCTGTATTCGTCGGGACTTGCAATGCGGGGATTGGTTTTGTGGCAGTGATCGGCCATCGCGCCGTGAATCACAGCATCAAATTGTGACTCAGTGACCCCCATGGCTCTCAAGCCTGCTGGCAGGCCTAGACGCGCACTCATGTCTTGAATGGCTTGCGGAATGTCTGAGCCGGAGGTTAAACCCATGACTTGCGCCATGCGGTTCAATCGATTTTCTTTTTGCACGGTTTCAGCAAGCGCATTGAACTGAACGACTGCAGGCAAGAACATCGCATTCAAAGTGCCGTGGTGTAAGCGGGGATTGACCCCACCTAAACTGTGACTGAGCGAGTGAACGCAACCCAAGCCCTTTTGAAAGGCCATGGCCCCTTGCATCGAGGCACTCATGAGGTGCATGCGCGCTTCTTTGTCTTGGCCGTTTTTTGTAGCGCGTTCTATGTGTGCCCAAGCCCGTTGCAGGCCATCCAAACCAATGCCATCTGCTGGCGGGTTAAAGGCCGGTGCCATGAACGTTTCCATGCAATGGGCAATGGCATCCATGCCTGTTGCGGCAGTGAGCATGGGCGGCAAACCAAAGGTTAGCTCGGGATCGCAAATGGCAGCTTTGGGAACGATGAACCATGAGTGAAAGCCCAGCTTTCGACCATCGTCCACAATCAAGATAGCGCCACGCGCCACTTCGCTGCCGGTGCCACTGGTGGTGGGTACTGCAATGAGCGGTGCGACACGGTCTGTAATTTTGAGTGAGCCGCCTTCAATGGTGGCGTAGGTTTTGAGGGGGCCTTCGTGCGTGACGGCAATGGCCACACATTTCGCGCAGTCAATGGAGGAACCACCTCCCACCGCAATCAAGCCATCACAACCCTGGGCCTTGTAGACCTCGCTGGCCGCACGCACAGCGGCCTCAGTGGGATTGGAGGGGGTTTGGTCAAATACCGCAACCTGAATGCCTGGCAGCGCATCCAAGGCATTCTGCAAAATGCCTGCGGCCTTCACCCCTTGGTCGGTCACGATGAGAGGTTTGTGGATGCCGACGCGCTCACACTCTTGTTTTAAAAGTTGGATTGCGCCGAAGTCGATCTGAATCTGGGTCACGTAGTTGATGAAAGCCATGGTATTTTCTCTGAATGCGTTACGATCAACTCTACTGCATGACGCGTTTCAAGTCAGCCTCTACAACCCTGAAAAAGTCACATTGGCGATAAAAAAGCCACCATGAGCTCACACCACAACCCTCACAGCCGGCTGACCGAATCCATGCGCTTGGTTCTGCGCAACATTGAACGGGCAGGGCGCCCACCGATGTACTTGTTGAATGCCCAACAAGCGCGTTTGTTTTATGAAATGTCGGCCAGCATTTTGGATTTGCCTGAACCCCCAATGGCCCGGGTTGAGGACTTGCGAATTCCTATGCGTGATGGTCAACTGATCAAAGCCAGGTTGTTTGCGCCTTACCCAAAATCTCATGCATCCCCAATCCCTGCGCTGGTGTATTTCCATGGCGGTGGCTTCACCATTGGCAGCATTCAAACGCACAATGTGTTGTGCCGTGAATTGGCGCGTATCGCACAATGCGCTGTGATTTCTGTGGACTACCGCCTTGCACCCGAGCATCGCTTTCCCGTTGCAACCAACGATGCCTGGGATGCGCTTCAGTGGGTTGCAACATCTGCAGAATCGATGGGACTGCAAGCTAACGCATTGGCTGTGGGAGGCGACAGTGCTGGCGGCACTTTGGCCGCGGTTTGCGCCATTCACGCCAGAGATGCAGGCTTGAAATTGGCCCTTCAGCTGCTCATTTACCCAGGGACCGCCGCACGCCAAGAAACCACCTCCCACAGCACCTATCAATCAGGTTTCATGCTCGACAAAG
>JAHEBO010000063.1 GCA_024642215.1 Limnohabitans sp.
TGGTGGGCGATGCAAGTTTCGAACTTGCGACCCCTGCAGTGTGAATGCAGTGCTCTACCCCTGAGCTAATCGCCCTATCGCTATTCAGCGTAGCCCTAAATTATGCCACGGTTTTTTGGGTCATTTGCAGCTTTTTAAAACTTTCAGGTAGACGCGGCTAACTGCCGCCAAATGGTTTTGCCGCCGCTGGCTTTGTCCAGTTGGGCCATTTGCTCTTCGTGAGCAGACTGCTCTTGGGTGTTGGCCAGAATGACGGGTAGCACCAAGCCAGACAAGTCGACCGCCTCTTCTGAGCGGCCCTGGGCATCGTCGTCCCCTACTTCCATGAGCAAGGCTTCTTGGCCGCGGGTAAGGTTGATGTACACATCGGCAAGCAACTCGGCATCGAGCAAGGCACCGTGCAAGGTACGGCCCGAATTGTCCACGCCCAGGCGATCGCAGAGTGCATCGAGGCTGTTGCGCTTACCTGGGTACATTTGCTTGGCCATGACCAAGGTATCGACCACGCCTTCTACATACGTGGTGAAGGGTTTCTGGCCAGACAGCTCGAGTTCTTTGTTTAAGAAGCCAACGTCGAAGGCGGCGTTGTGAATGATGATCTCTGCATCCTGCACGTAATCCAAAATTTCTTGAACGACGTCTTTGAACTTGGGCTTGTCGCGCAGGAATTCATTGCTGATGCCGTGAACCTTGAGGGCATCTTCATGGCTGTCGCGGCCGGGGTTGAAGTAGAAATGCAGGTTGTTGCCAGTGAGCTTGCGGTTGACCAACTCAACGCATCCGAGCTCAATGACGCGGTCGCCGCCTTCAGCGGAGAGACCGGTGGTTTCGGTATCTAAAAATAATTGACGCATGGCCTAACTGTAATCGCATTGACGACCCCATTGGAGGGTCAAACGCCTTCAATGATTTTCTTTGGCGTGATTGATGGTGTATTTGGGAATCTCAATGACCACGTCTTGCTTGCCCAAAAACGCTTGGCAGCTTAAACGGGAGTTAGGCTCTAAGCCCCACGCACGATCGAGCAAGTCTTCTTCTGTTTCTTCGGCTTCGTTCAAGGTGTTCAAGCCTTCGCGCACAATGACGTGGCATGTGGTGCAGGCGCAACTCATGTCGCAGGCATGTTCGATGTTGATTTTGTTGTCGAGCAAGGCTTCGCAAATACTAGTGCCTGCAGGCGCAGAAATTTGAGCGCCGTCAGGACAGTATTCAGCGTGCGGCAAGATTTTGATGACTGGCATGGTGTTCTTTGTTTAAAGGCTTTGGATGTTTTGGCCCGACAAGGCTTTTTGAATGCTGTGGTTCATGCGCTCTGCGGCAAAAGCTTCTGTTGCTTTGGCCAAGGCTTCTGTTGCATCCTCTACAGCTTGCGCGTCCACGGCAGTGGCTACGGTATGACGCAAGGCTTTCATCAACACCTCAATGCGCGCGCGATCGTCTGTGCTCAACAATTGACCATCGGCATTCAACGCGCTTTGTGTGGCCAACAGCATGCGATCGCCATCCACTCGCGCTTCCACCAAGGCTCTGGCCTTCATGTCCACTTCGGCCGTTGTAAAACTGTCTTGCAACATTTGGGCAATTTGATCGTCACTCAAACCGTAAGAAGGTTTGACATCGATCTTGGCCTCCACACCGCTAATCTGTTCTTTGGCAGTAACACTCAGCAAGCCATCGGCATCCACCGTAAAGGTAACGCGAATGCGTGCTGCACCTGCGGCCATGGGCGGAATGCCGCGCAGCTCAAAGCGGGCCAGGCTACGGCAATCGACCACCAAATCGCGCTCGCCCTGCAACACATGCAATGCCAAGGCGGTTTGACCATCTTGGTAGGTGGTGAAATCTTGGGCCATGGCTGTGGGAATGGTTTGGTTGCGCGGAATGATGCGCTCTACCAGGCCGCCCATGGTTTCAATGCCCAAAGACAAGGGAATCACATCCAAAAGCAGCAAGTCACCAGCGGCGTCATTGCCTGCCAATTGATTGGCTTGAATGGCAGCGCCCAGCGCCACCACTTCGTCGGGGTTCAAATTGTTCAGCGGTGGTTTGCCAAAGAAAGCCGCTACCGCTTCTTGCACTTGCGGCATACGGGTTGAGCCCCCCACCATTACCACACCTTGAATGTCTTCAGCTTTCACCTTGGCATCGCGCAAGGCTTTCTTGACAGCAGACATGCAACGTGCAGTCAGTGCTGCAGTGGCACCTTCAAATTGTGCACGCGACAGTTTCACTTCGTGAGATTGATTTGCGTGCGTCCATGTCAGTGTTACTTCGGACGCAGAGGTCAAAGCTTCTTTGGCCGCACGCGCTGCGGCTTTTAAACGTGTTTTGTCTTCTGCGCTTAAATCCACTTGCACATCTTGCAAGCCCATTGATGCCAATGCAGCATCGGCCAAAGCATGATCGTAATCGTCGCCACCCAAAGCTGAATCACCGCCCGTGGCCATCACTTCAAACACCCCGCGCGTTAATCGCAAAACGGAAATGTCAAAGGTGCCGCCACCCAAATCGAACACGGCATAAATGCCCTCACTGGCATTGTCCAAACCATAAGCGATGGCTGCCGCTGTGGGTTCGTTGATCAAGCGCAAGACATTGATGCCGGCCATTTGCGCGGCATCTTTGGTGGCTTGGCGTTGGGCATCGTCAAAATACGCAGGCACCGTGATCACAGCACCGTGCAAGTCATCATTGAAAGTGTCTTCTGCGCGGTAACGCAGCGTGGCCAAAATTTCTGCGCTTACTTCAACTGGTGACTTAAGGCCCTGCACGGTTTGAATTGAAAGCATGCCTTTGGCAGCACTGCCCTCTTGACTGGCAAACTTGTACGGCAGCTTTTCTGGGTTGGCAATGTCAGACAAACTGCGCCCCATGAATCTCTTCACGGAAGCCAAGGTGTTTTCTGGATCTAGCGCAGCATTGGCCACCGCCTCTTGCCCAATTTGACGACCTTGATCTGGCAAGTAGCGAACCACGGAGGGCAAAATCACTTGGCCTTTGTCGTCGGGCAAGCACTCAGCCACGCCGTTACGTACCGAGGCCACCAAAGAATGTGTGGTGCCCAAGTCAATGCCGACGGCAATGCGCCGTTGGTGCGGATCCGGTGCCTGACCGGGTTCTGAAATTTGAAGGAGTGCCATGACTTACTTTAATTCTTTGTTCTTCAGCTGCACGCGTCTAATTGATGTTGCACTTCTTGTGCAAACTTTTCAATGAACATGAGCGCCCTCACCTGGCCCACAGCTGCCGTGTAATTTTGATCAGCATCGATCAATGAGGCGATCTGCTTGAGGGCTTGCGCATGCGAGCCATCAACTTCGTCCAACAGCTTTTCTAAGGCATCACTTTTGGCATCCAGGACCTTGATCGCTTTGCAGTCGTCCAGCGCTTCACGCCATTCCATTTGCTGCATCAAAAAAGCAGGCGGCATGCTGGTGTTGTTCTCGGCGTTCACCGCGGCACCGTGCAACTCACACAAGTAAGCGGCACGTTTGAGAGGGTCTTTGAGCCGGTTGTAGGCTTCGTTGATGCGCACCGACCATTGCATGGCAATGCGCTGGGCTGCGGCACCTTCAGAGGCAAATCGGTCGGGGTGTGCCTCGCGCTGCAAAGACTTCCATTGCAAATCGAGTTGCGCACGGTCGAGCGCAAAAGCTGTCGGCAAGCCAAACAGCTCGAAGTCTGACGCCTGCAGTGAAATCACACGCGGAACGATTCGCCACAGCCGCAGCGATCGCGCTCGTTGGGGTTGTTAAAACGGAAGCCCTCGTTCAAACCTTCGCGCACAAAATCAAGCTGGGTGCCGTCAATGTAGGCCAAGCTTTTGGGGTCGATGAGCACCTTCACGCCGTGGTCTTCAAAAACCACGTCTTCAGGTGCCACTTCGTCCACATATTCAAGTTTGTACGCCAAGCCAGAACAGCCGGTGGTTTTAACGCCCAAGCGCACACCCACGCCTTTGCCGCGCTTGGTGATGTAACGAGACACGTGACGCGCTGCAGCTTCTGTCAATGAAATGGCCATGATGTATTTCCAGCAAGGGCCAATCAGGCCGCTGCGTGTTTTTTCTTATAGTCTTCTACGGCTGCTTTGATGGCGTCTTCGGCCAAGATGGAGCAGTGAATTTTGACGGGCGGCAATGCCAACTCTTCGGCAATTTCGCTGTTCTTCAAGGCAGCGGCTTCGTCCAATGTTTTGCCCTTCACCCATTCAGTGACCAGAGAGCTAGACGCAATGGCTGAGCCACAACCGTAGGTTTTAAAACGTGCATCCTCGATCACACCGGTTTGCGGGTTGACCTTGATTTGCAATTTCATCACGTCGCCGCAGGCAGGCGCACCCACCATGCCAGTGCCAACGTCTTCGTCGCCCTTTTCAAAGGAGCCCACGTTGCGGGGGTTTTCGTAATGATCAACAACTTTTTCGCTGTAAGCCATGGTGTTACTTCCTTAATTAGTGAGCAGCCCATTGGATGGTGCTGAGGTCGACGCCGTCTTTGTACATTTCCCACAAGGGGCTGAGTTCGCGCAACTTGGCGACATTCGTTTTGATGGTCTCGATGGCGAAGTCAATTTCAGCTTCGGTGGTCCAACGGCCCACGGTCATGCGCAAGCTGCTGTGGGCCAGCTCGTCGCTGCGGCCCAAAGCGCGCAAAACATAGCTAGGCTCCAAGCTGGCAGAGGTACAGGCGGAACCTGATGACACCGCCAAACCTTTGATGCCCATGATGAGCGATTCGCCTTCAACATAGTTGAAGCTCATGTTGATGTTGTGGGGCACACGCTGAGTGGCGTGGCCATTCAGGAACACCTGTTCAACGTCTTTCAAACCATTGATGAGACGTTCTTGCAATGCTTTGGCTTTGGCAATGTCTTGGTCCATTTCCAAACGCGCAATGCGGAAGGCTTCGCCCATGCCCACAATTTGGTGCGTAGGCAATGTGCCAGAACGCATGCCGCGCTCGTGACCACCACCGTGCATTTGGGCTTCAAGGCGCACACGGGGTTTACGGCGCACATACAAAGCACCAATGCCTTTGGGGCCGTAGGTTTTGTGGGAGGCCAAGCTCATCAAATCGACGGGCAAGGTGTTGAGGTCAATGGGCAATTTGCCGGTGGCTTGCGCGGCATCCACATGGAAGATGATGCCCTTATCGCGGCAAATATTGCCAATGGCAGGAATGTCTTGAATGACGCCAATTTCGTTGTTGACGAACATGACGCTGACCAAGATGGTGTCGGGGCGCAAAGCGGCCTTGAAAACGTCGAGGTTGACCAAGCCGTCTTCTTGAACGTCAAGGTAAGTGACTTCAAATCCTTGACGCTCGAGTTCACGCATGGTGTCGAGCACGGCTTTGTGTTCAGTCTTGACAGTAATCAGGTGCTTGCCACGAGACTTGTAAAACTGCGCAGCGCCTTTCAAAGCCAAATTGTTGGACTCGGTAGCACCGCTGGTCCACACAATTTCGCGCGGGTCGGCGCCGATGAGGTCGGCCACGTCTTTGCGGGCTTTCTCAACGGCTTCTTCGGCTTCCCAGCCCCAGGCGTGGCTGCGTGAAGCGGGATTGCCAAAGTGCTCACGCAACCAAGGAATCATGGCATCGACCACGCGCGGATCACAAGGATTGGTGGCGCTGTAATCGAGGTAAATGGGGAAATGAGGTGTGGAGTTCATGCTTGAAAACGTCTCAAGATTTAATCAGTGTGTTACCCAGGGCAAACACAGAATTGGGCGCATTGACGCGGATGGGTTGGACCACAGGCATGGCCGAAATGGCGCGCTTGATGGCGGGCTTGTCTTCAACGGTGTGACCTGCAGCCAATTGGTCATCGACCAGCTTTTGCAAATTGACAGAGTCCAAAAACTCCACCATGCGGGAGTTCAGGGAGGCCCACAAATCGTGGGTCATGCAACGACCGGTGCTACCGTGGCAGTTTTCTTTGCCGCCGCAATGCGTGGCATCGATCGGCTCGTCAACCGACAAAATGATGTCGGCCACGGTAATGTCAGAGGCCTTCTTGGCCAAGGTGTAACCACCGCCAGGACCGCGTGTGGACTCCACCAGTTGATGGCGGCGCAACTTGCCGAACAACTGCTCTAGGTATGACAAAGAGATTTCTTGGCGCTGGCTGATGGCCGCCAAGGTGACTGGGCCAGAGTGCTGTCGCAGGGCCAAATCGATCATGGCGGTCACCGCAAATCGTCCTTTGGTAGTGAGGCGCATGGCTTGATCCTAGGTTGTTGACTAATTCGCTCGACTATAGCAGAACTTGACCGGATTAGTAGGAATACGAATTGAAGGTCTTTCGGGGCGAGGGGAAAAGGGCTTCCCGCCCCTTCCATCAGGCCTTCAGCACCACAACGTTGTCGGTTCCGGGGGCCCCAAAAGCCTGTGCTTTGAGCATCTGCAATTGGTCGCGAACTTGGGCCGCTTTTTCGAAATCGAGGTTCTTGGCGTGCTCCATCATCTGTTTCTCCAACTGCTTGATGGCTTTGGAAATGTCTTTCTCGCTCATCTCCTCCACTTTGGCCCGTTGAACCGCGGCCAACTCTAGGCGTTCAGCTTCTTTGCCGGCCTTCTCGCTGTAGACACCATCAATCAGATCACGGACTTGTTTGACGATGCTTCGCGGTGTAATGCCCATCGCCAAATTGTGGGCCACTTGCTTGGTTCGGCGACGCTCGGTTTCTCCGATGGCCTTCTTCATCGATTCGGTCATGCGATCGGCATACAAAATCGCACGGCCATGCAAATTGCGAGCCGCACGACCAATCGTTTGAATGAGGCTTCGCTCGGAGCGCAAGAAGCCTTCTTTGTCCGCGTCCAAAATGGCCACCAATGACACCTCGGGAATGTCCAAACCTTCGCGCAACAAATTGATGCCCACCAGCACGTCGAAGGTACCCAGTCGCAGGTCGCGCAAAATTTCAACGCGCTCCACGGTGTCCACATCCGAGTGCAAATAGCGCACCTTCACACCGTTGTCCGACAAATAGTCGGTCAGCTGTTCGGCCATGCGCTTGGTGAGCGTGGTGATGAGCACGCGCTCGTGCTTCTCCACACGAATGCGAATTTCTTGCAGCACATCGTCCACCTGGTGAATGGCGGGCCGTACTTCCACCTCTGGGTCAACCAAACCTGTAGGCCTAACCACCTGCTCCACCACTTTGCCAGCGTGCGTTTTTTCATAGTCTGCGGGTGTGGCCGAGACAAAAATGCATTGACGCATTTTGGTTTCAAATTCTTCAAACTTCAATGGCCGGTTGTCCAGGGCGCTGGGCAACCTGAAGCCATATTCCACCAGGGTTGTTTTGCGGGCACGGTCACCGTTGTACATGGCGTTGAGTTGGCCAATCATCTGATGGCTCTCGTCCAAGAACATGATGGAATCAAGCGGCATGTAGTCAGTCAAGGTGCTCGGTGCAGCGCCGGGTTCGGCACCCGACAAATGGCGCGTGTAGTTCTCAATGCCTTTGCAGTGCCCTACTTCGCTCAGCATCTCCAGGTCAAAGCGGGTGCGTTGTTCTAAGCGCTGCGCTTCAACCAATTTGCCCATGCCCACCAATTCTTTGAGGCGCTCGGCCAACTCCACTTTGATGGTTTCCACGGCGGCCAAAACCTTGTCACGAGGTGTGACGTAATGGCTTGAAGGGTAAACCGTGAAACGCGGAATTTTTTGACGAATGCGCCCCGTGAGCGGATCGAACAACTGCAGACTTTCAACCTCGTCGTCAAACAACTCAATGCGAACCGCCAACTCGGAATGTTCCGCAGGAAACACATCGATGGTGTCGCCCCGCACACGGAACTTGCCGCGGCTAAAGTCTTGGTCATTGCGCTGATATTGCATGCGAATGAGCTGAGAGATCACATCGCGCTGCCCTACTTTGTCGCCCGTGCGCAAGGTCATGATCATGCGGTGATAACTCTCGGGCTCACCAATGCCGTAAATGGCCGACACGGTGGCCACGATGACCACGTCGCGACGCTCCATCAAACTCTTGGTGCACGACAAACGCATTTGCTCAATGTGCTCGTTAATGGCCGAATCTTTTTCAATGAACAAGTCGCGCTGCGGCACATAGGCCTCGGGCTGGTAGTAGTCGTAATAGCTGACGAAATACTCCACCGCGTTTTTGGGGAAGAACTCTCTGAACTCTGAATAAAGCTGCGCGGCCAAAGTTTTGTTGGGTGCAAAAACAATGGCAGGCTTGCCCATTTGGGCGATGACATTGGCCATGGTGAAGGTCTTGCCAGAACCGGTGACACCCAACAAAGTTTGAAATACTTCGCCATCGTTCAGTCCCTCAACCAAGCCTTCAATGGCAGTAGGCTGATCGCCCGCGGGGGGATAGGGTTGGTACAACTCGAAGGGAGAGCCTTCGTATTGGACAAATTTGCCTTCAGGCGCCACAAACGGGACGACCTCTAGGACGGGTTCAAAAGATTCGGGGGAGACGGCCATGGAACTTCTTGAGATGGGTCAATTTGGAGGAAAAAAATGGAAGAAAGAGCCGTTAAAATTAGGGGCAACCCTAAAGCCTAACCTAGGTTTGGGATTTTCGCCAATCACAACCCCCTCACAAGGACTTTTTTCATGTCTCTGTTTACCGCCGTCGAAATGGCCCCCCGCGACCCTATCTTGGGTTTGAACGAACAATTTGCAGCCGACACCAACCCCAACAAGGTGAACTTGGGTGTGGGCGTGTATTTCGACGACAACGGCAAACTCCCCTTGCTCGAGTGCGTGCAAGCCGCAGAAAAAGCAATGATGGACAAACCCAGTGCCCGTGGCTACTTGCCCATCGACGGCATTGCCGCCTATGACGCTGCGGTTAAAAGCCTGGTGTTTGGCGCCGACAGCGAGCCGGTCAAATCGGGCCGCGTGGCCACTGTTCAAGGCATTGGCGGCACAGGCGGCCTCAAAATTGGCGCAGACTTCCTGAAAAAAGTCAGCCCCAACGCCAAGGTCATGATTTCTGACCCCAGCTGGGAAAACCACCGCGCCCTGTTTGCCAGCGCCGGTTTCCAAGTTGAGTCCTATGCCTACTACGACGCCGAAAAACGCGGCGTCAACTTTGACGGCATGTTGGCCAGCCTCAACGCTGCCGCTGCAGGCACCATCGTGGTGTTGCACGCTTGCTGCCACAACCCCACCGGCTATGACATCACAGCCGCCCAATGGGATCAAGTGATTGCGGCCGTGAAAGCCAAAAACCTCACTGCCTTCTTGGACATGGCCTACCAAGGTTTTGGCCACGGCATTGCAGAAGATGGCGCCGTCATTGGCAAGTTTGTGGCTGCTGGCCTGAACTTCTTCGTGTCCACCTCTTTCTCCAAGAGCTTCAGCTTGTATGGCGAGCGCGTGGGTGCTTTGTCAGTGGTCTGCGCCGACAAAGAAGAATGTGGCCGCGTGTTAAGCCAATTGAAAATTGTCATTCGCACCAACTACTCCAACCCACCTATCCACGGCGGTGCTGTGGTGGCTGCGGTGTTGGCCAATCCCGAGTGGCGCGCCACTTGGGAAAAAGAATTGGGCGACATGCGCGTTCGCATCAAAGCCATGCGCCAAAAACTGGTGGATGGCCTCAAAGCGGCAGGCGTCAAGCAAGACATGAGCTTCATCACCACCCAAATTGGCATGTTCAGCTACTCCGGCCTGAACAAAGACCAAATGGTCCGCTTGCGCTCTGAGTTTGGCGTGTATGGCACCGACACAGGCCGCATGTGCGTGGCTGCGTTGAACAGCAAAAACATCGACTACGTTTGCCAGGCCATTGCCAAGGTCATCTAAACCCTCAAGAGGTTTGTGAGAACAAGTCGCGCATTTGACCCAAATTAGGTGCGCGACTCCACTTTCAATGCATCACAACTGATATATTGCTGCAGTGCAACAAATTAAGGTGCTTTAGCCATGCTTTACCAAATCTACGAAACTCAACGTTCCATCATGGAGCCTTTTGCAGACTTGGCCCAAGCTGCTGCCAAGATGTACAGCAATCAGCTGAACCCCTTTGGGCACTCCCCTTTGGCGCATCGCGTTTCTGCCGGGTATGAGCTCATGCATCGCTTGGGCAAGGACTATGTCAAGCCCGAGTTTGGTATTCGCACAGTCAAAGTTGACAAAGTGGATGTGGCCATTCACGAACGCGTTGAAATTGACAAGCCATTCTGTGAGCTGCGCCGATTCAAACGCTTCACCGATGACGCGCCCACGCTCGGCTCCCTGAAAAAACAGCCAGCTGTATTGATTGTTGCCCCCTTGTCTGGCCACTACGCCACGCTGCTGCGCGACACCGTCAAAACCATGTTGAAAGACCACAAGGTTTACATCACAGACTGGAAAAATGCCCGCCTGGTTCCCTTGGCAGATGGTGAGTTTCATCTCGATGATTACATCAACTACGTTCAAGAGTTCATCCGCCATGTGCAAGGCGTGTATGGCAATTGCCATGTGGTTAGCGTGTGTCAGCCAACCGTGCCGGTTTTGGCAGCCGTATCGCTCATGGCTTCCCGCGGCGAAATGACACCTTTGTCCATGACCATGATGGGCGGCCCCATCGATGCACGCAAGTCACCCACCGCGGTGAACAACTTGGCCATGAACAAGAGCTTCGAATGGTTTGAAAACAATGTCATTTATAAAGTGCCAAGCACTTTCCCTGGTGCAGGTCGCCGTGTATATCCTGGCTTCTTGCAGCACACCGGTTTTGTGGCCATGAACCCCGACCGTCATGCCACCAGCCACTACGATTACTTCAAAGACTTGATCAAAGGTGACGACGCCAGCACCGAAGCGCACCGCAAGTTTTACGACGAGTACAACGCTGTGCTCGACATGGACGCCGACTACTATTTGGAAACCATCAAAACGGTGTTCCAAGATTACAACTTGGTCCACGGCACTTGGAATGTCAAAAACCTGCAAGGCAAAACCGAATTGGTTCGTCCGCAAGACATCACCACGACCGCCCTGCTTACCGTTGAAGGCGAATTGGACGACATCTCCGGCTCTGGCCAAACTGCTGCCGCACACGGCTTGTGCAGCAACATCAAAGCGAACAACCGCAAGCACTTGGAAGTACCTGGTGCGGGTCACTACGGCATCTTCAGTGGCCGCCGTTGGCGCGATGTGGTCTACCCTGAAGTGGTCAAATTCATTTTGGCGCACAACGATGTCAGTGGTAAAAAGAAACCTGCTAGCAAAGCAGCGGCAAAACCAGCTGTTAAAGCTGCGCCCCGCTCTGCAACAAAAACCACAGCCAAAGCTGCTGTCAAGCGCACTGCAAAAGCAGTGGCTACCAAAGCCATCTCGCGTAAGAAGTGAGTTCACTGGCTGAACGCATCTACGACGCGCTGCCTCAAACGCAGTGCACGCGATGCGGCTATCCGGATTGCAAGACCTATGCACAGGCCATTGCAAATGAAAACGTACCCATCAACCAATGCCCTCCCGGGGGCATTGAGGGGGTTGCCGTTTTAGCGCGCCTGACAAATCAAACGCCTTTGCCACTCAATCCTGAACATGGTGCTGAAGGCCCCTTGACCGTGGCGGTGATCGACGAGGCTTGGTGCATCGGTTGCACCCTGTGCATCAAAGCCTGCCCCACCGATGCCATTTTGGGTAGCAACAAGGTCATGCACACGGTCATTGAATATGCCTGCACAGGGTGTGATCTTTGCTTGCCGGTATGTCCTGTCGATTGCATTGAAATGGTGCCGGTGTCTGGCGACAAAACGGGTTGGGCTGCGTGGTCACCAGCGTTGGCCACGCAAGCCCGTCAGCGTTACGAGGCTCGCCAAAAGCGCTTGATCGCAGAAGAGCGAGAACACGCAGCAAGGACTGAGGCCAAGGCCGCCATGAAATTGGCCGACTTAGAAGCGCACACACGGCCCCTTGAAAATGCCTCAGGTCTGTCGAGTGACTTAAGCGCAGCAGACAAGGAAATGGCCCGCAAGCGGGCCATCATCGAAGCGGCCATGGCCAAAGCCAAAGCGCGCCAAAAAGTTTAAAGATTTAAGCGTACTGCGCAGCCAAAGCGCTGAAGGCTTTGACAACTTCTTCAGGTGCTTGCACCAACTCAATTAACACACCCTCGCCGCCAATTGGCAATTCTTCATTGCCCTTGGGGTGAATGAAGCAAATGTCAAAACCCGCAGCCCCCTTGCGGATACCGCCTGGTGCAAAGCGAACGCCCTGCTGCGTCAGCCATTCAACAGCGACTGGCAAATTGTCAATCCACAAACCCACATGATTCAAGGGTGTGGAGTGAACAGCAGGCTTCTTGTCGAGGTCCATGGGCTGCATCAAATCAACTTCAACTTTGAAGGGCCCCACACCCATGGCACAAATGTCTTCGTCCACGTTCTCGCGGTCGCTTTTGTAGGTACCCGTAACTTCTAGGCCAAACATGTCGACCCAGAGTTTTTGCAACTTGACTTTGTCAGGACCGCCAATGGCGATTTGCTGTACGCCCAAAACTTTGAAGGGTCGGGTGATGCCGCTCATGCTTCAAACTCCACAATGACTTGGTCAACGGTCAATGACTCACCTTGCGAGGCCATGACTTTTTTCACCACTCCGTCGTGCGCAGCAAACAAAATGTTTTCCATCTTCATGGCTTCGATCACAGCCACACGCTCGCCCGCTTGCACTTTTTGACCTGGCGTCACAGCCACATTGACCAACAAGCCTGGCATGGGCGACAAAACAAAACGACTCATGTCTGGTGGTGTTTTAAACGGCATCATTTGATGCAACTCGGCCATGCGAGGAGATACCACCAAGGCTTCAATGCGCGTGCCGTTGTGCTGAACTTGCAAGGCCAATGGGTTCTTGGGAGTACCGCGTTCTACTTGTGCAGTGAATGGTTTGCCATTGACCGTGCCACTAATGCGGACATCGTTCAAACGGGAATGGCTTTCAATGATGTAGTGGTTCTCACCCACCTTGATGATGGCCTTGCCACTCTGACCGCGGAACTCGTCCACGTGCACACCGATGTAGCGGTTGTCGCCTTTGGCGCCCAACACCACCACGCTGTAATCGTGACCAATTTGAACGTCGTAACCTGGCAATTGACCGCTGAGGTTGGCGGCACGCTCGCGAGATTTGCGACGCACAAAGGCAGCCAAGGCCACCAAGAAGTCGGGATCGTCATGCGGCACATCTTCTGCGCGGAAACCATGGGCGTAGTTTTCGGCAATGAAGCCTGTGTTGAAATCGCCAGCCACAAATTTGGGGTGAGCCAACAAAGCCGCTTGGAATGGAATGTTGGAACTGATACCGCGAATGACAAATCCATTGAGAGCTTCGCGCATTTTGGCGATGGCATCGTTGCGGTCAGTGCCATGCACGATCAATTTGGCAATCATGGAGTCGTAGAACATGGGGATCTCGCCACCATCTTGCACGCCAGTGTCCACGCGCACACCCAACAGGTCTTGCGTGTTGGACTGGAACATGGTTTGCACGGGCGTTTGGAAACGCACCAAACGGCCTGTAGAAGGCAAGAAATTGCGGAAGGGATCTTCGGCGTTGATACGGCACTCAATGGCCCAGCCGTTGCGCTTCACATCAGCCTGCGTGATCGGCAATTTCTCGCCGTTGGCCACGCGAATCATCATCTCCACCAAGTCTACGCCTGTAATGGCTTCGGTCACGGGGTGCTCCACTTGCAGACGCGTGTTCATCTCCAGGAAGTAAAAGCTTTGGTCTTTGCCGACCACAAACTCGACAGTACCTGCCGATTGGTACTTCACGGCTTTGGCCAAAGCCACTGCTTGCTCACCCATGGCTTTGCGCGTGGCATCGCTGATGAACGGTGATGGCGCTTCTTCAATCACTTTTTGGTGACGACGTTGAATAGAGCACTCGCGCTCGTTCAAATAAATCACGTTGCCATGGCTGTCGCCCAACACTTGAATTTCGATGTGACGGGGTTCTTCCACAAACTTCTCAATGAAGACGCGGTCGTCGCCAAATGAGTTGCGGGCTTCGTTGCGGCAAGAGGTGAAACCTTCAAAGGCTTCTTTGTCGTTGAAGGCCACGCGCAGACCTTTACCACCGCCACCGGCAGAGGCTTTGATCATGACAGGGTAGCCAATGCCCTTGGCAATTTCAACAGCAGCTTCGGCTGTTTCAATGGCATCGTTGTAACCAGGAATGGTGTTGACCTTGGCTTCGTTGGCCAATTTCTTAGAGGCAATCTTGTCGCCCATGGCGGCAATGGAAAAGTGGCGTGGGCCGATGAAGGCAATGCCTTCGTCTTCACAACGCTTGGCAAAGGCTTCGTTCTCGGACAAGAAACCGTAGCCTGGGTGAATGGCTTGCGCGCCCGTGGCTTTGGCAGCGGCAATGATTTTGTCGGCCACCAAATAAGATTCGCGCGAGGGCGCAGGGCCCAACAACACGGCTTCATCGGCCAGCATCACGTGACGGGCTTCTTTGTCGGCTTCGGAATAAACGGCTACGGTGGCAATGCCCATCTTCTTAGCCGTGGCAATGACACGGCAGGCAATTTCACCGCGGTTGGCAATCAAAATTTTGGTAAACATATTTTTTCTCCTAATGGCGTATTCAGTTCAAGCTGGGTCGGTCATGCCACTTAAAGTGGAATGTTGCCGTGCTTGCGCCATGGGTTTTCAACTTTTTTGTCTTTCAACATCACCAACGAACGGCAGATGCGTTTGCGTGTTTCGTGGGGTTGAATCACGTCGTCAATGAAGCCGCGTGCGCCGGCCACAAAGGGGTTCGCAAAGCGGTCTTTGTATTCAGCTTCGCGAGCTGCCAACTTCACGGGATCGTTTTTGTCTTCGCGGAAAATAATTTCCACAGCACCCTTGGCACCCATCACGGCAATTTCCGCGTTGGGCCAAGCAAAGTTGACGTCACCACGCAAGTGCTTGGAAGCCATCACGTCGTAGGCACCGCCATAAGCCTTGCGGGTAATGACAGTAATTTTTGGCACGGTGCACTCTGCGTAGGCGTAGAGCAATTTAGCGCCGTGCTTGATGATGCCGCCGTACTCTTGTGAAGTTCCGGGCATGAAGCCTGGCACGTCTACAAAGGTGATGACGGGAATGCTGAAAGCATCGCAGAAGCGCACAAAGCGAGCCGCTTTGATGGAGCTCTTGATGTCCAAGCAACCTGCCAAGACCAAAGGTTGGTTGGCCACAATGCCCACTGTTTGGCCGGCCATGCGCGCAAAACCGATGAGGATGTTTTTGGCGTAGTCGGGTTGGAGTTCAAAGAAGTCGCCGTCGTCAACGGTCTTCATGATGAGCTCTTTCATGTCATACGCTTGGTTGGCGTTCATGGGAACCAAAGTGTCCAAGCTGATGTCTTGACGGTCTGTGGGGTCGCCACTGGCGCGGACAGGCGCTTTTTCGCGGTTGTTCAATGGCAAGTAGTTGTACAAGCGGCGCAGCATCAGCAAAGCTTCCACGTCGTTTTCAAACGCCATGTCGGCCACACCGCTCTTGGTGGTGTGCGTTAAAGCGCCGCCCAATTCTTCAGCTGTGACTTCTTCATGCGTGACGGTCTTGACCACTTCAGGGCCCGTCACAAACATGTAGGAGCTGTCTTTGACCATGAAGATGAAATCGGTCATGGCGGGTGAATACACCGCACCACCGGCTGAAGGGCCCATGATCATGCTGATTTGGGGAATCACGCCGCTGGCCATGGCATTGCGCTGGAACACTTCGGCATAGCCGCCCAAGGAGGCCACGCCCTCTTGAATACGCGCACCGCCCGAATCGTTCAAGCCAATCACAGGTGCACCCACCTTCATGGCTTGGTCCATGATTTTGCAAATTTTCTCGGCGTGTGATTCAGACAAAGCGCCGCCAAACACGGTGAAGTCTTGGCTGTACACAAACACCAATCGGCCATTGATCATGCCGTAGCCCGTGACCACACCGTCACCGGGAATTTTGTTGTCTTGCATGCCAAAGTCTGTGCAGCGGTGCTCCACAAACATGTCCCACTCTTCGAAGGTGCCTTCGTCTAGCAGCACTTCAAGGCGTTCACGCGCCGTGAGTTTGCCTTTGGCATGCTGTGCGTCAATGCGCTTTTGGCCACCACCCATGCGGGCTGCGGCGCGTTTGGTTTCGAGTTGTTGAATGATGTCTTGCATGATTTACTTTCTTCACTCCAATACGGGATATTTCAATTCGTGGGAAAACCAGTTGCTTGATAAGCAGCCAGCAGTTGTCTTGCGGCGGTGGATGCAGGCACTTGACCTGAGATCACCTTTTGCGTGAGTTCAGGTAACAGCGCTTTCACACCGACCTGAGCTCGGAAATTTTGTTTCAAACCAGCATCGATGCGTTCCCACATCCAGGCTTGTGATTGTTGTTGACGGCGCTGATCAAATTTGCGATTGGCTTGCTGGAGACGCTTGAACTTTTGCACGCGATGCCAAAAGCTATCGACACCCTGATTGAGTAGCGCACTGATTTGCAAAACTTCAGGATGCCAAATGTCTTCATTGTGGTGAGCATGGTCATGGTTGCCATGCAATCCCAACAAACGCAATGCACTGGTAATTTGCGCTTCGGCGCGTGTTGCAGCAGAAACGTCAATGTCTGCTTTGTTGATGACCACCAAATCGGCCAACTCCATCACGCCTTTTTTAATGGCCTGTAAATCGTCACCAGCGTTCGGCAATTGCATCAGCACAAACATGTCGGTCATGTTGGCCACGGCGGTTTCGCTCTGTCCTACACCCACTGTTTCCACAATGACTACGTCGTAACCTGCGGCTTCACAGACCAACATGGCTTCGCGCGTTTTTTCGGCCACGCCGCCCAAGGTGCCGCTAGAGGGGCTGGGGCGAATGTAGGCTTTCTCGTGAACGCTCAGGTGCTCCATGCGCGTTTTGTCGCCCAAGATAGAGCCGCCTGAAACCGTAGACGAAGGATCAATGGCCAATACCGCCACGCGATGACCTTGCGCAATTAAGAACAAGCCCAGTGCTTCAATGAAAGTCGATTTGCCCACACCGGGTACACCACTGATGCCCAAGCGAAATGACTTGCCTGAATGCGGCAACATACCCGTGAGCAACTCATCCGCCTGCACGCGGTGTGCAGGCAGTGTGGACTCGAGCAAGGTGATGGACTTGGCCATGGCGCGGCGTTGAACCGCGGGCAGGCCCTGCAACACACCTTGCATGAGGTCTTGAGGGCTCAACCTAAAGCCTTTTTAATTTGCTCCAAAACATCTTTGGCGCTGGCTGGAATGGGGGTACCAGGGCCGTAGATGCCCTTCACGCCGGCTTCGTACAGGAAATCGTAGTCTTGGCGCGGAATGACACCGCCCACAAAGACGATGATGTCGTCAGCGCCCTGCTTCTTCAACTCGGCAATGATGGCGGGCACCAAAGTTTTGTGACCTGCCGCCAAGGTTGAAACGCCCACTGCGTGCACGTCGTTTTCGATGGCTTGGCGCGCGCATTCTTCGGGTGTTTGGAACAAGGGTCCCATGTCCACATCAAAGCCCAAATCGGCAAAAGCTGTGGCCACCACTTTGGCGCCACGGTCGTGACCGTCTTGACCCAACTTGCTGATCATGACGCGAGGACGGCGGCCTTTGGCGTCGGCAAAGTCGTTGATTTCTTTTTTCAGTTGATCCCAACCTTCGGCTGAGTCGTAAGCAGCAGCGTACACACCGGTCACCTTTTGTGTATCGGCGCGGTGGCGCCCAAAAACTTTCTCAAGCGCGTCGGACACTTCACCCACTGTAGCGCGCAAGCGAATGGCTTGAATGCTGAGTTCGAGCAAGTTGCCTTGACCACTTTCGGCGGAGGCTGTGAGGGCATCCAATGCAGCTTGCACTTTGGCGGTGTCGCGCGATGCACGAATTTTCTTGAGTCGATCAATTTGACCGTCGCGCACTTTGACGTTGTCGATGGCCAAGATGTCAATCGGGTCTTCTTTGGCCAACTTGTATTTGTTCACCCCCACAATGACGTCTTTGCCAGAGTCAATGCGTGCTTGTTTTTCGGCGGCGGCCGCTTCAATTTTGAGCTTGGCCCAGCCGCTGTCCACGGCCTTGGTCATGCCGCCCATGGCTTCTACTTCTTCAATGATGGCCCAAGCTTTGTCGGCCATCTCTTGCGTGAGCGATTCCATCATGTAGCTGCCAGCCCAAGGGTCGATCACGTTGGTGATGTGGGTTTCTTCCTGGATGATCAGCTGCGT
>JAHEBO010000064.1 GCA_024642215.1 Limnohabitans sp.
TTTTTTCTGCTGTTTTACGAGGATCAGAACCTCGACATGCCCTGCCACGCGTCCGAACCCATGTCGAAACCAGTGCAGCCCCAAGGCTCGTATTTTAGGCCGGTTCTGCAAATTGCAAGGGGCCTTTTGACGGCAAACTGTGTCTTATTTGCGTAAAGTCTCGAAGATGGCACGTTCTGCAGGGGTGGTACGCTCAGTTTCCATCACCAAGTCTTGCGCCAGCTGGAAGTCATCACTTTGCACCAAGCTGCGCAATTGGCTCACTTGCTGCCGGTATTTTTCTAACAGCTGGGGTGGATTGAGGTGAGCCGTTGCATCGGTCGACTTGAACTTCATTTCGTGTTTCACTTTTTCCATGATGCGGCTCACGTCTTGCTCGCTCAGGTGCAGGCGTTCTGCTTCTGCGTTCAGTGCATTTTTGTCATTGTGAAAAATTTGACCTTTGGCCAATGCATCGCGAAATTCGTTTTCAAAGGTTTCACGGTCGATGCGCAGTTGGTCTGTAAAGGCCGAGGCCATCAAGCCGGCAGGAATGGCAAAGATGCCGATGCCGATCAGGCTGATGACCACGGTCATGGCGCGCCCTAAGGGGGTGATGGGCGAGATGTCGCCGTAGCCGACGCTGGCCAAGGTAATCACAGCCCAATACATGGCCGATGGAATGGTGTCAAATTTGTCGGGTTGCGCGTCGTGCTCCAGCTCATAGCCTAGGCTGGCTGTTAACACGACCAGGAGCAGCATCATGAAAGCAGAGGCAAACAGCACGCGTTTTTCTCGACTGATGGCTTTGATCAGCGTGTTCAGGGTGCCCGTGTAACGCGTCACTTTGAGCAGTCTGGTGAGCCTGAAGATTCGCAGGAAACGCGTGTCAATCACTTGGTGCAACAAAATGCCCAAGAAGTACGGCAGGATGGAGACCAAATCAATCAGCGCAGGAATGCTGACCATGTACCTGAGACGACCTTTGATGGGGTCTTTGTATTTCTCGGCTTCACAAGAAGAGTAGACCCGCGCAATGTATTCCAATGAAAACAAACCGACTGTGGCAAATTCTAAAAATTCAAACTCATATTTGAATATTTCATGAATGGCCGGTACCGTTTCCAACACGATGCAGACCACCGAAATCAAAACGGCGGCAATGATCAGCCGATCGATGTAGCGATGAATGGGCCCGGAGCTAGGGGTCGCATGCAGCAATGAAAAAATTTTTTGCCGAAAAGTACGGTCTGCATTTTTCCGAACAAAAAATTTGATGGCCGAGATCAAAGCACCAACGACATTCAATTTTTTAAGAATGACGCGCATCAAGTCAGGCTTTCAATGCGGCCAAAACGCACCATGGTGTTGCCTACTGCAAAGCGCTTGCTGCGCGTGGGCATCACCAATACGGCGTTGTCGTAGGGTGTACGCACTGTGTGGCCTGCATCATCGGCCAAGGCCTTGCCCGCTTGTTCAATCACTTCCAAGCCGTTGTAGACGTCCAGCCATTCGAAGTCGAGCGATTTGGCCGCATAGCCTTCGGTCACTTGCACCACTTTTTGTTCAACGGGGGGCAAACTGCAACGTGCATCGATCCATTGCGCATCTGCAACGCCGGTCACTTTCAAAAACTTCAGCGTGGTTTCGCGGGCAATTTGTTCGCAGGCTTTTTCCCAATGCTGGCCAGCTTCTAACAAGATGGCGGTATTGTGTTTGTGGGGGTCGCCAAAGGCTGCGCGCTCAATCATGCGCAGGCCATTGGCGTGGCCGGTGTCCATCATGAGCCATTCGGGCAAGCCAATTTTGGCGGACAGGTTGACTGACTTTTGACCGCCTTTGGGACGCACGCCACACACCATCAAAGGTGCGCTGGGCGCGCTCATGGAGTGCAAGTCAAGCAGGTAGTCGGCGGTGTCGATGTAGGCCACCAACTCGCGTGCGCGGCGCAACTCGACGCTGTCGCGTGGGCCCTTGAGCACCTCGTCAGACCAAACGCGGTTGAAGTCTTCTTCTACGTACCGATTGCCGTCGGGGTTTTGAGGGTCCCACATGGCATAAGCGGCCACGTTGGCAAAAATGAAAGACACCACGCCACTGGTGGGTTGGAATTTTTGCTTGAACAAATAGTCCAGTGTGATGGCGCCACTCAACTCGTTGCCATGCGTAAGGGCCTGAACAACCACGTGTGGACCTGGCTTGCCAGAGTCTAGGCGCGTGACGTAGTCAATGCCCACGTTGCTTTGGCGGTAGGCGCTGATGTCGGGTGCGCTGAGTTCAACTTTGAGAGCAGGTGGCGTGGTGGTCATGGGGCAATCACTTTGCAGCTTTGGATTTGGCGAACTGCGCCAACACAGCGGTGAGTTGTTGTAGATCGTGTGCAAGCTTGTCGTAGCTGGCGCCTTTGCCGCGGCCAGTGGCATCGGTGTACAAGCGTTTGTTCAGTTCTACTTGCAGGCTGTGCTTGCCTTGTGCAGGGTTGGAGAACGCACGCACCAACTCAACACCTTTGAAGGGGTCGTTGATCTTGACCTCGTAGCCGCAGCCTTGCATGAAGTCTTTCACCAAGTGCGTGAACTCGGCATCGCAGGTGGTGCCGTCGCGGTCGCCTAGCACCACGTCGGCGCGGGCAATGCCGGCACCGCCTTCACCCATCTTGCCGCTGACGGCATTCATGGAGTGACAGTTGATGTGATAGCACACGCCAAATGTTTGGTGGTGATCGTCAATGAGCTTTTGCAGTTGCGCTTGGTAGGGCAGGGCATAGCGCTGAATGCGTTGCTGCACTTCGTCAATGCGCAACTTGCGATCGTAGATAGGTCGGCCATCGTCCAAGGTGCGCCAAATGAGCGACTTGCCAATGTGCGCTTTGCCACTGGGCACGTAGGTGTGAGGCCACTCGCCGTCCATCATCGACAAATCGAGGTCGCCAATGTGGCGGTTGGGATCGATGTAGGTACGGGCAAATTCGGCCAACAACAAATGGGCACCGTGTTGAGGTGCGTGAGACCACAGTGCATCGATGAACACATCTTCGCCATCGCGCAAATCGTCTAGAGGCAAGCAGGCATTGAAGTCGCTGGGAAAGTGGGGACTGGAATGGGGCGAGTCCATGACCAAGGGCACTGCTTGCAGCGCTGTGTGGAGGCTAAAGGCCTCAGTTTGGATGGATGCTGACATGAATGCTCCTCTTGGCCCCAAATGAATGGTTTCATTCTAGAGGCATGTCAGTGCGAAAGATCAGTGGCCGCCTGCGGGTTTGGCGTCTTTTTTGGCATCGCCTCCTTCAGCCTTGCCATCACCGGGTTTGGCGGGCCCGCCCTCTTTAACCCGCACCACTTTGCATTTTTTTTGTGCGGGTGCACTGGAGGTGGCCGGTATGTCTTCGCAAATTTTTTCAACTTTGTAGGCCCATGCAACGGGCCACGCCCAAAGACTGGCCGCCAGCACCACCCAGTTGGAGATGCGTGTGAAGCTGAAATTTTGAAGAAACATGGAGGTAGCCATTAAGATGCGACTGAGAACCCAAGCATTGTCGGCTTTAATCATGCCCAAATTATCTGAAAGAAGAATCAATTGTCAAATCTGATCCGTTGGCCTTTGACTGCCCTGGGGGTTTGGGGCGCTGCGTGGTATGTGTTCATCTTCTTGGTGGAACAGGGCATGCATTCCTCGGTGGCCATGTTGTTTTCCACTTTCGTGGGTGTTTCGGCGGCTGCCATGGGCTGGCATCGGGGCATGTCGCAAGCGCGCTCGGCGGCTCTTGCCATGGGTTTCCCGGTGTCGTTTTGGTTGTTGGGAACAGCTAGCATTCCTGCATGGGCATGGTTGCTGCCGCTGGTCTTGATCGTATGGATTTATCCCATGCGTGCATGGCGCGACGCGCCTGTGTTTCCCACACCCCTCAATGCGCTGCGCGACGTGCCGCGCTTTGCCATCTTGCCAGCGCAAGCCAAGATTTTGGATGCGGGCTGCGGTGCAGGTGATGGCCTGAAAGCCCTGCGTTTGGCCTATGTGAATGCACAGTGGATTGGCATTGAGTTCAGCCGTCCTTTGAGTTGGTTGGCCAAGTTCAGATGTCCATGGGCCGAGGTGCGTTGTGGTGACATTTGGCAAGATCATTGGGGCGCCTACGACTTGGTCTACTTGTTTCAACGCCCCGAAACCATGCCGCGTGCCGTCGAAAAGGCCAAAGCCGAAATGAAGCCTGGCGCTTGGTTGGTGAGCTTGGAGTTTGAAGCGGCAGAATTGAAGCCCAGCGCCAAGACCGAGGCCAGTCCCAATCGCCCCGTGTGGCTTTACCAAGCCCCCTTTACGGGTCAATCCCGAGAGACAAGATAGGCTTTGCGTCTATCATCTTCGAATCTAATTCATTCGGAGATTTTCATGCTCAAACCCGGCCTCATGATGGACCGCCCTTTGCTCTTGTCTGGTATTTTGGAGCACGCTGCTGCGCAGTTTGGTGGTCAAGAAGTGGTCTCGCGTGAAACGCATGGCCCTTTGTTTCGCTACACCTACGCCGAATGCGCAAAGCGTTCACGCAAATTGGCCAATGCACTGCACGGCTTGAATTTGAAAGAGGGCAGTGTGGTGGGCTCGATCGCCTGGAACAACCACCGCCACCTTGAAGCCTATTACGCCGTGTCGGGCGGCGGCATGGTGATGCACACTTGCAATCCACGCCTGCATCCCCAGCAACTCATTTACATCATCAACCACGCTGAAGACGAAGTGGTGTTGTTTGACATCACCTTTGCGCCGCTCATCAAAGGCATTGCCGCGCATTGCCCCAAAGTGCGTGCCTGGGTGTGCCTTACCGAGCGTGCGTACATGCCCGAGATCGAAGGCGTGGCCAACGTGCTGTGTTACGACGAGCTCATTGCACCGGCCAGCGATGTGTTTGCTTGGCCCGAGTTTGACGAGCGCTCAGGCGCTGCCATTTGCTACACCTCGGGCACCACGGGCAATCCCAAGGGTGCTTTGTACTCGCACCGCGCCATTGTGATCAATGCGCTGTCGGGTTGCTTGCCCGGCGTGCTGAACTTGTCGCCCGACGAAGCCATTCTGCCCGTCGTGCCCATGTTCCACATCAATGCCTGGTGCATTCCGTATGCCGCGCCTATTGCTGGCGCTAAGCTGGTCTTGCCTGGCCCCAAGCTAGACGGTGCCAGTTTGTACGAATTGATGGAAGCCGAAAAAGTCACCATCAGTGCGGGTGTGCCCACCATTTGGATGGCGCTCATTCAGCACGTCGAACAAAACAAATTGCGCTTCACCACCATGAAGCGCACAGCCGTGGGAGGCTCGGCCATGCCCATGGCCTTGATTGCCAAATTCAATGACGACTACGGGGTTGAAGTGCGCCATGGCTGGGGCATGACCGAAACCACGGCGGTGGCCACCATGAGCAGCATGACACCCGAACAAAAGGCAATGCCCGCAGCCGATCGCCATGCCCTGGTGGGCAAGCAAGGCCGCTCGGTGTTTGGTGTGGACATCAAAGTGGTGGACGAAGACGGTCACACCTTGCCACGCGATGGCTCCTCGCAAGGCGAGTTGATGGTGCGCGGCCAATGGATCATTTCAGGTTATTACAAAGGCGAAGGCTCACCTTTGCAAGACGGTTGGTTCCCGACAGGCGACATTGCCACCATCGACGCACAAGGCGTGATGCAAATTCGCGATCGCACCAAAGACGTCATCAAAACGGGCGGCGAATGGATCAGCTCCATTGATTTGGAAAACGCTGCTGTTGCCCACCCTGCAGTGGCCATGGCCGCCGTCATTGGCGTGAAGCATCCCAAGTGGGATGAGCGTCCGCTGATGTTCGTGGTGCGCAAGCCAGGTCAAACCGTGGAGAAAGAGGAGATTCTGTCTTTCTTGGAAGGCCGCGTGGCCAAGTGGTGGGTGCCCGACGATGTGATCTTTTTGGAATCCTTGCCTGTGGGCGGCACAGGCAAGGTTCAAAAAGGTGACTTGCGTCAGACCTATGGCGGTGTGTTCAGCTGATCACCCCGCCACAAGCTTCAGAAGCGATAGCCAAGACCCACGCCAATCAGCGTGGGGTCAACTTTCAAGACGCCTTTGTTGTCGCCACCTACAAACACATCCGTCTTTAAATTGACTTTTTTCACGTCAATGTTGAAGCTCAGATTTTTGTCGATGGGCATGTCAATGCCTGCTTGCAAGGCGGCACCCCAACTGTTGCTGTTGATGTTAGCGCCGCCATTCAGCAAATTAACCTGTGTGATTTGCGTGTAATTGATACCTGCACCCACATAAGGCTTGATGCCGTAAGCCGTGTCAAAGTGATATTGCAAAGAGATGACGGGCGGCAGGTGCTTGAAGGTTCCGATGTCTGTGTTCAAAGCACTTGAGTGAACGGTTTGTTTTTGGGGTACCGTCAAAATAACTTCCACTGCAACATTCTTGTTGAGGAAGTACGAGATGTCGACTTCAGGAATGGTCTTGTTGTTCACACTCAACCCCAAACCTGTTGAGTCTTTGTTGGCCATGTCGAGGCCAACAGCGCGCGCGCGAACCATCCAAGGGCTTTGATCGGCCATAGCAGCACCAGACAAAAGGGCGCAAACGGCAGTGGTCACAATGAGTTTTTTCATGATTTGATTTCCTTGATACAACGGAGACTTCACCGTTAAATCATTGGAAATCATTCAAGAGGTGTCTGATTTGCGTTGCATCAAGCCAGCACTGGCAAACGCTTGATCAAGGTCAACGGCTGGACAGTCAGTCGTAACGAGAGGTGCTTTGAGCACTTGAAGTGGGCTGCCAAGCCAACACAAATTGCCGCTGCGCCTCGGTCTCGGGTGTGTGCGGCTCTGAAAAGCGTTTGTCCACAGCTTGCCATTTTTGCAGCAGCAATGCCAAAGCAGCTGGCCCGTTCATGCCTTGTTCAACCAACCAAGTGGCTGCTACGGTGCCTGTTCTGCCAATGCCTGCACGGCAATGCACGTAAACTTTGCCGCCGTGTTGCAAAGCCTCATGGATGCTGCACAAAATGCTTTGCATTTGCACCGTGCTGGGCACGCCAAAGTCGGTAATGGGATGATTGATTCGCACCGCGCCGCCCAAGGGTTGGTAGGACTTCAATGGATCGGTGGGCGCTGTCAGGTCAATGAAATGCGTGATGCCCATTTGCGCCAACCACTGCAAACGTTCAGGCAACAACGCTTCTCCCTCTTTGCCGGGGTGCTCGCCCGCCAAGACGTGTCCCGCCCACAGCCAATAGGTATTGCCATGAGGGCGGGGCAGTGCATCGCCTCGCGGGTCTAAAAAAGAAAGCCCGCCGGCAGGGCCAGCGGGCTTTGAGATGACAGACATCAGTGCGCCAGAATTTTGGACAAAAAGTCTTGCGTGCGTTCGTTCTTTGGATTGGCAAAGAACTCGGTGGCTGTGTTTTGTTCCACGATTTGACCTTGGTCCATGAAGATCACACGGTCGGCCACGGAACGTGCAAAGCCCATCTCGTGCGTGACGCAGATCATGGTGATGCCTTGGTTGGCCAACTCCACCATCACGTCCAGCACTTCGTTGATCATCTCGGGGTCGAGCGCAGAAGTGGGCTCATCAAACAACATGATCTTGGGTGTGAGGCACAAAGAGCGGGCAATGGCCACACGCTGCTGCTGACCGCCAGACAACTGCAAGGGGTACTTGTGGGCTTGTTCGGCAATGCGCACGCGCTTGAGCTGTTGCATGGCGCGCTCTTCGGCTTCGGCCTTGGGCACGTTGCCAACCCACATAGGGGCCAGCGTCAGGTTTTCCAGCACGGTGAGGTGAGGAAACAGGTTGAACTGCTGGAACACCATGCCCACTTGGCGGCGCACCGCTTCGATGGACTTGACGTCGTCAGTCAGTTCGGTGCCGTCTACGGTCAGGGTGCCTGCTTGGTGCACTTCCAAACGGTTGATGCAGCGGATCAAGGTACTTTTGCCAGAACCAGAAGGGCCGCACACCACGATGCGTTCGCCTTTGGCCACCGACAAGTCGATGTCGCGCAACACGTGGAACTCGCCGTACCACTTGTTGACTTTAGAAAATTCGATGATGGGACTTGAGGTACTCACTTCACTGTCTCCGTGTTCCAGTATTCAGATGGGATTCCAGCCATTGGCTGTAGCGTGACATCGCAAAGCATGCGATGAAGTAAATGGCGGCCACAAACAATTGGCCTTCAATGAAAAACTTGCGCCAGTCGGCATCGCCCAGCGCCAATTGCACAGCACCGGTGAGGTCGTACAAGCTCACAATGGTGACCAAGGACGTGTCCTTGAAGGCACCAATGAAGGTGTTCACAATGGCAGGCACCACCAAGCGCAAGGCTTGGGGCAACACAATCATGCGTTGAATTTGCCAGTAGCTCATGCCCAGCGAATGCGCCGCTTCAACTTGACCTTTGGGCAAAGCTTGCAAACCACCGCGAATCACTTCGGCCAGGTAAGCCGCCGTGAACAGGGTCATGCCAATCAGCACTCGCACCAGTACGTCAATCTTGGCGCCTTGTGGCATGAACAAAGGCAAGATGAACGAGGCCATGAACAGCACCGAGATGAGTGGCACGCCGCGGACAAACTCGACAAACACCACGCACAAAGTGCGAATAGCGGGCAAGTCGGATTGACGACCCAGAGCCAACAAAATGGCCAGTGGAAATGCCACCACCAAGCTAACGCTGGCCAACAGCAAGGTGAGTGGCAGGCCACCCCAACGCGCTGTTTCAATGGTGGACAGGCCGGCAAAGCCGCCATACATCAAGGCAAAGAAGAAGGCATACACCACCACCCAAGCCACGGCCAATGCAGGACGCCAGAAAGCGCGCAAGCAAGAAACCACCAGCAATACCACCAAGACGGCACTGGCCACCAAGGGGCGCCATTGCTCTTCAAAGGGGTAACGGCCAAACAAGATGAGTCGGCCTTTTTCTGCCACCACACCCCAGCATGCACCAACCCCATGTGCCGCGCGGCAGGCCGCGTTGTCTGCATTGGGAATGGCATACCAGATGGTCCAGTTGAAGATGGGCGGAATGGCCCACACCAAGATGCCTAAAAAGACAATGGTGAGCAGGCTGTTAACAGGGCCATCAAAGAATCCGCGCTGAATCCAAGCCCATGCGCCAGATTCATTCACAGGCGGGCGGCGTGCTTCAATGGTTTCGAAATGTTGTTGATAACCGGTGTTTTGCATCATCGGTCCTTGATTCGCACACGGCGGTTGTAAACGTTCATGGCCGCTGAGGTGAGCAAGCTCAAGCTCAAATAAATGAGCATGACCAAGGCAATGCACTCAATGGCGCGACCCGTTTGGTTAAGGGCGGTAGAACTGATGGACACCAAATCGGGGTAGCCCACGGCCACGGCCAAAGAAGAGTTTTTGATCAGGTTCAGGTACTGGCTGGTGAGGGGTGGAATGATCACGCGCATGGCTTGCGGCAATTGAATCAGGCGCAACTCTTGGGTGCGCTTGAGACCTAAAGCCACAGCGGCTTCGTGCTGACCAAACGACACCGATTGAATGCCTGCGCGAACCACTTCGGCAATATAGCCAGAGGTGTACACCGTGAGGCCAATGAGCAAGGTGAGGTATTCGGGGGTTACAGAACCGCCGCCCACCACGTTGATCTCGGTCACTTCGGGAATGTCAATTTCGCTGGGCGCGCCACCGGCCAACCAGCCAACGACGCCGCACAACAAAAACAAACCCAAACCCGGCAAGAACGATGCTTTGGTGTGTCCAGTGGCCTCAAAGTGCTGCTTGACGTGACGTGTCCAGAACTTCCAGGCGCCGATGCCTGCACACAAACCAATGAGCGTGCCCCAGTGGCCAGGCTCCCACACGGGCAGAGGATATTGCAGACCATTCTTGCTGAAGAACACGCCCGCCAATGGCTTGATGGGGTCTTCAATGGGCGGCAACAGCTCGGTCATGGCAAAGTACCACATGAAGAGTTGGAGCAGCAACGGAATGTTGCGTGTGACTTCCACGTAGCTGGTGCACAGAGATTTGACCAAGGTGTTTTTGGTCAGGCGGCCAATGCCGATCAGGGTGCCCAAAATAGTGGCCATCACCAGGCCCACCAGTGCCACGCGCAAAGTGTTGCTCAGGCCAATGACATAGGCCATGAGATAACTCTGCGAGGAGTCGAATTCAATGAGGCTTTCACCAATGCCGAAGCCGGCAGGCTGGAGAAAGAAATCAAAACCACTCTGAATGCCCCGCGCGCGCATGTTGGCGAACGTGTTGGACATCAAGTAGCCCACGGCCAAGACCAGTACCAAGATCGCGATGATCTGATACACCAGGCCGCGGAAGGCTTGGCTGCGCCAAGACCACTGTCGTTTGGGAGGAGGAGGGGTGCTCATGAGAATAGACCGGCCCGCACGAGGCGGGCCGGAAGTCTTTGGTTTAAAAAGTTTTCCTCATGGAGGAGAACGCAAAGCCGAAATTAACGTACGGGAGGTGCGTACATCAAGCCGCCTTTGTTCCACTGGTTGTTCAAACCACGTGGCAATTTCAAAGTGGACTTAGGACCCACATTGCGCTCAAACATTTCGCCGTAGTTACCAACTGCCTTGATGGCGCGGTAAGCCCAGTCTTTGTCCAAGCCCAACAATTTGCCAGTGTCTTCAGAGGTACCCAAGATACGCATTACGACGGGGTCTGTGCTGCTGCTCTTGAGTTGGTCAACGTTGGCTTGTGTGATGCCATATTCTTCTGCTTCGATCAAAGCGTAGGCCACCCATTTCACAATGGCGAAGAACTCGTCGTCACCACGGCGCACGCTTGGGCCGAGGGGTTCTTTAGAGATCAACTCGGGCAAGATGACGTGGTCATCTGGGTTGGTGGCTTCTTTGTTGCGAACAGAGGCCAAACCGGAGGCGTCTGTTGTGTAAGCCTGGCAACGACCAGCGAAGTAAGCCTTGTTGGTGGCTTCTTGTGTGTCAAACACCACAGGCTTCATGTTGAGCTTCATGACTTTGGAGTAGTCATTCAAGTTCTTTTCTGTGGTGGTGCCTGATTGCACGCACACTGTGGCGCCCTTGAGCTTGGCAGCGCTGGTGATTTTTGATTTTTTAGGAACCATGAAGCCTTGGCCGTCATAGTAAGTAGTGCCCGTGAAGTGCAAGCCCAAAGAAGCATCGCGGTTCAGGGTCCAAGTGGTGTTGCGTGACAAGATGTCAATTTCACCAGCTTGCAACACGGCAAAACGCTGAGCAGCGTTCAGGGGTGTGTATTTGATTTTGGATGCGTCGCCCAACACGGTGGCAGCCACAGCCTTGCAAACGTCAATGTCCAAACCAGCCCAAACGCCTTGGCTGTCTGCCGCGGCAAAGCCTGGCAAGCTGGGGTTCACGCCGCAGTTCAGGGTGCCACGTGCCTTGATGGCATCGATGGTTTTGCCAGCAAAAGCAGGGGTTGCCAAAGAACCGAGCAATGCCAAAGCAGCAGTTGCCAGCAAGGGGCGTTGAATCAATTTTCGAATGGATTTCATGGACTAGCTCCGAAATTAAGAAAAGCACATTTTGCATGAAAAAATGCCGTTAAAACTGCGGGTAAGTGCTGACGTCCTTAGGCTGAAATCTTTCATGGCCCCAAGACTGGGCAAGTTTAGAGGCCTCGCCCCAAGCAAGTGCCCCCGTTTTCGGGCGATGTCACAATCTCCCCAAAAAGTCGCATTTAGCCATGGCAAAACACGTTTCAGAAACCCCAGCCACTCAGTGGTTAAAGCAAAAAAAAGTTTCGTACACCGAGCATCCCTATAACTATGTGGACCATGGGGGTACAGCAGAGTCGTCTAAACAATTGGGCGTACCCGAGCACGAGGTGGTCAAAACCTTGGTGATGCAAGACGAAAACGGCAAAGGTTTGGTGGTTTTGATGCATGGCGATTGCAAAACCTCCACCAAAAACCTGGCGCGCCAAATTGGCCGCAAACAGGTCGAGCCCTGCAAACCCGATGTGGCGCAGAAAAACTCTGGTTACTTGGTGGGCGGTACGTCGCCTTTTGGCTTGCGCAAAGACATGCCAGTCTATGTAGAGTCCAGCATTTTGGCCTTGCCCAAAATTTGGATCAACGGCGGACGGCGTGGGTTTCTGGTGGGCATTGACCCACAAGTGCTCGTCACAGAACTGGGTGCTCAGCCCGTTGAGTGCGCTTTGCCGCAGTAAGCGGCTGACGTTATTTACAGGTCTTGCAACGCCGCTGCAATCTGCGCCTCAAAGACTTGAGGGTTGCCCAAGGCCTTGGCATTGAGCAAGGCCAGCTTCACCAAAAATAATTCTGATTTGTCTGCACCTGCTTGGTCGATGGCTGAGGCCAGTGCGTCGTACACCTGTTCTAGGCCCGCAATGTCCAAAGTGGCTTGTGTGTTCATACGTTCAATTCCAAAGATGAAGCGCTTGCGCGCTTATTGCATGCAAGCCACTTGAAGGCTTTGCTGTAAACGTGCGGCATCGAGCTGTTGCCAGCGTGCGCAAATGTGCTGATCGGGGCGAAACAAATAAGCCCCGCCTACCTGAACTGCGTAGCGGTGTGTAAAACGTTGCTGTGGGTCATGCAATGTTTGGTTGGCGCCTTCAAACTGTTTGGCTTGTGCGCTGATGACGCTTAGTTGGAGAGGGATGCCTTGCTGCTGGATGCCCGCCACTGCTTGCGAAATTTCGGATGGAATACCTTGTTCATCGGCGACATAAACCAAATCAAAGCCGCCACCCAAGTGGTCTAGCAAATAGTCATCTGCTTGCAGTTGCACATTCTGAGGTGGTGCACCGACGGCCGGCCCACCCGTGAAGTGCAAGTTGTCGTCGCAGGGGCTGTTGAGCAAAGAGTGGCTGTACGCGTGTGGCCGTGATGTGCGCCAGTGGTAGAGCGGTCGCACAAATTCTTGTGTGAGTGACAAAGACAGCACGGCATCGCGCAGCAACCTGAAACCACGGCTGGGTGGTGCCATGAAGCGGGTGCTTTTGCCAGCCTCGGTGATGATTTCACGGGCAGCGCCCACACGCTCTGCGCTGTGGTTTTGCATGAGCTGTTCGGGCGCATGGCCTTTGACCACATAGGCCAAGTGCCAGCCCAAAGATTGCGCATCTTGGAAGGCAGTATTGGCACCACGCACACCAAAGATGGGCAGCAAATGCGCTGCATCGCCAGTGAACACAATGCGTTTGTGTACGTACTCGGGTAGGGTGAGGGTGCGTGCAGAGTAGACAGAATTCCAATCCATCTCCCAAGGCTTGCCCTCAAAGCCGATCATTTTGAGTTGCGCATCAATGCGCTGCTTCAAAGACTCAGGTCGCAAAGCTTCTTCGGGTGTTTCGCCGGGCGGCAGTTGGTAGTCAACACGCCAAATGCCATGCGGTTCGCGGTGCATCAGGATAGTGTTGCCCCGATTCCAATCGGGGTCAAAGAATGCCAGGCGTTCAGTGGGGTAAGGCAGATCAATGCGAATGTCGGCAATCACAAAGATGCTTTCAAAAGATGCACCTTCCAACTTCAAGTTCATGCTGCTGCGAATTTCGGAGCGACCGCCGTCTGCGGCTACTAGCCATTCTGTGTCTAGGGTGTAGGGGCCTTCGGGTGTGTCGATCTCGGCCTTCACGCCGCTTTCCATGTTCTCGGCTTTCACCAACTTGTTGCCCCAGCGCACTTCGATCAGCGGATGTGCAGCGCAGGCATCGTGCAAGTACTCTTCGAGGTACTGCTGCTGAATGTTGATCATGGGAAAGAATCGATCGTCTGGATCGTGCGGTGTTTCCATGCGAAACACTTTTTGCCCGCGGTAAATTGAATTGCCGCAGCGCCAGGGCAAGCCGTTTTCCGTCACGCGATGCGCTACGCCCACTTGCTGCAAAATTTCCATGGAGCGACGCGTGAACACAATGGCGCGCGAGCCTTGTGAGAATTGCAAATCGGCGCTGAGCAAGACACAAGGCACACCGTGCCTGGCCAACTCAAGGGCTGTCACCATGCCCGCAGGGCCCGCACCCACAATCACCACTTTGTGTTTGGGTTGAGCCTTGTTTTGCGAAGGTAGCCAAGGCTTGAAGACTTGGTAGTTGTAATAGATGGAAGGACGAGGGCTGGTGCTGGGGGTGTGCATGGTCTGCGCTGATTGCTTTGCGTTAGTCCTTAAGCATAGCAACATACCAGTAATGCGCAATGTCCAAAGTCAAAGCATTGTTGGATTGACATGGGCCAAAAAAGGGCTGCGCTGCAGTTCTTAACTGGTCATGCGTTGGAAAATTCTTCAGAACCTCATGTGTACTGCCATCCTTGAGAGGGCGTGTTTGGTAGGTATTGCCATCGGCATCTGTGCGTGAAATGGGGGTGCTGGAGCCCGCCACGTAATTGTTGTCCAGCATGATCAAGCGGCCACCCGGTTTGAGGCATTGATTTAAAGCTTTGAAAAATGCGGGGTACTCAACAAATAGCAAATGCGAGTACCAATGCGCGGCAAACACGCAATCCACTTGGGCTGTGAATTGGGGCTGGTAGGCATTCAGCGTTTGTATTGAAACGACACCCTTAATGGCTTTGTGTTGCACCACTTCAAGTGCGCCAGTGTCGGCATCGGTGGCCGTCCAGGACGATGCGTGAGGTGCCAGTCGCTCAGTCCACCAACCCGTGCCGCAGGCCAGCTCCAAGACGCTGCAGTTGGCAACATCTACTTGAAGCTGCGCCACCAATTTTTTCAAATCGGCTTGGCGCTCTGGCTTGGCATAAATAGCCTCGTACTCGGTTAATCGTTTGTTGTAGTAATCGAGCATGTTGGCATTGTAAGAGCGTGGCGTGTCAGTTGGCCTTGATGCCTGCCGCTTGAACCAATTTGGCAATGCCTTCGGTTTCCGATTTGATAAAGCCGTTGAAGGCCGTGCTATTCATGGGCATGGGGGCTGCACCAATGTTGTCCATTCGTGTTTTGAACTCAGGCGAGTTCAAAATTTTGACGACCTCCGCATTGAGTTTGTCCAAGATGGGCTTGGGCGTTTTGCTGGGCGCCAACATGCCCACCCAAAACGTGTACTCGGAGCCAGGTGCGCCTGCTTCTGCAGTGGTGGGGGTGTTGGGCAAATCGTCTGAGCGTTTGGGTGTGCCCACAGCCAAGACTTGCACAAGCCTTGCTGATGAAGTACGTGCCCAACATGAGCGCGCAAATTGCAGCGCAGTCTTGCGACTTGCTGCTAGACCCGCAGTCGGGCTTTTTCTCAGATGTGCAGCTCGATGACAAAGGCATTCAGGCCGTCATGGACTTGCGCAGTAAATTGGGCGACAACGGTCAGAAACTGACCGATGCAAGCAAGTATGTCGACAAACGTTTTTGGCAAAAGGCCATGCAGCCCTGAAATTGGAGGGAAGGGCTGCTTGACCAGCCCTTATTTGTACTTGGCTTCCAGGGCGTCAAAAAATGGTTTTTGAACCAGGGCTTGACGCTCTGCAAAGGTGGCCACCAAGTTGGGATCTTCTTGAAGTTCTCCGGTGGCCTTGAGCTGAGTCAGCGCATTGGTCATGCCCCGAACAGCGCCTTGTAACGCTGCATTGGCATACAACACCAGCCCAAAGCCCATGTCGGCCAACACTTGTTGAGGGAGTGCAGGTGTTTTGCCGCCAATCACCACGTTCACAATTTGAGGGCAGGTGAGTTCGCTGGCAATGCGGCGCATTTCTTCTACGCTTTCGGGCGCTTCCACAAAGGTGATGTCGGCACCGTGTTCGGCATAGGCTGCCGCGCGGTCAAGGGCCTCGTTGATGCCCAAGACTGAGCGTGCATCGGTCCGGGCAATGATCAAAAAGTCTGCATGCTGTCTGGCATCCACCGCGGCTTTGATTTTGCCAATCATTTCGTCGGCTGGCACCACAGCCTTGCCGGCAAAGTGCCCACATTTTTTGGGCATCAACTGATCTTCAAGTTGAATGGCATTGGCCCCAGAGCGTTCAAGGGTGCGCACCGATTGGCGCACATTTAACGCGTTGCCAAAGCCTGTGTCGGCATCGACGATGATGGGCAAGTTCACTGCATCGCGCACAGCTGCCGTGTGCTGCGCTAAATCGCTCAGGCCAATGAAGCCCAAATCGGGTATGCCATAAAACGTGTTGGTGATGCCCGCGCCACTGAGGTACACGGCTTCGAAGCCGACCTCCTGAATGACGCGTGCGGCCAAGGCGTTGGCCGCACCTGCCACCAACAGGCCATTTTTTTGATTCACGCGCTGGCGCAGAAAGGTGCCAGGATGCACAGAGTTCAAAGTCATTTAATCTTCTTTCATGCCTGATGCGCGAATGATGGCGCCCAGCTTGGCGCGCTCTTCATTCACAAACACATTGAAGCTGGCGCGTGTGCCGCCAATGGGTTCAATGCCCATGCTTTTGAGGCGGTTGGCAATGTCTGGACTTTTCATGGCTGCATCGACTGCGGCTGCCATCTTGTCCATGATTTCCGGGGGCACACCCACAGGCGCATGAATGCCAGCCCAGTGTGCAATTTGCACTTCAGGGTAGCCCAGTTCTGCGGTGGTGGGCAGGTCGGGCGCAGCCGACATGCGCTTGGTCCACGTGGTGGCCAAGGCTCTGAATTTGCCGCCTGGCTGAATATGCGGCAAAGACACGATGCTGGCTTCGGAGGTGCCTTCTACTTGGCCGCCCATGACCGCTGTTGAACTTTCTGAGCCACTTTTGTAGGGTACGGGTATCAGTTTGGTGCCGTACTTCATGTTCATCATCTCGGCCACAAAGTGCGGCGTGCTGCCCGTACCTGCAGTTGCAAAGTGCGCGCCTTGGCCTTGCTTGGCGTTTTCAATGAACTCTTTCAAGTTGGTGTGCTTGGACTTGGACGATGTGACGATGATGGACGGTGCCAAACCAATCATGACCACAGGCACCAACTCGTTGTCTTTGTAGGGTGCAGATTTTTTAATCATGGTGTTGGAAATCACACCCGCTGCACTGATCAAAAACGTGTAGCCATCGGGCGCGCTTTTGATGCCCAGCATGGTGCCCAAGGTACCGCCAGCGCCGGGTTTGTTTTCAATGACAACGGGCTGTCCCAATACCTTGGTGGCACCCTCGGCAGCGGCTCGGGCCAACAAGTCGTTGGCGCCACCGGAGGCAAAGGGCACAATGAATTTGATGGGCTTGTTAGGCCAAGCGCTCACAGCTGCGGTGGCAGGGCTGCTGGTTTGTGCCCAAGTGTTGCTGCCCCACAAACTCAATGCGGCAAAAGTGAGACCTGCTGCCGATTGAATGAGGCTTGTTCTGCGAAAGGTATTGAGACGGGTCATGCTGACTCCTGTTGGACAAAGATAGAAACGAATGTCAGTTATTATTTTGATTCAAACCAAGGGGCCATGTTATGACAATTTCTCGCCGTGAATGCTTGAATCAGCTCGCGCAGTGGCCGGTGGCCATGGCCGCATCGAGTAGCTTATTTGCCAGTGCCTTGGCGCAAGCTCAAACAAGTTGGCCTTCTAAGGCGTTGCGGTTGGTGGTGCCATTCACACCCGGCGGCACCACAGATTACGTCACCCGCTTGGTGGGCATAGAACTGGCCAAGGCCATGGGCCAACCCGTTGTTGTAGAAAACAAGCCTGGTGCAGGTACTGTGATTGGTGTTGATTCGGTGGCCAAATCGGCTGCTGATGGCTACAGCTTTGTCACGGTGGCCAACAGCTTTGCAGCCAATCAAACCCTGGTTAAAAAACTGCCTTATGACACCCTGAAAGATTTACGCCCCGTGGCCCTCATGGGCATGTCGGAACATGTGCTGGCCACGCATCCTGGCAGTGGTCTTAAAAAACTCAGCGACTTCAAAGCTTTGACTGCAGCTGCGGCCGACAAAATCAGCTACGCCTCCTTTGGCAACGGTACTTCGGCGCATTTATCGGGTGCGGCATTGGCGCAGCAAATGGGCATGAACTGGGTGCATGTGCCCTACAAAGGTCAGGCGCCTGCATTGTCCGATTTGTTGGGCGGTCAAGTCACCTTGATGTTTGGCAATTGGCCAGAATTTAGAAGCCATGTGCAGTCTGGCAAATTGGTGGCACTGGGCATGGCCACAAGCAAACGATCTGTGTATGCGCCAGACATTCCCACTTTGGCAGAGCAAGGCGTGCCGCTGGAATCCAATTCATGGAATGGGT
>JAHEBO010000079.1 GCA_024642215.1 Limnohabitans sp.
AAAAAGCCCGTCAGGTAGGCCGTTGACGGGTAGGGCGTGTTGAGCTGCGTCATCGGGGGGATGACGCTCAAGACGCTAAAAGGCTTTGGATTCGGTGAGGGGTTCATGCACCCGTGACTTTACAGCCACTTTTGCATGAATTGTGCTTGTCCGGCGGCTGGATCGAGTTCGTATTGTTCAAAACCAAAGCGTTTGTAGCTTTGCATGGCAGGTGCATTGCCACTCAAAACCTCCAGTGTGAGCTTGCAGCAGCCGCGCGATCGAGCATGTGATTCTGCCGCTTGGAGCAAGGCATGACCCACGCCTTGGCCGCGATGCCCTTCCAAAACTGCGATGTCGTGCACATTCAGCAAGGGTCTGGCCTTGAAGGTGGAATAGCCTTCAAAGCAATTGATCAAACCAATGGGTTTGTCATCTAACCAAGCAATGAAGCTGGCCGCACTTGGGATGCGTGACAAGTCGGCGCACAAACGTGCAGCCGCTTCAGCCTGGAGTGCCTCGCCACCACCCATAGGATCCTGGGCATAGGCGTCGAGCAAAAATACCAGGGCTTGCGCATCGTGGGCGTTGAGGTAATCAACGCGTTGAACTTGTAAAGCGCTCATGAGGCGTAGTCGCTCATGGGCACGCAGCTGCAGAACAGGTTGCGATCACCGTAAACGTTGTCCACACGGCCAACTTGGGGCCAGTACTTCACGCTACTCAATGGGCGTCCTGCTTGCGCAGCGCCCACTTCGCGTGAATAAGGATGGTTCCAATCTGCGGCCATCAAACTGGCGGCTGTGTGCGGTGCATGCTTGAGCGGGTTGTTGTCTTGTGGCCAATCGCCGTTTTCGATTTGGCGCACTTCATTGCGAATCGCAATCATGGCGTCAATGAAACGGTCGAGCTCTTCTAAGGTTTCGCTTTCGGTGGGTTCCACCATCAGCGTGTTGACCACAGGGAAAGACAGTGTGGGGGCGTGGAAGCCATAGTCCATCAAGCGCTTGGCCACGTCTTCGGCCATCACGCCGCTGGTTTCTTTCAAACCGCGCAAATCTAAAATGCACTCGTGGGCCACGTGACCCGCTTTGCCGTTGGCGCCGACGCTGGCATAAAGCGTTGGGTAGTGATCTGCCAGGCGTTGGCTGATGTAGTTGGCAGCCAAGATGGCGGCTTCAGTGGCATGCTTCAAACCTTCAGCGCCCATCATGCGGCAATACATCCAACTGATGGGCAACACGGCGGCATTGCCCAAAGGCGCCGCAGACACAGCACCTACGCCGTTGACTTTCAAGCCACCGGTGGCATGACCTGGCAAATAGGGGACTAAGTCTTCCACCACACAAACTGGGCCCACACCTGGGCCGCCACCACCGTGGGGAATGCAGAATGTTTTGTGCAAGTTGAGGTGGCTGACATCGCCGCCAAATTCGCCTGGGGCTGCAACACCCACCAAGGCATTCATGTTGGCGCCATCCACATAAACGCGGCCGCCGTGTTGGTGCACCAATTCGCACAGCGCTTTGACTTGCGTTTCAAACACACCGTGTGTGCTGGGGTATGTGATCATGACTGCCGCCAAGTTGGCGCTGTGCTGTTCGCACTTGGCGTGGAGGTCGTTCATGTCGACGTTGCCTTGCGCATCGCAAGCAGTGACGACCACTTGCATGCCCGCCATTTGCGCGCTGGCGGGATTGGTGCCGTGGGCGCTGGAGGGAATGAGGCAGATGTTGCGATGACCCTGACCCTTGGCTTCATGGAACGCTTTGATGACCAACAGGCCTGCGTATTCACCTTGTGAGCCCGCGTTGGGTTGCAAGCTGATGCCTGCGTAGCCTGTGGCTTGGCACAGCCACTCGCGCAGTTGTTCATCGAGCAAGGCATAGCCTTTGAGTTGATCGGCCGGTGCAAAGGGATGCACGTTGGCAAACTCGGGCCACGTGATGGGAATCATCTCGCTGGTGGCATTGAGCTTCATGGTGCAAGAGCCCAGCGGAATCATGCTGCGATCGAGCGCCAAATCTTTGTCGCTCAATTGACGGATGTAGCGCAGCATGCCGGTTTCGGAGTGGTAGCGGTTGAACACGGGGTGCGTGAGGTATGCGCTGGTGCGGCGCAGGCCTGTGGGAATGAGGGTGTCGCGACCCTTTTCAAAAGGCGCCCAGTCGGGCAAGGCTTGGCCGCCTTCTGCAAAGCTAGACCACAGGGCTTCGATGTCGTCACGCGATGTGGTTTCGTCCAAAGACACGGCAATGCTGTCGGCTGTGAGCTTGCGCAGGTTCATACCTTTGAGCAAGGCTTTTTGCATGACGGCATCTGTGCGTGCGCCGGTGACCACTTGCAAAGTGTCAAAGGCAGATTTGTGCGCCAGTTTGCATCCCAGTTGTTCTAAGCCCTCAGCCAAGATGGCGGTGAAGCTGGCCACACGTTGCGCAATGCGCTTCAAACCTACAGGACCGTGGTACACAGCGTACATGCTGGCCACAACGGCAGGCAACACCTGCGCAGTGCAAATGTTGGAGGTGGCTTTTTCGCGGCGAATGTGTTGCTCGCGGGTTTGCAAAGCCAAGCGATAAGCAGGGTTGCCATGCACGTCCACACTCACGCCCACCAAGCGGCCAGGCATCGAGCGCTTGAAGTCATCACGGCAGGCCAGGTAAGCCGCGTGGGGGCCACCGGCACCCATGGGCATGCCAAAGCGCTGGGTGGTGCCCACCACAATGTCGGCATCCAGTTCGCCGGGGGGTGTGACCAAGGTGAGGGCCAACAAATCGGCCGCAACGATGAAGGCGGCTTGCGCGGCGTGGGCCTGTGCAATGACATCTTTCAAATCGTGAATCATGCCCGCGGTGGAAGGGTACTGCGCGACCACTGCAAAGTAGTCGTGTTGCTTCAACAATTCGGGGACAAAGCCCACCAACACGTTCAAGCCCAATGGCGCGGCACGTGTTTGAATCACCTCAATCGTTTGCGGATGGCAATCGCCCGCCACAATGATGTTGTTGCTTTTCGATTTGACCGAGCGCTTGGCCAAGGTCATGGCTTCGGCAGCAGCAGTGGCTTCGTCCAGCATCGATGCGTTGGCAATGGGCATGGCCGTTAAATCGCAGACCATGGTTTGGAAATTCACCAAAGCTTCCATGCGGCCTTGACTAATCTCGGCTTGGTAGGGCGTGTAGGCCGTGTACCAAGCTGGGTTTTCCAAAATATTGCGAAGGATCACGCCGGGTGTGTGATTGCCGTAATAGCCTTGGCCAATGAAACTTTTGAGGATCTTGTTTTGTTGCGCCATCGCTTTGAGCTCAGCCAAAGCACTGGCTTCGGTCACTGGCGCTGGCAACTTCATGGCTTGGCTCCGCGCAATCGAGGCTGGCACGATGCTTTCAATCAAAGCACGCCTAGAAGCCACACCAATGACGGACAACATGTGATGCTCATCTGCTTCACTGATGCCAATGTGGCGGGCAATGAATTCGCTCTCGTTTTCGAGTTGGCTTAAAGGGGCGGCAGATGACATCAACATGGTGGGGCTTTCAAACGCAAAGTTCG
>JAHEBO010000067.1 GCA_024642215.1 Limnohabitans sp.
ACAACAGCAAGGCTGTGGGGCGATCTTTGTTTTCCAAAGCCACGGCCCAAGCCACGGTGGTCTCGGCGGTATCAGCGGGACGCCACACATCGAGGCCAGGAATCAAACGCAAACTGGCAGCGTGTTCGATGGACTGATGCGTCGGTCCATCTTCGCCCAAGCCAATGGAGTCGTGTGTAAACACATGCACCACGCGTTGCTTCATGAGCGCTGCCATGCGAATGGCGTTGCGAGAGTAATCGCTGAAGGTGAGGAAGGTGCCGCCGTAAGGGATGAAGCCACCGTGCAAGGTCACGCCATTCATGATGGCGGCCATGCCAAATTCGCGCACACCGTAGTTGATGTGGCGGCCAATTTGGCCTTTGTCATTTTTCACCACATCGCCTGCCAAGTTCATGCGCAGCGCAGGTGTGGAGGACGTGTTGGTGAGGTTGGAGCCAGTGAGATCGGCAGAGCCACCCAGCATTTCAGGCAGTGCCGCTGTGAAAGCTTCTAAGGCCAATTGGCTGGCCTTGCGGCTGGCCACGGTTTCGGCTTTGGTGTGCGCAGCAATGACAGCGTCAACAGCAGTTTGTGCAAAGTTTTTGGGCAACTCGCCTTTCATGCGCCGCACAAAGTCTTTAGCCAAAGCAGGGTGTGCCGCTTTGTAGGCGGCAAACGCTTTGTTCCACTCGGCTTCGCGTGCAGCGCCACTTTGTTTGGCGTCCCAATTGGCATACACATCTTTGGGAATGACGAAAGGCGCATGCGCCCAGCCCAAGGCTTCACGTGTCAGTTTGATTTCTTCTGTGCCCAGGGGTTCGCCATGAGCCTTCGATGTATTGGCACGGTTCGGGCTGCCTTTGCCAATCGATGTTTTGCAAACAATCAAGGTGGGTTTGTCGGCGCTGTTTTTAGCGTCAGCAATGGCTTTGCTCACAGCAGCAGCGTCATGGCCGTCCACTGCATCAATCACGTTCCAGCCGTAAGCTGCAAAACGCTGAGGTGTGTTGTCGATGAACCAAGGGGCCACTTGGCCGTCAATCGAGATGCCGTTGTCGTCGTACATGGCAATCAACTTGTTGAGTTTCCAAGCGCCCGCCAAAGCGCAAGCTTCGTGGCTGATGCCTTCCATCAGGCAACCATCGCCCATGAACACATAGGTGTGATGGTCAACGATGTTGTGTTCAGCTTGGTTGAATTCGGCAGCCAACAATTTCTCTGCCAAAGCCATGCCTACGGCATTGGTGATGCCTTGACCCAAAGGACCGGTGGTGGTTTCAACGCCAGGGGTGATCCCCACTTCGGGGTGGCCCGCGGTTTTGCTGTGCAATTGGCGGAAGTTTTTCAACTCCGTGATGGGCAGCGGGTAGCCTGTGAGGTGCAGCAATGCATAAATGAGCATGGAGCCGTGGCCGTTGGACAAAACAAAGCGGTCGCGGTTGGCCCAGTGGGGGTTTTTGGGGTTGTGTTGCAAGTGTTCGCCCCACAAAGCCACGGCCATGTCGGCCATGCCCATGGGCGCACCTGGGTGGCCCGAATTGGCTTGTTGAACAGCGTCCATGGCCAAGGCGCGAATTGCATTGGCCATCTGTTGAGCTGCGGGTTGGGTGATTGCCATGGAGGGCTCCAAAAAGTAAATCTGGGGAAATTGACAAACGAATTGCCAACTGAGCCCGATATTTTACTGCGCAGGAGCTTGCGCAACCCCTACAGCGTGGCAACATAGCGGCATGCGTTTGAATACCTTGGATTCCAATTTAGACCCCAGCCCCTCAAAAGATTGGGTGGGCACCTCCGACCAAAGCTTGGCCAGCGTCATGGTCTTGGCAGCGGGTCGTGGCGAACGCATGCGACCCCTCACCGATCAAACGCCCAAACCCCTTCTCATGGTCCATGGCAAGCCCTTGATGCAATGGCACATGGAGGCCTTGGCCAAAATGGGCCATCATGATCAATTGGTTAACACCGCATGGTTGGGTGAACAGATCGAGTCTCGATATGGGCTCAACCCAGACTTGCCTGCGGTGGGCCACATTCGCTTGCGCTACTCGCATGAGGGCAAAGAGTTTGGGTATGCCCTTGAGACCGCAGGTGGCATTGTCCGCGCACTGCCTTTTTTGGCGCCTATTTTTTGGGTGGTGGCAGGCGACATTTACGCCCCTGATTTCAATTTCTCAAATGATCACCTGCTTGCTTTTGAGCGCAGCGCCAATCTGGCGCACATTTGGTTGGTGCCAAATCCGGCGCACAACCCAGGCGGCGACTTTGGTTTGTCTGAACAAGGCCAGGCGTTGAACTTGCCCAAGCCCAACCAGCTTTACACCTTCAGCACCTTTGCGCTGTACAAAAAAGAATTTTTTGAGCCGGCCTTCACGACCATGTCCATTGGCAATCCGCAAGGCACGGCGGCACCTTTGGCCCCCTTGTTGCGTGCGGCGATGGACCGCGGCCAGGTGGGTGCCAGTCTTTACACTGGGGCTTGGACCGATGTGGGTACCCCTGAACGTCTCATGGAATTAAATCAAACCCGCGCCGCCCCTTAAACTTCAGTCACATTCATCACGTCCCTACAACATGACCTTTGATTCAAATTTGTATGCGCAACGACGCGCTCAGTTGGCTGCACACATGGCAACACAAGCGCCCAACAGCATTGCCATCATCCCTACAGCGCCCGAGCGTCAACGCAATCGCGACAGTGATTTTTTGTTTCGTCATGACAGTTATTTTTATTACCTGACGGGCTTCACCGAGCCCAACGCTTGGTTGGTGATCACCTCTGATGGGCATTCCAGCCTGTTTTGCCAACCCAAAGATTTAGAGCGCGAGATATGGGACGGCGTGCGCTTGGGCCCTGACGCTGCGCCCGCTCGTTTGGGTGTGAACGATGCTTGGTCTATTTCTGCCTTGGATGCCAAGTTGCCCGCCTTGCTCGAAAACAAATCAGTGGTTTGGTACCCCTTTGCCACACACAAAGATTTGTCGGCACGCATTGAAACGGGGCTGAATGCGGTGCGTGCGCGTGTGCGTTATGGTGCTTTGTGCCCAGAGCAACAGCGCGATGTCTGCGGCATTTTGGATGAAATGCGATTGGTCAAGGACGCACATGAGCTGGACATCATGCGCCGTGCTTCTCAAATCAGTGCGCGCGCTCACATACGTGCCATGCAGCGATCCGCTGCCATGTTGCGCGCAGGCCAAGATGTTCGTGAATACCATTTGGACGCAGAGTTGCTGCACGAATTCCGCCAGCATGGCTCGCAATATCCCGCCTATGGCTCTATCGTGGCAGGTGGTGCCAATGCGTGCGTGCTGCACTACCGCGCCGATGCCGCGCCTATTTTGAATGGTGATTTGGTGTTGATCGATGCGGGTTGTGAACTCGACGGTTATGCCAGTGACATCACGCGCACATTCCCAGCCAACGGCAAGTTCAACCCTGCGCAACGCGAGTTGTACGACCTGGTTTTGGCGTCACAAGAGGCCGCGATTGCCGCTACACACGAAGGTGCCCGATTTGTCGACCCGCACGAAGCCACGGTCAAGGTGCTGGCCCAAGGCATGTTGGATGTGGGCTTGCTCGATGCCAACAAAGTGGGCAATGCACAAGATGTCATTGCCAATCGCAGTTACTTCCAGTTTTACATGCACCGCACCGGCCACTGGTTGGGCATGGACGTGCACGATTGCGGCAGCTACGTCGAACCTTCCGAGGTGGGCACTTACAGCGAACGCAAAGACCCCTTAAGTGGCGAGCTCATCAAAGACCGACCTAGCCGCATCTTGCGCCCTGGCATGGTGCTCACCATTGAGCCCGGTATCTACGTGCGCCCAGCACCCGGTGTGCCCGAGCGCTTTCACAACATTGGCATTCGCATTGAAGACGACGCGGTGGTCACGGCCAAGGGCTGCGAATTGATCACCCGAGATGTGCCCGTCAAAGCCGATGAAATTGAAGCCTTGATGCGCGCTTAAAAGTATTCAAAGACGCAGCACGTGTCTCGCTTGTGCATACAAGTCAAAACTGTGCGTACTTTGAATGCGGTTTCCCACAAGGCCCTCTGTTCAGGGGGGGTCTAGAATGTGGACCATGCAGGACTAAAGCACCCTCACTCGTTGACGGTGCAGTTGCTGCCCTACAGGAGACAGAATATGACAAAGGTCAATGCAGAAGAACGACGCGCACAGCTGCGCCGTGCAGCCCTCGAATATCACGAATTTCCCACGCCCGGCAAAATCTCGATTGCCGCCACCAAGCAGTTGGTGAACCAACACGATTTGGCATTGGCCTATTCCCCCGGTGTAGCGGCGCCCTGCGAAGAGATCGTCAAAGACCCCGCGGCTGCCTTTAAATACACCAGCCGCGGTAATTTGGTCGGCGTGGTCACCAACGGTACTGCTGTGTTGGGCCTAGGCGACATTGGCCCCTTGGCGGGCAAACCCGTCATGGAAGGCAAAGCGGTTTTGTTCAAGAAATTCTCGGGCATCGATGTGTTTGACATCGAAATCAATGAGAAAGATCCCGAAAAATTGGTTGAGATTATCGCGGCCCTCGAGCCCACATTTGGGGGCATCAACCTCGAAGACATCAAAGCGCCCGATTGCTTCTACGTTGAACGCAAATTGCGCGAACGCATGAAGATCCCAGTTTTTCACGACGACCAGCACGGTACGGCCATCACAGTGGGCGCGGCCATTTTGAACGGTTTGAAAGTGGTGGGCAAGGATCCCAGCAAGGTCAAACTGGTGACTTCCGGGGCGGGCGCAGCGGCATTGGCTTGTTTGGGCCTGCTGGTGAAATTGGGCATTCCACGCGAGAACATTTGGGTCACCGACTTGGCTGGTTTGGTTTACGAAGGCCGTACCGAGTTGATGGACGAAGACAAAATCCAGTTTTCCCAAAAGACGTCACAACGCACCTTGGCCGAAGCCATTGAAGGCGCTGATGTGTTCTTGGGCTTGTCTGCCGGTGGTGTCTTAAAGCAAGACATGGTGAAGAAGATGGCAGCCAAGCCCTTGATCTTTGCATTGGCCAACCCCAACCCTGAAATTTTGCCGGAAGACGTCAAAGCTGTGCGCGACGACGCCATCATGGCAACGGGCCGTACCGATTACCCCAATCAGGTTAACAACGTTTTGTGCTTCCCCTACATTTTCAGGGGTGCCCTAGACTGCGGTGCAACCACCATCACACAAGAGATGGAAATTGCGGCGGTTTATGCCATTGCTGAATTGGCCCAAGCGGAACAAAGCGAAGTGGTGGCCGCAGCTTACGCAGGCGAACCTTTGGTCTTTGGCCCTGAGTATTTGATTCCCAAGCCCTTTGATCCTCGCTTGATGATCAAAATTGCGCCTGCTGTGGCGCAAGCTGCTGCAGACAGTGGCGTGGCCTCACGCCCCATTGCCGACATGGAAGCCTATCGCGAGCGACTGCAAAGCTTTGTGTATGCCTCGGGCACCACCATGAAGCCGATTTACACAGCGGCCAAACGTGGCTTGAAAAAACGCGTCGCCTACAGCGAGGGTGAAGAGGAACGCGTCTTGCGCGCGGCTCAAATTGTGTCGGACGAAGGACTGGCGCGCCCCACCCTTATTGGTCGCCCTGCCGTGATCGCCGAGCGCATTGAGAAGTTTGGTTTGCGCTTGAAGGAAGAGCTCGATTACGACGTGGTCAACGTTGAACAAGACAGCCGATACCGTGATTTCTGGCAAACCTATCACCGCATGACCGAGCGCAAGGGCATCACCGTTCAAGTGGCCAAAATTGAAATGCGCCGTCGTCTTTCTTTGATTGGTGCCATGCTGTTGCACAAAGGCGATGTGGATGGCCTCATTTGCGGCACATGGGGTACCAATGCCACGCATCTGCCTTATGTGGACCAAGTGATTGGCAAGCGTCCAGGCGTCAATACGTTTGCGTGCATGAATGGGTTACTGTTGCCCAACCGTCAAGTGTTCTTGGTAGACACCCATGTCAACTACGACCCAACGGCCGAGCAATTGGCTGAAATCACAGTCATGGCTGCGCACGAAATGAAGCGCTTTGGCATTCGTCCCAAAGCAGCCTTGTTGTCGCACTCCAACTTCGGCACGTCCAACGAGCCGAGCGCCGTCAAGATGCGCCAAACCTTGGCGTTGTTGCAAAAAAATGCGCCTTGGTTAGAGGTGGACGGTGAAATGCACGGCGACATCGCCTTGGACGGCGACGCCCGCGCCCTGCAAATGCCCAACGGCACCTTGCACGGTGATGCCAATCTCTTGGTCTTGCCAAACATCGATGCTGCCAATATTTCTTACAACCTGTTGAAAACAGCGGCAGGTGGCAACATTGCGGTAGGCCCTGTGCTCTTGGGGGCGGCCAAGCCAGTACACATTTTGACGCCAAGCGCCACCGTTCGCCGCATCGTCAACATGACAGCCCTTACCGTGGCCGACGCCAACGCAGTACGTTAAGCGGGTCCGCCAAGTCGGCCCCTTTGGCCTTGCAAGGAAATCCCCTTGATTGGGGAAAGTACTTGCATTTTTTTTCACCTTGCGGCACACTAGCGCCTTCGAATTTCCGGGTTTACCCGAGGATTTTGAGGGTTGTAAATGGGTATCAAGACGCTTAACTTTGCTGCTTTAGCCGTTGGTTTGGCGTTGTATGCAGGCTCCTGCACCAATCTGGTGCAAGCCAGATCTACGCCGAATGCAGTTGTTTCGGCGCCCATCGCTGTTCAGGATTTGCCCAAAGAGGGCCAAGAAACTTACCAACTCATCCGTCAGGGTGGGCCTTTTCGGTACGAAAAGGACGGTGTGGTTTTTGGCAATCGAGAAAAGCAATTGCCTGCTGCAAAGCGCGGTTTTTATCGCGAATACACCGTCAAAACCCCAGGTGAAAGAAGCCGTGGTGCACGTCGAATTGTGTGTGGAGGCGAACAGCCTCAATTGCCTCAACAGTGTTTTTACACGCAAGACCACTACACAAGTTTTCGCGAAATCGTGATGACGCCCTGAGCAGATGTGCCCTGGTATTTGAAATGAATCAAGAGAAGAGTGTTTGCATGCAGGCACTCGGTGTTTGCCAATCAAAAGCCCACAAGGCTGGTTTTAAAAAATAAGAGAGTGAGTAAGGCAATGGACAAGCCAATTCGACAGGACCAAGAAACACCTTTGAAGGGTGTGCGGACGAACATCGTCCAGTCGATTCGTGCATTTCGTGTCAACGACTTGCAAGAAGCGGCTCAAGGCTTGGGTCAGCATTTTTTGTATGCCAATTTGTCTAAGGCACAAAGCAAGCAAGATGTGTTGGACCTGATTGCTGCGCAATTCACATTGCCCACGCATTTCGGCAAGAATTTTGATGCCTTGTACGATTGCATGACAGACCCTTTGCACAAATCTGGTCCTCAGCCTGGTTTCATTGTGGTCTTGGAGCAGATTCCTGCCAATGCCAAGTTTGACAAAGAAGCTCGCGAACAGCTGTTGGACATCTTCCGCGACACAGCCGATTACTGGGGCGACCGCAAGGTGCCTTTCCGCTGCTTCTACTCCTTCTCTGTGGCGCGTGCCGCGACAGCAGGTGGTGAAAAATTGGCAGAGAGCACCCCTGAGCTGGACGCTGAAGGCGTGGAGATGTTGGCTGAAGAAGGCGAAAAAATGCCGACTGACAAATTGGTCGATGTATCACCTTTGGCCTTGCGCATGAGCAGCCCCTTCAATGCAGGTTATTGGTTGGCCGCGGCTTAACCCTCATCAGTGAATTAAAAAACGGTGCAGGCCTTGGGGCTTGCACCGTTTTTTTTGCTTTCTGTTGGCCTGGCTGACTGTGTTGGTGAGGGGTGCGGCGATTGTTCAGGCACTTAGGCCTTAAGGGCCAATGCCAAGTTGAGGTATTCCTCAACAGGTACTTCTTCTGCGCGGCGTTGCACATCAAATGTACCGGCGAAATTTCTTTCAGTCAGCCAAGCACCCAAAGTGTGTCGCAGCAATTTGCGACGCTGACTGAACGCAACTTGTACCAACTTTTCTAATAGCTTGGGGTCGATGGCCGCAGGTGCTTCGCGTGGCACCATGCGCACCACGGCACTGTCAACGCGCGGTGGTGGATCAAAGCTTTCGGGGGGTACAAAAAGCACATTTTCCATGGCATAGCGCCATTGCAACATGACAGACAAACGGCCGTAATCGGATGTGGCTGGCGACGCCACCATGCGATCAATCACTTCTTTTTGAAGCATGAAGTGCTGATCTTCAATGACGGCGACATGCTCTAGCAAATGAAACAAGATGGGCGTGGAAATGTTGTAAGGCAAATTGCCCACCACCCGAAGTTTTTTGCCTTCGGCCAAGGCTGTGAAATCGACCCTTAAAACATCTGACTCCACCACGGTGAGTTGTTTGTGAAGGCGAAGTCTCAAGGCCAGATCGCGGTCTAATTCGATCACGGTGAGATGGCCTAAGCGCTCAACCAGGGGTTGCGTGAGGGCTGCAAGACCGGGCCCAATTTCAACCATGGGTTGCCCGGGTTGCGGTGCAATGGCATCGACGATGGCATCAATGATGCCGCCGTCTGACAAGAAATGCTGTCCGAATCGTTTGCGAGGAATGTGTTTCATTGGGGTGGATCGCGCAATTCGACATAAGCGCGACCGCGCAGTTCTTCAACCCAAGCGGAATACATTTCGTCTATTTTCTTTTCGCGCAATTGGTTGCGAACCATTTCGCGCTGTTCGCGCAAAGTCAAGGGAACTTCGCGGCGCTCCATCACTTGAATGAGGTGCACACCAAAGCGTGAGACCAAAGGCTCGCTGATTTGACCGGGCCGCAAACGCGCCATCACCTCTTCAAACTCGGGCACAAATTGCCCCGAGCTGGCCCAACCCAGATCGCCACCTGTTTGAGCACTGCCGTCTTGCGAGAACTGACGCGCTAAATCGGCAAAGTCGGCACCCGCTTGAAGACGTTGTTTGTAAGTCAGTAAGCGATTGCGTGCAGCGGTTTCGTTGAGCTCATTGCTGAGGCGCAGCAAAATGTGGCGAGCACGCGTTTGCACAATCAAGGCACTGCTCAGCTCGCTTTGTTTCTTGTCGAGCACCTTCAAAATGTGAAAGCCAGCGCCTGAGCGCACGGGTTCGGAGACATCACCTCTGCGCAAGTTTTGGGTGCTTTCAACGAACAAAGTAGGGTAGCGGTCGGCTGGACGCAGGCCCATCTCGCCGCCATTGGCTCCTTTGTCTGCAGCCTGTGACAGGGCGGCCGCGAGGCTTGCAAAATTTTCACCCGCCTTGGCACGCTTCGAAATTTGCAGCGCTTTGTCCTGCAATTCTGCCAACTCTTTGTCTGATGCATTTTCTGGTACGGCCACCAAAATCATGGCCAGATTCAAATCGACGGGCGAAGCCGCAGCGGGTTTGCCGGCTTGTTGTGATTGGATCATTTGCTCAACGTCGGTGTCTGAAACACGTGCACGGTTGTCAACTTCACGTTCGCGCAATCGGCTGATCATGAGTTGATTGCGCAACTGTTCTCTGAATGCCGTAACACTCAAGCCTTCGGTCGCCACTCGTTTGTACAACTCTTCTTTCGAGACCTGATTTTGGCGAGCAATGGTGGCCTCGGCTTGGTCCACTTCTGTGTCGTCAATGCGAATGCCGTTGTCGCGCGCCTGTTGCAGTTGTGCTTTTTCGTTGATCAGTTGGTCCAGCGCTTGTTGTGTCAGCGCTTTGGCGGTCAGAACGGGACTGCCTGGCACGGCTTGCTTTTCCAAACGCAGTTTGAGATTTTGAACTTCGTTGTTGGTAATGGGCTCCGAGTTGACCACCGCGACAATGAAGTCGGCAGGTCTGGCCTTGGCGGGACCTTGCGCGTGAACAAGATTGGCTTGCCCCCAAACCGCCAACAGACTGAGGCCCAAACCTAGGCTTATCAGCGCATGTCTCAGTTTGCTTTGCGGCACAGGGCAGTGCAGGCCAACTTGGGGTGTGCGTGCATTCAAAGAGAAAGAGTTAGTCATAAGTGGTGAATCTGCTGGTGGGCGCCAAGTCTTCTCGGAGGTATTGGTAACGTGGGATATTGTCGCGCAATGTTTTCAGGGGGCTGGAACCGACGCGGGCCAAACCCACAAATTCAAGTTGGAACAAAATCCGGCTGCGTGAGGTGCTGGTGGTACTTTGTAAGCGCTCGTAAACCACGCGGCCCAACCAACAGCCCGCGTCGTACTCAAAGCCCAGCAAGGTGTCGACCATTTTGCGGTCTTTCAAGCTGAAGTTCATGCGGCCCACGCTGTACCAGCGGTCCGCGCCTAAGCCTTGACCTGGGGCCAGCATTTGACCCGCCGGGGCATCGGCAGCACCAAAGGAAAGATCGCGCAAGGGCCATTGCCAGCCCACATCGATCTGCTCACTTTGATCGCGGGTCAATCGATAAGCTGTGTTGAACACGCGGTAGGGCGTGGGGTTGTAACGCGTGGTCAGTGTTGTGCGCGTGGTGAGGTGCGTTTGAGCATCAAACTGCAATGTTGAATCGAAGGTCCAGCGGTTGTCCCAACGCACACCCGCACCCAACAAAATATCGCTGAAGCCCGAGGCCACAGGCAGTTCGCCAGGTAAGCGTACCAACTGATCTGAAAAACGATAGCGTTGTGCAAAACCGAAGCGCGCCAACTCTGCGCCTGTGTTGGCATCAAAGAGACGGCTGTTGACGCCCAAGGTCACCAAATTGTTGTCAGCAATGCGGTCTTGACCCACATACGGGTTTTCTGAGTAGACCGTGGTGAGGTTGAAGTCTGTGGCGCCACTGTCGTAACTGGGGAGTAGGCTTTGGTCTTTGTAGGGCGTTCTGACAAAAAAGGCACGAGGCTCGAGTGTTTGACGAAGGCCTCTGCCAAAGAACGACGCATCACGCTCGTAGACCAAACCGGTGTCAAGGCTGAAGGTGGGCAACAAGCGGTTGACTTCAGATTGACCGTTGGTGAGCGCCGTGTCCAATTGGTAGCGCGTGCCATGCAATTGAAGCTTAGGGATCACAAAGCCCCAAGGCTTGAGCCAAGGACGGCTGATTTGTGCCGCGGCAAAACTGCGCTGGCCATTTCGCAAAATGGTGCTGGTGCCGCCAGGAATCTGGCTGTAATCAGCCTCAAAGCGCGTGGTGTCGGCCGTCAGGCCCACATCAAAACCCTGAACGTCCCATTTGTTGTAACGCGCCACCACTTGGGGCGAGCGGTCGTAGGGCGGCGTGATGGGTGAGCTGATGTCCTGCAAGGTCTGGAATTTCAAGACCTGTGTCATCAGGGTCCAGTCACCTTGGCCCCAATACACACTGCCTGAGGCCGGCAACAAACGTTGCGTCAAGGACAAGCCCGCACGAGGAAAGTCGCGCCAGTAGTTGTCGTCACTGACGCGGTTCAAATTGACGTTGACCCCTAAGCGGCCCAAGACACTGTTGCCCGTGTCAATGCCGCCAATGTGCTGGGCTGACAAGCCCCAACGCGATTGCTGGCGCAGGGTGTCGTTGGGCATCATGTTCAGGCGAGCTTGGCCCTGACTGTCTGTTTCCAAGTAACGAAACTCTGAATCAAGTGCCACGCCGCGCTTGCTCATCACCGTGGTGGTGAGGGTGGCGTCGCGGTTGGGGGCAATGTTCCAGTAATAAGGCGAAGACACTTCGATGCCACTGACCGTGTCAATGCCAATCAGCGGCGCTAACAAGCCCGACTGTCTGGCACTGTTCAATGGGAAAGTGAGCGATGGGGCCGCCAAGATGGGCACGTCTTTGAAACGCAACTGAAGGTCTTTGGCCTGGATGGTGTTGTCTTCTTCGTTGACCTGCAGACTGGCTGCTTTGAGCACCCATTCTGGCAACCAGCTGGGGCCAGGCACGCGCGCGCATGTGGTGTAGGTGGCATTGCGAACAATGGCGCGTTGTGCATCAATGAACTCAATTTCGGAGGCTTCACCATGCCCGCCGCCCTTGAGCAATGAATAAGAGGGTTGCAAAAACTTGCCTTGAAACGAGTCGGCTTGCAAGTTCAAGGCAGGCCCTTCAAACACATTGCCGTCACGGGTGATCTTCACGTCGCCTTGCGCTTTGAGCCTGTCTTGCGATTGATCGTATTCAATGCGTTGGGCGCGGACGGTGAGGCCTTGCTTGCGCAGACTGGCGTTGCCTTCAATCACCAAATCGAGGTCGGGTCGTGCGTTGATGCGCTGACCCGAAACAAACATGGGGGACTGTTTGCGCTCAGTATCAGAGATCTTTTCTTCTAAGCGGAGGCTATTTTGCAGAACCACGGCAGAATTCACTTCGCTGGCTTGATGGGGTACTGCAGCGCTTTTTTCTTGCGCATCAACGGGCAGTTGCCATAGCAATACGCCCCACAAAGTCAGGGCTTGTGCAAGCTTTTGTTTCTGAAATGTGTGGGTGGTCTTCAAGGGGTGGTCATCCGGTTGAACGGGTGTTTGTAGAATGGATTATCCATGAGTGCCGCCCCTGTGGACCACACAATGTGACGGGGCGCCATTTGCCGTCGTTTTTTACTTGGAATCAGACTTTGAATTCGGATCAGACATCTATCGTCAATGTGCCTTGGGCAGACCCGCAGCGTCAATTGGCCTGCGAGGTGTGGCTTCAATCCCTGATCGCCACTCACGGCGTGCTGCCGCAAACGCTGCGCATCGCCTCTGCGGATGCCAGCTTTCGCCGGTATTTGCGTGTCGACAGCCAGTCGGGTCATAGCCTGATCGTGATGGATGCACCCCCCGACAAAGAAAATTGCGAGCCTTTTGTCAACGTGGCCAAGCTCATGCAGGCGGCCGGTTTGAAAGCGCCCCAAGTTTTGGCCTGGGATGCGCCAAAAGGCTTCATGTTGTTGACCGATCTTGGCGACAAAACCATGATGTCTGCGATTGATCCGCACAACCCGCAAGCCAATCATGCACTTTACATGCAAGCGGTGGATGCATTGATTGCGTGGCAGTTGTCTTCCAAACCCGGTGTGTTGCCGCTCTACGATGAGGCCTTGCTTCAGCGCGAACTCAGTCTATTCCCCGACTGGTATCTCGCAAAGCATCGCGGCCTTGCCGTCGAGGGCAAGATGCGCAACACCTTGGACCGCACGTTTCAAACCGTGGTGGCGCGCAATTTGGCCGCGCCCTCGGTGTTTGTGCACCGCGACTTCATGCCGCGCAATTTGATGATGCCCACCCGACAGGATGGGGCCTTGGGCGTCTTGGATTTCCAAGATGCGGTCTATGGCCCCGTGACCTACGATGTGGCCAGCCTCATGCGCGATGCCTTCCTCACTTGGGAAGAAGATTTTGTGCTCGATGTCACCATTCGCTATTGGGAGAAAGCCCGCAAAGCAGGCCTGCTCGATTTTGAAGATTGGCACCAAGACTTTGGCGCCTTCTACCGCGCGGTGGAGTGGATGGGACTGCAGCGGCACCTCAAAGTGGCGGGCATTTTTGCACGCCTCACCTTGCGCGATGGCAAAGAAAAGTACCTCGCTGATGCACCGCGATTCATTGCCTACATTCGCGCGACAGCCTCGCGCTACATTGAGCTCAAGCCTTTGCTTCGCTTGATCGACGAAGTAGAAGGCACTGACGGTGTCACTGGCTTTGCGTTTGGCCGAATGTAAAGCCATGTCTCAACTGCCCCGCTTTCACTGCCCTGCTGCCCTTCATCCTGGCGACGAATTGGATTTGCCCGCAGGCACTGCGCGACACGTTCAAGTTCGCAGAATGCAACCCGGTGATGAGATCACCCTGTTCAGTGGTGAAGGCGGTGAATGTGTCGCCGTCATCACGCGCATGGGTCGCAGTGATGTCGGTGTTCGTGTCACGCAAAAACTCGATGTGGAACGCGAGCTGGCGCTGCGCATCCACTTGTGGTCTGGTATCACTGCGAATGAGCGCATGGACTGGCTGCTCGAAAAAGCCACGGAATTGGGCGCCAGCACGCTCTTACCGATCACGGCCGAGCGCAGTGTCTTGAAACTCAAAGGCGAGCGGTCGGACAAAAAATTGGCGCACTGGCAAGCCATTGCAGTGGCTGCCAGCGAACAGTGTGGTCGCAACCGTGTCTTGCAAGTGGCGCCGCCGCTCACTTTGACGCAGGCGATTGCCGCGTCAGCCAATCATGCGACTGGCACGCGTTGGATTTTGTCCTTGGCAGAGGGTGTGAAAAGCTTGAAGGAAGTGATGCAAGCACTGCCGCCCAGCGTTGCTGGCTCGCCACAAGAGATCACACTCTTGAGTGGACCCGAGGGTGGGCTCAGTCCGGCTGAGGAGGCCGAAGCTTTGGCTGCAGGCTTCTTACCTGTGAGCTTGGGTCAAAGGGTCTTGAGAGCGGAAACGGCACCTGTCGCCGTTTTGTCTGCCTTGGGCTTGCTGATCTAGATACACTCGGGTGTATGAACCCCAATCTCTTTTTATTGGCCTTGTGCCAAGGCCTGTTTCTCACCAACAACGTCACCTTCATTGCCATCAATGGGCTGGTGGGCTTGAGTCTGGCCCCCGTGGGTTGGATGGCCACCTTGCCTGTGATGGGCTATGTGGTGGGCGGCGCGCTGTCCACTGGGCTGGTTGCCAAATCACAAGCCAAGTGGGGACGGCGCGTGTCGTTTCAGTTGGGACTGCTGGTGGGTTTGTTGTCTGCGGTTTTGTGCGCCTATGCGGCCTACACCCACAACTTCGCATTGCTCACAGTCGCCACATTGATCGCCGGTTATTACAGTGCCAACGGTCAGCTCTACCGTTTTGCTGCGGCTGAATTGGCAGAGGCTTCATTCCGCGAAAAGGCCGTGTCATGGGTCATGGCGGGTGGCCTGATCGGTGCCATTGTGGGCCCCAATTTGGCCTCCAAAAGCAAAGGCTGGTTTGAGACACCTTTCATGGGCGCCTATGTGGCACTCACCGTGGTGGCGGTGTTGGGCATGGTGCTGATGCACTTTGTGAAGTTTCCCCCTGTGCTTGAAAAGGCCAAAGGCAGCTCGGAAGGTCGTCCCTTGTCCGAGATCATGAAGCAACCGATCTTCATCGTGGCGGCGGTGTCATCGGCCATGAGCTATGGCGTGATGAACTTGTTGATGGCCGCCACACCCTTGGCCATGCAAGTGTGCGGGTACCAATTCAGTGACGCCGCGCTGGTGTTGGAGTGGCACGTGATTGGCATGTTTGCGCCTGGCTTTGTCACGGGTCACTTGATCAAGAAATTTGGCACCTTGCAAATCATGGGCGTGGGCGTGCTTTTGAATTTCGTCTGTATCGCTGTGGCTTTGTCGGGCACCGACTTGAATCAGTTCTTGGTGGCGCTGTTTTTGTTGGGCGTAGGGTGGAACTTTGTGTTCACAGGCAGCACCACTTTGTCGATGACCGCATGGCGCCCTGAAGAAAAAGACCGTGGTCAAGCCGCGATCAATTTCTGTGTGTTTGCCACCATGGCCTTTACATCGTTTGCTTCAGGTGCTTTGGTGACCACCCAAGGATGGACATGGTTGAACTATGGCTCACTGATCCCCGTGACCTTGATTGCCTTGTCCTTGGCATGGATGGTTTGGATTCGCAAACAAAGCACCTGACTTAAGGCAATGACGCCATCACCTCGGCCACGGAGGCTGTGAGTTTTTTCGCATAGGGCACATGCAAGAACTCGTTGGGACCGTGGGCATTGCTCTTGGGTCCAAGCACACCACACACCATCATTTGCGCTGTGGGAAATCCTTTGCTCAGCATGCTCATCAAAGGAATGGTGCCGCCTTGACCGATGTAACCCACCGATGCCCCAAAGTGCGATTGGCTGGCCGTTTGCAAGGCTTTCTCAAACCAAGGCGTGCTGCTCGGTGCGTTCCAGCCTGTGGCGCCGCCATTTGATTCAAACGTGACGCGAGCTTGGTAGGGGGCGTTGTCTTCCAGCAAAGTTTTCATTTCTGCCACGGCAGAGGCCGCATCGACCAGGGGTGGCAAACGCAAACTGAGTTTGAACGCGGTGTAGGGGCGCAGCACGTTGCCTGCATTCTCCAAAGTGGGGAAACCTTCAGCACCGGTCACGCTCAATGTGGGTGTCCAAGTGCGATTGAGCAAAGCTTGCAAAGGATCGGTGGTGGTGGGCAGTGCAAAGGTGGTGGAACCACCGCAGTCGTAATGCGCCCAAGGAAAACGTTTGTAAACCTCTTCGCCCAAGATGCTGGCCGTGGCTTTGGCTTGCGCCAAACGGTCGGCAGGCACTTCGCAGTGAAAGCTGGCGGGCAATAAGCGACCCGACTTGCTGTCTTCCAAGCGGTCCAGCACTTGGCGCATGATGCGGAAACTGGAGGGTACCAAGCCCGATGCATCGCCCGAGTGAATGCCTTCGGTCAGAATTTCAACTTTCAAGGTGCCACTGGCCATGCCGCGCAAGCTGGTGGTGAGCCACAACTGGTCGTAGTTGCCTGCGCCGCTGTCCAAGCAAATGACCAGACCCACATCGCCCAAACGGGGACGCAAGCTGTCGATGTAGGGCAACAAATCGTAAGAGCCAGACTCTTCGCAGGTTTCAATCAAACCCACGATGCGTGGATGGGGTGTGTTTTGATTTTTGAGCGCTTGCACGGCGGCAATGCTGGCGTAGGCAGCGTAGCCATCGTCGGCGCCGCCGCGGCCATACAACTTGCCCTCTTCGTACTTGGGTGTCCAAGGGCCGAGGTCGTTGCGCCAACCGCTGAACTCGGGTTGCTTGTCCAAGTGGCCGTACATCAACACGGTTTGACCAGAGCCTTCAGATTGCGCTCGGGTGGCGGGAATGTCGAAATACAAAACAGGCGTGCGGCCTGGCAAGCGAATGATTTCCAAGGTGAGTCCCGCCACCTTTTGCGCTTCAATCCATGCCGCCGTTTGGCGCAGCACCGTGTCGAGGTAGCCATTGGCTTCCCAATTGGCATCAAAGGAAGGTGACTTGGCAGGAATTTCAATGTACTGCGTGAGTTCTTTCAAGATCTTGGAATCCCAAGCCTGTGTGACGTCGCGCAAAGCGGTTTCTGCATTGAGCAAACCAGCGGGCATTTCTTTGTGAAGAGGTGCGTTCATGAGGGACTCCAAAAATTCAAACAGATTTCAACCACGACAAACCGCGTGAGGTGCCACCACGGGTGATGTCTGCGGGCACATACTCGCATCCCACCCAACCTTGCCAATCACATTCTGCCGACAGACGGTCAATCAGGTCAAACAGATACGGCCAATTCAATTCACCGGTACCGGGTTCATGTCGCAAGGGCACATCGGCAATTTGAAAATGACCGACCTTGCCCGTGGGCAAATAGCGCTCAATTTTGGTGGTGACGTCGCCTTCCACAATTTGGCAGTGGAACAAATCCATCTGCACCTTTAGATTGGGTTCGTTCACCTCGGCCAAGATCTCGTGCGCATGGTCCTGGCGATTGACAAAAAATCCGGGAATGCCGCGGAGGTTGATGGGTTCCAGCAAAACGTCCAAGCCAGCTGTTTTGGCCTGTTGGCAGGCCCACTTCAAATTGGCCACCAATGTTTTTTGCGCTTGCTCACGTGTCACACCCGCTGGCAGCACGCCAGCCATGGAGTGAATGCGCGGGCAACCCAACACCTCTGCATAACGCATCGCACGGTGCACCCCTGCTTGGTACTCAGCCTCGCGACCGGGGCTGCATGCCGTGCCGCGATCGCCCCTGTCCCATGCGCTCAAGGTGCTGGCGTCATCGATGCCACCGGGCGGCATGTTGAACAAGACTTGTTGCAGGCCATTGCCTTTGAGGCGTGCGGCCAGTTCTTCGGCGGCATACGCGTAGGGGAACAAATACTCAACCGCTTTGAAGCCATCCTTGGCCGCTGCTTCGAAACGGTCCAGAAAATCCATGTCGGGGTACATCATGGACAGGTTGGCGGCAAATTGAGGCATGAGAAGCTTTCAAGAAAATCGCAGGTGCGATGTGCACAGTGTGGGTTGTGTGGGTGCTCAGTGCAAGATTACCAAGCCGCGCCAAAATTCTGACGCAATTCTTCAATCTGTGCATCCGATAAATTTTCGGGCAGATGCGGGGCCAGGTTTTGAACCAGTTTGGCAGTTTCTTCCAACTCTTCCAGGGTGGC
>JAHEBO010000074.1 GCA_024642215.1 Limnohabitans sp.
AAACCTTGCGCAGCCAATCGGTCACTCACAAATTCGCAACGGCCCGAAGGTGTGGCAAAACCACCCTTAGCAAACGGGGCCTCAGGCACAGGCATGGACACAAAGCCCACATCCAACAGCGTTTGAAAATCAACATCGGGCCCCACTGCCGTGCGGCACATGCTGAGGTCATCTTCGCTGAAGCAAGGCTCGGTATAGCCCATTGCTTTGGCCAGCAGGCGAAAAATTTCGCTGTTGGACTTGGCTTGGCCCACAGGCGCAATGGCGGGTCGGTTCAGCAACACATCGGTGTGGCCATAACTGCCTTGCACGTCCCAGTGTTCCAACTGCGTGGTGGCGGGCAACACGTAATCGGCGTAGTCGGCGGTATCGGTTTGAAAATGTTCCATCACCACCGTGAACAAGTCTTCGCGCGCAAAGCCCTGCACCACTTTGCCCGATTGCGGCGCAATGGCCACGGGGTTGCTGTTGTAGACCAACAAGGCTTTCACCTGAGGACCCCATTCGGCACTTCCAGCATGGTTCAAGTCATTGCCAATGGTGGCCATGTTGAGCATGCGAGGACGACGCCCGCCCAACAAGTCAGGTCGATGCAAATCTTGTTTGTTGACTTTGAAATTGCTGGAGCTGCTGAGCAACAAACCGCCAGCGCGGTCGCGCCAAGCGCCAGTTAAAGCGGGCAAACAGGCAATGGCGCGCACGGCATTGGCGCCGCCCTTCACACGCTGCATGCCGTAGTTCAATCGAATGGCAGCTTGGGGTGTGGTGCCCCAGTCTTTGGCCAACGCACGAATCAATTCTGCGTCGACGCCGCATACCTCTGCAGCGCGTTCAAGGGTCCACGTCAGGGCCCGCTCACGCAGCGCTTCCCAACCCAATGTGTACTTTTCAATGTAGTCGTGGTCTAGCCAATCGTTCACCACCAATTCGCGCATGATGGCAAACGCCAAAGCAGCGTCGGTGCCGGGTCGAATGGGCAAATGCACGTGGCATTTTTCGGCAGTTTCGCTTTGGCGTGGGTCGATGCAAATGAGTTTGGCGCCATGGCGCTTGGCCTCTTGGGCACGGCGCCAAAAATGCACGTTGCTGGTGATGGAATTGCTGCCCCAAATCACAATCAATTTGGATTCAGAAAAGAACTCGGTCTTCATGCCGAATTTGCCGCCCAGGGTATAGACCAAGCCTTCGCCACCCGCAGAAGCACAGATGGTGCGGTCTAAAAGTGATGCGCCCATCTTGTTGAAAAACCGCGAAGCCATGGCCTCGCTTTGAACCCAACCCATGGTGCCCGCATAGCTGTAGGGCAACACGGCCTCTGGGTTCTCTGACGCAATGGCCTTGAGACGCGCAGCGATGTCTTGAATCGCCTCGTCCCAAGTCACCTGCACAAACTGGCCAGAGCCCTTGGGGCCGCTGCGTTTTAAAGGATGCATCAAGCGCTCAGGGCTGTAAGTGCGCTCGGTGTAACGAGACACTTTGGTGCACAACACCCCTTGGGTGTGCAGGTGCTCGGGGTTGCCCTGCACCTTCACGGCGCGCCCGTTCTCCACGGTGGTGAGCAACGCGCAGGTGTCGGGGCAGTCGTGCGGACACAAACCGCGCACCACCGCATTTTTTTCAAGCACTGAATTTGTCATGGCTTCATTCTAAAAGGGTATTTTTGGGGATAACCCTGAAGATAAATGTCCCCCAAGTGCAAAAGGGTTGTAGCGCAATGGCACGACTCTCGCTAGACTGTAGCCATGAAAATCATCGACTCTATCCTCACCGACGCGGCCAGCATTGCGGCCATTCGCAAAGACATTCATGCGCATCCCGAGTTGTGCTTCCAAGAAGTGCGCACCGCCGATGTGGTGGCCAAGCAGCTCACCGACTGGGGCATTCCCATTCACCGCGGCATGGGCACCACCGGTGTCATCGGCATTGTGCACGGCCGTGATGGCGGTGCTTGCGGCCGTGGCGTGGGTTTGCGGGCCGACATTGACGCCTTGCCCATGCAAGAGTTCAACACCTTTGCCCACGCCAGCAAACACCAGGGCAAGATGCACGCTTGCGGTCACGATGGCCACACCGCCATGCTGCTGGCAGCGGCCAAGCACTTCTCCAAGCACCGCGATTTTGACGGTACCGTTTATTTGATTTTCCAGCCGGCAGAAGAAGGCGGCGGCGGCGCCCGCGAAATGATCAAAGACGGCATGTTCGAGAAGTTCCCCATGCAAGCGGTGTACGGCATGCACAACTGGCCCGGCGCCCAAGTGGGCACCTTTGCCGTCAGCCCTGGCCCCGTCATGGCGTCTAGCAACGAATTCAAAATTACCATTCACGGCAAAGGCAGCCACGCCGCCCTGCCCCACAACGGCATTGACCCTGTGCCCGTGGCCTGCCAATTGGTTCAAGCCTTCCAAACCATCATCTCGCGCAACAAAAAACCGGTCGATGCAGGCGTGATTTCCGTCACCATGGTGCATGCGGGTGAAGCCACCAACGTGGTGCCCGACTTCTGCGTCATTCAAGGCACCGTGCGCACCTTCACTTTGGAAGTACTCGACCTCATTGAAAACCGCATGAAGCAAATCACAGAAAACCTGTGCGCTGCTTTTGATGCCAAGCCCGAATTTCATTTCAACCGCAACTACCCGCCTACGGTCAACAGCGCAGCCGAGGCTGAGTTTGCGCGCAAAGTGATGGAAGGCATTGTGGGCAAAGACAACGTGCAAGTCCAAGAGCCCACCATGGGCGCCGAAGACTTCTCCTTCATGTTGCAAGCCAAGCCTGGCGCCTATGTGTTCATTGCCAATGGCGACGGCTCCCACCGCGAAATGGGCCACGGCGCAGGTCCTTGCATGCTGCACAACCCCAGCTACGACTTCAACGACGACCTCATTCCCCTGGGCGGCACGTATTGGGTTGAATTGGCCACACAATGGTTGGCCAACCCTACTCAAAAGTAATGTTCAGCGGTTCACCACCTTTCGGGGTCCATTGATTTGACCCTGCTTTTGAAGCCCTTCGGGGCTTCATTCATTTGGAGCTTTCATGACAAACATTCACGACGCATTTTCAAAGAGCTACGCAGAGGCGCGCCAAAAGTTTTTGGCAGCTGCAGCACAAGCCGGTCTTCAAGTTGAATCCCACATCCACCCCGAAAAAGGCCGCGATGGCGAAGAACTGGCCATGGACGTGGTGCGCGAAGGCCCGGCCGATGCCCAACATGTTTTACTGGTCAGCAGCGCCTGTCACGGCGTAGAAGGTTACTGCGGCAGTGGCGTGCAAATTGATGCGCTGCAAAGTGCCGAATGGCATCAGGCCGTCGCAAAAAGTGGTGTGGCCGTGGTGTATGTGCACGCCCTCAACCCACATGGCTTCTCGCATGTCAGGCGTGTCACCCAAGAAAACGTCGACCTCAATCGCAACTTCCACGACTTCAGCAAGCCCCTTCCCGACAACACGGCTTACAAAGAAGTACAGCACCTGTTGTTGCCCGACGTATGGCCACCCAACGAAGCCAACATGCAGGCCACGATGCAATTCATCGCAACACACGGCATGCCCAAGCTGCAAGCTGCGGTGTCACAAGGCCAGCACCACGATCCCAAGGGTTTGTTCTTTGGTGGCCAAGCGCCCACCTGGAGCAACCAAACCATTCGCAAAGTTTTGCGTCAACATGGCGGCAGAGCACAAAAATTTGCTTGGATCGATCTGCACACGGGCCTTGGCCCCAGTGGCGTGGGCGAACGCATTTATGCAGGCGCCAATGATGCGGAGGCCATTGCGCGTGCCCGCCAGTGGTGGGGCCAAGGCATCACGTCCATCTACGACGGTAGCTCTTCATCTGCCTTCCTCACGGGCCTCATGTGGATGTCGGTGCAAGACGAATGTCCGCAAGCCGAATACACCGGCATTGCGTTGGAGTACGGCACGCTGCCGCCCAACGAGATGCTGATGGCCCTGCGCGCAGACCATTGGTTGCACATTCACCCTGAAGCATCAGAGGTACTGAAAAAAACCATCAAGGCGCAAATTTTCGAAGCCTTTTACACCGACACCGATGTGTGGCGCGAACAAATCATCACACAAGCGCGTGAGGCCATGCGCCAAGCTGTTCAGGCTTTGTCATGAGCGGCCCCACACCGCGCGTCTTGTTGCTGGGGGGCACTGGCTTCGTCGGTCGTCATGTTTGCGAAAAGCTCACCCGCTTAGGGTGCAGCATGACCGTCATCACACGACGCGCCAGCCAAGCCACCGCCATCCAAAATTTGCCGCGCGTGCGCGTGTTGGAGGGCGACGTGTACAACGGCGCTTTTCTGGCGCAGTGCATGGCGCAACACGATGTGGTGATCAATCTCATTGCCATCTTGCACGGCTCTGAAGCGGCCTTTGACAAAGCGCATGTGCAATTGCCACAGGTCATTTCACAGGCCTGCCAACAAAGCGGCTTGAAGCGCCTCATTCACATCAGCGCCTTGGGCGCCAGCCTCCAAGGCCCCTCGCTTTACCAGCGCAGCAAAGCGCAAGGAGAAGCTGTACTCCAACAAGCGGGTTTGGATTTAACCCTCTTGCAACCCAGCGTCATCTTTGGCGCAGACGACAAGTTCCTCAACCTGTTTGCACAGTTGCAACAAGTTGCACCCGTGGTGCCCTTGGCTGGCGCCAGCACCCGCTTTCAAGCGGTGTGGGTGGAAGATGTCGCAGCGGCTGTGGCGCATTGCGTCATGCATCCACACACTGCCAGTCAGACCTATGAAATTTGCGGCCCCGACATCTGGACCTTGAAGCAACTGGTCGAAAAATCTGGCCAATGGGCCGGGGTGCGCGGCGGCCAAGGCCGTTGGGTCTTTGGCATTCCCCATGTCATGGCCTGGCTCCAAGCCTTTTTGATGGAACTGGCACCTGGTCAACCCCTCATGAGCCGCGACAACCTGCGTTCGATGCAGGTCGACAACATTGCCTCAGGCCAAGCCCTAGGCCTGCAAGACCTGAACATTCACGCCAGCAGTGTCAGCAGCATTGCGCCTGGCTATTTGGGCCACAAAGGCGCTTGCACTAAACTGGATGTTTTCCGCGCCAAAGGACGTCCATGAAACTCTTCATCGCCAACAAAAATTACTCCTCTTGGTCTATGCGTCCATGGGTCTTGCTCAAGCAAGCCGGCATTGCCTTTGAAGAAGTGATGCTGCGATTTGATGGCTTTGACGCACAGTCTAAATTCAAACAAGGCTTGAAAGACATCAACCCTGTGGGCAAAGTGCCTGTTCTCATCGATGGCGACTTGGCTGTTTGGGACACTTTGGCCATTGCCGAATACGTGGCCGAAAAATTTCCCGAGAAAAAGCTCTGGCCCACCGCTGTGGCCCATCGTGCGCGTGCTCGCAGCATCTGCGCCGAAATGCACAGTGGCTTCATGGGCATTCGCAGTGCATGCCCCATGAACATCGACGCCTACTTGCCCGAAATCGGCGCACTGGCCATGCGCGATAAAGAAGCTTTACGCCATGATTTGAAACGCATCGATGGCTTGTTCTTATCGCTTTTGAAAGAACACAAAGGCCCCATGTTGTTTGGCGAGTTCAGCATTTCCGATGCATACTTTGCACCCGTGGTGATGCGCATCAAAACATATGCCTTGCCGGTGTCCCCAGAAACGCAAGCCTACATCGAGCGCTTGTGCGCTTTGCCTGGCATCAAAGCATGGATCGACGATGCCTTGGCCGAAAAAGACTTCATCGATTTTGAAGAACCTTTCCGCACCAAGCCTTGAGCCATTGAATGACGATGCAAATCTTCAGTGTGGGCGGCGCCATACGCGACGCCCTGCTCCACCAGCCCGTTAAAGACAAAGACTGGGTGGTGGTGGGTGCTACGCCTGCGCAAATGACAGCGCTGGGCTATCAAACCGTAGGCAACGACTTTCCTGTTTTTTTGCACCCCCAATCGCGCGAAGAATATGCCCTGGCGCGCACCGAACGCAAAACAGCGCCAGGCTACAAAGGCTTTGTGGTGCATGCCTCGCCCGATGTCACACTAGAAGAAGACTTGGCAAGGCGCGACCTCACCATCAACGCCATGGCCTTGTCCGAAGCCCACTCGGGCTTGCTAGCGCAGGCACATTCCGAGCGTTCAGAAAAAGCATTTGAAGACGTTTTTGCAGTCCACGGCATTGACCCGTATCACGGCCTTCAAGATTTGAAATCCAAAACGCTGAGGCATGTCACAACCGCCTTCCGCGAAGACCCAGTGCGTATCTTGCGACTGGCGCGCTTTGCGGCCCGCTTTCCAGATTTCAGCATTGCCCCCGAAACCCTGCAACTCATGCAAGACATGGTGCAAGCTGGCGAAGTAGAACACCTGGTAACCGAGCGCGTGTGGCAAGAATTGGCCAAAGGCCTGATGACGCACAAGCCCTCCCGCATGTTTGAAGTACTGAAAGCCTGTGGTGCGCTGCAAGTTTTATTGCCCGAAGTGAATGCGTTGTGGGGCGTGCCGCAACGTGCTGAGCATCATCCCGAAATCGACACCGGAGTGCACCTCATGATGGTTCTCGACATGAGTGCGCAATTGAACGCGTCCTTGCCTGTGCGCGTAGCTTGCCTAATGCACGACTTGGGCAAAGGCACCACACCGCAAAGCGAATGGCCACGTCACATCGCCCACGAACAGCGCAGCGCCAAGTTACTCAAGCAAGTTTGTGAGCGCTTGCGAGTGCCTGTTGAATGCAAAGAATTGTCCGATGTGGTGGCCCGTGAACACGGCAACATCCACCGCAGCCACGATTTGAATGCCGCTGCGTTGATGCGCTTGCTAGAACGCTGCGACGCCATTCGCAAACCCGAGCGTTGGCCCGATATTTTGTTGGCGTGCGAGTGCGATGCAAGAGGTCGGCTTGGATTTGAGAATTCAAGTTATGCGCCCACATTGCGTTTGCGCAAGGCGCTAGATGCTGCACTGTCTGTGACCACCGCGAACATTGCAGCTGAGGCGCAAAAACAGGGCCTCGCGGGCCCTGCAGTTGGCGAAAAAATACATCAAGCCAGAGTAGAGGCCATTGACCGGCTGATGGTCTAGGCACTCAACTCAGAGCACACCTCGAATTAACGAGAAGGTGTGCGAGGCGTGCGAGGCGCTGCCGGTGGACGGCCTGCCAAGTGACGGAAACTGATACGGCCTTTGGTGAGGTCGTAGGGAGACAACTCCAGCGTGACGCGGTCGCCCGCCAAAATGCGAATGTGGTTCTTGCGCATCTTGCCTGCTGAGTAAGCGATCAACTGGTGTCCGTTGTCCAAGGTCACACGAAAACGTGTGTCAGGTAAAACCTCGTTCACAACGCCCATCTGTTCGATCAAATCTTCTTTCGCCATTTTTTCCTTTCAGGTTCTCTGGGGGGTTCAGTGGGCTTGCGTGCTGGCACGCACCCAATCCAAACCTTGTGCCAACGCAAAGTTGGCCGCAGCATCGCGGGTGGCGAAGTCGTTGGTAAAACACATCACCCGGTCGGTACTGGCACTGCCGCGTCCACTGGCCACTGAGACCTGTGCCGCAAAGCGACCACAGGGCAAGGCACGCGGACAAGCAGCGATGCGGTATTTTCCCACGGTGACGGGGGTATTTTCAAAAGTAATCGTATGAATCATCTAATAAGCTAAAAAATTGGTGTGTACAGCGCAACACATTGGAAACTGGCAGAGGGCTTGAACGCCTTGCAAATTGATCCAAATGACCCCATAAGTGCCGTCTTTTGGGCGAGGGGAGGTCGTGTTGACCTGGTGAATGCCCATTGGGGCATATAAAAAAGGGGGAAGCGTGAAATCAAACCCACCCGTGCTTGGGGGTGCGCCGCTCTTCTGCATGGGTCTTCATACGAGAAATGAAGCAATTTGCAGGGACCGCGCTTGTCGTGATGGCCTTTGTTTCGATGTCAATGGCCTTCAACGAACCCGAACTGTAACACAAATGTTTTAAAACTTGTCTTGTTTTTTATAAGAACTTTGCAATCAGACTGATCACAAAGCTAAACAACAAGGTACTGGCCAAGGGAATGAACCATTCGCGGCCAAACAATTTGAAATGAAAGTCACCTGGCAATTTGCCCAGGCCCATTTTTTCCATCCAAGGCCGTACCCAGCTGATCAGCACCAGGGCCAGAAATGTGACGATGAGCCAGCGCAGCATAGGGGACTGGCTTAAAGCCGATGACTGCGGTCGCCCGCTGCAAAACCATGGGCCTGCCAATGCTTGTGGGTGGCAAAGCCCACCACCTTGAACAACTCGCCCATCTCGTGTTCACTGATCAACTTCATGGCTTGCGCGCGTTCAACCAAAGGCGAAGCCGCCATGCGTTCGGCCAAACCTAAATTCAGCAAAAAACGCGCTTGACTGGTGTAACCCAGCACTTGCAGGCCAGCATCTTGGCCGGCCAAGGCAATGCCCGTGAAGTTGACGTGGGCCGTGATGTCCTTCAAGCCCACTGCCGCCAAAGGGTTGGCGTCTGCTTTGTGCGCTTGGTGGCACATCACCGTGCCCATGTGACGCTCGGGATGAAAAAACTCCGACTCTGGAAACCCATAGTCCAAGAAAAACGCTGAGCCACCCTTCTCGCTGGCCAAGAGTCGCTCGGCCAAGCTGGCCACAAAGGCCTCGCCTTGCGGCTGAATTTCGGTCAAATAATCGTGCTCGCCCACAGGTTCCATGGGCGGACGCAGTGCCGTTGGGCGATCTTCCCAGCTCAAGCCGTCGGGATTGAGTGTCAAGTCGGCCACCACCACGCCACGCTCATGCCAGACGCCATTGATTCTGTGCAGCAATTTGACCGGCATGGCGTCTAGCACCTCATTACCGACCACCACACCCTGCATCGCTTGCGGCCATTGGCTCAGCCATTGCACCTGATCGCCAAACTCGGCCAACTTGGCCTGTTGCCTGGCCTTCAAAGTACTGGACAGGTCCATGATGTTGTAGCGTTTGAGTTTGCAGCCCAAACGTTGCAGTTCGCTCAGTAACTGATGCGCCAATGCCCCGCTGCCCGCGCCAAACTCCCACACCTCGTCGGTGCCTGTGGCGGTCAAAGCTTCGGCGACCTGCTGGGCCAAAGTGGCGCCAAACAAGGGCGACAACTCGGGTGCCGTGACAAAATCGCTGCCCGACTGGGGCATGGTGCCAAACTTGGGCTGCTGGTTGGCGTAATAGCCCAAACCTGGCTCGTACAGGGCCAGCGCCATGAATTGGTCAAACGGCAGCCAGCCTTGGGCCGCCAAAATGGCCTTGTGCACCCGCGCCAGCATGGCGGTCGTTAAACTATGAGGTTCTGTCATCACCCCCCGATTGTCTCTGAATGTCGACGCCTTTTTCTTCTGCCTCTCACACGGCACCTCGCACAGCCCTGGTCACAGGCGCCGGCAAGCGCCTGGGCCGAGAAATTGCATTGGGTCTGGCCAAAGCAGGATGGCGCGTGGCAGTGCACTTCAACACCTCAGAGGCGCAGGCGCTGCAAACCGCCAAAGATTGTTTGGCCTTGAATGCCTCAACGCCAGCCACCGACCCGCATCAGTTCATTTTCCAAGCCAACTTGGCCGACGAAGTCGCCACCCGGAATTTGCTGCCTCAAGTGGTGTCACAACTGGGGCCTGTACATGCGGTGGTCAACAGTGCCGCTTTGTTTGAGCACGATGACGTTCAAAGTTTCAGCTACGCCAACATGGCGCAGCATTGGGCCACCAACACCGGCGCAGCCATCGTGTTAGCGCAGGCCTTGCACCAGCACTGCCAAGCGCGCGGTGCACAGGCTGCCGATGCTGTGGTCATCAACATGCTTGATCAAAAGTTGTGGAACCCCAACCCCGATTTTTTAAGTTACACCTTGTCCAAAGCCGCATTGGAAGCGGCCAACACCTTGTTGGCCCAAGCTTTGGCGCCGCAGGTGCGCGTGGTCGGTGTGGCGCCAGGCCTCACCCTCACCAGCCACATGCTGGCCGATGACAAGTTTCAACAACTGCACAAGCTCAGCCCCTTGGGACGTTCTTCGTCCGCCGAGGATGTGGTCAGCACCGTGGTGTTTGCCATGCACAACCGCGCCATCACAGGCACCACTTTGTTGGTCGATGGCGGACAGCACTTGATGAAATTCGAGCGCGACTTTTCTTTGATGTGAGCACCCTATGACGGCCACCAACACAGCCTCTTCTGGCAACCAAACCCTCACGCTCACAGGTCTGCGCTTTGATGCCAACCTGGGTATTTTGGAACACGAGAAAACGGCCCCTCAGCCCATTCAAGTCGACGCCGAACTCAACCTCGGCCCGCAGCCTTTGCTGCCACACGATGACGACATCAGCAATGTGCTCGACTACCGCAAGGTGCGCAAAATCATCATCGATGAATGCACCGCTGAGCACGTTAACTTGCTCGAAAGCCTCATCGGCAAACTCGCACACCGCCTCATGCAGCTGCATGGGGTGAAGGGCGTGCGCGTGAAAATTGCCAAACTCGAAATTTTTGAAGATTGCGAAGTTGCCATTCGCATGGAAACAGGACAATGGTGAACCCATGAATGCACCCACCCAAAACAGCTGGTTAGAAGCCACAGCCGATGAGGCTGACGAACAAGCCGAACAAAAAGCCAAGGCCCTCAAAATTGAACGCGAAACGCACAAGCTCGAAAAACGCTTGTGCCGCCAGGTGGGTCAGGCCATCAGCGAGTTCAACATGATTGAAGAAGGCGACCGCATCATGGTCTGCATGTCGGGCGGCAAAGACAGCTACGGCATGCTCGACATTTTGCTCAAAATGAAGCAACGCGCGCCCGTTGACTTCGAGCTCATTGCCGTCAACCTCGATCAAAAGCAACCAGGCTTTCCCGCCGATATCTTGCCGGCCTATTTGAAAAATATGGGCATTCCGTTTCACATTGAAACGCAAGACACCTATTCCATCGTGAAAGACAAAATTCCCGAAGGCAAAACCATGTGCAGTTTGTGCAGCCGTTTGCGCCGCGGCATTTTGTACAAAGTGGCAGGTCAACTCAAGTGCAACAAGTTGGCCTTGGGTCATCACCGCGATGACATGCTGCAAACCTTCTTCCTCAACATGTTCTTTGGAGGCAAACTCAAAGGCATGCCGCCCAAATTGCTCAGCGACAACGGTGAGTTCATGGTCATTCGCCCATTGGCCCATGTGGCCGAAGCCGACTTGGTCCGCTGGGCTGAACACCGCCAATTCCCCATCATTCCGTGCACTTTGTGCGGCAGCCAACAGAACCTGCAGCGCGTTCAAATTGGCAACATGATTCGCGAGTGGCAAAAGAAGTTTCCCGGTCGCATTGAAAACATGTTTTCGGCTTTACAAAATGTGGTGCCCTCGCATTTGATGGACACCCAGTTGCACGACTTTAAAAACCTGACCATCACGGGCAAGCCCGATCCAGAAGGCGACAAAGCATTTGACGACGAAAGTTTTGAGGCGCCCAATGTGATGGCCAGCTTGCAAGGCGTGCAAGTGGTGCAACTTTGAGTTTGCTCGCTCGCAACACCACCATTTAATCAACGGAGGCGCGCATGAACCTGCCGAAAATCTCGCACGCACTGAGGCGCAGCATGCTGTTGGCCATGACGACCAGCATGTTGTTGCTCTCGGCTTGCACCAACGTGCGCATCATTGAAAGTCAAGTGCAAACCACGCCGCAGTGGACCACACCTGCGCCTGCTAAAGCCCTGTACCGATGGGACCGGTTGCCGGCCGACGCCAACAATCCGCAAGCCGGTTGGGCCGAAGTTCAATTGGAATCGGCCTTGGCGCCATTGGGCTGGACACGCAATGACATCGAAGCCCAATACAGCGTATGGGTAGGTGTTCGCACGGCCGAATTCATTGCAGACCCTTGGGGCAGACCGGTTCGAAGCCCTTGGACCAACCATGTCCAAATCAGCATCGGTTCGGGTTTTCGCACCCACGGTGTCGGTGTGGGCGTTGGCATGAGCACAGGCTTACCGCCTCTACGGCGCAGTGGCTTCCCACCGCCCTCAGGCTATGCGCAAGAAGTCAGCATCATCATTCGCGATCTGCACACCAGCAACGTGGTGTACCAAACCAAAGCCACACACGAAGGCCCTTGGGCCGATCACGCCAACATTTTGCAAACCATGATGTCGGCTGCATTGCAAGGATTCCCCAATCCGCAAGTGCTCAACCGCCGTGTTGACACCACCATTTCCCGTTAATTCTTTCAAACATTTTTCTGCGCATGCAAGCCACTCGTATCGTTGCCATCCGTCATGGCGAAACTGCCTGGAACGTGGACACCCGCATCCAAGGTCAACTCGACATTCCGCTCAACGCCAAGGGTGAGTGGCAAGCCGCCCAATTGGCCAAGGCATTGGCCGCACAAGACCCATTGCATGCGGTGTACACCAGTGATTTAAAACGCGCGCATCAAACGGCTACCGCTGTGGCGGTGCAGCAAGGCCTTGAGGCCATCAGCCATCCGGGCCTGCGCGAGCGCGGCTTTGGTGCGTTTGAAGGCAAGACCTTTGCCGAGATTGAAAAAGATTTGCCAGAAGATTCCATGCTGTGGCGCAAACGCGATCCCTTGTGGACGCCACCCCAGGGTGGTGAATCTTTGCTGGTGATGGAACAACGCGTACGTCAAACGCTCGATGAACTGGCGGCCAAGCACGTGGGGCAACACATTGCCTTGTTTGCGCATGGCGGTGTGATGGACTTGCTCTACCGCATTGCCACCGGCCAAGACTTGCAAGCGCCGCGTTCTTGGACGCTCACCAACACGGCGGTCAATCGTTTGTTGTGGACACCGCAAGGGGTGTCTTTGGTGGGCTGGGCTGACACCTCGCACTTGGACGAGGCCACGCGCGACGAATTCTGAATTGGCTGAAGCCGAGCTTGCGGCTTCTGCTTGATAGATTGATGGCTTGATGGCTTGTTTCAGTCTTGCGTGAAACTCTTGGGCGGTGTCACACCCAAATGGCGGTAGGCCGCCAAGGTGGCCATGCGGCCGCGCGGCGTGCGCTGCAAGAAACCTTGCTGAATCAAATAAGGCTCAATCACATCTTCAATGGTGTCGCGCTCTTCGCCAATGCTGGCGGCAATGTTGTCCAGGCCCACGGGGCCACCATCAAATCGGTGAATGACGGCTTCCAACAATTTGCGGTCCATCAAATCAAAACCTTCGGGATCGACATCGAGCATGGCCAACGCACGCTTGGCAATGTCGTGCGTGATGTGACCCACACCTTTGACATCGGCGTAATCACGGACACGCCTGAGCAAGCGGTTGGCAATGCGCGGTGTACCGCGGGAACGCTTGGCAATTTCTTTGCCACCCTCAGCATCCATGGGTGCTTTGAGCAAACTGGCACTGCGCGTCACAATGCGCGCCAATTCTTCGGGCGTGTAAAACTCAAGGCGCGACACAATGCCAAAGCGGTCACGCAAAGGATTGGTCAGCATGCCCGCACGCGTGGTGGCGCCCACCAAAGTAAAGGGCTGCAAATCGAGCTTGATGCTGCGCGCTGCGGGGCCTTCACCAATCATGATGTCGATTTGGTAGTCCTCTAGCGCGGGGTACAAAATTTCTTCCACCACGGGCGACAAACGGTGAATCTCGTCAATGAAGAGCACATCGTTCTTTTCCAAATTGGTGAGCAAGGCCGCCAAATCTTTGGGTTTTTCTAAAACAGGGCCGCTGGTTTGACGCAGGTTGACACCCAGCTCCGCCGCAATGATGTGGCTCAAGGTGGTCTTGCCCAAACCAGGCGGGCCAAACAACAACACGTGGTCTAAAGGCTCGCCGCGCATTTTGGCCGCACCAATGAAAATCTCAAGCTGCTCGCGCACCTTGGCTTGGCCCACATAGTCGTCCAGCAGCTTGGGCCGCAGGGCGCGTTCGATGGCTTCTTCTTGGGGCGTTTCGGGTGTGGCGTCCACCATGCGCACAGGTGGCGGTGGTGGTGTGCCAAAGTCGTCGGTTTGAATGCTCATGGTGTCAGTTTATTTGGCCAAGGCCTTGAGTGCCATTTTGATGCCATCGCTCACACCCACATCGGGAGGTAGAGATTTCAAGGCCAAAGCAGCTTCCTTGTCACTGTAGCCCAAAGCCACCAAGGCTTGCAAAATATCGCTGGCGTGATCGTGTGATGCACTGCCCGTGGTGAGCAGGTCGGCGCCCAATTTACCTTTGAGCTCTAGCAGCAAACGCTCGGCGGTTTTTTTGCCAATGCCAGGCACCTTGACCAAGCGGCCGGCTTCTTGTTGGGTAATGGCCTGCGCCAAATCGGCCACGCCCATGCCCGACAGCACACTCAATGCGGTGCGCGGACCTACGCCAGAAATTTTGATCAACTGCCTAAAAGCTGCGCGCTCTTCTACTGTGCCAAATCCGTACAGCAGCTGCGCATCCTCGCGCACCACAAAATGCGTGAGCAACTTCACCTTCTCGCCCAAGGCCGGCAGGTTGTAGAAGGTGCTCATGGGCACACTCACCTCATAGCCCACGCCATGGCAATCCACCATCACTTCGGGTGGGTTTTTGTCGATCAAAGTGCCTGTTAACTGACCAATCATGGCGTGCCGTTCTTCTTCATCAGATAAGTGCCTATCATTAGGGGATATAGGGAGATTATCAGCTTGATTGTCAGACACAATTTCACGCCTCACAACAATACCCGCATGACGCATCTTTGCGGCCCCATGGATGCCCATTTGCGCACCATCGAGGCCGGTCTGCAGGTCAAAATTGCGCACCGGCACGAGCAGTTCAAAATTGACGGCCCGAAGGCCAAGGCCAACCAGGCGCTGGAGCTGCTTCAGGCGCTTTACGAGTTGGCCGATCGGCCCATCAAAGAAGATTCCCTGCAACTCATGATGGCCGGCGATCCCGAAGTGGCCAACAACCCCGACGCCCCCACTTTGCAAACGCGCCGGGCCGACCTCAAAGCCCGCACCCCCGTGCAAGCTTTGTACATGGACAACATCGCCACGCACGACATCACGTTTGGCATAGGCCCAGCGGGTACTGGCAAAACTTATTTAGCGGTGGCCAGCGCGGTAGATGCTTTAGAGCGCGCCAGTGTGCAGCGCATTGTGTTAACCCGCCCTGCTGTGGAAGCAGGCGAACGCTTGGGTTTCTTGCCAGGCGATTTGTCGCAAAAGGTGGATCCCTATTTGCGTCCTTTGTACGACGCGCTGTACGACCTCATGGGCTATGACAAAGTTCAAAAAGCCTTTGAGCGCAACGCCATCGAAATTGCACCCTTGGCTTTCATGCGGGGCCGCACCTTGAACAATGCCTTTGTGATTTTGGACGAAGCACAAAACACCACGCCCGAACAAATGAAAATGTTCCTCACCCGCATTGGCTTTGGCGCCAAGGCGGTGGTCACGGGGGATGTGAGTCAAATTGATTTACCCAAAGGGCAGCTCAGTGGTTTGATTGATGCCGAGCGTGTTTTAAGGCGCGTGAAGGGCATTGCCATGACGCGTTTTTCTAGTGCGGATGTGGTCCGTCATCCTTTGGTGGCACGCATTGTGGATGCTTATGATGCGCAAAGAACAACGGTGCGCAGTCGATCGATTGATGCTTGAAATTGCAGGTTTAAAAATAATGGCACTTCCTACACTTAACTTGTCATTGCAATTTGGCGACATCCCCTACGCTGCGCGTCACCGCGCAGCCTTGCCGCGTCACAAAGTGGCTCGCTGGATTCGACACAGCTTGGCGGCTGATGGCGAGATCACAGTACGCATTGTGGATGCTGAAGAAGGTCAACGCTTGAACCGTGAGTTTCGCAAGAAAGATTACGCCACCAATGTGCTGACATTTGATTACATGCAGTCACCTGTGGTGATGGCAGACCTGGTGTTGTGCGCGCCGGTAGTGGCCAAGGAAGCCCGTGAGCAAGGTAAAACATTGCAGGCGCACTATGCGCATTTGCTGGTGCATGGCGCCTTGCATGCACAAGGCTGGGATCATGAGACCAGTGAGGCGGATGCTGAAGCCATGGAGACGCATGAGATTGAGATCATGCACAGGCTAGGGTTTAAGAACCCGTATTGATTTTGAAGCGCCTGATTTACTTCGATGGAAGATCGGAAGCCTTCGGCATCACATCGCCAAATCTGTAGAATTTTTTGATTTTTGCAAATTCTTCATCAGTCCAAGGCTGATTGTCTGGATCGCTCATCGCAGCCAATGTGATGGCTCTGTCTTCTTCATCCGTTGGCATGATGATTTTCATGGCTTTGGTATTTTTACTGATTTTTTTCATAGCGCTTAACCTCTCGTTTGTTTGCTGTTCGCAAACTGATTATTCGGGTAGATTCAGCACGCAACACATACACCACTGCGTAAAGTTTGCCTTCCAAAGGTACCAAGCCGCTCATGCGGACCTCGTTGTAGTTGTAGCGAACATCCTGCCAAACTACTTCCTTCGCCCACTCCAGATGCTGAGCGAATTCAAGCACTATGCCATGTTTGAAATAATTTGCACTGCTTTTATTGGGATCGCATGTAAAGTGCATCCAGCCATGATGCTGCGACCCCTTAATTCAAGGTCATACATTGAGCGTCAGTGAAGCACTCAGTTGTGTTTTTCTTTATTCACTTTCAATGCCAGAAGCATCCTCAAGCAAGCGGACCTTGACCGACTTGCCCTTCACCTTGCCGCGCGATAACTTTGCGACTGCTTCACGCGCAATGTCTCGCGCCACCGCCACATAAGTGGAGTATTCATTCACATTGATTTTGCCCACTTGCTCACGCGTGTAACCCGCATCGCCCGTAAGTGCACCCAGCACATCACCTGCGCGAATTTTTTCTTTGCGACCGCCCACAATTTGCAAAGTGGCCATGGCGGGTACCAGCATGTCTTTGCCAGCAGGTGTGAACGTGCTCAGCTCTTGCCAGCTAGATTCACGGCCTTGCAGTACTTCAATCTTGCCGACATAGCCCATCTCGTCCATGCTGGCCAAACTCACGGCCAAGCCTTCAGCGTCAGCGCGACCTGTGCGGCCAATGCGGTGAATGTGCACTTCGGCATCGGGCGTGACATCGACGTTGATCACCGCCTCCAGTTGCGCCACATCCAATCCGCGCGCCGCCACATCGGTGGCCACCAACACAGAACAACTTCTGTTGGCAAATTGAATCAACACTTGGTCGCGTTCACGCTGCTCTAATTCACCATACAGCGCCAGCGCGCTGAAACCTTGTGCTTGCAATACCGCCACCAAATCGCGGCACTGCACTTTGGTATTGCAAAAGGCCAGCGTGGAGGTAGGTCGAAAATGGTTCAACACCATCGACACGGCGTGCAGTCGTTCAGACTCTTTCACCTGCACAAAAATTTGTTTGATCTTGTTGGCGCTGTGCTGTGTTTCCACCTTCACCGTTTGCGGATCTTTCATGAACTGCGTGGCCAACTTGGCAATGCCTTCAGGATAAGTTGCCGAAAACAACAAGGTTTGTCGATTCTGCGGACACTGCCTCGCAACGGTGGCAATGTCATCAAAGAAGCCCATGTCGAGCATGCGATCGGCTTCATCGAGCACCAATGTTTTAAGTCCTTTGAGTTTCAAAGAGCCGCGCTCTAAATGGTCCATGATTCGGCCGGGCGTGCCCACCACCACGTGCGCGCCATGCTCCAAGCTCAACACCTGGCCACGGAGCGCCACACCACCGCACAAAGTAACCACTTTGACGTTGCCTACAGCGCGCGCCAAGCGGCGAATTTCTTGACTGACCTGATCGGCCAACTCACGGGTTGGACACAAGATCATGGCCT
>JAHEBO010000004.1:0-10393 GCA_024642215.1 Limnohabitans sp.
GCCAACATGGGCGACGACACCCTTTACTCTGGCACCGTAGGCGCTGCCATGGAAGGGTACTTGTTTGGTATTCCTGCACTGGCGTTTTCACAAACTGAAAAGGGTTGGGCTCACTTAGACCAAGCGGCCGAGTTTGCCAAAAACATGGTGGCCCAATTTGAAGAAGCCCAACTGATTGGTAAATCACCTTGGTTGTTGAATGTCAACATTCCCAATGCGTCAGCACAGTGGAAAAACGCCAAGCTGTGTCGTTTGGGGCGCCGCCATGCCGCCGAACCGGTCATCACCCAGCTCAGCCCCCGTGGCGAAACCATGTACTGGATTGGCAATGCCGGCGAAGCCATGGACGATGGCGAAGGCACCGATTTTCATGCAGCCAAAAATGGTCACGTCACCATCACCCCATTGAAGGTCGACTTAACCGATCACGACAATGCGGGCACTTGGTCGCAAAACTTGTCCAAGCTCAAAGTTTGGGGCACTTGATGGCACAGCGCCCTGGGTTTCCGCTCAAGCTTGACAAGGCGACGCCTGCGCCGCGCACCCTCAAGGCCACTGCCAACGTCAAACCAAGCCTATCCACTGCGGCAACCTCTGCCGCATCCTTTGGCTCACCAGCGCCATCGCCCGTTCAAAGTTTAGGCATGGACTCGAGTGCCGTGCGTCAACGCATGGTGCAAAAATTGGCCGCACAAGGACTTCAAGACCCCATGGTGCTGCAAGCCATGGGCGCAGTAGAACGCCATCGATTTGTTGAAAGTGCTTTGGTGGCGCAAGCCTACGAAGACACCAGTTTGCCCATCGGTTTGGGACAAACCATTTCCAAACCCAATGTTGTGGCGCGCATGATTGAATTGTTGCGCAATGGTGCGGCTGGCAAGTTGGGCCGCGTTCTCGAAATTGGCACCGGTTGTGGTTACCAAGCGGCCGTCTTGAGCCACATCGCCACCGAGGTCTACAGCATGGAGCGTTTGAAGGGTTTGCACGAAAAGGCTCGCGCCAATTTGCGTCATTTCCGCTTGGCCAATGTGCATTTGCTGTTTGGTGATGGCATGTTGGGTTATGCCAAAGGCGCCCCCTATGCGGCCATCATTTCTGCTGCGGGTGGCGAGTCTGTGCCGCAAGCCTGGTTGGATCAATTGGCAGTGGGTGGCCGCTTGGTGGCGCCTACAGTCACGGCCGGTGGCCAACAAGCTTTGATGGTGATCGACAAGACACCACAGGGTTTCCAACAAAGTGTTCTGGAAGCGGTTCACTTTGTCCCTCTAAAATCAGGTGTCTCCTGAAGGATTTGGCATGAAATTGAACCATGTCCGTCAAGCTTTGACGGTACTTTCTTGTGTGGCTTTGAGTGCCTTGGTGGCCTGTAGCTCCAAGCCACGTGGCCCCGTGCCGGTAGAAGACCGTGTGGCGGGTCACAGCAGCGCACGCCAGGTCAAGGCTGCAGCACCTTCATCCAATGCAGGCGCTGTCAGTTCACCCGTCTCAATGGGCGCAACACTGCCGGGCTCTGAAAACGCCGGTAAACCGGGTTACTACAGCGTGCGTCCAGGTGACACCTTGACCAAAATTGCACTCGATCATGGTCATGCCTGGCGTGACATTGCCAAGTGGAATGGCTTAGACAACCCCAACGTGATTGAAGTGGATCAGGTCTTGCGCGTTGCGCCCCCAGAATCAAAAGTGGCCACCGCACCTAAACCCAGTGCCGTCCAAACACAGCAGGCCGCTCAGCCTGCGCCACAAGCTTCGCCAGCGCCCGCCATGGAAGACGGCATGTCATTCGCATGGCCACATCCAGGTCAAGTCTTGGCCGGTTTTGATGAAGCCAAGAACAAAGGCCTCGACTTTGCCGGTAAAGCGGGCGACCCCGTCTTGGCCGCCGCCGATGGCAAAGTGGTCTATGCAGGCTCTGGCCTTAGAGGTTACGGCAACTTGGTGATCTTGAAGCACAACAACACCTACCTCACAGCCTACGCTCACAACCAAACTTTGCTGGTCAAAGAAGACCAAGCCGTTGCCAAAGGTCAGCGAATTGCCGAGATGGGCAACTCCGACGCGGACCGCGTGAAGCTGCACTTCGAAATTCGCAAGCAGGGCAAGCCCGTTGATCCTTCTAAATATTTGCCTTCAAGTCCATGAGTAAACAAAGCGATTCTTCCAGAGAAGAACAAACACAAGAAATCATCTTAGGTCGAACAGACTTGCCAGAAGGTTGGTTGCACATCGATGCACTCGACATGGAGGCACAAGGTATTGCACGCCGTCCCGATGGCAAAGTGGTATTTGTGGAGGGTGCATTGCCCTTCGAACTGGTCTCCGTCAATGTTCACCGCAAAAAGAACAATTGGGAGGCCGGCGTTGTCACTGCGATTCACCATGAATCATCGCAACGCGTCAAACCGGGCTGTCCGCATTTTGGTTTGCATGCGGGTGCATGTGGTGGTTGCAAAATGCAGCACCTTGAAGCCAGCGCACAGGTGGCCGTTAAGCAGCGTGTGCTAGAGGACAACTTGTGGCACTTAGGCAAAGTCAAACCTGAAAACCTTTTGCGCCCCATGGAAGGCCCTAGCTGGGGTTACCGCTACCGCGCGCGCATGTCGGTGCGCTACGTGCACAAAAAAGGCGAAGTGCTGATTGGTTTTCACGAGCGCAAGAGCCGCTACGTCGCCGACATCAAAACCTGTCGCGTGCTGCCGCCCAACATCAGTGCCATGCTGATGCCTTTGCGTGAATTGATTTTTGGCATGGATGCGCGCGAAACCATTCCCCAAATTGAGTTGGCACAAGGCGATACCGTCACGGCATTGGTGCTGCGTCATCTTGAACCACTGACGCCAGCTGACCAAGATCGTTTGCGGGCCTTTGCCCATCAGCATTCAGTGCAATGGTGGTTGCAAATCAAAGGCCCCGATACCGTCAAACTCATGGATGAAGGTGGCCCAGAGCTGTCTTACGACTTGCCCGATTTTGGTGTGCACATGCCGTTCAAGCCCACCGATTTCACGCAGGTGAATCCCCACATCAATCGCGTGTTGGTCACACGGGCTTTGCGTTTGCTCAAGCCAGAAGCGCACGAGCGTGTGATTGACTGGTTCTGTGGTTTGGGCAACTTCACCTTGCCCATTGCCACCACAGCCAAAGAAGTGGTGGGCATTGAAGGGGCAGAAACATTGGTGGCCCGCTCCCGCGAAAACTTGGCACGCAATCAAAGCTTGCGTAGCGAGGGCGAGGGCACAAGCAAGCAATTGGCACCGACCCGTTTCATTGCGCGCAATTTGTTCGAGATGACGCCTGAAATGCTGATGGCCGATGGCATTGCCGACAAGTGGCTGATTGATCCCCCAAGGGAAGGTGCATTTGCCTTGGCCAAGTCCCTGGCCGAGTTGAATGAAAACCCCGAATTGCGCGGCAACTGGCAATTTCCCAAGCGCATTGTGTATGTCAGTTGCAACCCTGCCACCTTGGCACGGGATGCCGGCCTGTTCGTTCACAGAGCAGGCTACCGTTGCCTCAGTGCAGGCGTGGTGAACATGTTTGCGCACACGGCCCATGTGGAAAGCATGGCGGTGTTTGAGCGCATTGTTTAAGCGCTCGTTTGAAGCGCTTTCATGAAGCGAAAAAAAAAGCATCTGAGCCTTTAAAAACTCAGATGCTGAGATGAAGGCCAAGCACTTGGGCTTGGTTTCATGGGCAACAATTAGTCGCGCTCGCCACCCCAAATGCCCAGCAAGGCCAAGAGGCTTTGGAACACGTTGAACAAGTCCATGTACAACATGAGTGTGGCGCTGATGTAGTTGGTTTCGCCCCCGTCCAAAATTTGCTTCAGGTCGTACAGCATGTAAGCGCTGAAGATGCCAATGGCAGCCACAGACAAAGCCATCATGCCGGCCGTAGAGCCCACAAACATGTTGACGATGCCGCCCACCATGAGAACCAAGGCGCCCACAAACAACCACTTGCCCATGCCCGACAAGTCGCGTTTGATGACACTGGCCATAGTGGCCATGACAGCAAACACACCGGCAGTGCCAGCAAAGGCTGTCATGATGAGATCAGTGCCGTTTTTAAAGCCCAACACCATGGCAATCATGCGAGACAGCATGAGACCCATGAAGAAGGTGAAGCCTAGCAAGACGAAAACGCCCGTAGAGGAGTCTTTGGTTTTCTCAATGGCATACATAAAGCCAATAGCACCGCCCAAAAAGACGACAAAGCCAAGGCCGCCACCCAGAGACTGGGTGATGCCTGTCGTCACGCCTAACCAGGCGCCTAAAACGGTGGGCAACAGGCTGAGTGCCAACAACCAATAGGTGTTGCGCATGACCTTGTTGCGTTCTGCGGGCGAGCTGACAACGCTGCCCCAGTTGGGTTGTTCAATGTTTTGAAGATCGCTCATGTGTGAACTCCTAATAATCCACCCTGTATCGGGTAGGCAAATTGTAGGGCTTGTAATTCAAAATGCCCTATTTGCCGAAGTTTTCAGGGTCTTTTGTGTAGTGACTTGGATGAAGGGAATGGAGGGGTCCGGCTGAGTTATCCTTGCGTTTCATTTTTTCACCCGCAGAGAACCATGAAAACTCAATCCAGCCTCGAACTGTCAGACATTCAAACCATTGCAGCCGCTGCCCAAGCCGAAGCCCAAAAGAACAATTGGGCTGTGAGCATTGCCATTGTGGACGCCGGTGGTCATTTGTTCCATTTCCAACGTTTGGATGGCGCGCCACCCATTTCAGCTCACATTGCGCCTGCCAAAGCCAAAACGGCTGCCTTAGGCCGTCGTGAAAGCAAAATTTATGAAGACATCATCAATGGTGGTCGGGTGTCGTTTTTGACTGCACCTGAAGTAGAAGGCCTGCTTGAAGGCGGCGTACCCATCATGAAGGATGGGTTCTGCTTGGGCGCCGTGGGTGTGAGTGGCGTCAAGTCCAACGAAGACGCTCAAATTGCCAAGGCGGGCATTGCCGCCATCGGCCTTTGAACATTACTTCAAGCTGAGAATCCAAGAGGCCAAAGTTGTGGCCTCTTTTTCATTGACTTGCGGGTTGCTGGGCATAGGAACCGGGCCCCATACACCGGCACCGCCTTTTTGAATTTTGAGTGCCAGCTTGTCAGTGGCAGCAGGATCGGCTGCGTACTTTTTGGCCACATCTTTGTAAGCAGGCCCCACCATTTTCCGATCGACTGCATGGCAGCCCATGCAGTTTTTCTTGCTCGCTAAGCTTTGGTCTGCCCACACTGGCAGTTGAATTGAACAGGCGAGGGCAGCCGCAGCCAACCCCCACCGCACACTTTGAGCACAAGCTGTTGCCAAGTGCGCCACCTTCAGCTCAATACAAATCAAGCACCGCGCCTTTGCTGGCGCTAGACGCATTGAAGGCAAACTTGGCCTGCACGCCGCGTGTGTATCGAGGTGCAGGTGCTGTCCAGCCTTCACGGCGCTTGGCAATTTCAGCCTCTGGCACGTTCAATTCCAAGATCAGTTTGTGCGCATCGATGGTGATGGAATCGCCTTCGTTCACAAATGCAATGGTGCCGCCCGCAGCGGCTTCGGGGGCCACATGACCCACCACCATGCCCCAGGTGCCGCCAGAGAAGCGGCCATCGGTAATGAGGCCCACGCTTTCGCCCAAACCGGCGCCAATGAGCGCGCCTGTGGGAGCCAACATTTCAGGCATGCCTGGGCCGCCTTTGGGGCCGAGGTAACGCAAGACCATGACGTCGCCAGCTTTGATCTTGCCGTCCAAAATGGCCTGCAAAGCAGATTGCTCGTCGTCAAATACACGGGCTGGGCCAGTGATGACGGGGTTTTTCAAACCCGTAATTTTGGCCACGGCACCTTCGGGTGACAGGTTGCCTTTCAGAATGGCCAAGTGGCCTTCTGCGTACATGGGCTTGTCGATGGGGCGAATGACATCTTGGTCGGCGCGAGGCGCGTCGGGAATGTCTTTCAAGTTTTCGGCCACGGTTTTGCCAGTGATGGTCATGCAATCACCGTGCAACAAACCAGCCTTGAGCAAGACCTTCATCACTTGGGGAATACCGCCTGCACGGTGCAAGTCAACGGCCAAGTACTGACCGCTGGGTTTCAGGTCACAAATGACGGGAATCTTTTTGCGCATGCGCTCGAAGTCGTCAATGGTCCATTCAACACCGGCGGTGTGGGCAATGGCCAAGAAGTGCAACACGGCGTTGGTCGAACCGCCCGTGGCCATGATCACGGCCACGGCGTTTTCAATGGCTTCTTTGGTGACGATGTCGCGGGGTTTCAAATTGTGCTTGATGGCTTCGAGCAAAACTTTGGCCGATGCTTTGGCCGAGTTTTTGGTTTCATCATGGGGGTTGGCCATGGTGGAAGAGAAGGGCAGTGACATGCCCAGCGCTTCAAACGCAGACGACATGGTGTTGGCCGTGTACATGCCGCCGCATGAACCGGTGCCTGGAATGGCGCGCTTTTCGATTTCTTTCAAGTCGAAGTCGCTTAAATTGCCGGCAGCGTTTTGACCCACGGCTTCAAACACGCTCACAATGTTCAGGTCTTTGTTTTGGTAGCGGCCTGGCAGAATGGTGCCGCCATACACATAGATGGCAGGCACGTTGGCGCGCAAGATGCCCATCATGCCGCCGGGCATGTTTTTGTCGCAACCACCCACCACCAACACGCCATCCATCCACTGACCTTGCACGCAGGTTTCGATGCAGTCTGAAATCACTTCGCGGCTCACCAAGGAGTACTTCATGCCTTCAGTGCCCATGGCCATGCCATCGGAAATGGTGGGGGTGCCAAAAATCTGCGCATTGCCGCCAGCTTCCTCAATGCCTGCCACAGCGGCATCGGCCAGTTTTTGCAAACCACTGTTGCAAGGGGTGATGGTGCTGTGACCGTTGGCCACGCCCACCATGGGTTTGACAAAATCACCTTCTTCGTAGCCCATGGCGTAGTACATGGAGCGATTGGGCGCCCGTGATTTGCCTTGGGTGATGTTGGCGCTACGGCGATTGCTGGGGGTAGCGGGGTGAATGGGGATGATCTTGTCGCTCATGGTCTTGTCTACGGTTGTAAATGGGACATCCTCTGGCCCGAAGGCCCAAATGAGGGGTTCGACGCAATTCTAAAGGACTGAAGAGCTTTGTTGGACATTGGGGTAGATGCCATAGGCAGCCACCGCGACAACAAGGCACAATCGCCCCCATGCTGATCCACCCACAAATCAACCCAGTGGCCCTCCAACTGGGGCCCCTCGCAGTTCATTGGTACGGCCTGACCTATTTGGCGGCGTTTGCCTTGTTTTACTTTTTGGCCACCCGACGACTCACGCACTTACCCTACGCGCGCCTTGGGCAATGGGCCTTGAAGGATGTGGAAGACATTTTGTTTGCCGGTGTGTTGGGGGTGGTTTTAGGGGGGCGAATTGGCTATTGCGTCTTTTACCAGCCAGCCTACTATTTTTCACACCCCTTCGAAATGGCCTACGTTTGGCAGGGCGGCATGAGTTTCCATGGCGGTTTGTTGGGCGTGATGGCTGCCATGGTGTGGTTTGCAAAAACACGCCAACGCCCCTTTTTGCAGGTGATGGACTTTGTGGCGCCTTGTGTCCCTACGGGCTTGGCTGCTGGCCGCGTCGGCAACTTCATCAATGGCGAACTTTGGGGGCGTCAAGCTGAAGCCGACCTGCCTTGGGGCATGGTTTTCAGGGGGGCCGGTGACTTTCCACGACATCCCTCTCAAATTTACCAATTCCTATTGGAAGGCCTGCTGCTTTTTGGGGTGCTGTGGTTGTTTGCCCGCAAAGACAGACCCATGGGGCAAGTGTCGGCTGTCTTTTTGATGGGCTATGGCAGTCTGCGATTTGTGGCTGAGTTTTTCAGAGAACCCGATGCGCATTTGGGGCTGCTGTCCATGGGCCTCAGCATGGGGCAATGGTTGTGCGTGCCCATGATTTTGTTGGGTGTGATTTTGTACATTTCAAAAACTAGAGGAGACAAGCATGCAATTTTCTAAAGAAGGCATTCAGCGCCGTTCTATGCTGCAGTGGGCCGCAGCCACCACAGCCATGCCTCTGGTGCCAGCTTGGGCCCAAGCCAGCTGGCCCGCCAAGCCCGTCAACATGGTAGTGCCTTTTCCGGCGGGAGGTGGAACAGATGCCTTTGCCCGTCCTTTGTCCGCTATCTTTTCCAAGCAAACAGGCAAACAGCTGATCATCGACAATCGCGGCGGCGCAGGCGGCACCTTGGGTGCAGGCATTGCGGCCAAAGCAGCGCCAGATGGCTACAACTACTTTATGGGCGCTGTGCATCACACCATTGCACCCAGCATGTACCCCAAGCTCGATTACGACTTAGAGCGCGATTTGGTTCCCTTGATTTTGGTCGCGGCCGTGCCGCAAGTTTTGGTGGTCAATCCCAAAAAAGTTCCGGCCAACAACATGAAGGAATTTCTGGATTATGTGAAGAAAAACCCTGGTCGTTTGAATTACGGGTCAGCGGGCGGCGGTACATCGCACCATTTGGCGGGTGAGTTGTTCAAACTGCAAACGCAAACCTTCATCACGCACATTCCCTACCGAGGTGCAGGCCCTGCATTGCAAGACTTGATTTCTGGCAATGTCGACATGATGTTTGATGGCTTGGGCTCCTCTGCAGCTCACATCAAGGGTGGCAGAATCAAGGCTTTGATGGTCTCCGGCACCAAACGCAACCCAGCATTTCCGGATGTGCCTTGTTCGTCTGAAGTGGGCTTGCCCGATTACACCGTCAGCACTTGGTACGGGATTTGGGCGCCCAAGGGCGTTGCTTCAGACATTCAAGCGCGCGCTGTTGAAGAGATTCGCAAGGCGTGTCAAGCGGACGATGCCAAAGCGGTGTGGGCGGCGCAAGGCGCCGATTTCCCCAATTTAACGGGCACTCAATTTGATGCGTTCATCAAAACGGAATTACGTAAATGGAGTCAGGTGGTGAAAGCCTCTGGCGCAAAATTGGATTGAAGATGGCACAAGAGAATTTGTTTGCGGCACTGCGTGCTGCTTTTCCTGCGAACCTAGATGCTGTAGCGGTTGAAACCGACCATGGGCTGAACTATACGTGGCGCGATCTTGATCGTGCCAGTGCCATGATGGCCAATTTGCTGGAGGGCCTCAAATTGCCCAAGGGCAGCCGCATCGCTGTCCAGGTCGAAAAGTCGGTTGAAGCCATGATGCTTTACTTGGCAACGCTCCGCGCAGGCTATGTGTTTTTGCCTTTGAACACGGCCTATCAAAGTGCCGAAATTGAATACTTCATCGGCAACGCAGAGCCCGCCGTGGTGGTTTGCACCAGTGCCAACTTTGGCTGGGTTAGCAAAATAGCGTTCAAGGCAGGCTCGCAACATGTGTTTACCTTGGACGACAACCGCACAGGTACCTTGCTAGAGCGCGCAGCGCAGCAGCGCGATCAACACAAAACGGCTGTCAAAAAAGCCGACGACTTGGCAGCCATTTTGTACACCAGTGGTACGACAGGCCGCAGCAAAGGCGCCATGCTGACCCACGGCAACATGCTCAGCAACGCCCAAACTCTCAAAACTTATTGGGCGTGGAAGAAGGGCGATGTGCTCATTCACGCGCTGCCTATTTTTCATGTGCATGGTTTGTTTGTGGCCATTCACGGTGCCTTGATCAATGGCAGCAAAATGATATGGATGGCCAAGTTTGATCCCAAGTTTGTCATCGCCAAAATGCCTGAAGCGACGGTCTTCATGGGGGTGCCCACTTTGTATGTGCGCCTCTTGGCCGAGCCCTCCTTGACCCAGCAAGCTGCAAGCCACATGCGTTTGTTCATCGCGGGTTCTGCGCCATTGTTGATTGAAACTTTCACCGAGTGGCAGCAGCGCACGGGTCACACCATTTTGGAGCGTTACGGCATGAGTGAAACCGTCATGCTCACCTCCAACCCTTATGCGGCCGATAAGCGACATGGCGGTCAAAGTGAACGCCGTGGCGGCACGGTTGGATTCCCCTTGCCAGGTGTGAAGTTGCGCGTGCAAGGCGATGATGGCAAGGCTTTGCCTGTAGGTGAGATTGGCAACATTCAGGTCAAAGGCCCCAATGTGTTTCAAGCCTACTGGCGCATGCCCGAAAAAACCAAAGAAGAATTCACCTCGGATGGTTTTTTCAAAACGGGCGATGTAGGCAAAATCGACGAGCGGGGTTACGTCACCATTGTGGGACGCAGCAAAGACTTGATCATCAGTGGGGGCTACAACGTGTACCCTGCAGAAATTGAGGGCTACATCAACGAAATGTCAGGTGTTGCCGAGAGCGCTTTGGTGGGCGTGCCGCATCCAGACTTTGGTGAAGTGGGCGTGGCCATTGTGATTGCCAAGCCTGGCGCCACTTTGGATGCAAGCCACATCATT
>JAHEBO010000004.1:10493-33135 GCA_024642215.1 Limnohabitans sp.
GCTTGCGCCATCAACATCGAAGAAGCTTTGATGTCGGTGCCCGGCGTCAAGTCCGCGCAAATCAGTGCGGCCAGCCACAGGGGCAGGGTGGTGTGGTCGTCCGATCAAACGCAGCCCTCCGACTGGATGAAGGCGGTGGCCCAGTTGGGTTATCGCACGGTGCCGGCCAACGATGCAATTGCCAATGAAGTCCGGCGCGAAGATGCTCGCAAAATGCTGTGGCGCTTGGGCGTGGCGGGCTTGTGCATGATGCAAGTCATGATGTATGCCACACCGGTTTACATGAGCGGGCCCCAAGACATTGCGCCCGACATGGTGCAGTTGTTGCGCTGGGCGTCTTGGGTCTTGTCTTTGCCTGTTTTGTTTTTTTCATGCATGCCGTTTTTTAAAACTGCGTTGCTCGATTTGAAGCAAAGAAAAATCAGCATGGATTTGCCCGTTGCCATTGGCATGCTGGTCACTTTCGTCGTGAGCACGCTGGGGACCTTTGAACCATTGGGGCCCTTTGGAGCTGAAGTTTATTTCGACTCGTTCACCATGTTTGTCTTCTTCTTGCTCACGGGCCGATGGTTAGAGCTCAGGCTGCGAGACAAAACAGCGGGTGCTTTGGAGGCGGTGATGAACCGTTTGCCCGATGCAGTACACCGCAAAACAAAAGAGGGGGTCTGGGAAATGACCACCTTGCGGCATTTGCGCTTGAACGATGTCATTCAAGTCAAGGCAGGCGAAGCGTTTGCTGCCGATGCGTGCATTTGTAGGGGCAACACGCAAGTGGACGAGGCCTTGCTCACTGGAGAATCAAAGCCACTGCCTCGCGCCCTGGGCGAGCATGTGTTGGCGGGCAGCCTCAACCTAATCGCCATGGTTGAAGTTCAAGTGACCTCGTTGGGCAAGCAAACTCGATTTGGTCAAATGGTGGCGCTGATGGAGAGTGCGTCGGTTTCCAAACCCAGCATGGCATTGTTGGCCGATCGGGTGGCCAAACCATTCTTGTGGGGCGTTTTGCTCATGGCCGCATTGGCCGCTGCCTGGGGCTGGCAATACAGCCCTTCGCACGCCTTGATGGTGGCGGTGTCGGTCTTGATTGTGACTTGCCCTTGCGCTTTGTCCTTGGCCACACCGGCCGCCATGTTGTCCACGGCAGGTGCATTGGCCAAAGCGGGCGTCATGTTGCGTAGCCTGCAAGCCTTGCAGATGTTGGCCAAAGTGGATACCGTTATTTTTGACAAAACAGGCACCCTCACCAACGAAGATTTCAAACTTCAGCACATTGCCACGCGTGACGGCGTTTTGCCAGCGCAAGCCTTGGCTTGGGCTGCTGCTTTGGCAAACCACTCCCTGCATCCTGTTTCCAGGTCCTTGGTGCAGGCACAAACCGGCTCGGCCTTTACCCCGCCATCATTGGAGAACATCCAGGAGTTTGCAGGGCAGGGCATTCAAGCCTCCTGGCGTGAAACCGCAATGCCTACCGGCCCCGAAATGCGAAAAGAGTTGCGTTTAGGCTCCGCCGAATTTTGTGGTTTGCAGCCCATACAGGGTGAAGTCTTGCACGCTTGTTTGAGTGATCAAGAGGGTTGGTTGGCCACCTTTGAATTTGCCGAAACGCCCCGTGAAGAAGCGGTAGCCACATTGCGTGCGCTTGAAAACATGGGTTTGCGAATTCGCGTTTTGTCAGGCGATGGCCAAGCATCTGTTTCCCTACTTGCTGCGCGTTTGAACATAGCCGATGCCATGGGGGCTTGCTCACCCGAAGATAAACTCAAGCAGGTCAAGCTTGAACAAGCCCAGGGTCACCGGGTGGCGATGGTTGGCGATGGCCTGAACGATGGGCCCGTTTTGGCTGGCGCCGATGTGTCCTTTGCCTTGGGTCAAGCGTTGCCACTGGCGCAGTCCAAGGCCGATTTTGTGTTCATGGCCAGCAATTTGAAGCCGCTGGTTGCCACCTTTCGCTTGAGCCGAAAAACCCTGCAAATTGTGCGCCAAAACCTGATTTGGGCGGCTGTTTACAACTTTTCTTGCGTGCCTTTGGCCATGATGGGCTTTTTGCCGGCATGGTTGGCGGGCTTGGGCATGGCCTGCAGTTCTTTGGGCGTGGTGTTGAACGCCATGCGTTTGTCCAAAACCATTCAATTTGACTTGGAAGGAAGCGCCTAATGGACATCCTGTATTTGTTGGTGCCACTGTCTGTGGCCTTGGTGTTTTTCATCTTGGCCGGGTTGTGGTGGGCCGTGAACCGCGGTCAGTTTGAAGACATTGAGGCAGAAGGGGAGCGAATTCTTAGAAATGATTGACTTAAGTCAACCTAAGCATTTGCCCTAACTGCGACACTAGTTTCGTAATTTTAGAAGAGGTGAAAATGAAATTTGCCAATGCACAGGCAACCGTCTACAGCGATACCGTTGTCAGGCAGTTTGCCATCATGACGGTGGTTTGGGGTGTGGTGGGCATGCTGGTTGGCGTGATCATTGCGGCCCAATTAACTTGGCCCGAGTTGAACTTGGGCATTCCATGGCTCAGTTACGGTCGTTTGCGTCCCTTGCACACCAATGCCGTGATTTTCGCGTTTGGCGGTTGCGGCTTGTTCGCTTCGGCCTATTACGTGGTTCAACGAACCTGCCATGTTCGCTTGTTTGCCGAAAAATTGGCTTCATTCACCTTTTGGGGTTGGCAGTTGGTTATTTTGGCAGCAGCCATTTCTTTGCCTTTGGGTTATACCAGCGGCAAAGAATACGCCGAACTCGAATGGCCCATTGACATCTTGATCACCTTGGTTTGGGTGTCTTTTGCCATTGTGTTCTTTGGCACCGTGGGCACCCGCAAGGTTCGTCACATTTACGTGGCCAACTGGTTCTTTGGTGCCTTCATCATTGCAGTGGCCTTGTTGCACTTGGTCAACAGTGCTGCTTTGCCAGTCGGTTTCATGAAATCGTACTCCGCTTATGCAGGTGTGCAAGATGCCATGGTGCAGTGGTGGTACGGTCACAATGCGGTGGGCTTCTTCTTGACAGCAGGCTTCTTGGGCATGATGTACTACTTCATTCCTAAGCAAGCAGAGCGTCCTGTTTACAGCTACCGTTTGTCCATTGTTCACTTCTGGGCACTCATCTTTACCTACATGTGGGCGGGTCCTCACCACTTGCACTACACCGCATTGCCAGATTGGACTCAGTCTATCGGCATGGTGTTCTCCCTGATTTTGTTGGCACCTAGCTGGGGCGGCATGATCAATGGTGTGATGACCTTGTCTGGCGCATGGCACAAGCTGCGCGACGACCCCGTGCTTCGTTTCCTCATCGTGTCTTTGTCCTTCTACGGCATGTCGACCTTTGAAGGTCCCATGATGTCGATCAAAACAGTGAACGCTTTGTCTCACTACACCGATTGGACTGTGGGCCACGTGCACTCTGGCGCTTTGGGCTGGGTGGGCTTGGTCACCATGGGCTCTATGTACTACCTGATTCCCCGTTTGTTCGGTCAGAAAAAGATGTACAGCGTGAAAGCCATCGAAGCGCACTTCTGGATTGCCACCATCGGCATCGTGATTTACATCGCGGCCATGTGGATTGCCGGTGTGATGCAAGGTTTGATGTGGCGTTCTGTCAATGCCGACGGTACTTTGACTTACACCTTTGTGGAGTCTGTCAAAGCCACATTCCCCTTCTATGTGTTGCGTTTGTTGGGTGGCTTGTTGTATTTGGGCGGCATGTTGATCATGTTGTGGAATACCTTGAAAACCGCCACCAGCGGCCGTGCCGTGGATGTGCAAATTCCAGCACCCGCACACGCCTAACAGCATCAGGAGAAAAATAAGATGTCTAATCATTCAAATTCCGGTGGCATGTCCCACGAGAAAGTTGAAACCAGCAACTTCCTCATGATCGTTTTGATCTTGGTGGTGTTGCTGTTCGGCGGCATGGTGGAAATCGTTCCGTTGTTTTTCCAAAAATCAACCACAGAGCCTGTGCCTGGTCTCAAGCCCTACACAGCCTTGCAAGTGGCCGGTCGCGATATTTATGTGCGTGAAGGTTGCTACAACTGTCACTCCCAAATGATTCGCCCCTTCCGCGCCGAAACATTGCGTTACGGTCCTTACTCCGTGGCTGGCGAGTTTGTGTATGACCATCCCTTCCAATGGGGTAGCAAGCGCACAGGTCCAGACTTGGCCCGCGTGGGCGGCAAGTACTCCGACGACTGGCATCGCATTCACTTGATCAACCCGCGTGACGTGGTGCCCGAGTCCAACATGCCAGCTTATGCATGGTTGGAAAAAGCGCCAGTGGATGGTGCCAGCTTGCCAGCCCACATGAGTGGCCTGCGTACCTTGGGCGCCCCATACACCGACGAAGAAATTGCCAAAGCCACGGAAGACGTGAAGGGCAAAACGGAACTGGATGCTGTGATTGCCTACTTGCAAGGCATGGGCATTCACCGTAAATAAAGGGATTGCACATCATGGACGTCAACACACTTCGATCGGCAGTGACTGTGGTCACCTTCCTCCTATTCCTCGGAATTGTGGGGTGGGCCCTGTCAAAGCGTCGTTCAGCGGACTTTGAAGAGGCAGCCAATCTGCCCTTTGGTCAAGACGACTGAAGACCCCAGATCAACGAACAAGAAAGAGAATCTGAAATGAGTGACTTCACAAGCAATTTCTGGTCTTTGTATGTGGCCGGCATTGCGTTGGTCGGTATCGTGGCATGCTTGCTGCTGCTGTACTTCAGCGGCAAAGCCAAAGCCATGACTGCCAATGACAACACCACTGGGCACGTCTGGGATGGCGACTTGCGTGAGATGAACAATCCCTTGCCCCGCTGGTGGGTGGGCCTGTTTTTGATCACCATCGTTTTTGCATTGGGCTATTTGGCCTTGTACCCAGGATTGGGCAACAGTGCTGGCAAGTTGGGCTGGACTTCCACAGGCCAATACGACGCTGAAGTGGCCAAAGCCAACAAAGAACTCGAGCCTTTGTATGCCAAGTTTGCTGGCATGCCACCCGAAGACGTGGCCAAAGATCCTCAGGCCATGGCCATTGGCGATCGTTTGTTCATGAACAACTGCGCCCAGTGCCACGGCTCTGACGCACGCGGCAGCAAAGGCTTCCCCAACTTAACCGACAAAGATTGGTTGCACGGCGGCACGCACGACAAAATCAAAGAAACCTTGGTCAAAGGCCGCATTGGCAACATGCCGCCCATGGCCGCAGCTGTCGGCACTGCTGATGATGTTCGCAACTTGGCCCAGTATGTCTTAAGCTTGTCCAACAGTCCACACGATGCATTGCGTGCTTCGCTGGGTAAACCCAAGTTTGTGGCCTGCGCTGCTTGCCACGGCCCCGATGGCAAAGGCAATCAAACCATTGGTGCCCCCAACTTAACAGACGACATCTGGTTGCATGGTTGGGGTGAGAACGCCATCATCGCCATGGTCAACAATGGCAAAGTCAATCAGATGCCTGCACAAGCCGGCAAACTGACCGATGCTCAATTGCATGTGTTGGCTTCCTATGTTTGGGGTCTCTCCAATCAAGTTGCCGCTAAATAATCAAGAGAGCCGTTTTGGAATCCTCAGACAAGACAACGCGCAAAGTCATTCCAATTGTTCCCTCGCAAGAGGGGGCAATGGACACGTCGGCAGAAGGCGAATGGGGTGAACTGTACGCGGCCCATCAAAAAATTTATCCCCGAAGCGTTCAAGGCATTTTTGCCAAATGGCGCTGGGGATTTGTTTTTTTAACGCAAATTATTTTTTACTGCCTGCCCTGGCTAGAGTGGGGGCAACGCCAAGCGGTGCTCTTTGATTTGGGCGTGAGGCGTTTTTATATTTTTGGCATTGTTCTGTACCCGCAAGACTTCATTTACTTGACGGGTTTGCTGGTCATATCAGCGTTTTCACTCTTTTTGTTTACCGCCATTGCGGGACGTTTGTGGTGTGGCTACGCTTGTCCCCAAACGGTTTACAGTGAAATTTTCATGTGGATTGAGCGCAAAGTGGAGGGCGATCGCACCGCCCGCATGCGCCTTGATTCGCAAGACATGTCGCTCGAGAAACTGGTCAAGAAATGGTACAAACATTTCCTTTGGATTGGCTTCTCCATTTGGACAGGCTTCACCTTTGTGGGTTACTTCACCCCCATCCGTGAATTGGGCATGGAATTCTTCTTAGGCAACATGTCGTCCTGGGAAGTGTTTTGGGTCTTCTTCTACGGCTTTGCCACCTATGGCAATGCCGGCTTCATGCGCGAGCAAGTGTGCAAGTACATGTGTCCGTATGCGCGCTTTCAAAGTGCCATGTTTGACAAAGACACGCTCATTGTCACGTACGACGCAGAGCGCGGCGAGCCCCGAGGTTCACGTTCCAAGAAAGCCGATCTGTCCACTTTGAATTTAGGGGCCTGTGTCGACTGCAGTTTGTGCGTTCAAGTTTGCCCTACCGGTATCGACATTCGCAAAGGTTTGCAATACGAGTGCATTGGCTGCGGTGCTTGTGCTGATGTGTGCGATACCGTGATGGACAAAGTGGGCTATCCGCGTGGCTTGGTGAAATATTCCACGCAGCACGCCATGCAAAATCATTGGTCTTCGGCGCAAACCATCAAGCACATTTTCAGACCGCGTGTGCTCATTTACACCGGTATCTTGCTGCTGGTCATTGCATTGTTGTTTGGCAGTTTGCTCACCCGCAAATCTTTCAAAGTGGATGTGGTGCGGGACCGTGCTTCCTTGGCGCGCATTGTGAGCGGAGGCAACATTGAAAACGTGTACCGCCTGCAAATTATGAACGCGGCCGAAAAACGCCAACACTTCAAAGTAACGGCTGAGGGCATGTACGAGTTGAAGGTGATGACCGACTCTGAGGATTTGGTGGTCGAGTCCACCCAATCACGTTGGGTTTCTGTTCGACTTCAAGTTCCGTACGATTCCGCTGTGGCAGGTTCTTACCCGGTTCGCTTTACCATCGAAGCTTCGGACGAAGATGAAAAAGTACACACGAAATTAGTAGAAAAATCGGTCTTTCTCATTCCTCGCTAAGTTTTGTCTGTGTCAATTAAATAGAAACGAGCCATTCATGAATTCAAGCACATTGACAAATTCAAGTCTGAGCAATGCCAAGCCCTGGTGGTCTTTTGGCATGGTTTGGATGGTCATTGCAGGCCCTGCTGTGGTGGTCGTGGCCGCTTTCGCCACACTGTATTTGGCCATAACCATTCCAGATCCTGTGTTGCCCACCGAAGCGCTCAACCCCCGAAATGCCATCGAGAATCAAGGCAAATTGGATGCCGCCATGGCACCTGCAATGCAGGCACGCAATCATGCGGCCACGGGTGTCGTACCTGGCAAACAAAAATAAATCAATAATTCAACGTCGTTTTGACCGAAGAAAATCCTAATAGGAGACAAATATGATGGCTCAAAGACTGATGTGGATTGTGTGGCCTGCCTTTTTGGTGGCAGGCCTGCTCGAGTTGGTGGTGTTTGGCATGTTTGACCCAGAAGACATGCACTGGTTTGGACAAGAAATGGCTTTGTCCAGACAAGGCGTCTACACCATTTCGTTTTTTGTGTTTTGGGCTTTGACCATTGTCTCAAGCAGCTTAACCACCTTGCTGTCGATGTCGCCATTTGAGGTGAACCGTTGCCCTGTGCCAGCTGATCAACGGCCACCCAACTGCACGCAAGGTGCTGAGGGCGGTGGGGGCTGCTGCTAAGCAGCCCTGCTCAATGGCATTGAGGTTGGGTGTTCACCATGCGCTGTAGCGCTTCGGTGTCCAGAATTTTGACGTGACGTTGCTTCACTTCAACAATGCCATCTTCAACAAACTTTGAAAACGTGCGACTCACTGTTTCCAGTTTGAGCCCCAAGTAGCTGCCAATTTCTTCGCGGGTCATGCGCAGCACCAATTCGGATTGAGAGAATCCGCGGGAATGCAGACGCTGAACCAAATTGAGCAAGAAGGCGGCCAAACGTTCTTCTGCGCGCATGCTGCCCAGAAGCAACATGACCCCATGTTCGCGCACAATTTCTCGGCTCATGATTTTGTGAACATGATGCTGAAGCGCCGTCACTTCGCGAGAAATTTCTTCGATGCGGTCAAAGGGCATGACACAAACTTCTGCATCCTCCAAAGCCACCGCATCGCAGCTGTGATGATCGTTGACGATGCCATCGAGGCCAATGATTTCGCCTGCCATTTGGAAACCTGTAACCTGGTCGCGGCCGTCTTCGGAGGCGAGGCAGGTTTTGAAAAATCCAGTGCGAATGGCATACAGAGACGTGAATTTTTCCCCGTTGCTGAACAGGGTGCTGCCACGCTTGACTTTGCGTCGGGTGGCAACCACCTCGTCCAATTTTTGCAGGTCGTTATCAGACAGGCCCATGGGCATGCAGAGTTCGCGTAAGTTGCAGTTGGAGCATGCGACTTTGATGGTTTCAGGTTTCATGGCGTTCTCGGTTCAGAAAAATTGACATTGCGGCAAGTCAAGTCATTAGCTTATACCTACTTGATGGCTTTGACACACCTCAAGCTTTCTGAAAACTCTATTTTTGGTTTAGATTGCCCAAAATTTGATGTAAGTCAAGTTGGTGTTGCGTTGGAAAAGGCACATTATTTGAAACTTAGCAATACGACAGCCTTGGGAATCTCTGTATGTCCTTTTTGACGCCTGAATTACTGACACGCTTTGACGTGGCCGGTCCCCGTTACACCTCCTACCCTACGGCAGACCGATTTGTGGAGGCATTTTCGCAAGTGGACCTGCACCAAGCGCTGGATTTGCGCAACAACGGACTGGGGCAAAAAAACCGGCCTTTGTCTATTTATGTGCACATTCCGTTTTGTGAATCGCTGTGCTACTACTGTGCGTGCAACAAAATTATCACCAAGCACCATGAAAAGGCAGAGCCGTATTTGCGCTACTTGGCCAAAGAGGTCGAGCTTTACACCTCGTCCATTGGCATCGGTCAGTCGGTCAGTCAGCTGCACTTGGGTGGCGGCACACCCACATTTTTAAGCGACGACGAGTTGCGAGAATTGATGGCTGTTCTCAAGCGCAGCTTCAGCTTTGTGGCCGGCGGTGAATATTCTGTTGAAGTCGATCCCCGCACCGTGAATGATGAACGCCTGGCATTGCTGTTTGAACTGGGCTTTAACCGATTGAGCTTCGGTGTTCAAGACTTTGACCCAGAGGTGCAAAAAGCAGTTCACCGCATTCAACCGGCCGAGCAGGTATTTGCTTTGGTGGCCTCTGCGCGCAAGATGGGTTTTGAGTCGATCAACGTCGATTTAATCTATGGCTTGCCCAAGCAAACCCCTGAGTCATTTGATCGCACCTTGAAGCAAATTAACGAACTGAGGCCAGACCGCATTGCACTGTATGCGTATGCCCATTTGCCCGAACGCTTCAAACCACAACGCCGCATTTTGTCGGCCGAGTTGCCAGTGGCTTCCAGCAAAATTGCCATGTTGTCACGTTCCATGGATGCGCTCATGAATGCGGGCTATGTGTATGTGGGCATGGACCACTTTGCTTTGCCAGAAGATGCTTTGGCCGTGGCCAAACGACAAGGCCGATTGCACCGAAACTTCCAGGGTTACAGCACCCAACCCGATTGCGATTTGATCGGTTTGGGCGTGTCGGCCATTGGCCGCATGGGCGGCACCTACAGCCAAAATGCCAAAACCATGGAAGAGTACGTTGACATGCTCGACAACGCTCAGTTGCCCATTGTGAAGGGCTTGGCTTTGTCGCGGGACGACCTCATTCGCCGGGCTTGGATCATGGCCATCATGTGCCAGGGACATGTTCAATACGATGCCTTCAATGAAGCCTGGTTGATCGATGCCAAAAAATACTTTGCACCTGAATTAAGCCAACTCGAAAGCCTGCAAACGCAAGGTTTGGTAGAGTTGGGTGATGGCGGCTTGCAAGTGACACCCATGGGCTGGTTTTTTGTTCGAGGTGTGGCCATGGTCTTTGACAAATATTTACAAGCCGATCGCAACCGAACTCGCTTTTCAAAAATCATTTAACGCTGCATGCAGACTTCCTTAGCCCTCACGGCTTTGATCATGGGATTGGCCGGTGGGCCACATTGTGTTGCCATGTGTGGTGCGGCCTGTGCGGGCATTGGCCATGCCGCGGGCGAACATCAAAAGCGGGCGCTGATGTCATTTCAAGTGGGGCGTTGGGTGGGTTACGGCCTCATGGGGGGGCTGGCCGCGTTCAGTGTACAAGCCTTGGGTTGGCTCACAGTGGAATCTGCCGCACTTAGACCGGTCTGGAGCATGTTGCATGTGGGGGCCGTGGTGTTGGGTTTGTTGCTCATATGGCAGGCCAAGCAACCCGTGTGGCTCGATCAAAGTGCTCAAAAGTTGTGGGCCAAGATCAGGGGCTTCAACGCCCGATGGGGAAGTGCCGCTCCAGCCTTGGTTGGCATGCTGTGGGCCTTCATGCCTTGTGGCTTGCTTTACTCGGCCCTCATGGTGGCTGCGCTCACAGGCCATGTGTTGGAGGGGGCCCTGACCATGGCCTGCTTTGCACTGGGCAGTGGTGTCAGTTTAGGGCTTGCGCCCTGGATGTTGCTGCAGCTGCAAAAACTGGGTGATGGCGCATGGGGCATGCGCTTGGCAGGCTTGGCGCTGGCGTTAACGTCGGGCTGGGGCCTGTGGATGGGATTGGCCCATAACCAAGCCCCTTGGTGCGCAGTCTAGCCAAGCTTCAAACCATTGACCCATTGCCCCACCGAGCCGTAAGCGCTTGAGTCTTAGGCCGTAAAACCTTTGTACAACATGTATGCGGCCAGCACATACAGCACGCACGCAAAAGTACGCTTCAGTTGCTTAACCGGCAGCTTGTGTGCAGCACTGGCACCCAAAGGCGCCATGAACACACTGCAACTGGCAATCACCACCAAGCCTGGCAACCACAAGTAGCCAATGCTGTGCTCGGGCAAGTTGGGCACATCTTGGCCGGCCACCACATAGCCAATGACGTTGGCCAAGGCAATTGGGAAGCCTAAGGCGGCGCTGGTGGCCACGGCATTGTGGATGGCCACATTGCACCAAGCCATGAAGGGCACGCTGACAAAACCACCGCCAGCACCCACCATGCCTGACAAAAAGCCAATGACACCGCCTGCACCCAAAAGACCGGGGGTGCCAGGCACGTCACGGTTGGGGGCGGGTTTTTTGTCTAAAAACATTTGGGTTGCCGAGAAGCCCACAAAGAGCGCAAAGAACAAGGCCAAATAAGACCCTTTGAGTGCCGCAAACGCACCCATGCTGGCCAGTAAACTGCCCATCACAATGCCAGGCGCCAAGCCTTTGACCAAATCCCAACGGACAGCTTTCTTTTTGTGGTGCGCACGCACGCTAGAAATGGAGGTGAAGATGATGGTGCCCATGGAAGTGGCAATGGCCATTTTGACGGCCAGATCGGGTGCCACGCCTCTGTCGCCCAGCATCAGGGTTAAAAATGGCACCATGACCATGCCACCGCCAATGCCCAAAAGTCCAGCCAAGAAGCCTGTGAGCAATCCTAAAGCGCCCAGTTCGGCAATGAGGGTAGGTTCTAAAAACATGTGCGGCAAGCTTTGAAATGGTTTGAAAAAGGTGTCTGCAAGTGCCACTGGACCGGCATCCTGAACCGGGGTTCAGGTGGGCGAGGGCAGACTGACGTTGGGTTCATCTGACGCGAGATGATCACGCTCACCAGACAATGTACCAAGCCCGGGCTCTAAGAGCATTGGTTCAAGGAAATATAAAGCCCAGCATGCACTGCAGACAGCGCGATTGTAGGCTCAGTTAAAGCCGGCCTTGTGAGACTAAATCAGTTGACCATCTTGATGGAGGGCCTGATCTAGTTTTTTCAACAACTGGCTCAGCCGTTCGCTGTCGGAGTGACTGAGTGCTGCAGCGGTTTCTGTGGGGGCTGCTTGGGTTGCAGCTGCAGGCGGGGCTTCGGCTTGTTCAAAGGCTAAATTGAGAGCGGCCAGCACGGCAATGCGGTCACGTGCCTTGATTTTGCCGGCATCCCGCACCTTGCACATGGCTTGGTCGACTTTGTCAACGGCGGCCAACAGGCGATCTTCTCCCCCCACTGGGCAGCCCAGCAGGTAGCTTTGGCCCATGATTTGAACTTCAAGCTGTTTGGTGCTCATGCGTCGGTGTCAGAAGAGGAGTTTTGGGGCAGTCGCTCAATCAGGGCGTCTACGCGAGAACGGGCGGCGGCCAACTTGGACTTGAGCAAGTCGCGCTCGTGGGAAATTGCCAGCACCTGCTGCTGTAGCAGTGCATTGGTTTTTTGCAGTTCTTCGTGCCTGAGCAAGAGGTGCTCGACGCGTTCTGCAATCTGGTCGACGGTGGTGGGGTTCGTCATGTCAGAGCCATTGTAATTTCTAGCATTGTAGGCTTGGTGCAAGGTGACATCTTACAATGTACTTTGTTGGTGCTCGAGACTTGGTTCGCAAGTCTCAGTTCAACGGGAAGCAGGAGAGCCAGCCCCTTCGGGGTGAACTCCACCTGCGCTGCCCCCGCAACGGTCAGCAGACGGGCTTTTAAAGGCCCCGCTTTCATCAAAAACCACTGAATGCCCTGAAACAGGTGTTTGGGAAGGTGATGAGGGTTGTTCTGCTTAGCCCGGATACCGGCCAACAAGGTGGTTCTCCGCATGGAGAGCCGTACGTTCATGCACTGTCGGGGAAGGCGGTGAGAACACTTGATGTTGAGGTTATTCATGAAATTCGCACGCAAAGTCCTCGTGGCCGGCTTGGCCGTTTCGCCATTGGCTTTTTCTCAAACATTCTTACCTGACACGGTCATCACGGCCAGCCGAGTGATGCAACGCGCACAAGATGCGCTGCCCGATGTGAGCGTTGTGACCCGCGCAGACATCGAGCGCTCGCAGGCCAAAGATGTGCCCACGCTTTTGCAAAGTTTGGCCGGCTTAGAAATCACGCAGTCTGGCGGTATGGGCGGTGTGGCTTCACTGTTCATGCGCGGTGCTGAATCACGTCACGCGCTGGTCTTGGTCGATGGCTTGCCCATGAATAACCTGAACTTTAATTTGGCGGCACTTGAGCACTTGCCTTTGAATGGCATTGAACGCATTGAGGTGGTGCGTGGCAATGTGTCGAGTTTGTATGGCAGTGCCGCCTTGGGCGGTGTGGTGCAAATTTTCACACGCAGCAATTCGGGCGAAGGCTCGAAAGGCCCGTGGCTGGAGGCTTCTGGGCAAATGGGGTCTGAGGGTTTTAGAAATGCACAAGTCAGTGCGGGCCAAAAGTGGGCTTCTGGCTTTGGCCTGAATGCATCTTCCGAAAAAACAGAAAGCAAAGGCTTCAATGCCATCAATGCTTTGCAGCGTCCCGATACCAACCCTGACCGTGATGGCTACAGCCGCCTGTCGAGTGCTTTGAATTTGTCACAAGAATTTGAAGCCGGCCGCATGGGTTTGATGCTGCGTGAAACGCATGCCACGGTGCAATACGACAGTCAGTGGGGCCCTGCCAATCAGGCCGATGAGTCCAAGAGTGTGTTGCGCAATGTCTTGCTCAATGGCACTTACAAAGCGTCCAAAGATTTGCAATGGGAGGTGTCGTTTGGTCAGCAAGAAGATAAATTGAACGCGGCCGTGACGGCGTATCCGTACTTCGTCAATTCAAAATCCAATACCTCTGCAGTGGGCGCGGTGTGGACCCTCTGGCCCAACCATTCCCTCACTTCGGGTTATGAAAACACGCGACAAAAAATTGCCAGCGATACCGAGTACAACCCCACCGAGCGCTCTGTCAATTCGTGGCGCTTAGGCTACCAGAGCAAGCTGGAAAATCAGCAATGGCAATTGAACGTGCGTCGCGATCAGTACTCAGACTTTGGCGACGCCAACACTTGGTATGCTGGCTATGCGTATTACCTCACGCCTGCTTTGCGTTTGAAGGCCAGTGCCTCCACTGGCTACATGGCGCCTACCTTCAACGACTTGTACTACCCCTGGGGCGGTAATCCTTTGCTGAAACCTGAGCAAGCGCGGTCCAACGAGCTGGGCATGCAATACACGCAAGCTTCCTGGAATGCACGCATCACGGCCTTCGAAAATCGTTACACCGACCTGATTGACAACGATGTCAATTGGACGCGCACCAACATCGCCAAAGCCAAGAACCAAGGCGTGGAAATAGCGTTGGCAGGCAAATGGCAATTGCCTGGGATGGGTGCACAGCAATGGCGTTTGAACTTCACGTCGCAAGACCCTCAAAACGAAATCACGCACCAAGCACTGGCCCGTCGCGCCAACACCTTGGCACAAGCTGGACTGACGCAAAGCATTGGCAATTGGGACGCGGGCATTCAGTGGCGTTACAACGGTGCGCGTACAGATGATGCGCAAAACCTCAAGTCGTATACCGTGTTGGACTTTACCGCCAGCCAAGCGCTGACGTCTGAATTGCGTTTGAATTTGCGCTTAGAAAACGCAGGCAACACCAGCTATCAAACCATTTATGGCTACAACATGCCCAAGCGCGGTGTGTTTGCCGGTTTGAAGTGGACGCCTAAGTTTTAAAGAGATTTAAAACCCAAAGTGATGCTGATGAAAGCGCTTCAATTTTTGCGAGTGATGCTGGCAGGGCCTGCTTATGCTGCAGTTCTGCTGGGTGCCATTTTGATGGTGCCCCATGCACTCGCACAAAATACGGCGTCACCTCAAAGCATCACGCCTTACCAACTCACCGATGACCGCGGCCGCGTGGTGGTGATCGATAAAGTACCGCAGCGCGTCATTACCTTGTTGCCCTCCTTGGGTGAAATTGTTTGTGAGCTTAAAGCGTGTGATGTGTTGGTGGGTGTTGACCGTTACAGCAATTGGCCAGAGCGCGTGAAGTCCCTGCCTAAGTTGGGTGGCTTGGACGACACGCAACTCGAAGCCTTGGTCAAGCTCAAGCCCGACCTGGTGTTGCTGGCGCGTTCGTCACGTGTCACGCAACGACTGGAATCGATGGGGATCAAGGTGGTGGCGCTCGAGCCTCAAAGCCAAGAGGACATGCACCGTGTCATTCAACAAATCGCTGGCGCACTGCATTTGCCCAATGCCAAAAAGCGTGCCGAAACATTGTGGCAAAGCATTCAACAAAAATTAGACACAGCTGCAGCACGTGTGCCCAAGGCAGCCAAAGGCACACGCATTTATTTTGAAGCAGGTACGGGATATTTTGCAGCGGGTGAAGCTTCTTACATTGGTGAAACCCTCAAACGTTTGGGCTTGATCAATGTGGTGACGCCGGCCATGGGCTCGTTTCCACAAGTCAATCCAGAGTTTGTGGTCAAGGCCAATCCGCAAATTATTTTCATGGGCGAACGGGCAGCCACCGATCTCAAAACCAGACCTGGGTGGCAGCGCATTGAAGCCATTCAGCAACAGAAAATTTGTAGCTTCACGCCTGATCAATCCGACATTGTGGTGCGATCGGGTCCACGCATTCCCGACGCTGCTGATTTGATGGTCGCTTGCCTAAAGCGGATTTATCCAGAATGAACGCACGCAATGTTTCATCGGCTTCCAAGCTGGCTTGGCAATTGGGCTTCTTGCTTATCTTGCTGATGGTGGCAGGCGCCTTGGTAGGCAGCGAAGGCTGGGCTTGGTCGCAAGTCCAAGCCGATGCCAGCTTGATTGCCGACATTCGATTGCCCCGCACCTTGGGGGCTTGTTTGGCCGGTGCCTTGCTGGGTTTGGCGGGCGCATTGGCGCAAGGCTTGTTTAGAAACCCATTGGCAGATCCTTTTTTGTTGGGCAGTGCCTCGGGTGCCAGTTTGGGGGTGGCCATCGGCATGGTGATTCTGAGTCAGCTCGATGTGTCGCCTTGGTTTGTACGGGTGGGCATCACGGGCATGGCATTCCTGGGTGCATGGTTGGCCGTGGCTTTGTCATTGGTCTTGTCCTGGGGTGTTCAGCACACCTTGCGCTTGCTCTTGGCCGGTGTGGTGGTAGGCGTGGTGATGGGCGCCATTGCTTCATTGTTGCTGGTGATGTTTCCGCAAATTCAAGGCTCTGTGCAGTCCTTCATGTTGGGCTCCACGGCTTATGTCAGCTGGTCGGCCTGCGCGCTGATGTTGGCGGTGTTGTTGGTGTCTTGGGGTGTGTCTGTTGCCGCCAGTCCTTTGCTAGATGGTTTGGCCTTGGGTGAATCGACAGCGCTCAGTTTGGGCTTGCCCGTCAAGTCTTTGCGTTGGGTCTTGTTGGCGGTGATGGCGCTTTGTACGGCAGCGGCTGTGGCGCAAACCGGCCTCATTGCGTTTGTGGGTTTGGCTGCGCCGCATTTGGTGCGCGCTAGGTACAAAGGCATTCACGGCAAAACACTGAGCTTGTCTAGCTTGATGGGCGCCGTCTTGTTGGGCGGTGCTGATTTGCTGGCGCGTGGTTTGATGGCACCCCTTGAGTTGCCTGTGGGTGTGCTCACGGCCATTTTGGGTGGCGGCTACATGTTGTTTTTAATGCGCGGTATGTCCTCTAAATCTACAGTGAGCAGCGGAGGGCGCGCATGAACGCCGCTCACACCATTGCCTTGTCGGCCAGCCATGTGACAGTCATGCACGACGACTTCAAAGCAGTTAACGATGTGTCACTCTCATTGAAGGCCGGCGAATGGATGGCTTTGGTAGGCCCCAATGGCGCCGGCAAATCCAGCTTGCTCAAAGCCTTGGCAGGTTTGACTCCTGCCACCGGTGAAGTGACATTGCTAGGCAAGCCATGGGCTCAATGGCATCGCCGCCAACGCGCGCAAACATTGGCTTGGTTGGGCCAAGCAGAAGCAGGACAAGACGACCTCACGGTTTACGACGTCGCCATGTTGGGCCGCTTGCCGCATCAGTCATGGTTGGCTTCACCCAGTGCGCAAGACAAAGCGGTGGTGGAGGTGGCGCTTAAAACGGTGCAAGCTTGGGACTGGCGCGCTCGCAGTTTGGGGCAACTGTCTGGCGGTGAACGTCAGCGGGTTTTATTGGCCAGAGCCTTGGCTGTGCAGGCTGATGTGTACCTCATGGACGAACCTTTGGCGGGTGTGGATGTGCCGCATCAGGCCGATTGGTTGGAGTGGGTGCGTTGCCTGAACGAGCAAGGCGCTGCCGTGGTGAGTGTGCTGCACGAACTTAACTTGGCTTTGCAAGCCGATGGGGTGTGGGTCATGTCTGGTGGCCAGTTGGTTCACGCAGGTTTGCCCAACGACCCGGCCACGCACCAAGCTTTGTCTTCGGTCTTTCAAAATCGTTTGCAGTGGCGTGAATGGCAAGACGACGGCCAAACCCGATGGGTAGCGCTGCCCAAATAAGTTTGTCTTAGCTTGTTGTTTTGGGTTTGAAATCGCAGTAAGCCGACACCTTGCATTGATGGCACAAAGGCTTGCGAGCTTGGCACACATAGCGGCCATGCAAAATGAGCCAGTGGTGCGCATCGACCAAATACTTTTCTGGAATTCGTTTTAAAAGTTTCAATTCCACTTCCAGTGGGTTTTTGCCTGGCGCCAAGCCCGTGCGATTGCCCAATCGAAAGATATGCGTATCAACAGCCATGGTGGGTTCACCAAAGGCCACATTCAACACCACGTTGGCCGTTTTACGACCCACACCCGGCAAGGACTCTAAGGCCTCGCGCGAGCGGGGCACTTGACCTTGGTACTGATCGATCAAGATCTGGCAGGTTTTGAGCAAGTTGCTGGCCTTGTTTCGGTACAGGCCAATGGTCTTCAAGTAGCTTTCAAGCCCATCTTGTCCTAAGGCCAAGATGGCCTCGGGCGTGTTGGCCACGGGAAACAGCTTGCGGGTGGCCTTGTTCACGCTGACGTCGGTCGCCTGCGCCGACAACAACACCGCTGTGACCAGCTCAAACACCGAGGTGTAGGCCAACTCGGTGGTGGGTAGGGGATTGGCTTCTTTCAGGGTGTGAAAAAAGAGTTCGATGTTGTGTGCGTTCATGAGAGAAAATATCAGCAAAATGGCGAAATGGCCCAGTCAATTCAAGTCAGAATCGCTTTATAGATGTAACCGAGTTTTGTGGAAGATACACCATGTCCTTGCAATTTGCCGATCGTTTGAACAATGTCGAAACCTCTGCCATTCGGGAGTTGTTCAAACTTCTGGGCAAACCCGGCATCATCAGCTTTGCCGGTGGCTTTCCCGACAGCGCCATGTTCGACGTGGAAGGCATTCGCGAAGCCTCCTCACAAGCCTTGTCGCAAGAGCCTGGCGCCGCCTTGCAATACGGTGCCACTGAAGGTTATGGCCCTTTGCGCGAGCAGTTGGCTCACTTCATGGGGCAAAAGGGCGTGTCAGGCTTGGCGGCCGATCAACTCATCGTGACCACCGGCAGCCAACAAGCGCTGGACCTGATTGGCAAAACCATGATCAGCCCTGGCGACAAAGTGATTGTGGAAGGCCCCACATTTTTGGCCACCATTCAGTGCTTCAGGTTGTATGGCGCCGAGCTCATTTCTGCGCCGGTCGATGGCCAGGGTGTGGACACCGACGCCTTGGAAAAACTCATTGCCCAACACAAGCCTAAATTTGTGTATGTCATTCCGACATTTGGTAACCCAACAGGCGCCTTGCTCAGCTTAGAGCGTCGCAAAAAGTTGCTCGAACTGGCCGTGCAATACAAAACCCTGATGGTGGAAGACGACCCCTACGGTGATTTGTATTTCAACGATGCGCCACCGCCAAGCTTGTTGGCCCTCAGTGCACAAGTGCCTGGCAGCCGCGATTGGTTGGTGCATTGTGGTTCTCTGTCCAAGGTCCTCAGCCCAGGCTTGCGTGTGGGTTGGATGATTGCACCTTCCGAATTGTTAAGCCGCGCTGTCATGTGCAAACAGTTCAGCGATGCGCACACCAGCACCTTTGCACAGGCCACTGCAGCGCATTACCTCAAGTCGGGTCGCATGCCTGCCACTTTGGACAAAGTTCGCAAGGTGTATGCAGCGCGCGCGCAAACCATGTGCGATGCACTGCACAAAGATTTGGGCGATGCCATCTCCTTTGTCCAGCCACAAGGTGGCTTGTTTGTGTGGGCCAGCCTGACGGGAGCGGGGGGCAAAGTGAGCGATGGCAATGCCTTTGCCAAACTGGCCATCGACAAAGGCGTGGCCTTTGTGCCGGGCGCACCGTTCTATTGCCAAAACCCAGATCACAGCACGCTGCGATTCAGTTTTGCCACGGTGGGTGAAGACAAAATTTTGGAAGGCGTCGACCGCTTGAAGCAAGCTATGAATGCCTCGGCCTGATCGCCATGAACATTCAAGGCGTTGACATTCTTGTTGAAGGCAGCGGCCCTGAAACGCTGGTCATGTTGCATGGCTGGCCCGATACATCGGCGCTTTGGAACGATACTGTTTTGGCATTGAAAGACACACACACCTGTGTGCGTTTTACTTTGCCGGCCTTTGATGCCAAGGCACCTGTGCCCCCCAAGTCCTTGCTTGAAATGGTGGCCTTCATTCATGAAGTGGTGCAGCAAGTGAGCCCTCAAAAACCGGTCACTCTGGTCTTGCACGATTGGGGCTGCATCTTTGGTTACGAATACGCTGCCACTTATCCAGATCGGGTAGGGCGCATGGTGGCTGTAGACGTAGGCGACCACAACTCCAGGGCACTTTATGCATCATGGCGCGCCAAAGCCAAGTGGGGTGTGTTCAGCTACCAAATATGGCTGGCCATTGCTTGGCAAATTGCACGGTTCTTGGGTGCGCCGGGTCGATGGCTTGGCACTCGCATGACGCGCTACATGGCCAAAGCATTGCGTTGCCCCAGCCCGTTGGCTGACATGCACGTTGGCATGAATGTGCCTTATGCCATGAAGTGGTTTTGGACCTTAGAAGGCTTGGAAGGCTCGGCCAATGTACTCAAAACATTGCCCACCGCACGGCCCATGCTTTACATCTACGGCAAGCGTAAACCCTTCATGTTTCACTCAGACCGTTGGTTAGAAAAAATTGCGTCTTATCCTGGTTCTAGGGTGGCGGGCTTTGACACCGGCCATTGGGTGATGAGCAATAAACCCGAGGCCTTCAATGCCTTGGTCAAAGAATGGTTAGGCCAACCTTGAACACCTCCAAGCTTCACAGTTCTAAATCAGCGGTCCATCCTTCAAGGCGTGATTGGCTGAAGTGGACTGTGGCTGCTTCGGCGCCGCTTGCTTATTCACTGTCGTCAGCGCAAGCGCCGCTCAAGCACAACCCATTTACCTTGGGCGTGGCCAGTGGCTCGCCCAATCACCACTCAGTGGTGCTGTGGACACGCTTGATGCCCGATGTCAACAGCGGCCAGTCTTACTTTGCAACTGCAGATGTGACGGTTCTATGGGAAGTGGCCGATGACGAACACTTCAAGGTCAATCGCCGATCCGGTCAGGTGGTGGCCTTGGCCAGCTTGGCGCATTCGGTGCATTTGGAATTGGAAGGCTTGCAAAGCGACCGATGGTATTTCTATCGCTTCCAATTGGGCGATACGCAAAGCACCGTGGGCCGCACGCGCACCTTGCCACACCCCGAAGCCATGGTGCAAAAGCTGCGCGTGGCTTATGCCTCGTGTCAGCGCTGGGAACACGGGTACTTCAGTGCCTACGACCACATGGCTCAAGAAAACCTCGACATGGTGTTGTTCTTGGGCGATTACATCTACGAATACGCGGGTGCGGCCAATGCCGTGCGTTTGCCCACGGGTGGCTGGGTCACCAGTTTGTCCGACTACCGCGAACGCTATGCGCTGCACAAAAGTGAAAAGGGCTTGCAAGCCATGCACGCGCAATGCCCGTGGCTGGTGACCTGGGATGATCATGAAGTGTCCAATGACTATGCGGGTTTGGTACGAGGGCAAAGCGGCAACATCAGCTTTGATTTTGCAGCGCAACGCGCTAGGGCCTACCAAGCGTTTTACGAACACATGCCCTTGCGAGCCAGCGCCCTGACGAAATCAATCGATGGCTTGACTCGCGGCGCCGAAATGCGAATTTATGGTCAAGTGCCTTACGGCAAGTTGGCCAACCTCTACTTGCTCGATGATCGCCAATACCGAGACAGACAAGTGTGCAACAAGCTGGGTGGCTTTGGTTCGGGTTGGGTCGATCCAGATCAGTGCGCAGAGTGGTTAGACCCTCAGCGAACCCTTTTGGGTGGACCCCAAGAGCAATGGTTGTATCAGTCCTTTGCGAATGCGCGCAACGATGACAGGGTGTGGAACGTCGTGGCCCAACAAACGATCTTTGGTCGCCGTGACTACAAATTGGGCGCTGGTTTGTCCCTATGGAACGATGGCTGGGATGGCTATTCGGCTGCCCGCCAACGCATGACGCAATCCATGCAAACCCATGCCTTGAAAAATCCCGTGCTGATTGGCGGCGATGTGCACGAAAACTGGGTGGGTCATGTCATGGCCGATGCCTACAAAGACGACAGCGCCAAAATTGGCGTGGAGTTTTGTGGTGCGGGCATCACAGCGCGCTCTGCAGGCAATTCAAAACTGGCGGCGCGCCTCGCTGAAAACCCCCATTTCATTTTTGCCGACAGCGAGCGCAAAGGCTATGGCGTGGTGGAGTTCAGCCCCAAGCAAATTCAAACCGAATTGCGCGTGGTCGACGATGTGCGTCAACCCCAAACCAAGCTTGAAACCTTGGCCAAGTTTGCGGTGGAAGCGGGCGTACCGCAGGTGCAGCGCGTTGATTAATCAATAGCCTAGCGTTCATCGCGCTAGGCCATTTTTGACATGGCTTTACTGAAGTACTTCCAGTAAACGGTCCAATCCACCTTCTTCAATGGCCACCATGGCTTGCTCACGCACTTTGGGTTTGGCGTGATACGCCACCGACAAACCAGCCACGCCCATCATGGGCAAATCATTGGCACCATCACCCATGGCAATGGCTTGACTTGGTTCAATGCCCATCTGCGCGCATGTTTGTAGCAACATCTTGCGCTTCTCTTCGCCGTCGCAAATGTCGCCCCAGTCTTGGTCCACCATCTTGCCAGTCAACTCGCCATTCACCACTTCCAACACATTAGAACGTGTCCAGTGGATGCCCAGGCGATCGCGAACATGGTCAGTGAAAAAAGTAAAACCTCCTGAAACCAACAGCACCTTCATGCCTGCAGCTTGGCAGGCTTTGACCAATTTCTCGGCACCTGGGTTGAGCTGTAGCCTGTTGTTTAAGACCTCTTCCATGTGGGCCACAGTGACGCCTTTGAGCAAGGCCACACGTTTGCGCAAGCTGTCTTTGTAATCGGTGATTTCGCCGCGCATGGCGGCTTCGGTAATGGCGGCCACTTCGGCTTTGCGTCCCGCGGCATCGGCAATTTCATCCACACATTCAATGTTGATGAGGGTGGAGTCCATGTCAAAGGCAATCAATTTGAAATGGCTCAGTTGCAGGGGCGGTGTGAAGCCCTTCAGAGTCATGCCCTGAAATGATGGGGTGTTGCGCATTCTTTATCCTTCCACTGTCTCAATTTTAGGCTGTCCCAATGACCTCAAAATGTCTCGCACCATCTGGGCTCGTGCTTTGGGGTCGGGCAGTTCACGTTCAATCCGCAACTTGTCGTTGCCAGCCAATTGAATGTGCTTGTTCTTTTGAATCAACTCAATGATGCGCATCGGCTCAATGGGTGGATTGGG
>JAHEBO010000004.1:33235-84645 GCA_024642215.1 Limnohabitans sp.
TCAATGCCGGTTTCAATGATGGTGGAGCACAGCAGAATGTTGTAGCGCTGCGCCACAAAGTCGCGCATGACTTTTTCCAAATCGCGCTCGGGCATTTGGCCGTGGGCCACTGCAATGCGTGCTTCCGGCAATATCTCTTCCAGCTTTTGACGGCGGTTCTCGATCGTTTCCACTTCGTTGTGCAAAAAGTAAACCTGACCACCGCGTTTCAATTCGCGCAAAACGGCCTCTCGAATCACACCCGTGCCTTCGTTGCGAACAAAGGTTTTGATGGCCAAACGGCGTTGCGGCGCCGTGGCAATCACGCTCAAATCGCGAATGCCTTCTAGCGCCATGCCCAAGGTGCGCGGAATGGGCGTGGCCGTCAGGGTCAGCACATCCACTTCAGCGCGCATGGCCTTCATGGCCTCTTTGTGACGCACACCAAAGCGGTGTTCTTCATCAATCACCAGCAGCCCCAAGTTCTTGAACTTGGTCGATTCACTCAGCAGTTTGTGTGTGCCCACCACAATGTCCACGGTGCCATCGGCCAAACCTTTGAGCGCCTCATTCACCTCTTTGGTCGAGCGAAAGCGCGACACCTCGGCCACCTTCACGGGCCACTTCGAAAAGCGATCTTTCAACGTCTGGAAATGTTGCTCGGCCAGCAAGGTGGTGGGCGCCAGAATCGCCACTTGCTTGCCACCCGTCACGGCCACAAAGGCCGCGCGCAGCGCCACTTCGGTTTTGCCAAAGCCCACATCGCCACAGACCAGGCGGTCCATCGGGCGGGGGCTGATCATGTCTTGAATCACGGCATGGATGGCGGCGTTTTGGTCGGCTGTTTCGCTGAAACCAAAGTCATTGGCAAAGACTTCATAGTCTTGTGGGCTGTATCTGAAGGGATGGCCTTCGCGCGCAGCACGCCTGGCGTAAATGTTCAACAACTCTGCAGCCGAATCGCGCACTTGCTCTGCGGCTTTTCGTTTGGCTTTTTCCCACTGACCACTGCCCAAGCGGTGCAGCGGCGCTTCATCGGCACTCACACCGGTGTAGCGGCCAATCAATTGCAATTGGCTGACGGGCACATACAGCGTGGCTTTGTCGGCGTATTCCAAATGCAAAAACTCTTGCAAGGCGGGCGTGCCGTCTGGGTTCTTCTCACCCAAGTCCATGTTCACCAAACCGCGGTAGCGGCCAATGCCGTGGGCGTTGTGCACCACAGGGTCGCCCACGTTGAGCTCGGACAAATCTTTGATCAGCGCTTCAACATCGCTGACTTGTTCTTGTTTTTTACGGCGACGCGTGGTGACACCTGCTGCAAACAATTCGGTCTCTGTGACCAAATCAATGCCCGCTTCAAACCAGTGGAAGCCGGCATTCAAGGCCGCAGTGGCAATGCCTATTTTTTCGTCACTGGCTTGAAATTCTTGCAGGTCATCAAAGGCCGGAGGGCTGACTCCGCCGGCGCGCAAAAAGTCGAGCAAACTTTCTCGTCGGCCAGCGCTCTCGGCCAGAATCAAGACGCGATGGGGTGTGCTTCGAATGTGCGCTTGAAGTTTGGCCAAAGGCTCTTCCGCACCGCGTACCACCGTGAGGTCGGGCAGGGCTTGCGCCAGTGTGTTGTCTGCGTCGGCATCTGCACCTTGCCTGAGCGCCAATTGCGCATGCTGGTGGGTGCCTGTGTAGAACTGCTCAGCCGATAAGAACAATGCTTCGGGTGGTAAGGCTGGCCGTTCTGGGTCGCCTTGCACCAAGCGATAGCGGTCTTTGGTGTCTTGCCAAAAACGTTGAAAGGCAGGCTCTAAATCGCCGAGCAAGACCAAGGTGGCCGGCATGTCCGTGCCTGCACCCAAATAGTCAAATACCGTGGCTGTTTCTTCGAAGAACAGCGGCAAATAATATTCAATGCCGGCCGTAGCTACGCCATTGCCCATGTCTTTGTAGATGCGGCTTTTGGTGGGGTCGCCTTCTAACAATTCGCGCCATCGGCTGCGAAACTTGGCGCGCGCGGCTTCGTCCATGGGGAACTCTCGACCCGGCAGCAAACGCACTTCGGGTACGGGGTACAAGCTGCGCTGTGTGTCGGGGTCGAAGGTGCGAATGGAGTCAATTTCGTTGTCAAACAAATCGACACGATAGGGCACCTGCGAGCCCATGGGGAACAAATCAATCAGGCCACCGCGCACGGCATATTCGCCCGGGCTCACCACTTGGCTGACGTGGCTGTAACCGGCCAAAGTGAGTTGCGACTTGAGCTTGGCTTCGTCCAGTTTTTGTTTGGTTTTGAATTGAAAGGTGTAGCCCGCCAAAAACGAAGGCGGTGCCAAGCGGTACAAGGCCGTGGTGGCCGGGATGAACACCAAGTCTGCCCCTTCGGCTTTGTCGCGCTGACTGATGCGCCACAAGGTGGCTAAACGTTCGCTGATCAGATCTTGGTGGGGCGAGAAGGTGTCATAGGGCAATGTTTCCCAGTCGGGAAAAATGGCAATGCGAAGGCCCGGTGCAAAGAAGGCCACCTCGTCCATCAGCCTTTGTGTGTCGGCCGCATCCGATGTCACCACGGCCGTCAGGCGGCCTTGTGCTTTCTCTCGTTCGGCCAGTTGGGCCAACAGCACAGCATCTGCCGAGCCGATGGGGCGGGGCAGGGTAAAGCGTTTTCCTAAGCTCAGCGCGGGTAATTGCATGAAACACCAATGGCAAACACCCCCCGCCGAGATGGAGGGGGGTGTGAATAAAACTTGGTTCGTATTTTAAGAGGGCTTGTTGTGTTGGCGCAGCTTGCTGCTAAAAAGTCCTTGAAAGTCTCCAAATCTGCTTGAAGTCCTTCAAAATGTGGGCTTAGGCTTCCTATGAAGTCACTCTCTAGACATTGAAAAAAGCATCAGGCCGTGAATTCCTCTGAAAAAGACAGTCCTCCCAGCACTGACAGTTGTTCGCCCGTTGCGCGCTGTTTTGCGTTGGTGCCCTGTGCGGGCTCGGGCTCGCGCGCTGGCACACTCAAGCCGAAGCAGTACGAGCTGATTGCTGGCCAAAGCATGGTGATGCACACCTTGGCCGCTTTGGGATCCGTTGAACGCCTGCAGCAAGTGCTTGTGGTGGTGTCACCCAGCGATGCACATGTGTGGCCAGAAACGGCAGAAGGGCCAGAAGGACAACGGGGGCGCCGTCCTTTTCAGCGCATTGCCTGTGGGGGTGATACCCGCGCCGAGTCGGTTTTCAATGGCTTGTCTTACTTGCTCAAAGAGGGTGAGCACAAGCCTGAGGGTGTTCAAGCGCACGACTGGATCTTGGTGCATGACGCAGCCCGCTGCCTCATCACTGAATTGGAAATCAACCGCCTGATGGATGCCTGCATCGACGACGACGTGGGCGGCCTGCTGGCTTTGCCTTTGCCCGACACCTTGAAAGCCGCGGTCAATGGTCGCGTGAGCCAAACCTTGCCACGCCAAGACAAATGGTTGGCGCAAACGCCGCAAATGTTTCGCGCAGGTCAGTTGCATGCCGCATTAAAGGCCAAGCAAGCTGAGAATTTTGAAGGCATCACCGACGAAGCCAGCGCCATGGAGATGGCGGGCTTTGCGCCCAAGTTGGTGGTGGGCAGTCCCCACAATTTCAAAGTCACTTACCCGCCCGATTTTGCGCTGGCGGAAGATTTGCTCAGGAGCAGAACATGAACATTCGAGTTGGCGAAGGTTGGGACACACACGCCTTGGTTGAAGGCCGACCCTTGATGCTGGGTGGCGTTCAAATTCCACACGACAAAGGCCTGCTCGGGCACTCCGATGCAGACGTCTTGTTGCATGCCATCACCGATGCGTTGTTGGGCGCCGCAGGCTTGGGCGACATTGGTCAGCATTTTCCAGACACCGATGCCACCTACAAGGGTGCCAATTCTGTGGTGCTGCTCCAAAAAGCCTACGACCACGTCAAGCAACTGGGTTGGCATTTGGGCAATGTCGATTGCACCATCGTGGCCCAAGCGCCTAAATTGGCGCCGCACCGTTCGGATATTCGCTCGTCCATTGCCAAGGCTTTGGGTGTGCCCGAATCTCATGTCAACGTGAAAGCCAAAACGGCTGAAAAAATGGGACCAGTGGGCGAGGGTCTCAGCATGGAGGCCAGGGCCGTGGTGTTGATTCACAAGCCCTGAAGAAAAATGCCACCTTGAAGGTGGCATCTCAGGTGAGTTGGTTTGTTGAAGGCAGAACTTACTGCGCAGCCCAACCACCATCCATGTTCCAGGCCACACCCCGAATGTTGTTGCCTGCGGCAGAGCAGAAGAACACCGCCAATTCACCCAACTCTTCCGGGGTGGTGAATTGCATGGAAGGTTCTTTTTCGCCCAGCAACAATTTGGTGGCTTCTGCGTTGGACAAATTCAAAGCGGCAGCTTTGGCATCTACTTGCTTTTGCACCAGGGGCGTTAACACCCAGCCTGGGCAGATGGCATTGCAGGTCACGCCACTGGTGGCGTTTTCCAAAGCCGTCACTTTGGTCAAGCCCACAATACCGTGCTTGGCGGCCACGTACGCTGATTTTTCGGCAGAGCCCACCAAGCCATGAACCGATGCCACATTGATGATGCGGCCCCAGTTGGCTTTTTGCATGGCAGGCAAGACAGCACGCGATGCATGGAAGGCACTGGACAGGTTGATGGCGATCACGGCATCCCAACGCTCAACTGGAAAGTTTTCAACACGCGCCACATGCTGAATGCCGGCGTTGTTGACCAAGATGTCAACACGGCCAAATTTGTCTTCAGCAAACTTCACCATCGCCTCGATTTCGGCGGGCTTGCTCATGTCTGCGCCGTGGTAGGCCACTTTGGCGCCCAAAGCCGCAATTTCGGCCTCTGGGCCCGCATGGTCGCCAAAACCATTCAAAACGATGTTGGCGCCTTGTTTTGCCAAGGCTTTGGCAATGCCCAGGCCGATGCCACTGGTCGAGCCGGTTACGAGTGCGGTTTTGCCTTTCAGCATGGTGTTCTCCGAATGATTTACGATGTGGAAAAGTGAATTATGGCGCGGCCAGGCCACGTGGGCCTGACAGCGGTCAGTCAATCAAGTGAAATTGCATGTCCGAACCCGTTATTGCGAACGTCAATTGCCCTGATGCAAAGGGCTCACACCGCATGGCTTATGCCGCGTGGGGGCCTGCCACGGCCTCACATGTGGTGTTTTGCGTGCATGGGCTCACCCGACAAGGACGCGACTTTGACCTGCTGGCCCAAGCCTTGGTGGCTGCTGCCGAAGCAGCCCAATTGCCGCCTCTTCGCGTCATTTGCCCCGATGTGGTGGGCCGTGGCCGCAGCGATTGGCTGACGGACCCCATGGCTTACCAATTTCCGCAATATGCATCCGACATGGCTGTGTTGATTCAAAGTTTGAACAGCCAACACCCCATTCAAAGACTCGATTGGGTGGGAACCAGCATGGGCGGCGTCATTGGCATGTTGTTGGCCGCGCAAGAGATGCCGGTTCCCATTTGCAACTTGGTGCTGAACGACATTGGGCCGCCCGTGTCATGGAAGTCCATTCAAAACATGCAAACCTATGTGGGAGAGGTGGGCCACTTTGCAACGGTGCAAGACGCCGCCAATGCCATGTGGGAGATTTCAAAATCTTTTGGTCCGCACTCGGATGCCGAGTGGCTGGCCTTGTCGCAGCACATGGTGAAGCGCCTAGAAGATGGCGCGTACTGTTTGCACTACGACCCGCAGTTGAGGATGCCCATCAGCGCCGTCACTGAAGCATCTGCCAAGGCGGGTGAGGCAACGCTGTGGCAAATCTACGATGCCATTCGTTGCAAAACTTTGCTGATTCACGGCGCTGAATCAGAACTTTTAAGCAAGGATGCCGTGCAAGCCATGACCCAGCGCGGACCGCGCGTGCAAGTGGCCACTGTGCAAGGTGTCGGCCATGCGCCAACTCTCACGCACCCAGATCAAATCGAATTGGTTCTGGCGTTTTTGGGGCTGCGTGCATGAGCGAGTCTTCTGAAGACATTCTGGTTCGTGCAAGGGCTTTTGCCGAACCCTTCTTGTCTGGTGAGTTGTTAGATACTGGCGAAAACCTGCTTGCGCACGCTGATGCCGTCGTGGCCATTTTGGACACCATGAACAGTGGCAACGATGTGAAGGCGGCTAGTTATTTGGTCTACACCTGTCCACACCTCAGCCGCCCGCATGAGGTCATCGCCAAAACCTTTGGCGATGAGTTTGCATCGCTGGCCGTAGAAACCACCAAATTGGTGGAAGTGCAGCGTCTGTCGCGCACGGCCACATCGGCTGCGCAACTGCAAGACGATCCGCGCGCGCAAACAGAAAACGTGCGCAAAATGTTGCTGGCCTTTAGCAAAGATTTGCGCGTCATCATGTTGCGCTTGGCATCGCGTTTGCAAACGCTGCGCTACTTTGCCAGCAGCAAACAAGCGGTGCCAGCCAGCCTGGCCAAAGAGTCTTTGCAAGTGTTTGCGCCTCTGGCCAATCGGCTGGGTATTTGGGAAATCAAATGGGAATTGGAAGATTTGTCTTTCCGGTTCCTGGAGCCAGACACCTACAAACAAATTGCCAAACTGCTAGACGAAAAACGTGTGGAGCGCGAAAGCAACATGCAGCGTTTGCGCGAACAAGTGCAAACCGAATTGGCGGCGCAAAACATCAAAGCCTCTGTGCAAGGCCGGCCCAAACACATCTACAGCATTGTTAAAAAAATGCGTGGCAAGTCGCTCGACTTTTCGCAAGTGTTTGACATCCGTGCCATGCGCGTCATTGTGTCCAATGTGGCCGATTGTTATGAGGCGCTCAGTTGGGTGCATTCCAGCTTTGCGCCGATTACGTCCGAATTTGACGATTACATCGCCAAGCCCAAACCCAATGGCTACCAGTCATTGCACACCGTGGTGCGTGATGCGTCAGGTCGACCCATCGAAATCCAAATCCGCACGCAAGCCATGCACGACCATGCAGAGCATGGCGTTGCAGCGCATTGGGCCTATAAAGAGGCGGGTGCCAAGGGTTATGTGGGCGTCAGTGCCAACAGCGATTACGACGCCAAAATTGCAGTCTTGCGGCAGCTCTTAGCATGGGAGCGAGAGATGTCTTCCGAGGTTTCTGGGCCTGCTGGTGCTTCAGAAAAAGCAGGTGCAGGACAATCTGCCGAAGAGACCGCGCTGTTTGACGATCGCATCTATGTGCTCACACCCAATGCCGCCATTGTGGAGTTGCCCAAAGGTGCAACGCCCATCGATTTTGCGTACACCGTGCACACCAACTTGGGTCACAGATGCAGAGGTGCCAAAGCCGATGGTGTGATGATTCCATTGAACACGCCTTTGCAGAACGGCCAGACTGTTGAAATCACCACCGTGAAGGAGGGTGGCCCTTCGCGCGATTGGATGAACACCGAGCTGGGCTTCTTGGCCAGCCACCGTGCGCGGTCCAAAGTGCGTGCTTGGTTCAACGCACAAATTACGCATGAAAGCATTGCCAAGGGGCGCGAAGCTGTTGAGAAAATTTTGCAGCGCGAAGGCAAGACGTCCATCAAGTTAGAAGACCTGGCTTCAGATTTGGGATTCAAGTCGTCGGAGGCATTGTTTGAAACAGTGGGCAAGGATGAATTTTCCTTGCGCAATATCGAGGTGTTCTTGCGGCCGCCAGAGCCCGTGATGCAGCCCGATGATTTTGTGCTGCTTAAAAAATCACGCGTGGTGCCGCCCAAGTCGCAATCGGGTGTGTTGGTGGTGGGCGTGGATTCATTGCTGACGCAATTGTCCAAGTGCTGCAGACCTGCACCGCCCGATGCCATCAGCGGCTTTGTGACCCGAGGCAAAGGGGTCAGCATTCACCGCGATGACTGCCGCAACTTTCAGTCGTTGTTGGCCAAGCACGGCGAGCGGGTGATTGAGGTTCGTTGGGGCGTGCAAAAACCGGGGCAAACGCTGCTGTATCCCGTGGAGGTGTCCGTAGAAGCCACCGACCGGCAAGGCTTGCTGCGTGATATCTCGGAAGTCTTTGCCAAGGAGAAGATGAATGTGGTGGGGGTTCAAACTCAGTCTGTGAAGGGTACGGCTTGGATGACCTTCACGGTAGAGGTGGCCGATGCATCCCTGTTAAAGCGGGTGATGCAGAGTGTGAAATCGGTGTCTGGCGTGGGGCAGGTGAGGCGAAATTAGGGCTAACTCAGAACTTTGTTCTGAGTGCCTCAAAAGCCGCTATTTTTTGATGCTACAATGCGGGCTGAATTTGTAGGCGCGTAGCTCAGCTGGTTAGAGCACCACCTTGACATGGTGGGGGTCGTTGGTTCGAGTCCAATCGCGCCTACCAACATTCTTCACATTAAAAGCACCTCTTGAGGTGCTTTTTTGTTGGCCAAATTAATTGGGGTCAGATCAACATTAATTTCTAATCAGTGAGGGCAGAGACAGAGGGGGGCTGAACGATTTCTGGTACCCCAGTATGAGGAAGCCCCCCTCTGTCTCTGCCCTCACTGATTAACAAAATTAATGTTGATCTGACCCCAATTAATTCATCTTCGCCAAAGAGGCTTCATGGCCCAGATGCCAAGCAGGGGACCGATGCCTAACCAAGGCAACAGGTCGGCCAGTTCATAGCTGCTGGAGAGATGGGTGAACAGCTCAATGCTCACAATGGAAATGCCAAAGCCAATGCAATTGGTCAACGTCAATACACTGCCCACCGCTTGAGGCGGCGCATTGCTGGCCGTTAGAGTTGAAAATTGCGGCGAGTCGCCTGCTGCAGTGATGCCCCACACCAGCAGCCAAGCCATCATCCATTCCAATGGCGCTGACATCAACCAGGGTGCCAACAAACAGCAAAGACCACTGATGCTCAATTGAACCGTGGCCACCCAAGCGCTACCCCAACGTTGCGCTAATAAACCGCCCAAAATGCACCCCAATGAACCCACGCCAATGACAGAGAAAGCGGCGACAGAAAGCTGTGTACCTTCAAACCGAGTGGCCAAAATAAGCGGCACCAAAACCCACAGGGTATAGAGCTCCCACATGTGGCCAAAGTAACCCAGCACCGACGATCTGACGCGCCGATCTGTCCAGATGGTGGCCAGGGCCTGCCATTGCAACTGTTTGGCCTGTGTTGGTTTTTGCATCGGCTCGGGCACAAGCGCGTAAAGCATGACGCCGCCCATGGCGGCCAGACCCGCCACACTGAGCATGACCGTTGACCAAGGCAATTCACTGGACACAGCGCGAATGCCATGCGCACTGGCCGACCCCAATACCAATGCACCGACCAGCCAGCCCAATGCCACGCCTAAGCCTTTGGGAAACCACTGCGCGGCAATCTTCATGCCGACGGGGTAAATGCCGGCCAGAAAAAACCCAGTGCAGACTCGCCAAAACAGCAGTGCAGAAAACGAATCAATTTGAAAGAGGGCGGCCAAGGTGCAAAGGGCACCTGCCAGTGAGCAGACCAAAAAGACACGCCTAGACGAATAGCGGTCTGCAATGGTCAAGATGGCAAAAACCAAGGTGCCAGCAATGAACCCCAGTTGCAATGCGGAAGTAAGCCGGCCTACATCAGAGGCGGCCCAGCCCATTTGTCGCTGCAGGTCGGGCATGACGGCATTGATGGCAAACCAAAGCGAGGTGCCCGCAAACTGGGCCAGCACAATGACGGGCAGCACATGGCGGGGCGTATGAGTCATTGTGTGGGGGCTTGTGAAAGAAATTGAACGGTGCGCTTAAGTTGACACACGAGCGCTTTGTTTTATGGTTAGATGAGTGACGTTTGCTGATTCTATTTGAGGTTCTACCTTCACGCCTATGTCCAAACACATCAAGCTCAATGCCTTCGACATGAACTGCGTCGGCCACATTCAACAGGGTCTGTGGACGCATCCGCGCGATCAGTCCACGCGGTACCTTGATTTGAATTATTGGACCGACTACGCCAAGCGTTTGGAAGCGGGCTTGTTTGACGGCATCTTCTTTGCCGATGTGGTGGGTGTGTACGACGTGCTGGGCGCTAGCCCCGATGCCGCCGTCAAAGGTGCTGTGCAGGTGCCTGTCAACGATCCCATGATGCTCATTCCGGCCATGGCCAGTGTCACCCAGCATTTGGGTTTTGGTGTCACGGCCAACCTCACGTACGAATCGCCGTATTTGTTTTCTCGTCGCATGAGCACCTTGGACCATTTGACCAAGGGCCGCATTGGCTGGAACATCGTCACAGGTTATCTCGACAGTGCGGCACGCGCAGCAGGACTTTCTGGGCAAACGGCCCACGACGATCGTTACGATTTGGCCGACGAGTACATGGCTTTGGTGTACCAGTTGTGGGAAGGCAGTTGGGAGGAGGGCGCAGTGTTGGCCAATCGGCAAAGTGGGGTGTATGCCGACGCTTCCAAAGTTCATTTGGTTAAGCACAAGGGCCCGCAGTACCAAGTGCAGGCCATGCACTTGGCCGAGCCTTCGCCCCAGCGCACGCCTTTGCTCTATCAAGCGGGTTCGTCTGCGCGAGGTTCTCGCTTTGCGGCCACGCATGCCGAATGCGTGTTTTTAAATGGCCAAAGCATGCCCGGCGTTAAAGCCATTGTGGAAGGCATTCGTGGCCAAGCGGTGGCGCAAGGTCGATTGGCCAGCGACATTCAAGTGTGGATGGGTGCCACCATCATTACCGCAGCCACCGACAGCCAAGCGCAAGAGAAGTTTGAAGAATACAAACGTTATGCCAGCTCTGAAGGTGCTTTGGTGCATGCTGCGGCTTCTATGGGCATCGACTTTTCTAAGTACGACATTGACGAGCCCATCGAGACGGGCAAGAGCCAGGCCATTGTGTCTAATGTCGAAGCCATGACGCGCGCTGCCGGCCCTCAGTGGACGCGCCGCAAGTTGTTGTCGCAAATGATTTTGGGTAGCCGCCAAGCACCCTGGGTAGGCTCGGCCGAGACCATTGCAAATCAGATGATTGAGTGGAGTTTGCAAGCAGACATTGACGGCTTCAATTTGTCCCGCACTGTGGTGCCCGAATGCTTTGATGATTTCATTGCCTTGGTAGTTCCCAGACTGCAAGAACTGGGCGCCTACAAAACCCAGTACACCCCTGGCACCTTCCGCAACAAATTGTTTGGCCGCGACAAACTACCCTCAACGCACATTGCTGCAAGTTTTAGAAAATGAAGAAAACAGATTTATCGCCATTTCAAATTTGGAGCATCCTAGGTGGTGCGGCCATCATGCTGAGTTTGGCCATGGGCATGCGACAAAGTTTTGGTTTGCTACAGCCGCACATGATTCGAGACATTGGCATCACAGCCGCCGATTTTTCTTTGGCAGTGGCCTTGCAAAACATTGTGTGGGGCGCAACGCAGCCCTTTGTAGGCATATGGGCCGATAAATATGGCACACGACCTGTCGCTCTTTTGGGTGTGCTGATTTACATCATCGGCTTGGTGTTTTTACGATTTGCAGACGCCACTTGGATGGTCACCATGGGCGTTGGATTTTGTGTGGGCATTGCGCTGTCTTGCACGGCCTCTAACATCGCCATGAACATTACGGCGCGCACTGTCAGCGCCACCCAGCGTGGTGCGGCGATGGGCGCCGTATCTGCCATTGGCTCTTTGGGCTTGACCATTGCATCACCCATGACGCAGTCGCTCATTACCAATGTGAACTGGCAAATGGCCGTGGTTGGATTTTTGGGCTTGGCCTGTGTGATGTTCCCAGCTGCTTTGATTGGCACACGCGCAGATCGCATTGAGCCCGAAGCCGTTGTGGGTAAACCGCAATCGGCCAAAGAAGCCATTGTGGAAGCACTAGGACACAAAGGCTATCGCGTATTGGCCATTGCATTCTTTGTGTGTGGCTTGCAATTGGTTTTCATCACCACACATTTGCCTGCTTACCTTGACATTTGCGGCATCGACCCATCAGTGGGCAGCACCACATTGGCCCTGATCGGCTTGTTCAATGTGATCGGCTCGTATTTGTTCGGCTGGCTGGGCGACCGATACTCCAAGCGCATGCTCTTGGGCGGCATCTATGTGCTGCGCTCGCTTGCATTGTTGATGTTCTTTGCTGTGCCACCCACTCCCATTTCCACCTTGGTCTTTGGCGCGGCCATGGGCACATTGTGGTTAGGGGTGGTGCCTTTGGTGTCTGGATTGATCGTTCACTTGTTCGGCTTGCGCTTCATGGCCACCTTGTCTGGCATTGCGTTCATGAGCCATCAAGTGGGATCGTTTTTGGGCGCCTGGGGTGGTGGTTACATCTTCAGTGCATTTGGCAATTACGACCTGGCCTGGAAACTGGCTGTGGCCATTGGCTTGGCTGCGGGCCTTTTCCAAATGACCATGAACATCCAGCCCTCCGACAGAATTCGACTTCAGTCGGCGTAGCCAGGGTTGGTGCGGTCTAGGATGCGCATGTTGGCTTCGAAGTAGAGTCGTTCACGATCACCGCGTGGATGGCGATCGGCGCCAGACGGGGTGAGTACGCGTTGAATGACATCGTCGCTGAGGATGTTCAAAGCTTTGCCCGTGCTCATCGCCAACACTTGCGTTTGGCAAGCTTTTTCAAGTTTGTACAGTCGGCGGTAGGCTTGTGCAACAGTATCACCAACAGTGACCACACCATGGTTTTTCATGAACAGCACCGTTTTGTCACCCATGAGGCGAGCCAGGCGTTCACCTTCTTCCAACGACGAGGCCAGACCTGTGTAGGTATCGTCGTAGGCAATACGGCCATGAAAGAATGCAGCGGTTTGCGTTGCGGGTAGCAAGCGATTGTCTTGCAGCATGTTGAGGGCCGTGGCCCAGGGTTGATGCGTGTGCAGAACAACTTTGGCGCCCGTGAGTCGGTGCAAGGGGGCATGAATGCTTTGCGCCGAGAGTTCAACAACGCCCTGACCTTCCAGGGTTTGACCCGCCTCATTGAAAATCATCATGTCGCTGGCTTTGGCTTCAGACCAGTGCAAACCAAATGGCAACACAAAGTATTGATCCGTGCGGCCAGGTACGCAGGCAGTGAAGTGATTGTCGATGCCTTCTTCAAAACCATCTAAAACGGCCATGCGCAGAGCGGCGGCCAAGTGGACTTTGACTTGTTTAACGGCGTCTTGCGTGCTTGAAGTGTGGAGTGCGTGAATGCTCATGTTGAACGCAAATAAGAGAGTAACAAACTGTAGAGATTAAGCCAAGCAACTGAGATAGCAACCGGCATTACCCTCAGATGTGAAAATAATTTAAAGGCGAATGTCGAGGGAGAGGTTCAGTTGGGGCTTGGCGTAGCGGTCGGTTCGCGTGTAGTCACCGTTGGCGAGCAAGATGAGGGTGCTGCCATTGGGTGGGCCAAATTGTTGGACGCCTGCGCTAGCGGCGGCTCTGAGCATCATGATGGGGCTGATGGGCATCGTGGCAAACAAGTCAATGCCGCGTGACACAGAACGGGTCAGCCATTGCTCTGCTGTTTGCCGCGTGTCGTACCCGGGCGTGAAGCTGAGGTTGCCGCCCACCGTCAGTGGCAGGCCGCTGATGCGTTGATCAAAGCCCACATTGGCGGACCAGGGCTGTTGCCCGTCTAGCCTGTTGTTGGGGCCAGCCAAGGCGGCAATGCTAGAACTGTAGAGGCTCAAGGATCCACGGAGGTTCAGGCCTTTGACGTTGCTGAACACCTGAGGCAGCAGATCGCCTGCGCTGCCGCGCAATTCAAATTCAACCCCGCGAGTCACAGCGGCCGAAAAGTTTTGAGGCTGCGTAACCCATCTCGGCGCACTGGCCCAACTGACCTGGCGCAATTCAGTGGTGTTTCTCACCACATTGGTGAGATTGCGATGAAACAGGCCCACGCTGAAAATGCCATCGTTGCTTAAATAGTTTTCGTAGGCAATGTCCAAACCTGTGGCCAGTTCGGGCGTGAGTGCAGGGTTGCCCAGTCGGTCTGGTGACAGGTACGTATTGGTTTGAAAGGTGTTGGTATAAGACGCATTGATGACTGGTCTGGCCAACATGGCATTCAGGCCAGGCGCTTTGTAGCTGCGCGTGAGGCTGGCCCGCACCATGTCTTTGCGCTTGGGGTCAAATTTATAAGTGACGTGGGCCAAGGGCGACAACACACTGCTGACATTGACCACGGGCGACAACCCGTTGGTACTTTCGGACGCAATGCGTTCGTTGCGCAAACCGAAGTAGAGTTGCCATTGGGGCGAAATTTCCCATTCGTCTTGGATGTAGAAAGCTTGTCGGCGCATTTGTGCTTCAAATGGCTGACCTTCGAATGCAGGCAGCAAAGCAAGGCCGGCACCATCGGTGGTGGTGCGACGCTCTTGGCGTTCGCGCGTTTCAAGATCCCATCCGGCCGTTAAGGTATGTTCATTGCCCAGCAGTTGGCTGTATTTGCCGGCTTGCGTGTAGGCATCGTCTTGGTTATTGCCATTGGTCTTGAGTTGCGTGATGTTGGCGCGCAAGTTGTTCAAATCAAAGCCAGAACGAAACTGTTGCACACCTGCTTTAATTTCAATGCGTTGGTCTTCACTGAAACGGTGGATCCAAGTGAGATTGCCGCGTCGGTTTTCCCAAAAACCATTTTGAATGGCATTGTCGTCAAACACGGGGTTACCAGAGATCGCGCGATTGGCAAAATCGGTGGTGTAGTTCCAGTAGCCCTTTTGGAAAAAAGTGGCGAGCGACAGTGTTTGTTCGTCACTGATTTTGTAATTGAATCGAGGCGCTACGTTGTAGCCCCAACCCCATGAGGTGTTTGTGCCCAATTGCTCTGACACGGCTGTTTTTCCATCGGTACCTGCCATTTGTCGATCGACCCCATTGCGAACTTGCCGATCCCATTCAAACAAAGACACAGGCAAAGAAATGTTGAATGGGCCACTCGATTCGCTGATGGCATAGTTGAGATTGCCGACAGGCCGGTCACTGCCGTTGGACAAACCCAAGCGTAAGTTGCTGAGCGAGCGTCGTGAGGTATCTTTCAAGATGACATTGATGGTGCCCGCAATGGCTTGCGTGCTTTGATCGGCAGTGGCGGCCTTGATCACTTCAATGCGCTCAATTTGTGAGGGACTCAATTGGTCAAGGTTAAAGCCTTGAGGTGCTGGGTCGCCGTTGATCAGAATTTGTGTGTAGCCAGCGCCCAAGCCCCGCATTCTAGGGCCGCCAGTGTCCACGTTAACGCCAGGCAGGCGGCGCAAAACATCTAAGGTGTTGGTGTCGCCATAGCGGTCTAGTTCTTCACGGCCATAAATTTGTTTGGCCACGCTGGCTGCACGTCTTAATTCAGTGGAACCTTGTTTTGCCACAATTTCAACGCGCTGAATCACGCTGGGTTGGGTGCCACTGGCGGGCTCTGTTTGGCCCCCCATGCTGACGTCTTGTGCTAAAGCGCTTAAGGGGCTACTGATGCTCCAAAGTACAGCCATGCAAACCGCGGTCAGCGGACTGGGGGCAAAGACTGTCAATGCACGATGCCTTGGGTTAAAAATAGAAGGGCATTTCATAGTTGGGCAAGCGTCATCAAAGTGGTGGCGTATCTTAGTCAGAATTTGAAAACGCCTGTGTTTCAGGGGCTGTTATCCGCGTAAATAGGGATGGTCTTGAAAGTTGGCTTTAGGTAGCATGTTTCATTCTTTGGAGTGTTCGATGTTCAAGCCCCTGCAATTTCGTGGTTCTCGTTTGATGCTGTTTGTCTCATTTTTGTGGATTGGCAGTGCCGCCATGGCGCAGAGTTGGCCCACCAAACCCATCAAAGTGATTGCACCTTATCCACCGGGTGGCCCTAGCGATTTGGTGATGCGCACTGCGTCTGAACGAATTCAGGCCATTTTGAAGCAGCCCATCGTGATTGAAAACCAGCCCGGAGCCGGTGGCAACATCGGCGCGGCTGCTGTGGCCCGTGCTGCGCCCGATGGCTATACGTTTCTCATTGCCACCGACACGCTGCTAACCGTCAATCCGCATGTCTACAAGTCGATGACCTTCAAATTGGAAGACCTCAAACCCATCAGTGTGTTGTCTTCCTTCAGCCAAACCTTGGTGTGCAACCCATCCTTGGGCGTGAAGAATTTGAATGAGTTGATCGCCAAATCAAAAACCACACCCTTGAGCTACGCCTCTGGCGGTGCGGGTGTGCCCGGTCATTTGTCGACAGAGTTGTTGTTGAACATGACGGGCATGCAGATGACGCACATCCCCTACAAGGGCCCAGCGCCCGCCATGCAGGATGTGCTGGCAGGCCAGGTGCCATGTGGTTTGTTGGCAGGGCCAACGGTGTTGCCGCATGTGAAGTCTGGCAAATTAACGGCTTTGGCTGTGTCGGGTCAAGGGCGTTCGCCTACCTTGCCTGACGTACCGACCATTGCCGAAGCCGGCGTGAAAGGCTACGAGGCCGATTTCAGTTTGATTTTGTTAGCGCCTCGCCTGGTACCCGATGAGGTGGTCAACAAATTTCGCATGGCGGTTGTTGAGGCTTTGCGTACGCCTGAAGCTGCTGAGCGCCTCAAAGCCACCGATCAAATTGTGATTGGCAGTACGCCAGAAGAGGCCGTCGCAAAGGTCAACAAAGACTACGCAAAGTGGGGCGCCGTGGCCCGCAAAATTGGCCTCAGTCTGGATTGAAACAATTGGTGTCAGATCAACATTTAAGTGACACAGCGCGAAACCGCCAAATCGGCATTGCGCTGGTCACTGCCACCACCTTGATGTTTGCGGTGCTCGACACCAGTGCCAAGTGGTTGGTGCAAACGGTGCCCGTGTTGCAAGTGGTGTGGCTCAGGTTTGTGTTTCACACCTTGTTGACCACCGCCATCTTTATGCCATCGATGGGCGTGGCGTTGTTCAAAATTCACAACCCGCGATTGCAGTTGCTTCGGGGGGTGATGTTGGCCCTCATGACAGGTCTTAACTTTTTTGCATTGCAATATTTGCAGTTGGCCGAAACAGGTGCCGTACAGTTTTCAGTGCCCATTTTGATTGCCCTGATTTCAGCCTTTTGGCTGCATGAAAAATTGGATGCAAAAAAGTGGATGGCCATTTGTTTAGGATTTGCCGGTGTGCTGGTCATCATTCGTCCTGGCAGTCATGCTTTTCATCCAGCCATTTTGCTAAGCATCATGAACGCGTTGCTTTATGCCGCTTTCAATTTAATCACCCGCCGACTGGCTGGCAGTGATCATCCTATTTCGACACAACTGGCTTCGGCCGCTGTGCCATCTGTGGTGCTGGCTCCATTTGCAATTGGCTACTGGCAGACCCCCGACTCATGGCAAGTTTGGTGTGTCTTGGTTTTGGCTGGTTTAACGGGTGGCTTGGGTCATGCGGCCTCTGCACTGGCCCACCGATACGCAACGGCTGCGGTGCTCGGCCCCTTTTTGTATCAGCAAATTATTTACATGAGCTTAGGTGGCTGGCTTGTCTTTGGCCAAATTCCGGACACGGTAGTCGTGCTGGGGGCAGGTATCGTCGTACTCAGCGGCCTGTACCTCTTGTGGCGAGAATTCAGCGTCGCACAAAAAAAATAATTGGGGTCAGATCAACATTAATTCCCAATCAGAGGGCGAGAAAGCCAAGGGGGGCTGAACGATTTCTGGTACTCCAGTATGAGGAAGCCCCCCTTGGCTTTCTCGCCCTCTGATTGACAAAATTAATGTTGATCTGACCCCAATTATTTAGAGAGTTGAGTTGTACCAATGGCTTTGAAGTTATTTTGCTGCAATCAGTAGGTCAGTTCAAACACGGTAACGTGCCCTTGTGATGCGGGCCAAGTCAGGCCTCTGAGTTGTTCGCCATTGAATTCAGCAGCCACAGAACGCTGTGGTGATTCGCTTGTCCGAATTTTGGCGCTTGAATTGCCTGCACTCACACCTTTGACGACACCGGGGATGTCCGTTTTTCCATCAAACAAAATTTGATCGCGTGCGGCATCGAAGTAACCTCTAGGTCGGGTCAAAATCACCATGGCTTGTGGGGTGCGATCGGTTGCCGCCAAACGCTCCGGCCGCATGTGAACGAGCTTGCTTGATCTGGCAAATGGGCTGCGGTAAATGTGCGTCGTGGCATAGCCGTCAGCGCTCAATTCAAATTCGTATGCCGTGTTTGAGTTAGCGCTGAAAGGTCCCCAGTGGCCATCCGCTTGAATGGTGGTGGTGCGCTTTGCAACGCCTTGGCGCTGACCGGTCTGTGCATCAATTGCATAGACTGAAAGCTTGGCGCCCAACAAGGGCAAGTTGTTGACAAAGTTGCCACTGCCAGCCTGCAGTGGGTCTACACCCAATCCAAATACTTTCCCGTTCAATTCAATCTGTTCTTGCGCAAGGATGTTGACAGCAGGCGCATTGCCCGTGATGAATTGAAAGGTGGCTTCAAATGCGGCAGGCGAAAAAGAGGTTTCACGGTGATCAATTTTGTGAATCACCACATTCAAAGCGCCTTTGAGTTCGGGGCCATCAAAGCCAACCATCGTGGGTCGACCTTTCATGCCAAGCCAGAGTCCATCGGGTTGCGCAAATTTATCGTTGTTGTCTGAACGAATGGTCATCCATTTTGTGGCACCACAAATTTCATCGCCTTTGTCGTTCTTGGCCGCGTTGAGTTGTTTCAGAAAGGGACCAGCGCCTGAAAATTCATTGGCATCGTTCAAACCAGGAATGGCCTGAACGCCATGGTTAGGACCGCCACCAAGGATGGCATGGCTAACCCACTGCGCACCGCCGCCATTGCAAATGTAGTTGCGAATAGCGTAAGCGCCGCGAGAGTTGCCGATCAAAATGACTTGTTTGGCACCTGTCTTTTGCAACACGGATTCAACTTCTGAGCGCAAGGCTTGCATGTGTTCAGCGCTTGAAGATCGACCCGCCTGAGCTTGAGGGTCGGCATCACGTGCAAGCGGGTAGGGCACATCCAATGCATGCAACAGATGCTGTGGCCACCCGTTGGATTCAAAACGCCACAGTGTGGTTTGCCAAAGTGCAGCGGAGTCGCCGTTGCCGTGTACGAAGACGATGGGTTGGTTCATAGACTGATTTGTCTTCACCAGATTGGCGCATGCGCTCAAAATCAGCGTTGAAATGGCGATCATCCAAATGGTGTAGGACTTCAATTTGTGCATGTAGCCAATTGTGATGCATTCACCTCGGATGCGCTTGTTGTCATTCAAGCTGAGGTAAAGAATTGCAAATCTTAGTCATTTTGATAAGAGAGTGCATTAGCATGTGGAAACTTTCAAAAGCCCTATGCAAAACAAAGCAGACCCAATTTCCTTTTCCGAAATGAGCATCGCAAGTTTCGGATTCATCATTTGCCTTGTTTTGTCGGGTTGTGGTGGTGGCACCTCCACCAGCACGGCCGTAACCACTTCGACTGGCATTTCAGAATACACAACGCTCAACCTCACTGCGCTAGCAAACTATGCCAAGCCCGCTTTGCCAGCGCATTACGATGGCAATGTCACCGCGCTAGACAACACGCCTTCAGACAACCTCGCAAGCGATCGCGTGGCCACCTTGGGACGGGTTTTGTTTTACGACAAACGCCTCAGCATCAATGACGCCATTTCATGCAGCTCGTGTCATCAACAGGCCAGTGGATTTGACGATCCTCGTCGATTTAGCGTTGGCTTTTCGGGCGCCTCATTCACCACGGCGCATGCCATGCGTTTGGGCAATGTTCGGTACTACCAACCGGGCAACATGTTTTGGGACAAGCGATCCGCTTCTGTTGAGTTGCAAGCCAGCCAACCCATTCAACATGCCATTGAAATGGGCTTTACCTCAAGCGCAGGTGGCATCCCTGCGCTCATCGCCAAGATGAATGCCAGTGCTTATTACCCCGAATTATTTGCTTTCGCATTTGGCGATTCGGTCATTACAGAAAATCGAATTCAGCAGGCACTCGCACAATTTGAACGCGCCATGATATCTGCCAGCAGTCGTTGGGACACAGCTTTCGCGCAAGTGTTCAATCCCAATGCCAACAATCGAGGTTTGGGTACCCCTTTGCCTGGATTTACGGCGGAAGAAGATCGCGGCAGACAGCTCTTCGTTGCAGGACCCAACAATGGTGGTGCAGGTTGCAGCGCATGCCATCAGATGCCAACGTTTGCGCTTGCAGCCAATTCACGCAGCAACGGACTGGATGCGGGCGAGACCCTTATCTTCAAAGCGCCGTCGCTTAAAAACGTGGCGCTCTCTAAAGCCTTTATGCACGACGGTCGTTTTTCAAGCCTAGAAGAGGTGGTCGAGCATTACAACAGCGGTGTCAAACTCGGTCCAGCTTTGGACACCAACCGCCTGGCACCCAATGGCGTTCCCTTGAGGCTCAACTTAACGGCCGAGGACAAAGCCGCCTTGGTGGCTTTCATGAAAACCCTCACCGACACCACGCTCACCACCGATCCCAAATTCAGCGACCCCTTCAAAAAATAATCGAGGTCAAATTAATTGGGGTCATTAATTGGGGTCAGATCAACATTAAATAAAACCCAAGCTGCCCAGAACTGTGACCAACTGGGCTAGGTTCAGGTAAATGGCTGTTTTGTGTATTTTGCGAAAGTCTGGAATGGCCATTAAATTGTTGTTGTCTCGAATTTCTAGACCCAATTCGTCCATTTGCGGAATGAACTTGAAGCGCAACACCAAGGTGAGGGTGGCGATGGCTGCTGCGCCCAAGGCCAATAAAGGTCGGGCGGCCAAGGCATAGCTGAGTGTGGCTGCCGTGGCCACCACAATCGCAAACTTGAAATACGTGATGTAAAAGGACCTGATGAACTGCGAGTCCATGGTGTTGTCGTGCTTCAAAATGAGCAGAGGGATGGATCCAAACAGGAAATAGGTGGTGACCGCCAGCATGGCCACGGTAAAAAACAGCGCTGCGTGATTGGCGTTTAGCATGATTGAGGGTAACTCCCCGTAGTACTAAGCAATTTCATAACTTTAGAATCTGTTGCAGCGCAGCATACTGTGGTCTATTGCTGCAAACAACCGATTGCATCGTTTCCTTTTTGAGAAGAGTCTAAATCATGGCCCGTAAATCAGCCCAATCCGCTGCAGCTGCAGATCCTAGCGCTGGCACCCCCGAGACCGAAAAGGATGCTGCCGCCGCAGAGGCCAAACCCCAGCGTGTGATCAAAAAGTACCCCAATCGCAGGCTCTACGACACCACCACTTCGAGCTACATCACGCTGAGTGAAATCAAGCACTTGGTCATGGATGGCCATACCTTTGCTGTCCGCGACGCCAAATCGGGTGAAGACCTCACGCGAAGCATCCTGTTGCAGATCATTTTGGAAGAGGAATCGGCCGGCGCACCCATGTTCACCGAGGCTGTTTTGGCCAACATCATTCGCTTTTACGGCCATGCCATGCAGGGTTACATGGGCTCCTACTTAGAGAGCAATTTGCAGTCTTTGATGCACATGCAATCCAAAATGGGCCACCAATCGACCAACATCATGAGCCAGATGCAAGAGCAGATGCAAAAGCAAACGGCCCAATTCCTCACGGCTTTTGGTTTAAAGCCCTGAATCTGTGAGCCCGGGCCTGTCAGAGGCGATCGATTTACTGGGACAATACGCCCATGAACGAAATTGCAAGCACGGGTCTTGGCAGGGCCTCTGAAACAGCCTCAAACGCCTCAGCCCCCTCATCATCGGCCGCCCCTAAAGTGGGCTTTGTCAGCTTGGGTTGCCCCAAGGCTTTGACCGACTCTGAACTCATCCTGACCCAGCTGAGCGCCGAAGGCTATCAAACTTCGAAAACCTTCGAAGGTGCCGACCTGGTCATCGTCAACACTTGCGGCTTCATTGACGATGCCGTGAAAGAAAGTCTGGACACCATTTCAGAAGCGCTCAACGTCAATGGCAAAGTCATTGTCACAGGCTGTTTGGGCGCCAAAGAAGCCGAAGGTGGCGGCAACATGGTGCGTGAAATGCACCCCAGTGTGTTGGCTGTCACTGGCCCCCATGCCACGCAAGAAGTGATGGACGCGGTGCACGCGCATCTGCCCAAGCCCCATGACCCCTTTTTGGATTTGGTGCCCAACGCCTTTGGCGAAGCAGGCCTTAAACTCACACCGCGGCACTACGCTTATCTGAAAATCAGCGAAGGTTGCAATCACCGTTGTACCTTTTGCATCATCCCCTCCATGCGCGGCGATTTGGTCTCTCGCCCCATTGGTGATGTTTTGAAAGAAGCGCAAGCCTTGTTTGAAGGCGGCGTTAAAGAATTGTTGGTGATCAGTCAAGACACTTCAGCTTATGGTGTGGATACCAAATACCGCACTGGCTTTTGGGAGGGCCGCCCTGTCAAAACACGCATGCTGGAATTGGTTCAGACACTGGGTGAAATGGCGCAAAAGCATGGCGCTTGGGTTCGCTTGCACTATGTGTACCCATACCCCAGCGTCGACGACATCTTGCCGCTCATGGCTTCGGGCTTGGTTTTGCCGTATTTGGATGTGCCTTTGCAGCACAGTCATCCCGATGTGCTCAAGCGCATGAAGCGCCCAGCCAGCGGCGAGAAAAATTTGGAGCGCATTCAAAAATGGCGCGAAATCTGCCCGCAATTGGTCATTCGCAGCACCTTCATTGCAGGCTTTCCTGGCGAAACAGAAGAAGAATTTGAGCACCTGCTCAACTTTGTGCGTGAAGCGCAAATTGACCGCGCCGGTTGCTTTGCCTACAGCCCAGTGAAGGGCGCTACTGCAAACGAATTGCCAGGCATGTTGCCTGAGGCTGTTAGGGAAGAGCGCCGCTCTCGTTTCATGGCCGTGGCCGAAGAAGTCTCAATTCAGCGTTTGCAGCAGCGCGTGGGCGCTACCATGCAAGTCTTGGTGGATTCCGCAACGGCCATGGGCAAGAAAGGTGGCATGGGCCGCTCTTATGCCGATGCGCCAGAGATTGATGGCTTGGTTCGCTTGTTGCCACCCGAAAAGATCAGCAAAACCTACAAGGCGGGTGAATTTACGCGTGCACGCATTGTGGGCGTGGAAGGCCACGACCTCATTGCGGTGCCCATTTAAGGCCTTCTAAGACCATGGAATTCATTGGAAAGTCATCGACGCCCTGCAAGATGTGCTTTGCGCTATGAATTTGCAAATTCAGCGCATAAAAAAAGCTGCAACGTGTGCAGCTTTGTTTAAACTTGGTGCCCAGGAAGGGACTCGAACCCCCACGAAGTTACTCGCTAGTACCTGAAACTAGTGCGTCTACCAATTCCGCCACCTGGGCTTTCAGGAAAAAAAGGATTGTATATCAAAAAAATTAGCCACCCCTCAGGACTGCTCGATGAGATCGAAGGCAGCGTGCAAGGCCATCGCGATGGACATGGCTTTTTGATTCGTGACGATGGTGATGGCGATATTTTTTTGCCGCCCAACGAAATGCGTGCTGTTTTGCACAAAGACCGTGTCAAGGTTCGCATTGTTCGGCAAGACCGCAAGGGACGGCCAGAGGGCCGCGTGGTTGAAATTCTGGAACGCTCCGCCCAACCCATCATTGGCCGCTTGCTCAACGAAGGGGGCATTTGGATTGTGGCGCCCGAAGACAAGCGCTACGGACAAGACATTCTCATCCCCAAAGTGGGCATTGGTGCCGGCAAGCCTGGCCAGGTGGTAGTGGTCGAACTCACCGAACCGCCCGCGTTGTTTGGGCAGCCTGTAGGCCGCGTGAAAGAAGTATTGGGGGAAATAGACGACCCCGGCATGGAAATCGACATTGCGGTTCGCAAGTACAGCGTGCCGCATGAGTTTTCTGCAGCGTGCTTGAACTTGGCGCGCGAGTTGCCCGACAAGGTGCGGCCGCAAGATTCGAAAGGTCGCATCGACCTCACCGACATTCCATTGGTCACCATCGATGGTGAAGACGCACGTGATTTTGACGATGCGGTGTATTGTGAGCCGGCCAAAATTGGCAAGGCCAAAGGCTGGCGCTTGCTGGTGGCCATTGCCGACGTCAGCAACTATGTTGAAACAGGCAGTGCCATCGACATCGACGCCTACGATCGTGCCACCAGTGTGTATTTTCCACGCCGTGTCATTCCCATGTTGCCGGAAAAACTCTCCAACGGTTTGTGTTCGCTGAACCCCGATGTAGAACGCTTGTGCATGGTCTGCGACATGCTGATCACCGCCAAAGGCGAGATCCACGCCTATCAGTTTTACCCTGCGGTGATGTTCAGCCATGCACGCTTTACCTACACCGAAGTGGCTGCCATCTTGGCCAACACGCGTGGCCCTGAGGCCATCAAGCGCAAAGCACGCGTGAACGATTTGCTCAACTTGCACGATGTGTATCGCGCGCTGTTGTCATCACGTGCTGTGCGGGGTGCGGTCGATTTTGAAACCACCGAAACGCAAATCATTTGTGACGACAACGGCCGCATTGAAAAAATCGTCCCGCGTGTTCGTACTGAGGCACACCGACTCATTGAAGAGGCCATGTTGGCCGCCAACGTTTGCAGTGCCGACTTTATTCAAAGCAGCAAGCATCCTGGTTTGTTCCGCGTGCATGAAGGCCCCACGCCCGAGAAGAAAGATTTGCTGCGCAATTACTTAAAGTCTTTGGGATTGCCCTACACCGTGAGTGACGAGCCCAAGCCTAGCGAATTTCAGCACATTGCACAGGCCACCAAAGACCGGCCCGATGCGCAGCAAATTCACACCATGCTGCTGCGCTCCATGCAGCAAGCCATTTACACGCCTATCAACAGTGGTCACTTTGGCTTGGCGTATGAGGCTTACACGCACTTCACCAGTCCGATTCGTCGCTACCCCGACCTGCTGGTGCACCGTGTCATCAAGGCCATCCTGACGCACAAGAAATACCAGTTGCCGGCTTTGCCTTTGCCGGGTGAGGCGCATGCCAAATTGGCCAAACGCTTGCAGAAAAACAAGTCTGGCGCACAAATGGATGACGCACCGCGCATCAAAATGTCGCCAGCCGAACAACAAGCATGGGAAGCTGCAGGTTTGCATTGCAGCGCCAATGAGCGACGCGCCGACGAAGCCAGCCGCGACGTTGAAGCATGGCTCAAATGCAAATACATGCGCGAGCATTTGGGCGAAGAATATTCGGGCGTTGTCACCTCGGCCACCAGCTTCGGAATTTTTGTAACCTTGGACAATTTGTATGTCGAAGGCTTGGTGCACATCACCGAGTTGGGTGGCGAGTATTTCCGTTTTGATGAAGCACGCCAAGAATTGCGTGGCGAACGAACCGGTATTCGTTATGCCATTGGAACCCGCGTGCAAATTCAAGTGAGCCGCGTCGATTTGGATGGCCGAAAAATTGATTTTCGCTTGGTGAATCCCGCGGAAGAATTCAGCTCGCGTCAAATGCGTGAAAAGGGTCCAAGCAAACAAAGTGGCGGTCGCAATGACGGCGGCATGGCGCGGGGCGCTTTGTCTGGCGCTGAAGGGCCCAAGTCCAAATCTCGCCCCTTCAATGCTCACAAAGCAGAAGGTGGCAAACCAGCCACCCGACATGGCAAGGTCAGCCCCAAAGGTGCGCCTTCCAAGTCGGCGGGTTCAAAAAAATCAAGTCAAGCACGTAAGAGTCGTCGTTGAAGCCGACAGCTTTGCAAGACCCAAGCAATCAGTTTTTTCATTTAAAGATTTAAGCAGGAGACAAAATTCATGACAAGCACATCAAAAATTGCCATCGTCACAGGCGCTGGTTCTGGCATTGGCAAAGCAACCGCATTGGCCCTGCTCAAAGACGGCTGGTCTGTTGTGTTGGCTGGCCGCCGCTTGGCCAACTTGGAAGAAGTTGCGGCAGAGGCCAAAGCCTTGAATGCCAATTACCAAGTCTTGGCTGTGCCCACCGACGTAACGCAAGAAGACTCTGTGGCCAACTTGTTTGCGCAGTGCGTTAAAACCTTTGGCCGTGTCGATTTGTTGTTCAACAACGCAGGCGTCAGCACGCCCGCCATTCCATTGCCCGAACTCAGTTTGGAAATGTGGAAAGGTGTGGTCGACACCAACCTCACCGGCATGTTCTTGTGCATTCGCGAAGCCTTCCGCGTCATGAAAGATCAAAAGCCAATGGGCGGCCGCATCATCAACAACGGCTCGATCTCGGCCACTACACCGCGTCCGTTTTCGATTGCTTACACATCCACCAAGCATGCGGTGTCTGGCTTGACCAAAACCGCATCACTCGATGGTCGTCAGTACGACATTGCTGTGGGTCAAATTGATGTGGGCAATGCCGCAACACCGATGGCCATGAAGATGGCCAAAGGTGTGCCTCAGGCCAACCTTGAAATTAAAACCGAGCCCCTGATGGATGTGGCTTTGGTGGGCAGCTCTGTGGTGTACATGGCCAGCTTGCCCTTAGAAGCCAACGTGATGTTCCACACTGTGATGGCTACAAAGATGCCATTTGCGGGCCGCGGATAAGCGCTGCCAGCTTGCCCGCTGTAAAGCTGGGCAAGTTACATTCATCTGCTGCCAGTCCGTGCTCAAACACGGCGGCGCAAGCAGCTTCAAATTCACGCATGCCCTGGGCCATGCGTGCAGCCAGCAAGCCCGCCAGGACATCGCCCGTGCCACCTGTTGCCAAACGCGCATTGCCGGTGAAATTCACGGCAGGTACTTCACCTGATTTGGCAATCACAGTGCCAGACCCTTTCAGCACCACGGTGCAATTCAGGTCCTTGGCCAAAGTTTGCGCCGCACAGAGCCGATCGTGTTGAACCGTGGCACTGTCTGAGCCCAGCAATCTGGCGGCTTCAAGTGGATGTGGCGTGATGACAGTACGCATGTTGTAAGTGGCGCGTTGACGCAGCAAATCTCGCAGCCATGGGTCTCGTGATATGGCGTTGAGCGCATCTGCATCTAAGACCAAGCTCACGCTTTGTTGAAGCACTTGCGGCAAAACTTTGACCACAGCCATGCCACCGCCACAGCCGCAAACGATGACGCCATTTTGCAACTGCACTGCAGAAAATTGGCGCTGCATGATTTCTGCCAAACGAGGCGCAGGCGCCACGGCTGAAAAGTTTGCAGCAGTGTTGTGATCGGCTTCTAAATAACAAGCCATGACACGGCCCGCACCTGCGTGCAGCGCTGCGGAAGCGGCCAAATCGACGGCACCCGTCATGCCCATGCCGCGAACTTGCACGGCTTCGCCGCCAATCACGGTTACGTCGCCAAAGCTGCCTTTGTGACTTGCATGTTGACGCTTCAGGACGTTTTGCAAACGGCTGTTTAATTGGGCTGAAGATTTCAGGTTTTGCTGCAAATCGTCGCTGTTCAATGTGTCTAGCCAAAGCGTGCCACATGCGTCTCGACCATGCGCTGTGATGCAGCCAGGCTTGGCGGTGAGTAGTTGCAAAGTATGTTGCGCTTGGATGTTGGGTGGCGTCGAAGACTTGTTTTGAAATTGCCCCGTGTTGGCATTCAAACCAGATGGAATGTCGACGGCCAAAACATCTGCACCAAATTGGTAGAGGCTGTGAATCCAAGTTTGCATGTCTTGCGCTGCATCAGAAGCTTCAGCTGTTCCCGCTCGCAAGCCAATGCCCAACATGGCATCGATGCACAAGTCTTGTGGACCGACCTCAGACTGCGATGGAAGTGTTTCTTGAATTGACAGGCCCATCGCTTTGGCTTTGTTCAAAGCATTGGCTGCATCGGATGGGCGCTTGGACAAAGGCTGCCAAAGCACAATCCGAACCTCTTGACCCCATTGGTGCAAATGCGTGGCGGCTTCTAAGCCGTCGCCTCCGTTGTTGCCTGGCCCACAAAAGATCCAATGGCGGGGCGCAAAGGGCTTGATCGCCATGGCCAATTTGGCCACGGACAAACCTGCTTGCGACATCAAGGTGGGGCCGTTTTGAATACGCGCACTGGCCAAGTGCTCGAGCTGGCGAGTTTGCGCCACATCGAACAGCGCGAGGGGTTCTTGCCAGTTGAGTTTTTTCAAGCAGACCTCAATGCAGACTCAATCACCAAAGAAATGTTCAAGACATCATCGTCTTTCATGGGGCCTTGCCACACCATCATGCTGCTGGGCAGTTCGCCCGCTTGATGCATGGGCAATGACAGCGCGCAGCCGTCTAGCATGTTGACCACACTGGTATTGCGAAGCAACAAGCCATTGGCGGCAAAGAAGGCGTCGTCTCTTTCTGCGCCTGGTGCCACGCTGGCCAATGTAGGGCCATGAATGGGCAAGGTGGGGGAGAGCGCTGCATCAAACCCAAGCAATGCCGATTGCATCCGAGCTATCCATTCGGCGCGGCCAGTTTGCAAGTCCAAATACTCAAAGGCCTTCATGTTGGCGCCTTTCAAAATACGGGCCGCCACACGCGGGTCGTATTTAGATTCGCCTTTTGCCAACAAGTGTCGGTGCCATGTGTAGCTCTCTGCGGCACTGAAGCCGCCTGTGGCCAAGAGGCCGGGCAAGGCATTGATCTCAAGCAAAGGGATTTCAACGATCTGTGCACCCGCTTTAGACAGTTGGCTGAGGCTTCTCTCCCATGCGGTTTGGATGCCCGCTTCGAGGCCATCCAGCATGAGGCTGGTAGGCACCGCCAAGCGATACTGCGACAGGCTGCGCGAAGACCGCGCCACTTTGCGCGACGCCAAAATTTCATGCGCCAAGATGGCATCACGCACGCTGCGCGTCATGGCACACACGGTGTCCATGGTGGTCGACAAAGGCACGGCGCCCTGCGTGGGCACAAGGCGAGCTGTGTTTTTAAAACCGACAATGCCATTGAGTGCCGCCGGAATGCGAATAGAACCCCCTGTGTCCGACCCAAGGCCAATGAAGGCGGCACCTGTGGCCACAGAGACGGCTGCACCCGATGAAGAACCGCCAGGCACGTGGCCTTGGCCATTGCTCACGACGGCTTGGTCCGTTGTGGCATCCCAAGCGGCAGGGGTGCCGTGGTGTGGGTTGTTGCCCACCCCCGAAAAGGCAAACTCGACCATGTTGGTTCGGCCTAAAAATGCACCGCCGGCTTGATTGAGTCGGGCCACTGCGGGGCAGCTGGCTTGAGCGACTGCCGCCCCTTGAAGCACCGTAGAACCGGCCAAGGTGGGGCTGCCCGCCACGTCAAACAGGTCTTTAACCGAGAAAGCCAAGCCTTTGAGTGGGGCATTGAGCAGGCTGGGTTCTTGCAAAAGGGCAGGTGTTTGGGCGGGCTCTAAGCCTAAAAAGACTTTGTCGCAAGCGGCGCTTCTGGCCAAGGCCTGGCTTTTTTCCCATTCGGCCGTAGGCGTTGTTTGCTGGGCAGAGAGGGCTTGGAGAGTGGCAATAAGGTCTTGGCGCATGGCGAGGGTGGGTGTGTAAAGAGTATGGGGGGAGAGTGCTGGTCTGGAAAAAGTGCGTTTTGGGATGCTATACTCGACAGGCTTAGCAGGAATTTCCCTGCAAGTAAATCGCAAACCGGCTCCTTCAAGGTGTTGGTTGTTGTGCAAAGCCCTGTATGGGGCTAACGCCAGCAACCGATGTGTGAGCCGATTTTAGACCCAACCTTCGGAGAAACAATATGTCCGTTACCATGCGCGAAATGCTGGAAGCCGGTGTCCACTTTGGTCACCAAACTCGCTTCTGGAACCCCAAGATGTCCCCCTTCATCTTCGGTCACCGCAACAAAATCCACATCATCAACTTGGAAAAATCTTTGCCGATGTTCCAAGACGCATTGAAGTTCGTCAAACAACTCTCTGCAAACCGCGGCAACATCCTCATGGTTGGCACCAAGCGCCAAGCCCGTGAAACCGTCGCAGCTGAAGCGCAGCGCGCTGGCGTTCCTTACGTGGACCAACGCTGGTTGGGCGGCATGCTCACCAACTTCAAAACCGTCAAGACTTCTATCAAGCGCTTGAAGGACATGAAAGCACAACAAGAAGTCGGTCTCGACGCCTTGAGTAAAAAAGAACAACTCATGTTCAAACGTGAAATCGAGAAGCTTGAAAAAGACATCGGTGGCATTCAAGACATGGCCACATTGCCTGATGCTATTTTCGTGATCGACGTGGGTTACCACAAGATTGCCATCTTGGAAGCCAAGAAATTGGGCATTCCATTGATCGGCGTGGTCGACTCCAACCACTCACCCGAAGGCATCGACTACATCATTCCAGGTAACGACGACTCTTCTAAAGCCGTTACTTTGTACGCTCGTGGCATTGCCGACGCGATCATTGAAGGCCGTGCAAACGCCGTTCAAGACGTGGTCAATGCTGTGGCCGCCGAAGGCGCAGACGAATTCGTTGAAGTGCAAGAAGCTTCTGCTTAATGCCCGCTCAACCAGAGAAAAGGGGCTTCTTGCCCCTTTTTTTTAACCTGAGTCTCACTGAGTTTTTATCAATTTTTATTTAGTTCGAACCTTAATTCGAAGACGAAACGGAGAAATCAAATGGCTATTACCGCAAGCATGGTCGCTGAACTGCGCGCTAAAACAGATGCCCCCATGATGGAATGCAAAAAAGCTTTGACTGAAGCCGATGGCGACATGGCCAAAGCCGAAGAGTTGCTGCGCGTTAAGTTGGGTACCAAAGCTGGCAAGGCCGCTTCCCGCGTCACCGCCGAAGGTGTCATCGTTGCTTTCACAGAAGGCAACACGGGCGCTATGCTCGAAGTTAACTGCGAAACAGACTTCGTCACCAAAAACGACAGCTTCTTGGCCCTGGCCAACGCAGCCGCCAAGTTGGCCGCATTGCACAACCCAGCCGACATCGCTGCTTTGGGCGAACTGCCTTACACACAAGACGGCTTCGGTCCTACATTGGAAGAAGTTCGCAAAGGCCTGATTGGCAAAATCGGCGAAAACATGAGCTTCCGCCGCTTCAAGCGCGTGGCCGGTGGCGCCCAAATCGCGACTTACTTGCACGGCACCCGCATTGGTGTGTTGGTCGAGTACGAAGGCAAAGAAACAGCCGCCAAAGACGTTGCCATGCACGTTGCCGCTATGAAGCCAGTGGCTTTGACCAGCAACGACGTGCCAGCTGACTTGATCGAAAAAGAGCGTTCAGTGGCCACAGCCAAGGCCGCCGAGTCTGGCAAGCCTGCCGACATCGCTGCCAAAATGATCGAAGGTTCTGTTCAGAAGTACCTCAAAGAAGTGTCTTTGAACAACCAAACGTTCGTCAAAAACGACAAGCAAACCGTTGAGCAAATGCTCAAAGCCGAAGCCACCCAAGTCAAAGCCTTCACTTTGTACGTGGTGGGCGAGGGCATTGAGAAGAAGGTTGACGATTTTGCCGCCGAAGTGGCTGCACAAGTCGCTGCTGCTCAGAACGCGGCTTAATCTGCCGCTATCAGGGTTAAAACCCGGGTAAACAGGGTCGCCCTAAAGGGCGATTCAACGCTAAACTTAAATCTGTCTTTATGAGGAGCCCGTCATGACCATCGCCAAACCAGCCCACAAGCGTATTTTGCTAAAGCTGTCAGGCGAGGCTTTGATGGGTGACGATCAGTTCGGCATCAACCGCGCCACCATCGTTCGCATGGTGGAAGAGATTGCCGAAGTGACACGTTTGGGCGTGCAAGTGGCCGTGGTCATTGGCGGCGGCAACATCTTCAGGGGGGTTGCAGGCGGCGCAGTCGGAATGGACCGTGCCACAGCCGACTACATGGGCATGTTGGCCACCGTCATGAATGCGCTGGCCTTGGCCGATTCCATGGACAAAGCCGGTCTTACTGCTCGCGTCATGTCTGCCATTGCCATTGAGCAAGTGGTAGAGCCATATGTTCGTCCCAAAGCGCTGCAATACCTTGAAGAAGGTAAAGTGGTTATTTTTGCAGCTGGCACAGGCAACCCTTTCTTCACAACAGACACAGCGGCTGCTTTGCGCGGTGCCGAAATTGGTGCCGAATTGGTGCTCAAAGCCACCAAGGTTGATGGCGTGTACAACGCCGATCCTAAAAAGGATCCCACCGCCACGCGTTACAGCAAAATTTCGTTTGACGACGCCATTTCTCAAAATTTGGGCATCATGGACGCCACCGCTTTTGCGCTGTGCCGCGATCAAAAACTGCCCGTCAAAGTGTTTTCGATTTTCAAGCATGGGGCCCTCAAGCGAGTGGTCATGGGCGAGGACGAGGGCACTTTGGTGTACGCCTAATTCTTGAACCTGCCACTGAACCTGAATCATTTGGCCCCGGAGAATCTCATGAGCTTAGAAGACATCAAGAAAACCACACAAACCAAAATGGACCAGTCCATTGCGGCTTTCAAAAACAACCTCACCAAAATTCGCACGGGCCGTGCCAACCCCGCCATCTTGGACACCATCCAAGTGGACTACTACGGCTCAATGATGCCCTTGTCGCAAGTGGCCAACGTGTCGCTCATCGACTCGCGCACCATCAGCGTTCAGCCTTGGGAGAAAAACATGGCTGCCAAAATCGAAAAAGCCATTCGCGAAAGCGACCTCGGTTTGAACCCGGCCTCGATGGGCGACCTCATTCGCGTGCCCATGCCGCCCATGAGCGAAGAGCGCCGCAAGGAAATGACCAAGCTGGTTCGCACTGAAGGTGAAAACGCCAAAATTGCTGTGCGCAATTTGCGCCGTGATGCCAACGAATCGGTCAAGAAATTGGTCAAAGATAAGTTGGCCTCTGAAGACGAACAAAAACGTTCAGAAGCAGAAGTGCAAAAAGTCACTGACAAGCACATTGCCGAAATTGACCAGTTGGTCGCAGGCAAAGAACAAGAGATCATGGCCGTTTAAGGTCATTGCGCTTTCACCCCATGCATCGAATCAATTCTTCTTTGAAGTTCATCGGTTGATTCGATGCTCAAGCAACGCATTATCACTGCACTGGCCTTGCTGGCCGTTTTGCTGCCAGCCCTCTTTGCCAATTCACCCCAGCCCTTTTTAGTTCTGTCCATTCTCATGATTGGCGCCGGGGCTTGGGAGTGGGGCAACATGAATGGCATGTCCCGTCAACAGTCTCTGCTCTCTGCTTTCATCTGCATCGACCTCTGTGCCATGGCATGGTGGGCGGGCTGGACCACGCACACCGATGCTTGGGTGTGGTGGCTGGCTGGATCGGCTTGGGTTGGCTTAACGGCTTGGATGTTGCAACGTGGCGTTCAAGGCTGGGCCTTGTGGCATCGCCAATTGCGCTGGATGTTGGGGCTCATCATGTTGTGGTTGGCCTGGCTTGCCATGGCGCAAGCGCGTACCGCCAGCGTTCAATTGTTGTTGTCTATTTTTTGTGTGGTGTGGGCGGCCGATGTGTTTGCCTATTTCTGCGGCAAAGCTTTGGGCGGCCGATTCATTCATCGCAAATTGGCACCCAGCGTCAGTCCTGGCAAAAGCTGGGAAGGTGCCATCGGTGGTTTGTGCGGTGTGTTTCTGTTGGCTTGGGCTTGGATGCAACTGGAGCAAGCGTACCAATGGCCAGGCACCAGTCTGTTCACACACATGATGTCGCACGGTGTTTTTTTGTGGACTCTCAGTTTGATTTTTCTCACCACCATGAGTGTGGTGGGCGATCTCGTAGAGTCTTTGGTTAAGCGCAGTGCAGGCGTCAAAGACAGCTCCAACTTGCTGCCAGGTCATGGCGGCGTTCTCGATCGCTTGGACGCATTGCTGCCCAGCTTGCCCATCGCATTGATGCTGCTCAATTGGCCTGTTGCATAGCAAGGGTTTGGCGTTATGAAACACAACATCACCATCTTGGGATCCACGGGTTCGATTGGGACCAACACATTGGATGTGCTGTCTCGACATTTGGATCATTACCAAGTTTTTGCCCTCACGGCTTCGGTGAAGGTCGATGCCATTTTGGCCCAATGTGCACAATACAAACCACGTTATGCCGTCATGGCGCAAGAAAGCGCAGGCCGCTTGTTGGCCGACCGTGTTAAAGCAGAAGGCTTGGCCGTGGAAGTGTTGTGGGGCGCCGAAGCACTCGACATGGTTGCGTCCCATCAAGACGTGCATGCCGTTATGGCGGCCATTGTGGGCGCTGCAGGTTTGTCGCCGTGCTTGGCCGCAGCGCACGCCGGCAAGCGTTTGTTGTTGGCGAATAAAGAAGCACTGGTGGTCGGTGGCGATGTTTTCTTAAACGCTGTTCAAAAAGGCGGCGCTGTGTTGTTGCCCATCGACAGCGAGCACTCTGCAGTGTTTCAATCTTTGCCAGAGGATCCTGCCACGTGGGCCCAGCGCATTGAGCAAATTATTTTGACGGCATCTGGCGGTCCCTTCAGAACGCGCGATGTGGCCACGCTGCGTCATGTCACGCCAGAAGAAGCTTGCGCGCATCCCAACTGGGTCATGGGCCGCAAAATATCCGTCGATTCTGCCACCATGATGAACAAGGCCTTGGAGGTGATTGAGGCACGCTATTTGTTTGGCGTTTCGCCAGACCAATTGAATGTGGTGATTCATCCACAAAGCATCATTCATTCCATGGTGAAGTACAAAGACACCTCTGTGGTGGCGCAATTGGGAACCCCAGACATGCGCGTCCCCATTGCCTATGGCCTTAGCTGGCCCGAGCGCATCACTTCGGGCGCACTGTCTTTGGACTTTCACAATCTCAAACCCATGACCTTCGAAGCCATAGATGATCATGGTCACGAACAGCGCTTTCCTGGGTTGAAGTTGGCCTGGCAATCCTTGAAAGCCGCACCGGGCACTTGTGCGGTCTTGAATGCGGCCAATGAAATTGCGGTTGAGGCCTTTCTCAACAAGCAAATCAGGTTCGATCAAATACACCATGTCAACTTGGAAACCTTGACCCAAGTAACGCCCTCATCGCCACAGAGCTTGTCAGACCTCTTGGCACTGGATGCCATCAGTCGCGCGCAAGCTTCTGACCTGGTGCATCGCATGGCAATGCCATGAGCTTTGCTTGAATTTGCAGCGCTTGTGCTAACGCTCCTGGCCTTTTTGTTTGCACTGACGCTGCTCATTGCAGTGCATGAGTACGGACACTACCGGATGGCCGTGGCCTTTGGCGTGCCAGTGTTGGTTTTCTCCATTGGCTTTGGCAAAACCATTTACCGTTGGCGTCCCTTCAAACAAAGACCCGGTCAAAACACAGAATTTGTGATCGGTGCCTTGCCATTGGGCGGCTATGTGCAAATGTTAGATGGCAGAGAAGGGCAGGTGCCACTCGATCAAATGCCATTGGCTTTTGATCGGCAAAGCCTCTGGGCGCGGGCCAGCATTGTGGCGGCAGGCCCTTTGGCCAATTTGCTGCTGGCCATGGTGTTGTTCAGTGCCTTGTCATGGTGGGGTCATCCCAAAATTTTGCCCATCATTGGCCGCGTTGAGGCAGGCGCCGCAGCCGATCAAGCAGGCTTGCAGCCGGGCGATAGGGTCCTCAAAGTGGGGCATCAAGAGGTGAAGGATGCGCAGCATTTGAGGGCTTTGATTCGCGGCGACCTGGAGACGCCAGAAGCAAGTGCCGATGCAGGACAGGATCTGGAAAGAACTGCAGCGGAAGGCGCAGCTTGGGAAATTGACCGTCAGGGGCAACGTCTGTCCTTGCTTGTCAAACCCATTTTGACGCCGCTGCCTGGCCAGCCGGCCGCCACGGCCGTGATGCGCATTGGCGCGGTGGTGGGCGTTCCCTCCGAAACTGAATGGGTCAGCGCTGGTTTTTGGGAAGGCTGGGCACAGGGTTTTGGCCAGGTGAAACAAATCACCATGATGACGGGCCAGATGTTGGCGCAAATGCTCACCGGCGAGGCTTCTTCTAAGCACCTCAGTGGCCCATTGACCATTGCAGAACAGGCTGGGCAGTCTGCACAGAGGGGTTTGCCCTCTTATGTGAGCTTTTTGGGCCTGATCAGCGTCAGTTTGGGCTTGCTGAATCTCCTGCCTTTGCCCATGTTGGACGGGGGTCACCTGATGTATTATCTTTGGGAGTCACTCACCGGCAAACCGGTTTCCGTTGCTTGGCAGCGGGGTTTGCAGAAAGTAGGTTTGGCTTTGTTGATTTTCATCATGACCTTGGCGTTTTTCAACGACCTGACACGACTCTTTACTTAATTCAAACGCATGAACTTTCTCTCTCAACAATTTCGCTTGCAGCCATTGTGTGTCTTCATTGCGGCAGCCGTTGGCAGCATGTCAGCATGGGCCATTGAACCCTTCAAATTGAAAGACATTCGTGTTGAAGGTTTGCAGCGCATTGAGTCGGGTACTGTGTTTGCCTCTCTGCCTTTCCGTGTGGGCGATCTCTACAACGATGAGTCGGGTGCTGCCGCCATTCGCGCGTTGTTCGCCTTGGGTCTTTTCAAAGATGTTCGCCTGGATGCGCAAGGTGACGTGTTGGTGGTCATTGTGGAAGAGCGTCCCTCCATCTCTGAAGTTGAGTGGGTGGGTCTGAAGGAGTTTGACAAAGATGTGTTGGTCAAAGCCTTGAAAGAGGTGGGCATTGCCGAAGGTCGTCCTTTTGACAAAGCCTTGGCAGACAAGGCCGAACAAGAACTCAAACGCCAGTACATCACGCGCAGTTTGTATGGTGCTGAAGTGGTGACCACTGTCACGCCTGTCGAACGCAATCGCGTCAAGCTCACCTTCACAGTGACCGAGGGTGGTCCTTCCAAAATCAAGGAAATTCGAATCACGGGCAATCAGGCCTTCTCAGAAGACAGCCTCAAAGACCAGTTCAATTTGGATGTGGGTGGATGGCTCAGTTGGTACACCAAATCGGACCGTTATTCACGCACCAAGCTCAATGCCGATTTGGAGAGCTTGCGCTCGTATTATTTAAGTCGCGGCTTCTTGGAGTTCCGCATTGATTCAACGCAAGTGGCCATCTCCGCTGACAAGCAAGACATCTCTATTGCCATCAATATCACTGAAGGCGAGCGCTTTGTGGTTGCGGGTGTCAAACTCGAAGGCAATTACTTGGGCAAAGACGATGAGTTCAAGGCCTTGGTCAAAATTGGCTTGGGTCAGCCCTACAACGCAGAAACAGTTGCAGAAACCAACAAAGCCTTTACCGACTATTTTGGCAAATTTGGTTTCGCGTTTGCGCGCGTCGATGCGCGCCCCGACATTGACCGCCTCAACAACCGCGTCAGCTTTGTGTTGCAGGCCGAACCCTCCCGCCGTGCATATGTACGCCGCATCAACGTGACGGGTAACAACCGCACACGCGATGAAGTCATTCGCCGTGAATTCCGCCAACTGGAATCGGCTTGGTACGACGGCGACAAAATCAAATTATCACGCGACCGTGTCGACCGCTTGGGCTTTTTCACCGAGGTCAACATCGACACGCAAGAAGTTCCCGCAACCACCGATCAGGTCGATCTCACCATCAATGTAGTTGAGAAACCCACGGGCAGTGTGTCCTTGGGCGCAGGCTTCTCCTCCACAGAAAAAGTGGCCTTGAGCTTTGGCATTCGCCAAGAAAATGCGTTTGGTTCAGGCAATTATTTGGCCACTGAAATTAACACCAGCAAGTACAACCGCACCATCGTGGTCAGTACCACCGATCCGTATTACACGGCGGATGGCATTTCACGAACCATTGACGTATTTCACCGAACAACGAGGCCCTATTTGGGCGACTTGAACGCCTACAGTCTGGTCAGCTCTGGCGCCGGCATGCGATTTGGCGTGCCTTTCAGCGAAATTGACACGGTTTATTTTGGTGCGAATTTGGAGCAGACCTCCATTCGACCTGGCAACAACTTGCCCAATGCCTATGTCGAGTACATGCAGCAATTTGGCTACACCAGCAATTCCTTGCCTTTCACAGTAGGTTGGGCACGCGATGGTCGCGACAGTGCATTGGTGCCCACACGTGGCATGCTGCAACGCTTCAATTCAGACTTGAGCATGTCGGGTGATGCCCGTTATGTGCGAACCAATTATCAAATTCAGCAGTACACCCCCATCACCAAAAAGTATACTTTGGCACTCAATGCCGATTTGGGTTGGGGTCAGGGCTTGTCTAACAGACCTTACCCCTTGTTCAAAAACTACTTTGTGGGTGGTTTGGGCAGCGTTCGTGGTTTCCAGCAATCCACTTTGGGCCCCTCCGACAGCACCAACAGCCTGTATTTGGGCGGACCTAAGAAAATTGTCATGAATGCCGAGATGCTGGCGCCTTTCCCTGGGGCTGGCAACGACCGTACGCTGCGTTTATTTGCGTTTACAGACGTGGGCCGGGCCTTTGGCGAGAACGAAAAGGTCAAATTGTCCGAGTTGAGGTCCTCGTATGGTGTGGGTCTGAGCTGGATTTCGCCCATGGGCCCTTTGCGCTTTTCCTATGCCTTGCCAATGCGACGTCAGGTTACGGATAAAATCCAGAGATTGCAATTCCAAATTGGTACTTCCTTTTAATGAAAACACTTCGTCATTTTTCACAAGTTTGTTTGTTGGCCCTCGGTGCTTTGGGTGCCGGCATTGCCAGCGCTCAGGAATTCAAAATCGGATTCGTCAACACCGATCGAATCTTCCGCGAAGCCAGTACGGCCAAATCTGCCCAAGCCAAGTTGGAGCAAGAATTTGCAAAGCGCGAAAAAGACTTGGTCGACTTGGGTAACACCATCAAAGCAGCTTCCGACAAATTTGAGCGTGAAGCGCCTACTTTGTCAGAGACTCAACGCAACACGCGTCAAAAGCAGCTCATGGACCAAGACCGTGAGTTCCAACGCAAGCGCCGTGAATTTCAAGAAGACTTGAACACACGTAAAAACGAAGAACAACAAGTCGTGATCGAGCGCGCAAATCGTGCGGTGAAGCAAGTGGCTGAAGCTGAAAAATACGATGTGATTTTTCAAGAAGCTGTTTACATCAATCCCAAGCACGACATCACTGACAAAGTTATCAAGTCACTCAACGCAACCGCTGGCAAGTAATTGCGAAGCGCATTGGACCTGTGTTGTGCTGCAGCTTGGTGAAATTGTTGAAGCTTTAGGCGGCAGCCTTCACGGCAGTCCACAAACTCCCATCGACAAACTGGCCCCGCTAGAGACAGCGGGCGCACGTGACTTGAGCTTCCTCAGTCACCCTAAATATCAATCGCAGTTGTCGAATTCGCATGCCGCGTGCGTTATTGTCACGCCGCAATTCAAAGATTTGGCACTTGAGCGCGGTGCGTGCATTGTCACAGACGATCCCTACTTTTACTTTGCAAAACTCACGCAACTGTGGAAGCGGAAAACAGCACCAGTGGCCACTACAAGAGTTCATCCCAGTGCGGTGATTGATCCGTCTGCAACTGTGCACGAGACTGCCATCATCGGGCCTTTGTGTGTGGTGGAGCAGGGTGCCAAAGTAGGGGCGCACAGCCAACTTAAATCCCGCGTCACCGTGGGTGAAAACTGTCAGATCGGGGAACGTTGCATTGTGCATGCTGGCGTGGTCATCGGTGCGGACGGCTTCGGTTTTGCCATGCACCAAGGCGCTTGGGAAAAAATTGAGCAATTGGGTGCCGTGCGCATTGGCAACGATGTTGAAATTGGCGCCAATACCTGCATCGACCGCGGCGCCTTGCAAGACACCCACATTGAAGACGGTGTGAAGTTAGACAACCTCATTCAAATTGGGCACAACGTTCACATTGGCAAACACACGGCCATGGCCGGTTGTGTCGGTGTTGCGGGCAGTGCGCGCATTGGCGCCCATTGCACGGTGGGGGGGGGCGCAATCATCTTGGGCCACCTCAGTTTGGCCGATGGCGTGCACATCTCTGCTGCATCCGTGGTCACACGCAGCATCCAAAAACCAGGTCAATACACTGGCCTGTTTCCCCTCGATGACAATGCCACGTGGGAAAAAAATGCAGCCAGCCTGAAGCAGTTGCATCAACTTCGAGACCGAATCAAAGCTTTGGAGGCGCTACGCCTTCAGCCACCATTACAGGACAAATCATCATGATGGACATTTACCAAATTCTCAAACAACTGCCGCACCGTTTTCCCATTTTGTTGGTCGACCGTGTGCTAGAAATTGAGAAAGGCGTGCGCATCAAGGCCTTGAAAAACGTGTCAGTCAATGAGCCCTATTTCACGGGCCATTTCCCATCACGTCCGGTCATGCCCGGCGTGCTGATGTTGGAAGCCTTAGCGCAAGCTGCTGCCTTGTTGGCTTTTGACACCATGGGTGAAACGCCCGATGAAAACACGGTGTACTACTTTGCAGGCATTGATGGTGCGCGATTCAAGCGTCCTGTTGAGCCAGGTGACCAGCTCATTCTCGAAGTTGAATTGGACCGCATGAAAGCGGGCATTTTCAAGTTCAAGGCGCGTGGCAAAGTGGGCGAAGAGATTGCTGTGGAAGCCGAATTGATGTGCACGATGCGCAAAATTGCCTAAGTTTCAGAGCCTCACCATCTCACTTCCTATGACCAGCGTGTCCCGCATTCATCCCACCGCCATCGTCGACCCCGCCGCACTGCTGGACAGCAGTGTCACGGTCGGTCCTTACACTGTCATTGGTCCGCATGTCCGCATTGACGCAGGCACTACCGTGGCCAGTCACTGTGTCATTGAGGGCCACACAACCATTGGCAAAGACAATCAGATTTTTCAGTTCAACTCGCTCGGCGCTGTGCCGCAGGACAAAAAGTACGCAGGCGAGCCCTGTGAGTTGATCATTGGTGATCGCAATACCATTCGTGAGTTTTGCACTTTCAACATTGGCTCTCCTGGTGATACCGGTGTTACCAAGTTGGGCAACGACAACTGGATCATGGCCTATGTTCACTTGGCCCACGATTGCGTGGTGGGTAATCACACCATCTTTGCCAACAGCTCTCAATTGGCAGGGCACGTGCATGTGGACGATTGGGTCATCTTGGGCGGTTTCACGGTGGTTCATCAATTCTGCAGATTGGGCGCGCACAGCTTCACCGCCATGCACTCCTTGCTGTTTGCCGATTTGCCGCCCTTTGTGATGGCTCAGGGGCAACCTGCACAAGCGCGCTCGATGAACTTCGAAGGTTTGCGCCGTCGCGGTTTTTCTGCCAACAGAATTTCTGCAGTGAAGGCCATGCACAAAAATTTGTACCGCCAAAAACTCACCTTGGCGCAAGCGCAAACTGAGATTGCGTTGCTGACTCAAAAATACCCAGAAGCAAAAGCCGATGTCGACATGATGCTCAGCTTCTTGCAAGGCACATCGCCCGATCGTGGGATTGTGAGATAAGAGGTGCAACGCTTGTCGCCGTCCACGCTTTCAAAAGCCCCTGATGGGGCTTTTTCCATGGCCATGGTGGCCGGTGAAACCTCGGGCGATTTGTTGGCAGGTTTGATGATGCAAGGTGTGCGTGCCCAATGGCCTCACGCCAACTTGTATGGCATTGGTGGCCCGCGCATGCAGGCACAAGGTTTCAATGCCTTATGGCCTTCCGAAAAATTGGCGGTTCGTGGCTATGTCGAAGTGCTGCGTCACTACCGAGAAATTGTGGGTATTCGCAATCAACTCAAAGCACAACTTTTGGCCAAGCCCCCACAAGTTTTTGTAGGCGTGGATGCGCCAGATTTCAATCTTGATTTAGAGCGAGATTTGAAACAAGCAGGAATTCCCACCGTTCACTTTGTCTGTCCTTCAATTTGGGCATGGCGGGCAGATCGCATTGAAAAAATCAAACAAAGCGTAGACCACGTGCTTTGCATATTTCCCTTTGAAACAGATTTGCTGCATGCGCATGGCATTCCTGCAACCTACGTCGGACATCCTTTGGCGCAAGCGATCCCTATGCATGTGGACATGCTCAAAGCTCGGTACGAATTAAAACTCGACCCCGACCGACCTGTTGTGGCATTGTTGCCAGGTAGCCGCGAGTCTGAAATTACTTACTTGGCAGAGCGCTTTTTTCAAGCCGCCATGTTGCTCAGTCAACAACAGCCCAACTTGCAATTTGTGTTGCCCGCCATGCCGTCTATGAAAACGCGCATTGAGCAAATTCGCGACAAAGTCGGTGCAACGCAAGTTCAGGTTTTAAAAGGTCAATCGCATGCGGCTTTGGCCGCTTGCAATGTCACGCTCATCGCCAGTGGAACCGCTACGCTGGAAGCGGCACTTTTTAAAAAACCCATGGTCATTGCGTACAACATGAACTGGCTCAGTTGGCAGTTGATGAAGCGCAAAAAACTGCAACCATGGGTCGGCTTGCCCAACATTTTGGCGCAGGATTTTTGCGTCCCAGAACTGTTGCAAGACCAAGCCACACCAGACAACATGTCTCAGGCTGTCCTCGCTTGGTTGCGCTCACCCGAAAAGGCGCAAGCCTTGGTCGGTCAATTTGAAACCATGCACGCTTCTTTGTTGCGTGACACCCCTACATTGGCCGCCCATGCGATCCAAACACTTGTCAACGCCTGAGCAGGTCAGTTTGGCCTGGGATGCGCCTGGTCTCTTGGCCGGCGTGGACGAGGCGGGCCGTGGTCCTTTGGCCGGCCCAGTGGTTGCGGCTGCCGTGATCTTGGATGAGCTCAAACCCATCAAGGGCTTGGCCGATTCCAAAAAATTAACGGCCAAAACACGCGAGCGACTGTTCGATGAAATTCGAGCCAAGGCTTTGTGTTTTGCCATTGCAGAGGCCAGCGTTGAAGAAATCGACACCCTCAATATTTTGCAAGCCACTTTGCTGGCCATGCAAAGGGCGGTGGAGGCGCTTCGCCTGAAGCCAAGCTTGGTTTATGTGGACGGTAATCGATTGCCTATTTTGGATGTCCGCGCAGAGGCCATTGTGAAAGGTGACGAGAAAGTGCAAGAAATCTCGGCCGCTTCAATTTTGGCCAAGGTTCATCGAGATCGCATGTGTGAAGAAATGCACCGCCAATTTCCTGCGTATGGGTTTGATGCACACAAGGGCTATGGCACAGCGGTGCACCTCAAAGCACTTCAAACATGGGGTGCCACGCCGTTTCATCGCAAGACTTTTGCCCCAGTGACGCTGGCCATTTTGGCGGCACAAAAATCATGAAACTGATCACCTCCCGCGACAACCCCCGCCTGAAAATCATCCGACGTTTGGCGCAAGACTCGCAAGCCTATCGCAAAGCGGGTTGGGTCTGGCTTGAAGGCGACCACCTTTGCCGTGCAGCCCTGTCGCGTGGGGTGCGGCCCGATTTGGCCATCTTCACAGAATCCATTTGGCAGGCTTCAGAGTTTGAGTGGGGCCAATGCGCAGTCGAAGTGTGGGTGGTGCCAGACGATTTGTTTGCCGGTTTGAGCGCACTGGAGTCACCCGCCAAAATGGGCTTTCTTTTGACATTGCCTGCGTCACCCACGTTAGATCCGAATGTGGCCACGGTGGTTCTTGACAGGCTGCAAGATGCTGGGAATGTGGGTGCTATTTTGCGCAGTGCTTCTGCTTTTGGTTTCAAGCAAGTGGTGGCCCTCAAAGGAACGGCAGGTCTGTGGTCACCCAAGGTATTGCGAGCAGGCATGGGGGCGCACTTTGGTCTGCGCCTCATCGAGTCTGCCAGTCCAGATGACTTGAATGCGCTGAATGTGCCCTTGTTGGGTACCGATGTGCATGAAGGTCCCTTTTTGCACGAGATGATTCAACAAAACAAGTTGTCACGGCAATGTGCCTGGGTGTTAGGGCATGAAGGGCAGGGCGTCTCCCCAGAGTTGATGGCCAAAGTGCATCAGAAGGTCAGAATTGCACAGCCTGGGGGGGAGGAGTCTCTGAATGTGGCGACAGCCGCAGCCATCTGCCTGCATGCCAGCGCCACTTCTTTGTAAAGATCTCTGGGGGGGCGTGCAGCGCGTGTCAATTTGTTGAAAAATCAGGGGCATCAAGCTTGGGTAAGGGAATACTCGCGGCTATAATAAGAGGCTTTCCCGCATCAACCTGTACGCACCCGCTCACAACAAGCCATTTCCCTTCAAAAGCAGCCAAAAAGCCAACCTTTTAAGGTGAAGCTTGCGCGTGCTGGGGCGTACCCGAACCATACCGGAGAACCCAGTGCTTTTGTCTCTTCAGGGAACCTTCCCCTTAGCCATTTTGGCGCTTGCAGACGGCACAGTCTTTGTCGGCAATTCCATTGGAGCCCCTGGCTCCACAGTCGGTGAGGTGGTTTTCAATACCTCTCTCACCGGCTATCAAGAAATCCTCACAGACCCCAGCTATTGCCAGCAGATCGTGACCCTCACGTATCCGCACATTGGCAACTATGGTGTCAATCCTGAGGATGTCGAATCCGACCAAGTCCATGCCGCTGGCCTGATCATCAAAGATCTGCCCATGGTTGCAAGCAATTTCCGCTCGACCGAAACCCTCTCGGCCTACTTGTCACGCAGTGGCACTGTGGCCATAGCCAACATCGACACCCGTAAACTCACACGCCTTTTGCGCACCAAGGGGGCCCAAAACGGCGCCATTGTGGCCTTGGCTGCTGGGCAGGCTGTAACGCCTGAACTGACAGCGCAGGCTGTTCAAGCCGCCAAAGCAGCACCTGCCATGGCCGGTCTGGACTTGGCCCAAAAAGTAACCGTGTCGACACCCTACGTTTGGACCGAGTCCGAATGGAAGTTGGGCAGTGGCTACGGCCAACAAACCGCCCCGCGTTTCCATGTGGTGGCTTACGACTTTGGCGTTAAGAAAAACATCTTGCGCATGCTGGCCGAGCGCGGCTGCAAAGTCACAGTGGTCTCGGCCAAAACGTCCGCTGCCGAAGTGCTCAAGCACAAGCCCGATGGCATCTTTTTGTCCAACGGCCCTGGCGACCCAGAGCCTTGCGATTACGCCATTGCCGCGGCCAAAGAACTGATCGAAACCGGCATTCCCACGTTTGGTATTTGCTTGGGTCACCAAATCATGGCCTTGGCCAGCGGTGCCAAAACTTTCAAAATGAAGTTTGGCCACCACGGTGCTAACCATCCGGTCAAAGACCTCGACTCGGGTCGTGTGTCCATCACCAGCCAAAACCACGGTTTTGCAGTGGACGAAAAATCTTTGCCCGCCAACTTGCGCGCCACCCACGTGTCGCTGTTTGACGGCACTTTGCAAGGCTTGGCCCGTACCGACAAGCCTGCGTTCTGTTTCCAAGGTCACCCCGAGGCCTCACCCGGTCCTCATGACATTGCCTATCTCTTCGATCGCTTCATCAACCTGATGGAGACCAAATAACATGCCAAAGCGGACCGACCTAAAAAGCATTCTCATCATTGGCGCTGGCCCCATCATCATTGGCCAGGCCTGTGAGTTCGACTACTCTGGCGTGCAAGCTTGTAAAGCTTTGCGCGAAGAGGGCTACAAAGTCATCTTGATCAACAGCAACCCTGCCACGATCATGACAGACCCCGCCACCGCGGATGTCACCTACATCGAGCCCATCACTTGGCAAACGGTTGAGAAGATCATTGCCAAAGAGCGTCCCGATGCCATCCTGCCCACCATGGGCGGTCAAACGGCGCTCAATTGCGCGCTCGATTTGTGGCACAACGGCGTACTCGACAAATACAAAGTGGAGCTCATTGGCGCCACCCCCGAAGCCATCGACAAAGCGGAAGATCGCCTCAAGTTCAAAGACGCCATGACCAAAATTGGTTTGGGATCTGCGCGCTCTGGCATTGCCCACAGCATGGAAGAAGCTTGGACAGTTCAGCGTGAAATGGGTTTCCCTACCGTCATTCGTCCCAGCTTTACTTTGGGCGGCACAGGCGGCGGCATTGCTTACAACCCTGAAGAGTTTGAGACCATTTGCAAACGTGGTTTGGAAGCTTCACCTACCAACGAACTTCTCATTGAAGAGTCCTTGCTGGGTTGGAAGGAATACGAGATGGAAGTGGTGCGCGACAAGGCGGACAACTGCATCATCATTTGCTCTATCGAAAACCTGGATCCGATGGGCGTGCACACCGGCGACTCCATCACGGTTGCGCCTGCACAAACCCTGACCGACAAAGAATATCAAATCATGCGGAATGCCAGCTTGGCCGTTCTGCGTGAAATTGGTGTCGATACCGGTGGCTCTAACGTTCAGTTCTCCATCAATCCCAAAGACGGCCGCATGGTGGTTATTGAGATGAACCCCCGTGTATCACGTTCATCCGCGTTGGCTTCCAAAGCAACTGGTTTCCCAATTGCCAAAGTGGCCGCCAAGTTGGCGGTGGGTTACACACTGGATGAGTTGCGCAATGAAATTACCGGCGGTGCTACGCCTGCCAGTTTCGAGCCCAGCATCGATTACGTGGTCACCAAGATTCCACGTTTTGCCTTCGAAAAATTCCCCACAGCCGACAGCCGCCTCACCACTCAGATGAAGTCGGTGGGCGAGGTGATGGCCATGGGCCGCACGTTCCAAGAATCCTTCCAGAAAGCCCTGCGCGGTTTGGAAGTGGGCGTCGATGGCTTGAACGAAAAAACACAAGACCGCGAAGTTCTCGAGAAAGAACTGGGCGAGCCAGGACCTGACCGCATTTGGTATGTGGGCGATGCTTTCGCCATGGGCCTGACGGTTGATGAAGTGTTCAACCTCACCAAAATTGACCCTTGGTTTTTGGTGCAAATTGAAGACATCGTCAAGATCGAACTTGAACTCGAAACCACCCACTTGAAAGCCATCACGGCAGACGAACTGCGCGCTTTGAAGAAAAAAGGTTTCTCAGATCGCCGCTTGGCCAAGTTGCTCAAAACAACCGAACACGAAGTTCGTGCGCAGCGCCACGCCATGAATGTTCGACCCGTCTACAAGCGTGTCGACACCTGTGCTGCCGAGTTTTCAACCGATACTGCCTACATGTATTCCACTTATGAAGATGAGTGCGAAGCAGAGCCCACCACCAACAAAAAGATCATGGTCTTGGGTGGCGGCCCGAACCGAATTGGTCAGGGCATTGAGTTTGACTATTGTTGCGTGCACGCCGCTTTGGCCATGCGCGAAGATGGTTACGAAACCATCATGGTCAACTGCAATCCCGAAACGGTTTCAACCGACTACGACACGTCAGACCGCTTGTACTTCGAGCCGCTGACGCTAGAAGACGTGCTTGAAATTGTGGACAAAGAAAAGCCAACGGGCGTGATTGTTCAATACGGTGGTCAAACACCTTTGAAATTGGCGCTCGGTTTGGAAGCGGCTGGCGTGCCCATCATTGGTACCAGCCCCGACATGATTGACGCCGCAGAAGACCGTGAGCGTTTCCAAAAGTTGTTGCACGAGTTGGGCTTGCGTCAGCCGCCCAATGCCACAGCGCGCACAGAGCCCGAAGCTTTGGAAAAAGCCGCTGCCTTGGGTTACCCCTTGGTGGTTCGCCCCAGCTACGTGCTGGGTGGCCGTGCCATGGAAATTGTGCACGAGCAACGCGACCTCGAGCGCTACATGCGCGAAGCGGTCAAGGTCAGCAACGATTCACCCGTGCTGCTCGATCGCTTCTTGAACGACGCCATTGAGTGCGACGTCGATTGCCTGCGCGACCCCGAAGGCAAAACCTTCATCGGCGGTGTGATGGAACACATCGAACAAGCTGGCGTGCACAGCGGCGACTCAGCTTGCTCTTTGCCCCCTTACAGCTTGAGCCCTGCCACTGTGGATGAACTCAAACGTCAATCAGCGGCCATGGCCGGTGCTTTGAATGTGGTGGGTTTGATGAACGTGCAGTTTGCCATTCAGCACGTCGATGGCAAAGATGTCATCTTTGTGCTCGAAGTGAACCCACGTGCTTCACGCACCGTGCCTTACGTCTCTAAAGCCACTGGCATTCAGTTGGCCAAGGTGGCAGCACGTTGCATGGCGGGTCAATCGCTGGCTTCACAGGGCATCACCAAAGAAGTGACGCCGCCATATTTCAGCGTCAAAGAAGCCGTGTTCCCGTTTGTGAAGTTCCCAGGCGTCGACACTATTTTGGGCCCAGAAATGAAGTCCACCGGTGAAGTGATGGGTGTGGGCAAAACATTTGGCGAAGCTTTTGTGAAGAGCCAAATGGGTGCGGGCACCAAGTTGCCTCGTGAAGGCAAAGTGTTCTTGACCGTTAAGAATGGTGACAAGCCACGTGCTGTGAAAATTGCGCGCGAGTTGGTCGCTTTGGGCTTTGAACTTTTTGCAACCAAGGGCACTGCAGCCGCCATTGCGGCTGAAGGTGTACCCGTTCAAGCAGTTAACAAAGTCACAGAAGGTCGTCCTCACATTGTTGACATGATCAAGAGCAACGAAATTTCCTTGGTCATCAACACGGTGGAAGAACGGCGCAACGCCATTGCTGATTCACGTGTCATTCGCACTTCGGCTTTGCTGGCGCGTGTCACAACATTCACCACCATCGCAGGCGCGGAAGCGGCTGTTGAGGGTATGAAATACATGGACAAATTGGATGTCATTTCTGTTCAAGAAATGCATGCCATGCTGACCGCTTAAAAGAAGTTTGGAGACATTGAGTTGGCTACTATTCCCATTACCCTGCGCGGCGCAGAAAAGCTCAAGGCCGAGCTTCACCAATTGAAAACGGTGGAGCGTCCTTCCGTGATCAATGCCATTGCTGAAGCCCGAGCTCAAGGCGATTTGAGTGAGAACGCCGAATACGAAGCCGCCAAAGACCGTCAAGGTTTTGTGGAGGGTCGTATTCAAGAGGTTGAAGGCAAACTGTCCGCAGCGCAAATCATTGACCCTGCTTCTGTGGACGCGGGTGGCCGAATTGTTTTTGGCACAACCGTTGAATTGGAAGAAGAAAGCACTGGCGAAGTGGTCAAGTACCAAATCGTGGGTGAAGACGAAGCCGATCTCAAGTTGGGTTTGATCAACATCAGCAGTCCGATTGCCCGGGCTCTCATTGGCAAAGAAGAGGGTGATGTGGCTGTGGTGCAAGCGCCAGGTGGAGAAAAACGCTATGAAATCGTGGCGGTGTCTTACATCTAATCTTGGATGCAAGATCAAACAAAAAAGGCGTTCATTGAACGCCTTTTTTGTTGTTGGCAGATGAATTGGCTTGGCAACTCATCAGGCGATGATCTTTATTCTTTCCAATGATCAGCCACCCACAAGGCAGGCTTGATGAACCGGAATTTGCGATTGCGTTTACCGGCCAGCGCATCGGGTGGATTGCATTCGCCATGGAAAATCACAATGCGTGCATCTTTGGGAATGTAGGGCGCAGTCCAATAATTGGTGGGCCACGATGGAATGCTGTGGTACTTGAAACTAGGACACCATTCAGTGGGCCAGTAAGCCAGTTTGCCTTGACGGTGCAAAAAGTCAGACAGATAGGCCTGTTCATTTCTGAACTGTTTGCGAATGCTGTCAAAGTTGTTGCGGAAATAGTCAAGCACATCGGGGTGTGCGCCCAACTCATATCTGTAAACAGAGGAGTTGCCAGTAATGCGCCATGGCCGCTTGTAGTCATGAATGATCATGAAGTCACCAGGCACTTCAAAGAAGCCATCCATGCTGCCAACAATGACCACGTCCACATCCAAGAACAAAGCGGTGCCGCGCAAGCCATGCAGGTCCTGTGTGAAGGAGGCCAACTTGGTCCATCCACGCTCAGGTATGCCGGCTGGCAAATCCAAAGGGGGAATGGGCAAGCATTGAACTTCACTGCGGATGCCTGTGGAGTCATCTGTGAGGCACACCATGTTGAAGTCACCCGTCAGGTGCCTGCGCACCATGGCGTACAAACGATTGACATATTCGGGGCCATACTTGGTACCCCATTTCATGCAAATGATGTGACGTTGAGCGGACTTCTCAGTCATGACTTAGGCTTGGTTGCGCTTTTTGATCGATTTTTGTTTGACCTTGGCGCGCTTCACTTGGCCGCCAGAGGTCAGGCGTTGGTTGCCCAACACACGCAATGTTTTCACTTCAGGGCGTTGGCCGCCACGACTGCTGTACTTCAAGACCTTAAAATCGCGGGGTCCGGCCATGCGATCTTCTGAAACGGATTTTTCCTTTTCAGGCATGGGGCGCCAGAGCACCAGCAATTTGCCAATGTGTTGAATAGGCGCTGCGCTGAGGTCTTCAGCCAGTTGGTTGAACATCGCTTCGCGAGCGACACGGTCGTCGCCCAGGACACGAATTTTGATCAAGCCATGCGCCTTGAGCGCCGCGTCAGTTTCTTTGACAACGGCAGGCGTGAGGCCATCGTTGCCAATCATGACAACGGGATCGAGGTGGTGCGCTTCGGCTCTGTGAACCTTGCGTTGGGCGGGAGTCAATTGAATTTGAGGCATGGCGCTATTATCCCTGCTTGAACGGAAGAACATGAAAGTAAAAACCAAAAGTAAAAAAGTCAATAAGTCGTGGTTGAACGACCACGTCAATGACCCCTACGTCAAATTGGCCAAAAAAGAGGGCTACAGGGCGAGGGCAGCCTACAAATTGAAGGAAATTGACGAAACCTTTGGTTTGATCAAACCCGGCAATTTGGTCGTGGACTTGGGCTCGGCCCCTGGCGCATGGAGTCAGTACGTGCGCCGCCGTTTGTCGCCTCAGGGGGCTGCTGTGGGGGATTTGAACGGCACCATTCTGGCCGTAGACCTCTTGCCCATGGAGCCGGTGGAGGGGGTTCATTTCATCCAAGGCGACTTCACGGAGGCCGATGTCTTGGCCCAATTGCAGGCCATTGTGGGGGATCGCCCAGTGGATGTGGTGGTGTCAGACATGGCGCCCAACTTGTCGGGCATTGACTCGGTCGATGCCGCAAGGATTTCCCATCTGATTGAATTGGCTGTCGAATTTGCGCAGATGCACCTCAAACCCCAGGGCGCCTTGGTGGTCAAAGTGTTTCATGGCAGTGGCTACAGCCAGTTGGTCAAGCTTTTCAAGGATTCCTTCAAGGTGGTCAAACCCATCAAGCCCAAGGCTTCTCGCGACAAATCATCGGAGCAGTTTTTGGTGGGCATTGAACCCAAAAACAGACCTGCGTCCGTTTGACTGTTGCGCCAATGGCGCTACAGATCAAATTTCCTTGGACTTTTAAGGCTAAGTCAAGGGAAACTAAGGGTTCTGATCTTTCAACAGCCTAGAATGATCGTCAATTCGACGTTAAATGGGAGCTCTTCTTGAACAACCCCTGGTTTTCCAAGATTGCCGTATGGCTTGTGATTGGCATGGTGCTTTTCACTGTATTCAAACAATTTGACAACCGCACGGGTGTGGGGTCTGGCTATTTGGGTTATTCCGACTTCCTAGAAGAAGTTCGCAGCAACCGCATCAAAACGGCCACCATCCAAGAGGGTCAAGGCGGCACAGAAATTGTGGCCACCACCACCGACGATCGCCGCATCAAAACCACTGCTACTTATTTGGACCGCGGCTTGGTGGGTGACCTCATTGCCAATGGCGTCAAATTTGATGTGAAACCTCGCGAAGAGGGTTCCTTGCTGATGAGCTTGCTGGTCAGCTGGGGCCCCATGCTGCTCCTCATTGGTGTTTGGATTTATTTCATGCGCCAAATGCAGGGCGGCGGCAAAGGCGGTGCTTTCAGCTTTGGAAAAAGCAAAGCGCGCATGCTGGACGAAAACGCCAATCAGGTCACCTTTGCCGATGTGGCGGGTTGCGACGAAGCCAAAGAAGAAGTGAAAGAGGTTGTGGACTTCTTGAAAGATCCTCAACGCTT
>JAHEBO010000073.1 GCA_024642215.1 Limnohabitans sp.
CGACGGCGGCGTGATCGCTGTGAAACGAGCTTTGCAAATTCTGGAGGTCTTTGAAATTGGCGACCAGCACCTGTCGCTGGCCGAACTCAGCCGCCGAACGGGGCTTCACAACACCACCGTTTTGCGCTTGGCGCGCACGCTGGCCCTGTCAGGCTACATGGTGCAAAAGGAAGAAGGCACTTGGCGTTTAGGTGCGGCCGCGGGTTGGCTAGGTGCACGATACCAAGCCGGTTTTGACATCAACGACGTGGTGGAGCCCACACTGCGCCAGCTGTCTGCCGAAACCAAAGAAAGTGCATCGTTTTATGTGCGCGAAGGCGATGTTCGATCTTGCATTTCTCGCATTGAAGGACCGCAATCGGTTCGCCACCACGTGCGCATTGGCATGCGATTGCCATTGAACTTAGGCGCCCCAGGCAAAGTAATCTTGGCGTTCTCTGGCATCGGCGGTGACGAATATGAAACGATTCGTCGCCGGGGTTATCACATGTCAATGGGAGAAAGAGACCCAGAGGTTTCCAGTGTGGCAGCGCCTGTATTTGGATTGAACTGGCGACTGTTGGGCTCGATGTGCATTTCTGGTCCAACAGCACGCTTGAGTAAAAGCAAGCTGCAAGTCCACGCGAAGACTGTGATGAATGCGGCAAACCAGTTGTCGTATGCACTGGCTGGATCGGCGTCGCAAGAGACGCCTAAGGTGATTTCAACTTGGCATCCGTGAAATCCTCATCTGTTTGATCAAATCACCGAACGTAGCACTTGCGCCGTTTCAACAATCGACGGCAGCAATTTCTCAATGATTGCCCTTTCACTCCAAATCGACGATTGAAGCGTCATGCTCAAGGCAGCTTTGCATTCACCGTGTCGATCCCTCAGTGGCACGGCCACGCCACAAAGTCCTTGGTCGAGATTGCCAACCGAAATGCAATAACTGTTTTCCCGGACAGCCAACACCAAGCGCTCAAACTTTTTGGGGGTGAGAACGGCGTTCGCGTTGAAGGTGGTGAACTCGTGCGCATCAATCCACACCTTCAGTTGCGCATCGCTGAGCGTCGACAAAATTGCAGGGCCTGGTCCGACCACGTGGGCGGGCACACGCGCACCCGCGTAAAAACCAATGGACACCACGCGCGGGCTGTTGCTGCGCGCCACATAAACCAATTCATGGCCATCGAGCACAGACACATTGACAGTTTCCCCCAAAGACATTGCCAGCCTTTGAAGGAAGGGTTGAACCAAACGCGGCAAGCGCGCCCCATCCAAATAACTCTGACCCAATCGCAGCACGCGCGGCGTCAACCAGTAGTACTTGCCATCGGTATCGGCATACCCAAAATGACACAGATTGAGCAAATAACGTCTGGCCGCTGTGCGCGGAATGCCTGTGCGCTCGGCAACCTGCGTCACGGACATGCGTCCATACTCGTCATTGAAGGCTTCGATCACAGACAACACGCGCCCTACCCCGGAGATCAAGTCGCGTGAGTCAATGGGAAAATCATTCGCCGCCGATTTAGAGACCAGTGCTGAAGCATTGGTAGAAACCATAGTTTTATCCGCCTTTCGGACAAGATTATCCGCTATTCGGTCAACTCAAGCGTGCCGGTTATTGCCAGCATCTTGGGAGATCACTAAAGTTCACCCCAGTTCAAACCACATTGGAGACACTTCATGAACGCTTTGCGCCGTATCTTTTCACTCACGGTTCTTGCCGCCACACTGGGCTTTGCAGGATTGGCATCTGCTCAAGAATTCGAAGCACGTACCGTCAAATTCCCCTCTGCGAGTAACAAAGGGCACCCCCAAGTTCAAGGCGTTGAAAAGTTTGCCGAATTAATGGCCAAGAAAACCGGCGGCAAGTTCAAAGTTCAAGCCTTCCCTGGTGGCGCATTGGGCCCAGATTTGCAAACCGTCTCGGCCATGCAAGGTGGCACCGTTGAAATGACGGTGATGAATGCCAGTTTGTTGGCTGGTGTTGCGAAAGAAATGGCCATTTTCGACTTCCCGTTTTTGTTCAACAACACGCGCGAAGCAGATGCAGTGTCTGACAGTGCTGTAGGTCAGAAGTTGCTGGACAAATTGCAAGAAAAAGGTTTGATTGGTTTGGCTTATTGGGACCTTGGCTACCGCCAAGTTCACACAGGCAAAAAGCCGATAGCCAAAGCGGATGATTTCAAAGGCATCAAAATGCGAGTCATCCCAACGCCCATCTACGTGGACTTCATGAAGTCATTGGGCGCGTCCCCAGTGCCAATGCCCTTCACTGAAACCTACACAGCCTTGGAGCAAGGTGCGATTGATGGCATGACCAATCCATTGCTGAACATCTTGGATGGCAAGTACGAAGAAGTGTCAAAGTACCTCACCATCACCAACCACATGTACACACCGCAAGCGGTAATTGTGAGCAAAAAATTCTGGGACAAGTTGACACCCGTTGAGCAAAAACTGATGCGTGAAAGCGCCCAAGAAACCGCCATTTACCAGCGCAAAGTGGCGCGTGACGAAGCCGCCAAAACATTGGCAGAGATCAAGAAAAAAGGCATGACGGTGTTTGAACTATCACCCGCAGAAATCGACAAATTGCGCGAGCGCTCCAAGCCTGTGATTGAGAAATACACAGCAGAACTGGGCCCGATTGTTGGCGAGATGTACGCAGCAGTTGACAAGGCACGTAAAGCCAAGTGAGCCAAGTGAACTGAGTCTTCACATCAGACTTGCCCTATGGCCACTCAACCGAGTGGCCATTTTTTTGGGTCTTCCGTCTTTCGATTTAAGCCTGCAAATAGGCATTGACCAATTTCACCCAGTAGCTGGCAGCGATCGGCAAAATGGCGTCATTGAAGTCATAGCCTGGGTTGTGCACCATGCAGCCACCTGTGTGGTGATGTTCACCTTCGCCATTGCCCACAATGAGGTAGCAGCCAGGGCACTCTTGCAGCATGAAGGAAAAGTCTTCACTGCCTGTTAATGGGGCCAAGTTGGGCATGACGCCCTTCTCGCCCAACCAGTCTAAAGCCACTTGCTTGGCGAAAGCAGTGCTGGCTTCGTCGTTGATGAGCGAGGGGTAACGCCAATCGTAATCCACATCGGCTTGTACGCCCATGGTTTGCGCCTGTGATTGCACCAGTTCTGTAATGCGCTGCTTAAGCATGGCGCGAATTTCTGGATTGAAAGCGCGCACCGTCAAGCGCATGGTGACATTTTGAGGAATGACGTTGGCGGCTTCACCGCCATGAATGGCGCCCACAGAAATGACGGCCATTTCACGTGGGTCCACATTGCGAGACACCACCGTTTGCAAGGCCACCACGATGTGAGCTGCTGCCACCACCGGATCGGCTGACAAATGCGGCGCAGAGCCATGGCCACCTTTGCCTCGCACCGTGATGTTCACAGTGTCAGACGATGGCATGAAGGCACC
>JAHEBO010000031.1 GCA_024642215.1 Limnohabitans sp.
TCAACAGGCGAAATATCCCCGCTTGCAATCAGGTCACGCAAAGCAACGGCACTTTGCGCAACCAAGGCTGATGGTTGATCTAGATCACTCATTCAGTCGCAAGTCCCAGCTTGTCGATCAAAGGCTTTGCACAGCCTGCATCTCATTTAAGCAATGCAATGAACAAACCCGCCAAGAATACCGTTTCAAAAACCATCAATGCCACGGGCTTCCAACCCACACTGACGATGTCTTTTAAATGTGTTTTCATGCCAATGGCGGCCATGGCGCCAACCAAAAATACCCGCGACACAGAATGACCTGTGGACACAACAAGTGCGGGCAAAGGCCACACACTGTTCACCACCACCAGCAACACAAACAACACCGCGAACCAAGGCAATAAGGGCGGCCGCTGAAGCGTATTCGAGCCATTCACAGTGCCTGGCTGCTCTTCGGAAGTTCTTCGGGTTAACCAAGCGGCCACCAAGATCACCGGAACCAACATGGCCACGCGTATGAGTTTGACCACAGTGGCGGTATCGCCAGTTTGCTGGCCCATGCTGTATCCCGCGCCCACCACTTGAGCCACATCATGAATGGTGCCACCCAAAAAAACGCCCGCCTGAACGGGGTCCAAGCCCAACCAACCCACCAAAATGGGATAGCCCACCATGGCAAAGGTCGACAATGTGCTGACACTGATGACCACAAACAAAGTGGCCCGATCTTTTTGTGGATGGTGAGGAAATGCGGTGGCAATGGCCAACGCAGCAGAAGCACCACAGATGGCCACAGAACCGCCCGACAAGAAGCCAAAGAAGCTTTTGAAACCCATCCATTTGGCCATCACAATGCCCAGCACGATGGTGCAGGTGACCGCCAAGACCACCATCAACACGGGCTGCCAGCCCAAGGTTTGCACTTGGGCCGCCGTGATTTTGAGGCCCAGTAAAGCAACGCCCCAACGCAGAATTTCTTTGGCAACAAACTCAATGCCCGGCTGAGACCTTTCCTCTTTCGATAAAAAATTCAAAGCCATGCCCAACAGCAAGGCAAACAGCATCACAGGTGCTTGGTAGTGTTCTGACAAAAAGAGCGCGGCTGTGGCCACCACAGCGGACAAGCTGACGCCTGGCCACAGAACCTGTGCTCGGTTTTTCTTTGTGTGCAGCCAAGCCTGTGCAACAAGCAAGCGACTCACTGATTGATTTGAATGTTGAACTGTTTCACGATGGCAGCATTGCGGTCAAAGTCGAGCTTGACCGTTTGCGCCATTTGGGCAAGATTGGCATCTTCTGAAGGCTCGAAACCATTGGCCACCACACGTTCTTTGAATTTAGGATTTAAAGCAGCTGCGCGAATGGCTTTGTGAATTTTTTCAGCCAAGTCAGCAGACACATTGGACGAGGCGATGATGCCCATCCAATTGGAGAAATTCAAATCAGGGTAGCCCAATTCGGTCATGGTTGGCACCTCAGGCAGTTGGCTCAATCTGCTTTTGGAGGCCACGGCATAGGCCTGCACTTTACCTGTTGAAATCAAATTTCGAGAGGTGGCAAAGCCGTCGAACATCACGGGAATTTGTCCACCCATCACTTGTGCCAAGGCGGGCGGCGAACCCAAAAACGGCACGTGCTGCAAATCCAATCCCGCTTTTTGATTCAGGATCATGCCCACGTAATGCGAAATTGTGCCGGTGCTATAGGACGCAAAACTGAGGTTGCCTGGATTTTTCTTGGCATACGCCATGAAGCTGTTGAAATCTTTGGCGGGCACATTGGGGGCGGCAATCATGACCAAATTGCCACGCGCCACAAAACCCACAGGGCGCACGTCTTTCAAGGGGTCAAAGCCGGTTTTCATCACGTGCGGAATTTCTGTGAGCACATTGCTGGCGGTCACCATCAAGGTTTGACCATCGGCCGGCGCTGCACGCATGGCTTGAACGGCAATGGCACCGCCAGCACCAGGTTTGTTTTCTACCACCATGGGTTGTCCAATGTCGGCAGAGAGTTGGTCGGCCAACAAACGGGCAATCACATCGATGTTGCCACCTGCTGGTGCAGGCACCAACAATTTAACGGGCTTGTCGGTCCAAGCCATTGCAGCGTGTGACAGCAATGCACCTGCCAAGACCGTCAGTGCTTGGCGTTGAAATTTGCGAATTTGCGAAAAATTGAACATCGGTGGTCTCCTGATGAGTTGTTCTGAAATGGGATGTGGCGATTGTTCAGAATGTCTGTGCGAGTCATTTATCCGTTGACGACAGTGAATTATCTTTCCATGTCACATCGGGTTCACCCTGATCATCGATGCTGACCGCAAATGCTTGAAACCCTGTCGTTAAATGCTAAATCAAAGTCGTGAATTGGCAAATGGTTACACGCAAGGGGTGGCTACATTTTGAGCACCTGCCATGCAACCGGAGACTCCCCATGCGCATTGAACCTTTAACCTGCGCCATTGGCGCGCAATTGCACGATGTCAGCTTGGGCGACGCTGTGCGAGACGACGCTTTGTTCAACGAGATTTATGCCGCCTTGCTGAAACACAAGGTGCTTTTTCTGCGTGATCAAACTTTGGACAAATTGTCTCGCCTTGATCACATGGCCTTCGCACAACGCTTGGGAGAATTGGAGACGCATCCGATGGTGCCCAGTCACCCAGAAGCCCCCGGGCTGGTTCAAATTTACAAAAACCCCGACAGCCCCATCGACCGCTATGAGAACTCATGGCACACCGACGGCACCTGGCGCCCTGCCCCGGCGCTGGGATGTGTGCTGCGCTGCATTGAGTGCCCTCCTGTGGGCGGCGACACCATTTGGGCCAACATGGCATTGGCCTACGAAAAGTTGCCACAGCACATCAAAGACCAGATTCAAGGTCTGCGCGCCAACCATAGCTTCCACTCGTCATTTGCTGCGGCCATGCCTGAAGAAAAGCGCCGGACCATGCGCACGCAATACCCTGACTCAGAACATCCTGTCATTCGCACGCACCCTGAGACGCAAGAAAAAGTGCTGTTTGTGAACAGCTTTGCCACGCATTTTGTGAACTACCACAACAAACAAAATGTTCGCTACGGTCAAGACTACAACCAAGTCGGTGGTGACTTGCTGCAATACCTGATCAGCCAAGCATACGTGCCAGAGTACCAAGTGCGTTGGCGCTGGCAGCCTTACAGCGTTGCCATTTGGGACAACCGCGCCACGCAACATTACGCCGTGATGGACTACCCACCATGCCACCGAAAAATGGAACGCGCCGGCATTGTCGGCAGCGTTCCCTACTGAAAATTTTTAGAAATTCATTGAGGAAATTTATGAACCGAGTCATTCGCTTTCACCAAATTGGTGGACCAGAAGTCTTGAAACTGGAAACCGTTGAAGTGGGTGCACCAGGCCCCGGTCAAGCCAGGGTCAGACACAGCCACATTGCCGTCAACTTCATTGATGTGTATTTCCGAACAGGCCAATACCCCGTGCCCAGCTTTCCCAGCGGATTGGGATCCGATGCCGTGGGCGTTGTGGAAGCCGTGGGTGAAGGTGTCAGCGACATTCGCGTCGGTGATCGCGTAGGCTACTTGCTCGGCCCCTTGGGCGCTTATGCCGATGTGCGCGTGATGCCTGCAGATGTGTTGATTCCATTGCCCGATGGCATCTCGGACAGCACCGCCTCTACACTCATCATGAAGGGCATGACCGCACAGTATTTGTTCCGTCAGGTCTACCCTCTCAAGGGCGGTGAAACCATTCTGTACCACGCAGCGGCTGGCGGTGTTGGCTTGATTGCATGCCAATGGGCACGCGCCTTGGGCGTCAACATGATTGGCGTGGTCAGCAGCGATGAGAAAGCGGCCATTGCCAAAGCCCATGGCTGCGCGCACACCATTGTGAGCACGCGTGAAGACATTGCCCAACGCGTGATGGAAATCACGGACGGTCAAGGTGTTCCCGTGGTCTTTGACTCTGTCGGCAAAGACACCCTGCAAGCCTCGCTTGCCAGTCTGCAAGCGCGCGGTACGCTGGTCAGCAACGGCACCAGCTCTGGGCCAGTCAACATTGATTCGCGCATGCTGGCTGTGAAGTCTCTGTGGCTCACCCGCCCGGCCATGGTTCATTACGCCAAGCCTCGCGCGCACATGCTCGACATGGCCAAAGAGCTGTTTGACAAAGTACTGGCAGGCAACATTGTGAGTGAACCTAGCCATGTGTTTTCACTCACCGAAGCGGGCCAAGCGCACCGCTTGTTGGAGTCACGCAAATCGACAGGTGCGATTGTGCTCATGCCCTGAACACCCTTTGTTTAAAACCCTCATTCACATTCCTTGTTTGGAGCATTTATGAATTTCCTCGACGGTCATCTTTTCCCTGAAAACCAAGACAAACTCATCATCACAGCAGCGCCCTACGGCCCTGAGTGGATTCCCTCCGATTACCCAGAAGACATTCCCGTCAGCATGGAAGACCAAATTCAAAAAGCGGTAGATTGCTACAACGCTGGTGCAACCGTTTTGCACTTGCATGTGCGTGAAGCCGATGGATCGGGTTCTAAACGACTCTCCAAATTCAACGAACTGATTGCGGGAGTTCGCCAAGCCGTGCCCGACATGGTGATTCAAGTGGGAGGTTCTATCTCATTTGCGCCAGAGTCAGATGGCGCCATCGCCAAGTGGCTGTCGGATGACACACGCCACATGTTGGCCGAGCTTTCACCCAAGCCTGACCAAGTCACTGTGACCGTCAACACCACGCAAATGAATGTGCTGGAGCACATGGACGAGCGTGATTTTGCAGGAACCTCGCTGGGAACGCCCAATGGCCGACGCGCTTTCAGTGAAATGGTCGTGCCCTCCAACCCTGCTTGGTTTGAAGAGCACATCCGCCGACTCAGTGCAGCTGGCATTCAGAGTGCTTTTCAGTTTTACAACATCAACAGCTATGAAACCGTAGAGCGATTGATTCGCCGCGGTGTGTACAAAGGTCCGTTGGTGATGAATTGGGTGGCCATCAGCGGCGGCATGGATGCGCCCAACATTTACAACATGGCCAATTTCTTGCGCGCCATTCCAGATGGCGCCAAATTGACGGTGGAAAGCAGCATGCGCAATGTGTTGCCCATCAACATGATGGGCATGTCCATGGGCTTGCATGTTCGCTGTGGTATTGAAGACAATCTTTGGAATCAAAAGCGCACGGGACGCATGAGCACCGTTGAGCAAATCAAGCAATTGGTGCGCGTGTCTAATGAAATGGGCCGCGATGTGGCCAACGGCAAAGAGGCACGTGAAATTTTGAAGATTGGCGTGTTCTACGACACAGTAGAAGAAACCTTGGCAGCCAATGGCTACTCACCCAATCGAAATGGCGGCAACCAAGGCTTCTTGCAAAAAGCCGCGTGATGCGATCAGGCACGCATGTGTGAAGGCGTGCACTGAAATTGCGCGGTGAACCAACGGTTGAAGGAGCTGGTGTTGGAATACCCCAGCAACTCAGCCACACGCGCAAACGCATGCGAGGTGTGCTTGATGTAGCGCTGTGCCAACTCACAGCGCACATCGTTCAAGACATCTGAAAAACTCACCTGACTTTCTTCAAGACGGCGCTGCAAGGTGCGCACATTCATGCCCAATCCGGAAGCCACTTGATCGACATTGGCGCGGCCCATGGGCAGCAGCAAATAAACCGAGCGACGCACGTCCAGCACAAAAGAACTTTGCCCCGGCTTAGGGATGGCTTCTAAAAATGATTGTGCATAACTGGCCATGGCAGGGTCTGCCATCACATTGACCGCGTCCAGATCTGAGCTGAGGCACATCAGGCCGTTGAAGTCGCTGTCAAAATGCAATCCGCATCTGAAAATCCGCTTCAAAATCTGAAGGTCTTGCGGCGCTGAGTGCGTGAAGTGCACTGCATGGGGTCGCCAGTTGGGCCCCAAGATGGCCCTGAAAATAAGAATCAGCACGCCCACCGCCATGTCGGTCGATTGAATGGCACCACCCGCCTGGTCGGTCATGATTTCTTCGCGAATCAGGGTGTACTTGCCCGCATCTTCAATGTGCATGCCCAAGGATTCATTGAGCAGATGTCGGTACTGCATGATGGTGTTCAAGGCGCTGCGCATGCTTTGCTGTTGCATTAAGAGCAAACTGACAGGACCAAAATCAGACAGCACACGCGCCTCGGCCATCATCAAACCTACTGTGTCACAACCACTTTCATGAGCTGTCAGCTCCAATAGCCCCACGGCGCTGTTGACCGGAATCAATTGAGTGGGTGACACCAACATTTGACGCGTCAAGCCCACTTTGCGCAGCAAAGGTTGAACGTTGACGCCCAATTTTCGGGCGACCGTTTCGTAATGGCTCAGGGCCGCAGCGCGAACCTGCATCACTTGATGCTGCGCTTTTGACTTGTTCATCCCAACCTCCGTGCACTGAGCCGTGGCCGAAACACTTCGAATCCACCTGTTCAATTTGACGTGAAATGCTAACTCGAAGTCGTGAATTGGCAAATCCGTTCCAACCCTGCCCACCTATAGTTTTCCCTTATTTTTTGCAATTGACCCCTCAAATTTTGGAGTTTCCCAATGGCCTTTGCCCCTGCTGTTTTGATTGTTCCTGGCTTGAGAGACCATGTAGAAACCCACTGGCAAACCTTGCTGGCCGCAAAACTTCCGAACGTCAAGGTGGTCCCCCCAATGGGCCGTGAAGACCTTGATTGCGCCAAAAGAGTGTTGGCCATCGAAGATGCCATTGCCGGCATGCAAGGCCCTGTGCTGATCGTGGCCCACAGTGGCGGTTGCATCATGGTGGCGCATTGGGCCTTGCGCAGCCAGCACTTGGACCGGGTGTGCGGCGCCTTGCTGGCCGCTCCCCCTGACTTTGAGACACCCATGCCCGACGGCTATCCATCGATTGCCGCATTGACAGCCGGTGCTTGGTTACCCGTGCCACGACAGCCACTGCCGTTTCACAGCTTGGTCTGCACCAGCAGCAACGACCCTTTAGCCTCCCAAGAAAGTGCCCAGCAATTGGCGCAAGCTTGGCACAGTGAAATCCTTGATTTGGGCGCAGTAGGACACCTCAATCCTGCATCGGGCTATGGTGAATGGCCCATGGCCTTGGACTTGATTCACCGATTGTCAGTGCCGGCACTTTGAAGCCCTGCAAATTCAGCGCCAGCATGCAGACTTGCGTCATGAATTGATAAGTCGCTGTCGCAATTCGATAAATCAACAAACAACATGTTGAGAAAAATCAAGGCTTCAATTTCTAACGGAGACAACACATGGTTCGCACACGCAATATTTGGACACTGACCGCCCTGGCTGCAGCTTGCCTGCACGCCCAAGCTTATGATTTTCAGACCGCAGAGGGCGTGCAAGGCAAGCTCAACGGCGTACTGACCTTCGGCACACAAATCCGGATGGAAGACCCCAGCCCCAACGCTTACTCGGTGGTGGTCAGCCCTAATGTGCCAGGCATCCCTGCGGGCAAACTGGCGGGTCAAAACGGTGGGCCTAACCTGAACTTTTACAAAGGTGATGCAATCTCCACAGCCCTCAAAGGTACGGTGGACCTGGACCTCAAAAAAGACAAAGTAGGTTTGTTTGTGCGTGCCAGTGCCTGGAAGGATTTTGCGCTGGGTGAAAACAATGCAGCTTATGGCAATTTCCCCAATGCCTTCACACCCAACATCCCATTGAGTGACAAAGGTTTTGACAGCAGCTCCAAGTTCAACAACGCTGAGTTGCGCGACATCTATGTCTACGGCAACAGCACCGTCGACGGCGGCAAGTCTTTGGACTACCGTTTAGGCCGTCAAGTATTGAACTGGGGTGGCTCACAACTGATTGGCGGCGGCATTGGCTCCGTCATCAACCCCGTGGACTTGCCTTCTTTGTTCCGTCCCGGTGCCCAACCCTTTGAAGGGAAATTGCCTTTGGGCATGCTGAGCGCCAAGTTGGCTGCAGGCAACGCATGGAGCCTCGAAGGATTCATGGCTTATGAACACCGCGGCAACGTCTACCCTGCTTGCGGCACTTACTTCGATGTCGCCTCGTTCATCGCAGGGGGTTGCAACATGATCTCCTTTGGTGGCAACTCAGAAAAAGGCCATTTGGCCAACAACAACTACGTGCATCGCAACCCCGACATTGAGCCTAGCAACCCCAAGCATTTCGGTTTGTCTTATGCCTTTAAAGCAGACGGATTGGACGCTGACGTCAAACTCTATGCACTCAATACAAGCAGCGTGACGCCCAGCTACCGCATGACGGTCAACGCCACCACCGTCTCCACAGCCGACACCAACTATGGTTTGATCTACCCCGACAATGTGCGCGTGTATGGCTTGTCATTCAACAAGAAACTGGATGCGGCCACGACCACCTACGGTGAGTTGGCCTATCGCGCCAACCAAGCCATCTCTTTCAATGCATCCGACTTGTTGGCGGCCTTTTATGGCCGCAGCCCAGCCTCTTTGATGGCTCTGCGCAAAGGCATCAACAGCATTCCCGTGGGCGGTACTTTTGACGCCTATGACCGATTCAGCGTGGCCACTGGCAGCTTGGGCATGAGCAAGGTGTTTCCAAAGGCACTCAATGCAGAACGTGTGATGGTACTGGCCGAGGTGGGCTTTAGCCACATCAATGGTTTGCCTAGCCAAGACATGATTCGTTTTGGACGCGGTACAGCCTATGGCGCTGCGTCCTACATCAATGCCAGCGGCACCCTGACGGCCTGTGTGGACGCAGTGGGCGGCAAGCAATGTACAACCGACGGTTACACCAGCAGCAATGCCTGGGGCGTGCGTTTGTTGGCCACCGCCTCTTATCCCAATGCATGGGCTGGCGCCACACTCACACCCTCTCTCTATGTGGCCAAGGATGTCAAAGGTTACTCGTATGACGGCACCTTCTCTGAGGGCCGCACCGTGGTTCGCCCTGCCCTTCGCGCCGAATGGGACAAAAAATACTACACCGATGTGCAGTACAACCGCTTCAGCGGTGGCAACTACAACTTGCTGGTGGACCGCAGCTACTTGAGCGTGGTGGCAGGCATGCGCTTCTAAGCGACTGAACTCACCATGTGCAAGAGGCTCCTTTCGGAGCCTCTTTTTTTATTCCATTGAAATGTTGGCGTCTTGCGCGATGCTTTGCCAGGTTTTCAAATCCTTGGCCAAAATGGCTTTGAATTCGTCAACCGTTTTGATGGGTGGGGGTTCAAAGTTCATGGACTCCATACGCTTGGCCATCTCCGGTGTTTTCAAAACTTTGTTGATCTCTGCGTTCATGCGCTCCACAATGGCTTTGGGTGTTTGTGCCGGTGCAAACACACCAAACCAGCCCACAGCGTCAAACGGAAATCCTTGTTCCCCCATCGTGCCAATGCCCGATGTTCTGGGCGCGCGCACGTTGCCACTGATGGCGATGCCTTTGATTTGTTTGTTTTCAATCAAGGCCACAGGCGTCCCAGGATCAGTCCAGCCCATGTTCAAAATACCAGCTGTCAATTCATTCACAATTTGAGGCGTGGACTTGTAGGGAATGTGGGTCATTTTCAGGCCCGCTTGCTTTTGCAACCACTCCATCATCAAGTGACCTGAAGAGCCTGCCCCCCAAGTGCCATAACTGTAGGCGTCGGGTTTGGCTTTGACCAAGGCCACCAACTCTTTCAAGTTGTTGGCCGGCAGATCTTTGCTGACCGACAAAATCACACCCCCTACGGCTGTCACTGCCACAGGCGTTAACTCTTTGTTGGGCTCATAAGGCATTTTGGCCAACACGGCAGGCGCCACGGCCATGAACGAAGCGTTGCTGTACAACCAGGTATAGCCATCAGGTTTGCTGCGTGACACCGTGGTGCCAGCCAGTGCACCCGTGCCACCAGGTTTGTTGTCCACAATCACTGGCTGCTTCAAAGCGATGCTGAGTTTTTGCGCTGTTTCACGGGCAATCACATCCAAACCAGAACCTGGGGCAGAGGCCACCACCCAGGTGATGGGTCGATTCGGCCAAGACTCAACGCCTTGGCCCCATGAAACCATGGGCCATGCCATCAGTGCACCGCACAGGCCCAGGTAGTGTCGTTTTTTCAAATCGGTATATTTCATTTTGTCTCCCGTTGTCATGATGTGAGGTTCACTGTGTTTTACGTAAAAAGCCTTGCGTGCCCCCATTGCGATTGGGCGCAAATCCGTTCGCAGCAAGCGCTTCATCGGCCGTGTCGTAAAACACGCCGATGCGGCAAATCTCACGTGCTTCTTTGGCCGTGGCAATCGGACGACCAAACTCTTGTGAAATTCGAACCAGTTGTTCAATCTGGGCAACGGTGCTCATTTTGGCGCTGCGTTGCTGGTTCCAAATGACGTCCTCGGTGCCACAGCGCACATGCAAGCCCATCGCAATGCCCATCATGTTGACGGGCAAGACATTGCGCACATTGCTCTCGACAGTCACCACCGCACCATCTGGAATGCCGCGCATGAAGTTGCCCAAGCTGTAAACGTTGGGGGTGTCCATGCCACCACCAATGGCCACCCAGTTCATCACCAATGGACCTTTGTAGAAACCGCGGCGAATCAAACGCTCTACGGACTCAAAGCTGTTGGTGTTGTAGCACTGAAATGCGCTTTGAATGCCGGCGGCCGTCAAGCGCCTCACATGCTCCTCGACCCACAAAGGCGCCGCAGGCACGGTCATGTCTTTGTAGGTGTTGAACAAGGTTTGATTGGCCCTTGACGTGCCCACAAAATCGGCATCTTCTGCATGGTCCGTCACGTTCATTTGCGAGGTGTTGACCGTCACCGTCACTTGGTCGGGCGTTGGGTCCAGTTCTGCCAGCATGTGCCGCGTATCGTCTGACAGCCACTTGGCTGCCGCACCGTCGGATTCAGGTGCAAAGGAAATCGAGCCTCCCACCTGAATGATCATCTCGGGCACCGCTTTGCGAACACCTGCAATCAGTTCATTGAATTTGGACAAACGCTTGCTGCCTTTGCCATCGAGTTCGCGGACGTGCAAATGCAAGACCGTGGCACCGGCGTTGTAGCAGTCCACCGCTTTTTGAATTTGGTCTTCCATTGTGACAGGGATGTCTTCTGGAAAATCCGAAGGCTGCCAGCCTGGTGCGTATGGCGCGGCCGTGATGATGAGGGGTTGTTGGTTTTCTGGGAAAAGGTGACCGTCAAGAAAATTCATGGCATTCTTTCTGTTGAAAAATGGGGGGCGTTTAAAACGGACGATCGCCCACAATGGCTGCACGCTCCATCTTGCGAGGCGCAGGCCAGTAATCCATCACGGCGTAATGCTGCGTAGCGCGGTTGTCCCAAATGGCCACGCTGTTGGGCCTCCACTTAAAGCGAACTTGGTACTCTGGAATCGTGGCCTGGCTCATCAGAAGTTGCAGCAGCAAACTGGCACCTGGCGATTTGTCGACGCCATAGCGCACGTTCTCTGGCGTGTGATAGTTCACAAAGTGCGTGGTGAAGCTGCACACGTTCAACACCTTTTCACCAGTCTCTGGGTGAATGCGCACCACGGGGTGTTCAGCAGGAGGGTGTTGCTCTGCCAGCTTGGTACGTGCTTCAAGGCTCATGACAGCGCCAAAGGAATGCTCAATGCTGTTGCGTGCACGCAAACCTTCGATTTTCTTTTTCACATCGTCGTGCAAGTTGTTATAGGCCTCAACCATGTTGACCCAAATGGTGTCACCGCCAAAAGGGGGGCACTCAATGCAACGCAGCACACAACCCATGGCTGGGTTTTGGCGCCACAAGCCGTCGCTGTGGTAATTGTTTTCGTAGTTCTCGCGCTTTTCGTTGCGATAAATCTGCACCAAGCCGGGATGCTCAGGGTCACTGCCCGCCACAGGATGGTCTTCAAGGTCACCAAAGCACCTTGCAAAGGCCACGTGCTCAGCACGGGTGATGTCTTGGTCTCGCAAGAAAATCACGCGATGCTTCAGCAAAGCCGCCTTGACTTCATTGAAGAGGTCGGTGTCACGAGAAGCGTCACCCAGGTTGACGCCAGAAATTTCAGCGCCAATGGCCGGGGTTAGGGGTTCAATTCGCATTTGAAAAACCTTTCTGAAGATGTCGCAAGAGATCCCGCCTGTGCAGACCGCTTGCCTGGAAATGCTTCAGTGATTGTTCTGATGAGCGCCACTTGCCACTTGACTTCTCATGCCATCCAATTTGCAATTGGCGACACGTGGGCAAACTGCACGCTGTCACCCTAGGGTGCACCCTCATTGATTTCGGTCAAGAAAATGGGTTCAATGAGCTGACTTTCTTGGGCATTCTTTAGAAACCTCTCAGACAGCTTTCGGCATGAATATCCTTGTTCGCAGTGCAACCCTTGCCAAGTACTCCGATGTCGCGCGAGGACTGGGCATTGACCCTGTCCAAATGGTGTGCAATGCAGGCCTGGACCGGCAGTGCCTGCTCACACCTGATTTACGAGTACCCGAGGCCCTGGTCAGCGAAGTGTTTGAAGAATCTGCACAGGCGGCCCAGTGCGCCACCCTGGGATTGATGGTGGGCGCGTCTTGGCGCTTGTCAGACTTTGGGGTCATCAGCCTGCTGCTGCAACACCAACCCACACTCAGGCACACCCTCCAAGAGCTCCAACGCAACCGACACCTCATCAGCGATTCGGTCGTGATTGACCTGGCCGAATACCCCAATGTGGCTGTTTTGCAAATGGCGCTGGTCACTGGTCGTGCGCATCCCGGCAGGCAGCGCATGGAGTTGGCAATTGGGGCCCTGCTCTCGCTGTGTCGATCGCAATTGGGTGCCCATTGGTTGCCACGCCGTGTGCACTTCAGCCACACGGCCCCTGCCAGCCTGTTGGAACACCAAAAGGTTTTTGGCGGTGCCATTGAATTTGGCGCTGAATTTGACGGCATCGTGCTTGCCAAAGAAGACTTGGACAAAGTCAATCCGGCCAGTGATGCCAACATGGCCAAATACGCTCAAAACTTCATTGACCTTCAGCCCCGCGTGCAAGAGCGCAACATTGCCCATAACGTTCGGCGCTCTGTTCATGTGCTGCTGCCACGTGGCCGCAGCAACATTGACCAAGTCAGTCAAAGCCTGGGCATCAGCACCCGCACCTTGCAACGCCAACTTGAGCAGCGCGGTGACAACTTTCAGTCGCTGGTGAATGACGTGCGCCGTGAACAAGCCATCAGCTACCTTGAAGGCAAAACCCACTCCATCACGCAAATCACACAACTGCTGGGCTTTGCAGAAACCAGCGCCTTTTCACGCTGGTTCAGCCAGCAGTTCAACTCACCGCCATCGCGCTGGAAAAGCAACTGATTTGCCACTGATCACAGTGGCAAATGCCTAGCGTCAATTGACTTTGCGCAAGAAGCCCTGATTGGCACCGTTGCGGTTGGGTGCGAAGCCGTTTTCGCGCAGTGTCTCGTCGGCTGTTTCATAAAACACGCCAATTTTCATAATCTCGCGCGCTTGCTGGGCCGTGGCAATCGGCCTGCCAAACTCGCCTGAAATTCGCACCAGTTGCTTGATCTGTTCCACCGAGCTCATCTTGCCCGTGCGAGTTTGGTTCCAAAGCACATCCTCAATGCCACAGCGAACGTGCAAGCCCAGGGCAATGCCAATCATGTTGATCGGCAAGACATTGAGCACCGAACTCTCAACCGTCAGCACAGCGCCATCGGGCACGGCACGCAACATGTTAGCCAAATTGAAAATATTGGCTTGGTCCATGCCGCCGCTGATGGCCACCCAATTCATCACCAACGGACCTTTGTACACACCGCGGCGAATCATGCGCTCGATGGTCTCAAAGCTGTTGATGTTGTACACCTGAAATTCACTTTGAATGCCGGCTTCAGTCAGACGGCGAATGTGCTCCTCCACAAAGCTAGGATTAGAAGGCACGATCATGTCTTTGTAGGTTTTGTGCAAGTGCGGAAAGCCGCGCGACACCCCCCGAAAATCATCCTCACCCGCATGTTCTGTGACGTTCATCTGCGTGGTGTTGACAGTCACTGTCACTTGGTCTGGACGAGGCTGCAACTCAGCCAGCATATGACGCGTATCGTCGGACAGCCATTTGGCCTCACCCTCAGGGCCTTCGGGTGCAAAGCTGATGGAGCCCCCCACTTGAATGATCATTTCCGGTACGGCTTTGCGCACACCCGCAATCAGCTCATTGAATTTGGACAAGCGTTTGCTGCCCTTACCATCGTCTTCACGCACATGCAAGTGCAGCACCGTGGCCCCTGCTTCGTAGCAGTCAACCGCCTTTTGAATTTGCTCGGCCATGGTGATAGGAATGTCTTCTGGAAAATCAGAAGGAATCCAACCTGGCGCATAAGGGGCCGCCGTGATGATCAGAGGCTGCTGGTTCTCAGGATAAAGATGGCCGTCTAAAAAGTTCATGCGTGAGTCTCCTAATCATTGAAAAATCGAAAGCGAAGTTTTCAAACCAACTTCAACGGGTCCTTGATGGCCCTCAGTATCTGGCGTATCATTTTTCTCAAATTGCTTTAATGAGACATTCAATTGCTTAATTGGGACATTATGTGAAACGTCTAAACACCCACACCACTGGGCATCTGATTCGCAGCGCCAGCCTCAATGGCTACATAGAGCTGGTCCAATCCTTGGAACGCAATCCTCACACCTTCATGCGCACGGTGGGACTCAAAGCGGATGACCTGCTAGACCCAGAAGCCTTGATTTCACGAGATGCCGCACGTGAATTGCTTGAGATCACCGCACGCGCCACGCGAATCGAAGACTTCGCTTTGCGACTTGCCGCACAGCGAAAGTTGTCAGCATTGGGGCCTATCAGCCTGGTTCTGCGTGAAGAGCCCACCTTGCGGCACGCACTCAACACCTTGTGCAAGTACCTCAAACTGGTCAATCCATCGCTGATGCTGCACGTCGAAGATGCCGATGACCTGGTGATCATTCGCGAAGAACTGCTTCCCACACCCGGACTGGCCATGCGTCAGTCAGTTGAATTGGCCGTGAGCAGCATGTTCAAAATGCTCAGTGAGCTGGCGGGTCCGCAATGGCAAGCTCACGGCGTTTATTTCACACACCGCCCACCGGCCGAGCTTGCGGCGCATCGCAAATTTTTTGGACAAACTGTCAAATTCAATCAAGCCTTCAATGGCTTGGTTTGTCTGGCCAGTGATTTGGCCAAGCCCAGAGAATCAAGCGACAAGCTGGCCGCAGGATTTGCACGCAAATACCTTGAAACAGAATTGAAAAAACGAGCGCACAGCTCACAAGAAACTTGCTACCAGGTGATCCTCGCACTGCTGCCCAGCGGAGACTGCACCGCCACCGCCGTGGCCCGCTTAATGAACAGAGACCGCCGCACCTTGCACAGACAACTTTCAGCAGACGGGCTTGGCTTTGCTGAGTTGTTGGACAGAGTCAGAATGGACGCCGTGAAACGGCACCTCCAAGAGAGTGACCTGAGTCTCCAAGAGATTTCTGCGCTGTTGGGCTTTGCGCTGCCCAGCAGCATGAACCATTGGTTTCAGGCCAATTTTGGGTGCAGTCCTTCGAGGTGGAAGCGTTGCGAGGGACAGGGTTAGCTCATGAAAAACAAACTCTAACCACTTCGAACAAACAATAGCTTGTCTTCTAAAATTAAGTTGTGGGCCGGTGCAATGCACAAATCTTATTGCCTGAGGGGTCTCGAAGATAAGAGAGATTCAAAGTACCAAACGAGCCTTCTCTAGGACCCGGTGGCTCTTCGCAAGGCGTTCCGCCGTTGGCCAGACCTGCAGCATGAAACGCATGCACCTGTTCCAGCGTCGCAGCCAAAAATCCAATGGTGCCACCATTCGCAGGTGTGGCAGGCTGACCATCGATAGGTTGGGTGATGGAAAAAGTACCCGTTGGCGCTCTGTAGAAATAGCGTGTGTCTTTGTTGATAACGCCGGGAGCAATACCTAGGGTGCCCAGAACTGCGTCGTAAAATTTTCGAGATGCTTCAAGGTCATTGGCACCGACCATCACGTGACTGAACATTTTTGATCCTTTAATGTGGGTTTGAAATCTACGCAGCGTTTGACACTCAAGGTGTCTTGCCAAGCTCCTGCAGCAATCGGCCTGTCAAATACAAACGTGGCACGATGGAGTCAATTTCAATGTACTCGTCTTTGGCATGAAAACCCCAACCGGCCAAGCCCAAGCTTTCCAGCACCGCTGCTTTGCCGGAACCACTGGCAAAACCAGCATCTGTGCCACCACCGGTGACAGGGTGGAAAAACAGTTGACGACCTTCCAGTTCCGCGTAGATGGCCCGCGCCTTTTGCGCCAAGGCCAAACCTCGCTCACCCGCAACATAAGGCGGACCTCAGCAGCGAATTGCGACTGAATTGGGAGCAGCCAATGGAACGCCAGTGATGTCTGAATGGAAAACTCGGTTCGTTAAGGCGCGGTGGTGGCTCTCGACGATCTGGTTCTTTCTCTTGATATGGACTGTAGTCGCGGTTGCCGGTGCCTATGCTTTTTGCACTCCAAAAACGTAGAGTCACGCAACAAAGCGGCTTCTGGTGAGCTTTCGCTTCCAGCCTAATGCGGCCATTACCGTCCAGACTCTAGACACCCCCTCCCCGTCCAGTGAAACTTAAGCGTCCAGAGCTGGACGGTAGAGATGTGTTGAGACCAACGCCAGCGTCCAGAATCTTGACGCTGTACTTTTCAGACAAGCTTCACGAGCATAAAAAGCTATTTTTTCAATCTCTTGGAAAAAAACCTTTCACTCTTGAAAAGGTACATTATTTTTTGCTACAATGCGAGGCTTAGCGAAACAGCACAGTCGCTCTAAGTCCTAAAGACTCTGAATTTTTGTGTACTTTTTGCTAGCAACCGAATATTCCTCGATAGCTCAGTCGGTAGAGCGCCGGACTGTTAATCCGTAGGTCCCTGGTTCGAGCCCAGGTCGAGGAGCCAAAATTAAGAACCCCTTCAGCAGTCATGCTCAAGGGGTTTTTCTTTAGTCCACTCAATTAAGTCGCCAATGCGATCG
>JAHEBO010000078.1 GCA_024642215.1 Limnohabitans sp.
TCGAAGTAGCGAATTTCTCGGAAGTTAAAAATCTTCTCGTAAAAAGCGCCCCAAAACGCCATGCGACCTTTGTACACGTTGTGGGTGAGGTGGTCGATGATTTTGAAGCCATGGCCTACTGGGTGGCGGTCTGCACCTTCGATGAATTCAAAGTCAATGTCGTAAATGCTTCGGCCGTCTTCGTAACGGTCGATCAAATACAGGGGCGCACCGCCGATGCCTTTGATGGCGGGCAGTCTTAACTCCATCGGCCCTGTCGGCACCTCGACGGGTTGCGCGCCCATGTCTAGCGCACGGGCGTAGGCTTTGTGAGAGTCTTTCACCCGAAATGCGAGTGCACATGCGCAGGGACCGTGCTCTGCCGCAAAGTAACCCGCTAGGCTTCTAGGCTCGCGGTTGACAATGAAATTGATGTCGCCTTGGCGGTACAGCACCACGTCTTTGGAGCGGTGTTTGGCCACCAAAGAAAAGCCCATTTTTTCAAACAAGGGCTCGATAACTCCCGCCACAGGGGATGCAAACTCTACGAACTCGAAACCGCACAAACCCATTGGGTTTTCAAATAAATCAGCCATGAAGTGCTCCTTTGAAATTCTTGGGCAAGCCAGCGCGCCACAAAGTGCCGTGCGTTTGTTCACCTGCCAACCATTCGGCCACTTGCTGGCGCAACGCCAACAGTTTGGGAATGTCGATGCCTGTTTTGACGCCAGAGGCCTCCAGCATAAAGGCCAAGTCTTCGGTGGCCGCGTTGCCGCTGGCGCCAGGTGCATGTGGACAGCCTCCAATGCCGGCGAGCGAAGCATCAAAGCGTTGGATGCCCAGGCTGAGGGTGGCGTAAGCATTGGCCAGGGCCAAGCCACGCGTGTCGTGAAAGTGGCCACAACACAGTTTGTTGCCCGCAATGCGCAAGGCTTTTTCTACCAGTACGCTGATTGAGTGCGGGTCGGCATAGCCCACGGTGTCGGCCAAGCTCACGCGGTCTGCGCCGACGTCAAGCAAAGCTTGCATCAGGCGCAGTACTTCTTCCACTTTCACTTCGCCTTGTAAGGTGCAACCAAACGCGGTGCCCACGCCGCCTTCAATGAGTGTCTTCTTGCCAGAGGCATCTCGTGCAGCGCGAATGCGCGCCAGCTCTTGCACCACTTCATCGGGCGTTTTGCGCAAGTTGGCCAAGCTGTGCGCATGGCTGGCCGACAAAGGCAAGACCATCAGGTCGGCATCGCCTTCCAATGCGCGTTCGGCACCTTTCAAATTGGGGATGAGCACAGAGGCCGTCAGGCCGGGCAGTGTTTTGGCAAAAGCCAGTACGTCCCAAGTATCTGCCAGCTGCGGCATGAGTTTGGGCGGCACAAAAGAGCCCACTTCAATTTCACGTTGACCGGCAGCGTAGGCCTGCTTGACCCACTCTATTTTTTGCGCTGTCGGCAAAATGGTTTGAATGCTTTGCAGACCGTCACGAAGACCGACTTCTCGAACGATGGCAGTGGTGGGCAGCGTGGGCATGGTGATGTTGTCAATGACGAAAAATTCATTCTAGACCACCGGCACCTCCGCCCAATCGGTGGTGTAGTTGGGCGATCGTCTTTCTTGCCGCATTTGCCACCCAGTGTAGGCGCCTTGCGTGGACACTTTCACTGCACCGCGGCCAAAGCGTTGGTTCAGGGCATCCAAGGTTTGCATGAGCGTGCCTTGCGCAGGCGCAGGTTCTTCTAGCAAGTCGCCTTGGTAGTGCGTGACTGGGCTGATGTCGCTCAATACAATGCCGGCTTTTTTGTATTGGTATTCGGGCTTGTACATGCGCTGGCACAGCGCGTCCACCCATCTAAAAATGACCAGGCTGTCGTTGGTGGGGTAGGGCAGTGGCACCGCCAAGCTGGGCGAGTATTGCGGTAAATCTTTTCTAAAACGGTTGGTGTGCAAGAACACTTGAATGATGGCAGCTTGGCTGTTTTGTGCGCGCAGTTTGGTGCAGGCGTTGGCCACAAACGTAGATAACGCATCTTTTAAAACGGGTAGTTCGGTGACCATGTTGCCAAACGATCGGCTGGAAATGATTTGCTGTTTGTCGGGCGTGACCTCTTGCAAATCGACGCACGGAATTTCTTGCAATTCGCGTTGCGTTTTTTCAATCACCACGCCAAAGTCGGCGCGCAGTGTGGGTGTGTGTGCCACTTTCAAATCTTGCACCGTGTGAATGTTGTACTCGGCCAAACGCTTGGTGAGTTTGCGGCCCACGCCCCACACCTCGCTGGCGGGTAGCTGAGTGAGCAGCTTTTCTTTTTGAATTTCAGTGAGCGCGTTGAAATGGAAAACACCTTGCGAGCGCGGATGCTTCTTGGCCACATGGTTGGCCAGCTTGGCCAGCGTTTTGGTGGGCCCAATGCCCACGCACACCGGAATACCTGTCCACTGCACTACGCGCTGGCGCATGGTGTAACTTACTTCGCGCAGGTTGGGGGTGCCGGTGAGATCGACAAAACATTCGTCAATGGAATACACCTCGGAGCGCGGCGAATATTCGCTCAAAATTTGCATCACGCGGTTGGACAAGTCGGCATACAAAGCGTAGTTGCTGCTGAGCGCAAACACGCCGTGCTCGGCCACCAAAGCTTTGCATTCAAACCAGGGCTGGCCCATGCGCACACCCAAAGCCTTGGCCTCGTTGGAGCGCGACACCACGCAGCCATCGTTGTTGGACAGCACCACCACGGGCACGTTGCGCAGGTCGGGGCGGAACAATCGTTCGCAACTGACGTAGAAGTTGTTGCAATCGACCAGGGCCAATTGTTGAACAGATGCTGGTGTGGCAGAACTCATAGCGAGGCATGACAGGTTGATGAGGTGTCAATACAACTTGTGCAAGTTGTACGTCACCACGCCCCAAACGCTCAGCTCTTCGCCGCTCTTGACCACAATGGGCGGATACAAATTGTTTTCGGCCACCAGCTTGACCACGCCACCGCGCTTGTACAAACGCTTCACGGTGAACTCGTTGTTGAGCACGGCCAACACAATGTTGTTGTGTTTGGCTTCAATGGAGCGGTCAATAACCAGCGCATCGCCTTCGTAAATGCCCGCGCCCACCATAGAGTCGCCCTTCACTTTGAAAATGAACGTGGCTTCTTTGTTGCGGATGAGGTGGTCGTTGAGGTCGATGCGTTTTTGGGTGTGGTCGGCTGCGGGCGAGGGAAAGCCAGCGGGCACTTTCCAGGCGCACATGTTGAGCCACAGCTTGGGGGCGGAGGGGTCTA
>JAHEBO010000037.1 GCA_024642215.1 Limnohabitans sp.
CTGTTTTAACATCCACACATGAACAGACTCAATTTACAAGCCGTCATGATTGACCTCGACGGCACCCTGGTCGACACCCTTGGCGACTTTGAAGTGGCACTGAACCGCGCTCTGGCAGACCTGCAGGTGCCCACAGCCCCTCGCACCCTGATTGAACGCAGCATTGGCAAGGGCTCAGAGCACCTCATCCGCACGGTTCTAAAGCACCAATTGGCATTGCCCGAAGTGGCAGGCCGTGCACAAGACCTAGACCCTTTGTTCACACCCGTATGGGAACGCTACGAGCACCATTACCTCAGCATCAACGGCGAGTTTTCCAAAGTCTTTCCGGGTGTGATGGACGGTTTAGAACAGCTCAAGGCCATGGGTTTGCCTTTGGCCTGCCTCACCAACAAGCCCATCTCATTCACACTGCCCCTCATCAAAGACAAGGGACTGGCGCCCTACTTTGCCCAGGTGTTTGGTGGCGACAGTTTTGAGCGCAAAAAACCAGACCCTTTGCCTTTGCTCAAAACCTGCGAAGCCTTGCAAAGCAGTCCGGCGCGCACCTTGATGGTGGGCGACTCTAGCAACGACGCGCAAGCCGCAGATGCCGCTGGATGCCCAGTGGTGCTCATGACCTACGGTTACAACCATGGCGAGCCCATTCGCCAGACCCCTGCGCGGGCTTGGTTAGATTCACTGTCGCAATTGCAAGATTTACTGAAGGCCCCATGAGCACACCGCTTCTCTCTGTCCTTGAGTGGCTTCACCACACGGATTTGTCGGATCATCCTCATGTTCTGAAGCACACAAGGCACTTGGTGCTCGACACCTTAGGCTGCGCCATTGCAGGCCATCGCGCCACCGAAGTGCGTCAGTTCGAAGAACAAGCGTCACTGGCAGATCCAGGGGCTTTTGACTTTGCGCAACATTCAGGCAAGGGCGTTTCACAAGCCAACGCCGCCATGCTGTTGGCCATGGCCATTTGCTGGGACGAAGCGTGCGAAGGCCATGCCGGTGCACATGGCCGGCCGGGTGTTGCCGCCATGGCCGCCTTGCTGCCCATGTCGTCAAAGCTAAGTTATGGGCAATTTCTAAAGTCATTGGTGGTGGGCTACGAAGTAGGTGCGCGCTACGGCGCCAGCTTGCGCATCAACAAGGGCATGCACGTGGATGGCAATTGGCCGGCTTTGGGCGCAGCGGCAGCCGTGGCCCATGCCATGGGCTTGTCGCCCACCCAAATTGCACAGGCGGTGCAAGTGGCGGCTTGCCAAATGCCCATGAGTTTGTACTTGCCCATTCAATCGGGCGCCACGTCGCGCAACACGTATTTGGGCCATGCTGCGCAACTGGGGCAGAGTGCGGCATTGGCCGTTGCCAGTGGCGTGACGGCGCCCGCCAATGCAAGCGAAGTCTTTGCCCAAGTTGGCATGGGCAAAGAGGCACTGCCTTTTGACACACGCCCAGAATTTCAAATTTTGCAGGCTTACTTCAAGCCATATGCGGCCGTTAGGCACGTGCACTATGGCGCCCTGGCCGCCAGCGCGTTGCGGCCCGCCATCGATTTGTCACACATTCAAAAGATCACTTTGCAGGTGTACGAAGAGGCCACCATTTACTGCGGCAACCGCGCACCTCAAACGCCCTTGCAAGCGCAGTTTTCATTGAGCTTTGGTTTGGCCGCCATGCTGCGTTGGGGCCGACTCGATCCTTGGGTGTACCGCCAGCCTCAGTTTCAAGATGCCAGCATGCGGCAGTTGGAATCTTTGGTTGAAGTGGCCATCGAGCCACATTGGACACAGCAACAAAAACGCGCAGCACGCCTGCGCATTGAATGCCAAGATGGCAGCGTGCACGAACACGAGATCACGGCCGTCCCTGGCGATGCGGCCATGCCATTTACAGAAGACGCACTGTTGGCCAAATTTATGAGTTATGGTGAGGGCAGTTTGAGCAAAGCCGAAGCCCAACAGTGGGCTGATCAATTGCTCACTGACTCAGCAGACTCGCAGCCCTTCCCTTTTTGGAAATAATCCCAGGAAACCATCATGTTCAGAAGTACCTTGATCAAAGCTGCCTTATGGGCTTGCGCCTTTGGCGCTGCAAGCCTGCAAGCACAAACCACCGACTTCCCCAACAAGCCTGTGCGCATTGTGGTGCCCTTCACGGCCGGCGGCGCAACCGACATCACCGCACGCTTGGTGGCCGAAAAACTCAGCGCCAAATGGGGCCAGGCGGTCATCATTGACAACAAGGCAGGCGCAGGTGGCAACTTGGGTTCTGACTTGGTGGCCAAGTCGGCACCTGATGGTTACAACATTGTGTTGGGTGTCACGGGCTCGCATGCCATCAACACCTCCCTGTTCAAGAAAATGCCCTATCACCCCTTGAACGATTTTGAGCCGCTCACACAGGCCACCATTTTCCCGAATGCCATTGTGGTCAACCCACAGGTGCCCGCCAACAACTTGCAAGAGCTGATTGCCTTGCTTAAAAAAGACCCTGGCAAATATTCCTATGGCTCGGATGGCAACGGCACAGCCTCTCACCTGGGCATGGAAATTTTGAAGTCGCGTGCAGGAGTGCAACTCACGCACATTCCCTACAAAGGCAGCACACCCATGATCACCGATTTGCTGGGCGGCACACTCACAGTGGGCATTACCGGTTTGCCCGCTTTGCAGCAACACATCAAGGCTGGCAAGCTCAAACTCATTGGCCTTACCACGGCACAACGCTCACCCAGCTATCCCGATTTCAAAACAGTGGCCGAACAAGGCTTTGCCAACTTCAACGCTGCACCGTGGGCTGGATTCTTGGCCCCCAAGGGCACACCCAAACCCGTGGTCGACAAACTCAGCAACGATTTGATCGAAGCCTTGAAGCAAGCCGACGTGGTTCAAAAAATGAGCGAGCTGGGCAGCACGGTGGTGGCCAGCCGACCCGATGAATTCCGTCAATTTATGACCAAGCAAATTGAGATGTGGGCTGAAGGTGTCAAGATTTCTGGCGCCACGGTCGACTGAACATGCGCTCACCCACTAGCATCGTCGATGTCGATCGCCTCGACAGTTGGACCCGTTACAAACCTGGCATGTGCGACTCTTGTGCCGCCAACTGCTGCACCATGCCGGTTGAAGTCAAAATGGCCGACCTGATCCGCTTGGGTTTGGTCGATCCGTTTGAAGCCGAGCACGAAGAGCCCAAGCAAATTGCCAAGCGCCTCAGCAAAGCGGGCCTCATTGATCACTTCAATTTTAAAAACAGCATCTTCACATTGGCGCGCCGCAGCAGTGGCGACTGTATGTATTTAGATGCCAAAGAGCGGCATTGCACGGTGTATGTCAACCGGCCCAACACCTGCCGCACCCATCCGCAGGTCGGCCCCAAGCCAGGCTTCTGCCCCTACGGCGCACTGGCGCAAAGCCGCGGCAAATAAGTTCAGGGCTTGGCCTTGTTGGGCGCAGCTTGTGCCAATGCCGAAGGCACCGCCTTGATGGCCACCTCATTGGACAAGCCCAAACGGGTGATGGTGTTTTTGGCGCGGTCTTTGGATTTGAAGGGCCCCGTGACCACCGCAAAGCGCGCTTCGTCTTTGCCATCGGCAAACAAAGGCACGATGCGCGCGTTGGCCAACCACTCTTTGCCCTTGATGGCCGCTTGTGCCTCGCGCAAGCTGGCAAAACTTTGGTGCTCTAAAACAAAGCTGTCTTCGGGCAGGCCCTTGAGCCATGCACGGCCTTGAACGGCGGCCTCTGGCAACTCTGTGATCACTTTGTCTGCAACCGCTACTGGAGGGGGCGCAATGGCCACAGGCTCTGCTGGCTGGGGCGCAGAGGCCTTGGGTGCTTCGCTGGCACCTGGAGGCGTCAATGCGGTTGGCATGGGATTGTTGGCTTCGTCTTTGGCCACCAGCACTTCTGTTTTTTCTGCCGCAGCAGGCTCTGGCGTGTCTGCGGCTTTGGGCGCTTCTGCCGTCACGCCCAACATTTGCGAAGCTTGGTGCCACACCTTGCTGGCCACGTCAGGGTGCAACCATGAAGCCACCCCCACTGACAAAGCCAGCATGGCGATCACAATCATCACCCACAAGACCGCATGTCCCGACTTCTTTTTGGCAGGCGCGGCAGGCTTGCTTGGCTTGGCTGCTTTTGCAGCAGCCGCCGCCGATTCCACAGCCCGCACAGAAGGCACATCTGTTTTGACAGCCCGCTTCACCAAGCGGTTGAAGAACAACACAGCAGCCTCTTCATTGCCTTGCTTGCGTGCCTGTTGAATGGTGCTGAGTTTTTGTTCTGCGGTGGGCATTTCCAAAGCCCACGACACAAACTGTTTGTTCTGACGGACCAGCCCATCACTGGGCGCGTTCTCGGATGCAAACATCAACACCGCACTGACGCCCGAGCCCGGAAACTGCTGAATCAAACGCGCCAGCAATTCAAGTTCGTGTGCGCCCAATGCGCTGGCATCGTGCACCACCCACACTTTGTCGGGCGCCAAACCTGCGCGCCCTTGGGTGGCCACGGTAAGTGACATGTCGCTTAACAACTGGTTGAAGCGTTGCAACATGGCCTCGGTATCGGCCGGCATGAACACTTCAATTTGACTGCTGCTTAACTCGCTTTTGAGTCGACGCAAAAAAGACGCGCCGTAGTAGTCCAACAGTTCGTTGGACCGGCTGTGAATGACGACACTCTTGCCTTCTTTGGACAAGGCCAAGATGCAGCTGTCCATTTGCAATCGGTCTGCTGTCCTGAAAAAGAATTCAGGATTTGAAACATTGCTTTGTTCACCCATATCAGTCATTTCGCAGCGGCGTCCGTCGTTGTCTGGTCGATCATGGCCCAATGATAAGCACTTCGCCCAGGGGTGGCGGCATTTTCTGACCCAGCGCGCGCCAATACCTGCGCAAATTGGCCTGCCAACAACAAAATTCACATGCCTCGAAACAACTGGGCAGCGCTTCGGCTCACGGTCAGTCGGTCGCTGCGGCCCTTGATCAAGACCTCTTGCCTGCCGCGTTCATCGCGCTGCACACCGGCAATGGCTTTGACATTGACCAAGGTGCTGCGGTGAATTTGCCAAAACACTTTGGGATCGAGCGCTTCAACCAATTCTTTGATGGGCTTGCGAATCAGGAACTCTTGCTTCAAGGTTTGGACGCGCGTGTATTTGTCGTCGCTGACGCAAAACAGCACATCGTCGACGGCCACCATTTGAATGCTGGGCCCTACAGAAGCCTGCAGCCACGACAGGTAGTGGGTGGGTTGGCCTTTGAGCTGAGCAGACAACACGTGCAGCAGTTGCTGAACCGATGCCGAAGGGCCTGCGGCATCGGGGGTCACTGCATGGTCATCGCTTGCGCGTTGCAGCAGCCGCTTTTGCAATCGCTCGGCCGTAACGCGCAAACGCGCTGGTTCAGCCGGCTTGAGCACATAGTCCACGGCGCCCTGTTCAAACGCATCCAAGGCGTACTGGTCGTACGCGGTAATGAAGACCATCTCGGGCAACAAAGCGTCGTCACCCAAATCCAGTTGTGCAATTTCTTTCGCCGCTTCCACGCCGGTCAGGCCTGGCATGCGGATGTCTAAAAAAATCACATCGGGCTGGTGCACACTCACAGCTTCGATGGCCTCTAAACCATTTTTAGCCTCAGCCACAATTTGCAATTGGGGCCACACTTGGGCCAATCGAGCGCGCAACTGATCGCGCATCAAACGTTCATCGTCAGCAATGACAGCGCGAGGCAGTGGGGTGCTTGGCAAGTTCACATGGACCCCTTAGCCGGCAAACGCCTGCTGATCCAGTGGCACCATGCGATATGGCACGGTCAACTTGGCCAAAGTACCCGAACCCTCGTAAGGCTCCATGGCACGAATGCTGAAGTGGGCTTGATCACCATAGATCAGTGCCAAACGGTCACGGATGTTTTTGAGTCCAAAGCCATGCCCTGTTTGCGCAGACAAGCCAGCCGATTCTGCGGGGTCATAACCCACGCCCGTGTCTCTGACGGTCACCTCCAACTGGCCATGCGAGACTTCTGCGCGCAAGGTCAGGGTTCCGCCTTCGGCCTTGAGCTCAAGGCCATGCTTGAAGGCATTCTCAACCAAACTCAGCACCATCATGTGCGGCATTTCTGCGGAGTTCAAACCTTCTGGAATGTCCCACTGAATTTGCAAGCGGTCTTCCATGCGCATTTTTTGAATGTCCAGGTAAGGCCGAATCACGGCCAACTCTTGGCCCAAGTTGCGCGGTTTGCTTGCATTGGTTTCGCGCATGGAGGGCAAAGTGGCGCGAAGCAAAGCGATCAAACTTTTTTGCATCAAGCTAGCTCGCGGTGGATCGGTCTCAATCAGATGGTCAATGGAGGCCAAGGTGTTGAACAAAAAGTGGGGCTCCACTTGCGCCTGCATGGCCGACAAACGGGCTTCTACCAATTGGCGCTTGAGTTGCTCGGTTTCGGCCAAGTAGGTGGCCGCTGTGGCTTTTTCTTCTGCTTGGGTTTGGTACTTGAACGTGACCTTGATGACAATCGAGGTCAAGATGATCAGCAGCGCAACTTGCGGAATGTCCAAAATGCCGCTGGCCATCATGAGCAAAAAAGACACGCCAATGAAAAGTTTCCAGCTGATGCTCAGCAGCCACTTGGCGTAGCCATGAAATGCATCTTTGAACGGCTGCCAAGGAGATGGCGTCACGTCAGAAGCTGGGGGGTGTTGGTTTGTATTTGAAGAAGTCATAAGGCCTCGCTGTTTGGAATGGGCCTAATGTAGAAAGATCAAAGGTGCAATGCACGCGCTTTGCGACGAAACGTCAAAACCAAGGCATGAACTGCAAAAAATCAAACCTGAACGCGCAGCAACTTAGGCGCCAGCACGCTTGCTTTTGGTGAGGTCCACGCCCAACTGTTTGAGTTTGCGATAGAGGTGTGTGCGCTCTAAGCCTGTTTTGTCTGCCACGCGGGTCATGGAGCCGCCTTCGTTGGCCAAGTGAAATTCGAAATAGGCTTTTTCAAAGGCATCGCGTGCATCGCGCAAAGGCAAATCAAGCTCGAAGCTTTGCGAGCCAGGCAATGCGTTGTCTTGCGGTGCCGCAAGGTTGCCAGGCACAACGGCTGCAGCACTGGCGCCCGATTGAGCGGCTTGGTAAGCCGCTGCGGCTTGCCGCACTTGCTCGCGCGCCAAACCTTGCTCGACTGTTTTCAGCAGCTTTTGCAGCGTGATGGGTTTTTCCAAAAAGGCTTGGGCACCAATGCGGATGGCGTCTACCGCGGTGTCGATGGTGGCGTGGCCACTCATCATGATGACGGGCATGTTCAAGAGCCCACCTGTGGCCCACTCTTTGAGCAAGGTGACGCCATCGGTGTCGGGCATCCAAATGTCGAGCAAAACCAAATCGGGGCGCATGCGATTGCGCGCATCGCGCGCTTGTGCAGCGTTCTCAGCCAGCTCGACGTTGTGTCCTTCGTCGTTCAGGATTTCCGAGAGCAAGTCGCGAATGCCAAGCTCGTCATCGACCACCAAAATGTTTGCCATGTTGCTTTTCGTTGCCTCAAATTTGCGCCAGTTTTTCTACACTGAATGATAACGACACTTGGGCGCCTTTGACCACCCCTTCTTCAACTCGATTGGCAATGTCCAAACGAGCGCCATGTTCGTCGGCAATTTTCTTCACAACCGCCAGCCCCAAACCGGTGCCTTTGGTTTTGGTGGTGACATAAGGCTCAAACGCGCGCTGCAAAATATTGGGCGAAAAACCAGGCCCTTCGTCTAGCACGGTCAGTTTGACCCGCTTGCGGGCAGGGCTCCAGCGCGTCACCAGCATCACGTGCGATTGTGTTTCGCTGGCATCTTGCGCGTTTTGCAGCAGGTTGTGCACCACTTGCCGCAATTGCTGGGCATCACCCTCAATCAGGGGCAAAGTAGGGTCCAAGTCGGTGAAGATCTGGGCGCGCGTGCTTGTCTCGGAGGGCTCTTGGGCATACAGACCCATCACGTCCAAAATCAGGTTGTTCAAGTCGAGCGGCTTCAAATCGGCCGAGGGCAAGCGGGCGTAGTCTCGGAATTCGTTGACCAGGCGCTTCATGGCCGCCACCTGCTCCACAATGGTTTTGACCGATTTTGACAAGACCGTCTGGTCTGACTCTTCCAGCTTGCCGTCCAATTTACGCTCTAGCCTTTCAGCCGACAACTGAATGGGCGTGAGCGGGTTTTTGATTTCATGCGCCAGCCGGCGGGCCACTTCGCCCCATGCTTGCGAGCGTTGGGCCGAGACAATTTCTGAAATATCGTCAAACACCAGCAAGCGCATGCCGTCTGGCAAAATCGCGCCGCGCGCAACCAAGGTGACCGAGGTGGCCTCCAAGCCTTGGCCCGATGCGTGAATTTCAAATGACTTTTGCCAGTGGTCAAGTTCGTGACGGTCTTTGTCGGCACTGAGCAATTCAAACTGTTCTTGCACGCCTGCTGCAAAATTTTGCAGATTGGGCAGACTCAAAAATGCGGCTTTTTCGTGGGCGGCCAAGGGCACCTTCAAAATGCGCGTGGCCCCCGGGTTGGACGACTGAATGATGCCGCGCGCATTGAGCACGATGACGCCCGCCGTGAGGTTGTCCAAGATGGTTTGCAAATTGCCACGCGCTGCGTCAAGTTGCATCAAGCTGCGCTCTACCGCACTGCGCGCATCCGACAACTGCTGCGTCATTTCGGCAAAGGAGCGCGTCAGGCCGCCCAACTCGTCTTTGCCTTGCAAGGTGTATTTGGGCGTCAAATCGCCCGCAGCCACTTGGCGCATACCGTGCGCCAGCAGCAGCAAGGGTCTGGCCAACTGATTGCCCAGCAAGACAGCCAACAACACCGCCGCCAGCACGGCCATGATGAGGCTCAAGGTGAGTGTGCCGATGTACATGCGGCGCAAACCATCTCGCGCCAATGCGCGCTCTTGGTACTCCCGATTGGCCAATTGAACATCGAGGGCATTGGCCACCAAAGTGGCCGGCAACTCCTGCGCAATTTGCAGTACCCAGGGGTCTTCACGCAGGCTGAGGCTGTTTTGCGGCACCAGGGTGAGCACCTTGATGCGACCTGTGGGCGCACCTGCGGTTTCGTCCAAGCCCTCCACAATTTCGACACTCAGTTTGCTGCGAACTTGTTTGAATTGCGCGGCCGTTGGTCGCTCGGGTCGAATGGAAAAGCGCGACTGCCCTGCGGTGGCAATGAGACGGCCATCGAGGCTCCAAAGCACTGCATCGTTGGCGTCCATTTGTTCGCGCACCCGGTCTAGCATGAGGGCGGCGCTGGCTTCTTGCACATCGACCAATTGCTGCGCAGCCACGCGCGATTGTTTGGCCAAATCACCGGTGAGTGTGTCTAGGGTGGCTCGGCCCAAATTCAAACCGGCCACCAAAGCGCCTTCGACTTTGACGTCAAACCAGCTTTCAATTGAGCGCGAGACGAATTGGTACGAGACCACATAAATCAACACGCCCGGCACCACGCCCACCAGTGCAAAGATGGCCGCCAACTTGACCAGCAAGCGTGAACCAAATTGCCCTTGGCGCACGCGAATGACCAAGCGCGTCAGGCCCCACAGCAGGCCTAGCAACAACAAGGCGGCTACCACGGTGTTGACCATGTAGAGGCGGTCGTAATTGCGGTCGTAAAGGGCGCGGTTGCTGGTGGCCTGTGTTAACAGCACCAGCAACGCCAAGCCAATGGTCAGCAAAATGCCAACGCCCAGCCCCACCAACCAACGCACCGTTTTTGACGGTTGTGCGCCCGTGGCAATTAGATCTTGTTTGTTCCGACTCATGGGGTCAATTGTCGCTGACGGGCTGCATCAACGGCCCAGGTCAGCGCTCAGTCGCAAAGTCTTTTGCGTGTTCAAGTTCCATTCGGCCTGGCTGCCCGCGGTCATTTGGAAAGGTCTCGGCAACTGCGAGACATCCAATCGGAACTTGAAGCTGAGGGTGTATTTGTTGTCAACATCGATGTCGGTCATGTCAGCCAACTTCCAATTGACTGTGCGCCGAATGGCCGACATGGCCTCGGGCAGGGTTTCAAAGGTTTGCGACAAGCTGCTGGCCAAACCCACAACGCCAATGGGATCGCGCGACACGTTCAAGCGCCACTTGCGGGTGAGTGGTTGGTAGGCCAAGCGGTAATGGCGGGTGGCCGCACCCACCTTTTTGTCATACCAGTACCAACGGTCGCGCATCAGCTCAACCTCGGTCACAAAATAAATGGGCATGCCTTTTTGCAACGCGTCTTCGACCGTGCTGCTGAGGTCGATGCGCAAACTGCTTTGCAATAACAAGGCGCCGTCGACGCGCTCCAAGCGCAACTCGGTAACATCCACAGGCAGACTGGACGGTGTTTGGGCCACGGCCGGCATCAGCGCTGCCGACCCCAGCCATGCGCACAAGCAAAGCGCACGAAGCCAAAAGCCTGTGCGCCCCATGCCATTCAACTTAGATTGAACGCTTTTCCAGCAGTGCGTAATAAAAACCGTCATGTTCACCCATGCCATTGTCGCGGAGACCGGCATCAGAAGTGACATTTGAGGGTGTTAAATGCCCCGGAGAAGGCAAGATCAGGGCATCAGTGTTGCGCTGAACAAACGTTTGGATTTGAGTTTCGCCCTCGGCCTTGAAAACCGAACAGGTGCAATACAGCAAACGGCCACCGGGTTTGACCAAGGGCCAAAGGGCTTTGAGCAGCTTGGCTTGAATGGCCGCCAACTGCGGCACATCGCTTTCGCGGCGCAACCAACGCACATCGGGATGGCGGCGGCCAATGCCCGAGGCCGTGCAAGGCGCGTCTAGCAAAATGCCATCAAATGCTTGTCCGTCCCACCAGGCGTCGGTGTCGGCCGCATCGGCCGCCACAATTTGAGCGCGCACTTGCAAGCGCTCCACATTTTGTTGAATGCGTTCGCAGCGTTGTGGGTCCACATCGAGCGCCAGCACCTGAGCTGTGGGTTGGCACTCCAACAAGTGGCCGGTTTTACCACCGGGCGCAGCACATGCGTCCAGCAAACGCAAGGGCGTGGCCGGCGCATTCAAACCCGCGAGCAACAAAGGCGCCGCCCACTGCGCTGCGGCGTCTTGCACAGACACGTGGCCTTGCGCAAAACCGGGCAGCAGATGAACCGGCACGGCTTTGTCCAATTGAACACCCGAAGCCACGCCAGCCGTGGTGATGGCTTTGCCCGCAATGCCTTGTGCTTCCAGCACGGCCAGGTACTGGTCCACCGTGTGATGCTGCTGGTTAACACGCAGCGTCATGGGGGCAGGCGATTGCGCCGCCTCCAAAATAGCGGTCCATTGATCGGGGTGATCGAGTTGCACGCGCTTGACCCACCATGCGGGGTGGTTCCATTTGGCGGTGACATCGGCCTCTGTGGCATGGAGCAAACTGTCGCGTTCACGAAGGAATCGACGTAAGCAAGCATTCACAAACGGTGCTTGCGCGCGCATGTCTTTGTGTCGCCGCGCCGCCTCCACCGCTTGGTTCACCAGGGTGTGAACGGCATAGGGCGCCAAGTCATCTCGCCACGACAACGCCAAGGCGGTACACAGCAGTGCATCGGCAGCCGCCGGTGGTGCTTTGCGGGCCAGCAGTTTTCGAATGGCCACGGCACGGCCCCACCAGCGCATGGCTTGAAAGGACAAAGCTTGCACACCCGGACGAAGGTCTTTGGGCACTTGCTCGATGGCCGCCGTCATCGAACGACCGTGGTGAACTGCTTGTGCCACACCCGCGGTAGCTTGGAGCAGCTGCCACAAAGGGGCTTGTAAATTTGAAGAGGTTTGAGATGTGGCCATGCAAGTCAGGCCAGCAAATCGGCGTTGTCCAGCATTTGCGCGGGCATGAAGTTCACTTGCTTGGCCAACAAGCTGGCCGGAAATTGGTTCACGGCTTCGTTGTATTTGAAGGCGGCTTGGTTGTAGGCATCCATCAGGGGCCAGGCCTGCGCTTTGAGTCTGTCAAATTTATAAGGCAAGGGCTCGATGAACCATGTGGCTTCACCACTTTGCCCTGCGCGCACTTCGGCTTTGGCCCACGCGGCCAAAGCCAAGCGGTCTTGGTTGACTTTTTGCATGGCACTGACCGACAAAACTTGTGTGCGGGCAAGGTCCAAGCTGTCTGACAGGTCTTCCAAGATGGTGAGCAAATTCAAGTCACGTTCGTTTTTCAAAAGCGCTTCGGGCAAAGCGGCCTCTTCCATTTCACTCAACATGTCGCGCATAGAGGCCGGCAAATTGCCTTGCATCCAGACCAACACGCGCAGCAGTTGTGCATCGACCGCCGCAAACTGTTTGGCCACGCTGGCGCGCAACACCACCAAGCGGTTGTACGCACCTACCGCCCAAAAAAACAGGACGGCCAAAACGGAACTGAAAATCAGTAGAGACATGTGGGTGTCATTGTGAATGAAAAACTTCTGCAAAAGCTAAAAGGCAAAACGCCTCTGGCCGTTTGGACGGTTCAGAGGCGTTTTTCAAACCATCCGGCCGAAGCCGGAGGCAGATCAGGTGTTGGAATCGGCAGCGTTGGCTGCGTCTTCTGTCAACTGTTGCGCTTCGGCCAATTCAACGGCTTCAGCTTCTGTGATGGCGCGGCGTTCTGCTTCGTCCATCGCATCTTTGGCGGCACGGGCTTTGTGATAAGCCAAGCCTGTACCGGCAGGGATCAAACGACCCACAATGACGTTCTCTTTCAAGCCACGCAACTCGTCGCGCTTGCCCATGATGGCAGCTTCGGTGAGCACGCGGGTGGTTTCCTGGAAGGAAGCCGCAGAGATGAACGAATCGGTCGACAAAGAAGCCTTGGTAATACCCAACAACAAGTTGCTGAAGGTTGCAGGAATTTTGCCTTCGGCGCGCAAGGCGTCGTTGGTGTTCAAAATTTCTGAACGCTCGACTTGTTCGCCAGAGATGTAGGTTGAATCACCAATGTTCTCAACCACCACGCGACGCAGCATCTGACGCACGATCACTTCAATGTGCTTGTCATTGATCTTCACGCCTTGCAAACGGTAAACGTCTTGCACTTCGTCAACGATGTAACGCGCCAACTCTTCCATGCCGAGCAAGCGCAAGATGTCTTGTGGGTCGGCGGGGCCGTCCACAATGCTCTCGCCCTTGTTGACCACCTGGCCTTCGTGGACCACGATGTTCTTCTCTTTGGGAATGAGTTCGTCCCACACTTTGCCTTCTGGGTCGGTGATCTGCAAACGAACCTTGCCTTTGGTCTCTTTACCAAACGACACGGTACCGGTCATCTCGGCCAACATGCCCTTGTCTTTGGGGCTGCGTGCTTCGAACAGTTCGGCCACACGTGGCAAACCGCCGGTAATGTCTCGGGTCTTTTGACCTTCCACAGGGATACGTGCCAAGACTTCGCCTGGGCCCACATCTTGACCGTCGCGCACTTGGATCAAAGCGCCGATTTGGAAACCGATGGTCACAGAGTGATCGGTGCCTGGAATCTTCACTTCTTTGCCAGAGGCATCGATCAACTTCACTTGCGGACGAACCACTTTGGTCGAACCACGGCGCTTCGGATCGATCACCACCAAGGTGGACAAACCGGTCACTTCATCGACCTGCTTGGCAACCGTGAGGCCTTCCTCGACGTTCTCGAATTGGGTCTTACCGGCAAACTCAGTGATGATGGGTCGTGTGAGCGGATCCCAGTTGGCCAAAATCGCGCCGGCCTTGATGGCTTGGTCAATCTTGACCGTGAGGATGGCACCGTAAGGCACCTTGTGACGCTCACGCTCACGACCATGTTCGTCGTGAATGATGATCTCGCCAGAGCGAGAAATCACCACCAACTCGCCTTTGGAGTTGGTCACATAACGCATGGTGGCATTAAAGCCAATCAAACCGTTGGACTTGGCTTCGACGCTGGATGCAACGGCTGCACGTGAGGCCGCACCACCGATGTGGAACGTACGCATGGTCAGCTGTGTACCGGGTTCGCCAATGGATTGCGCAGCGATCACACCGACGGCTTCGCCGTTGTTGATCAAACCACCGCGGCCCAAGTCACGGCCATAACACTTGGCGCACAAGCCGAAGCGTGTGGCGCAGGTGAGGGCTGTGCGAACTTTAACTTCGTCCACGCCTTCAGCTTCAAAGACTTCAATCATGTCTTCGTCCAGCAAGGTGCCGGCAGGTGCCACCACTTCGCGTGACTCTGGGTGCAACACGTCGTCGGCCAATGTGCGACCCAAGACGCGATCGCGCAAGGATTCAATCACTTCACCGCCTTCAACGATGGCGCGCATTTGCGAACCCTCGGTGGTACCGCAATCAAGCTCAGTCACCACCAAGTCTTGTGTCACGTCAACCAAACGACGTGTCAAGTAACCGGAGTTGGCTGTCTTCAAGGCCGTATCGGCCAAGCCTTTACGTGCACCGTGTGTGGAGATGAAGTACTGCAACACATTCAGACCTTCACGGAAGTTGGCCGTGATCGGTGTCTCAATGATGGAGCCGTCAGGCTTGGCCATCAGGCCACGCATACCGGCCAACTGACGAATCTGCGCTGCAGAACCACGGGCACCCGAGTCGGCCATCATGTAGATGGAGTTGAATGACTCTTGGTCCACCACGTTGCCGTGACGGTCGGTGGTTTTCTCTTTACGGAGTTGGTCCATCATCACCTTGGACACAGCGTCACCCGCTTTGCCCCAGATGTCAACGACCTTGTTGTAACGCTCGCCAGAAGTCACCAGACCCGACACATATTGCTGCTCGATGTCTTTGACTTCTTTCTCGGCTTCACCAATGATGGCGCCCTTCTCTGGCGGCACCAACATGTCGTCGATACCGATAGAGATGCCTGAACGAGTGGCCAAACGGAAACCGTTTTGCAGCAACTTGTCGGCAAACACCACGGTGTCTTTCAAGCCGCACTTGCGGAAAGACGTGTTGATGAGCTTGGAGATTTCTTTCTTCTTGAGTGCTTTGTTGATGTTCTCGAAAGCCAAGCCTTTGGGCAAGATTTCGGACAACAAGGCACGGCCCACAGTGGTGTACACCATGTTGGTAGAAGGCGTGAACTCTTTGGTTTCTTTGTTTTGAATCCAATCGGTAATGCGCACGCTGATCTTGGTGGTCAATTCAACCACTTTTGCGTCCAAAGCAGATTGAACTTCTGCGATGTCGGCAAAGATCATGCCTTCGCCTTTGGCGTTGATGCGTTCGCGGGTTGTGTAGTACAAGCCCAGCACCACGTCTTGTGACGGCACGATAGAAGGTTCACCGTTGGCTGGGAACAGCACGTTGTTAGAAGCCAGCATCAAGGTGCGGGCTTCCATTTGCGCTTCCACAGACAAAGGCACGTGAACGGCCATTTGGTCACCGTCGAAGTCGGCGTTGAAGGCCGCGCAAACGAGTGGGTGCAACTGAATGGCTTTGCCTTCAATCAGCAAAGGCTCGAACGCTTGAATGCCCAAGCGGTGCAAAGTAGGCGCACGGTTCAACATCACGGGGTGCTCTTTGATCACCTCTTCCAAGATGTCCCACACCACGGGTGTACCGGCTTCAACTTCTTTCTTCGCAGCCTTGATGGTGGTCGCGATGCCCATGGCTTCGAGACGTGCAAAGATGAAAGGCTTGAACAACTCGATGGCCATCAACTTGGGCAAACCGCACTGGTGCAGTTTGAGGGTTGGGCCGACGGTAATCACAGAACGACCAGAGTAGTCGACGCGCTTACCCAACAAGTTTTGACGGAAACGACCGCTCTTACCTTTGATCATGTCGGCCAAAGATTTGAGGGCACGCTTGTTGGCGCCGGTCATGGCTTTACCGCGGCGACCGTTGTCGAGCAATGAGTCAACCGCTTCTTGCAACATGCGCTTTTCGTTGCGCGCAATGATCTCGGGTGCTTTCAACTCGAGCAAGCGGCGCAGACGGCTGTTGCGGTTAATGACGCGACGGTACAAATCGTTCAGGTCGGAAGTGGCAAAACGGCCACCGTCCAGTGGCACCAAAGGACGCAGGTCCGGTGGCAACACAGGCAAGACTTCCAATACCATCCACTCAGGCTTGATGCCTGATTTCTTGAAGGCTTCGAGTACTTTCAAACGCTTGGCGTTTTTCTTGACCTTGACTTCAGAGCCAGTGAGGTCGCCGCGCAGGCGTTCGATTTCGGATTCGATTTCGATGCTGTTGAGCAAGTCTTTGATGCCTTCCGCGCCCATCTTGGCTTGAAACTCATCGCCGTACTCTTGCACTTTGGCATCGTAGTCGTCTTCGGACATGATGCTGTACTTCTTCAAAGGCGTCATGCCGGGATCGGTCACAACGTATGCTTCAAAGTACAACACGCGTTCGATGTCGCGCAGGGTCATGTC
>JAHEBO010000038.1 GCA_024642215.1 Limnohabitans sp.
CCAAACAGAGACCAGAAAGCCGAAGAAATGCCAAGGGCCAAGGCCGCATCTTCTGGGTCATAAAACTGCTGCTTGTCGAGCAAAGAGCGAATCAACAGATTGGGAACGCCTTGAATGGCGATGGACTCTTGCTTGGTGAGATAGCCCAGTGGGATGTCAGCTTGTGTGGTGTCCAGAATGCCCGCAGTTGGCGCGGGCAAGGGGTAGGTGTGTGTCACATAGACGATCAGGCAGGCACGGGTTGTGTCTGAAGGACTTCATCTTACGCGCTTATCGGGCAAAGCCGAAAAGAGTCACAGCGTGAAGGGCTAGGGGGAGCGAGGGTTCAGCATGCTGAAGTTGATTTGCCGGTCGGCACGGGCAATGGTTTCGGGTCGATGGGCAATGACAATGCGCGTGAGCTTCAGGTGTGACAAGGTGAGAGACACGGCATTTTCATTGTGCATGTCCAAATGACTGGTGGCCTCATCTAAGGCCAGCACGGAGGGCTGGGCATAGAGTGCACGCGCCAGCAAGATGCGTTGTTTTTGCCCACCACTGAGTCCAGAGCCCAGTTCGCCGACCAGGCTGTGATAGGCCATGGGCATGCGCAAGATGTCTTGGTGAATCTCTGCCAGGTTGGCGCAGGCCTCGATTTTGTGTAGATCGGGCGCCATGTCAAAGAAGGCAATGTTGTCGGCAATGCTGCCGGTGAGCAACACGTCTTCTTGCATGACCACCCCAATTTTGCGGCGCACATTTGACTGGCCCAACTGACTGACAGGAATGTCGCCATACAAGACGATGCCGTGGGTGGGTGGCAACAAGCCCAATAAGATTTTGAGCAAGGTGGTTTTGCCGCAGCCGCTGGCGCCGGTGATGGCCACATGCTCGCCAGCTTGAATGATCAAATTTATGTTTTCAAACAACCAAGGTTCTGCATCGCTGTAGCGAAAAGACACATTGCGAAGTTCTAGTTTGGGCGGCAGATGCACCAAGTCATTTGCTGGCAAGTTGCCTTGCAGTGTGTCTTGTTCGGGGGGGGTCAACACGATGTCGGCCAATCTGTCGCGATGCAGGTTGAGCATTTTGAGCTCGATGCCTTGGTTGATGAGGGCGCTGACACGCCCCGTGAATTGCATCTTGTAGCTGATGAACGCCAGCAACATGCCCACAGTCAAAACCGCGGTGCCCGCCGTTTGTGTTTGTGAGGCCAGGATGATTCTGGCGCCCAACCAAAACACACACAAATTTTCGAGGCCAAAAATAAGTGAGCGAGCCACATTGAAGCCCATGTTGAGCTTGGCGGTTTGAAAGTCTCTGTTCATCACTTCCACCATGAGACTGTGCCAGCGAGCGCGGCGCTCGTTCTCGCGTGCAAAGAGTTTGAGCGGCGTGATGGCCCGAAGCGTTTCAATGAAGTGGCTTTGCTCTTGGCTTGCAAGAACCAAGCGTTCAGATGCGGCATGCCGAAAAGGGGTGTAACTGATCCAGCGAACCATTGCATACATGAACGACGCAGCCAACACCACCCACGTGAGTGTGGGGGAGTAAATGAACATCATGGTCAATGCCGCAATGGCCATGAAACCATCGAGCAAAGACTCGATGGTGGTTTGCGTCAAGGTGCGCTGGATGTCGTGCACAGCACCAAAGCGCGAAGAAATATCGCCCAAGTGACGTTGTGAAAACCAATCGGCTGGCAGTTTGACCAAATGGGCAAACACATTGCTGAGCCATTGAATCGAAACTGTTTGACTGAGCACCATCACCCACCAACTGCGCGCATAAGACAGTGCTGATTGAATGAAGAGAATCAGTGCAAAGCCAGCAACCAAGACGGACAACAGTTCATGATCGCCAGAGGTCAAGACATCGTCGACCACTGCTTGGTTGAACATGGGCATGAAAATGGCAAACAGCTCAAGCACAAATGCCAAAGCCAGTATTTGCAAAGCTGACTTGCCAAAACCGCGGATGTTGCCGGTCAGTTGTGACAGGGGAAAGGATTTGGGTGTGGGTTTTTTTTTGAATTGCGCCTGCGGTGTTAATTCAAGCGCAATGCCCGTGAAGTGAGGCGAGGCTTCGGCAAGCGTCATGGATCGCACGCCCAACGCAGGGTCGAGCAAGGTGACTTGTTGTCCCTTGATTTTTTGCAGTACCACGAAGTGGTTCAAGTCCCAATGCAAGATGCAAGGTGCTGCCAGCTGGTGAAGCTCATCTAACTCTAAACGGACAGGTCTGGCGTTGAAGCCCAAAGACAGACTTTGATCGATAAGCTGTTTGAGATTGGCGCCCTTGAGGGTTTGAGGAAACTTGTGCCGTAAATCCATCAGCCGCCAATGCTGGCCGTGTGCATTGGCAATCATGCACAAGCACGCCAAGCCACACTCAGAGGTTTGAAGTTGCAGGATGGGATTCAAAGCGAGGCTTGTTTTAAATAGACGCAAGAAGGTGCCTGCGTATGAAAACCGCAGGCACCGAGAGGTCACGTCATCTAGCGCAAATGCCGTTGGTGTAATCACCCATGGGGTTGTATCCGCCAGCATCTACAGAGCCGTAGCTTGAGGGTTCGAGCTCAATTTTGGAGCCAGCCTCATAAAGCGTAACCCCATCTGAAATGATTCCACCAAGTCTGATTGCCCACTGAAAGCTAATGCCACCCCCTCCCACTTCGTCTACTTCATTCAAATTTAAATTTCTCATATCACTCTCCTGGTTGTGCTGAAAAATTCGTTTCAGCGTCGATAAAAAACTCAATCAAGCACAAGACAAAAAGCACAGTAGCGTTGGATGCGAAGTGAAGGGCGCTGGACAAAAGAAATGCTTTGCGTTTGCCCATTTCCAACTTGTGTAAATCGTATTGCTTTAAAAATATGTAAAAGAAAAAGTAGAGTTCAGTCAATCGAATGAAGCTTGGAAATGGAAGGTTTTGTGGCGTTCTGAAATGTAGCGCCGCCATCAAGAAAGGTGATACCAAAAACAATAAATTTCGATTGAAAAGTTTTTCGTGAACTGCAGCAAATCCAATCAATAACAAATTTTCAAGGAGTGGTGCAAAGATCAACATGAAAAATGAAATCACCCAAATCGACCTTGAGTTGTCCTCGCCTGGCCCTTCATTTAAATTGCAAAAAAACGCTATCAATGACACCTTGAGTGCCTGAAGGAGAACAACGCCAACCAAGACATCGATAAAGCCATGTCGATTGAGATGCGATGCTCTGATTTTTTGAACGATGTTCATGATGTTTGTTGTCGTGCGTGAATGGCCAAAAGCGGTTCGAAAATCCATTCCCAAATGCCCCGAACATCGTGAATGACATCGGCTTCGAGGGTCATGCCGGGGCGAAGCAAGTGTTGCTCGCCAAACGCCACCACATGCTGTGATGCCAAGGCCACTTGAATTCGGTAAAGTGGTTCATTGCTTTGGGTAGAAGCCAGCAGCGCCGTGCCTTGACCATGCGGCAAATCTTGTGGGGCGATGGGTGTGCCACTGATTTTGACGATGCGGCCTTTGGCCAAGCCAAATTTTTGATACGGATAGGCTGCAAGACGAAGCCAAACTTCTTGCCCTGGTTGGATGAAGCCCACAGTACGCGTGGGTGCAAACAGCGCTGCGGTCAGTGGCGATTCGGCATGGAGGTTTGACGCTTGGTGTTCCGTTTGAGGCACCATACTGGCGATGGTTTGACCTGCTTGCACCACAGCTCCCAGTGGCAGATGCAATGTGCTGATTTGCCCTGCTTGCGGCGCCAACACACTGCTGGTTTTGCGCAATTGATTTTCGGCAACTTCTTGATCGAGGCTGGCCAGGCTGCGATCGACTTGGAGCAAATCGATCGCCAATTGTTTTTGGAGACTGCCCCATTCGGCTTGTGCTGTGCTGTGTTCACGCGCCAGTGCTGCGCCATTGCGTTGTGTATTTTCTAACCTTGATTGCAGGTCGATGAGCTCTTCTTGTTTGTTTTGCGCTTGGATGTCGGAGACAAAACCTTCAAGTGCCATTTGCTCAAATCGGCGCCATGTTTTGTGCGCCAGCTCAACGCGCCGCTTGGCAAGGGCCTGTTCTTGGGTGGCCTGTTCGGATTCGAGGGCCAAAGAACGAATGCGTTCGGTCATGTGCAGGTTGCGTTGTGAATGCTGAGCCTGACGAGAGTCGCGTTCTGCAAGCAAGGTGGCACGCCGCTGTGCCAAATGGGAGGCCAGCAAAGCGGAGGCGCTGCCCTCGAGAGTGGCTTTGTCGGTATTGAGTACAAACAACGATTGACCTTGCGCGACCCACTCGCCTTCTTGCACGTGTTGTGCCAACAGGACACCCGATGCCGGGGCGCTCAATTCGAGCGTGCCCATTTGTGCCATGAGGATGCCCGGCACGCGAACCTTGCGTGCCACTTTGCCCCAAGCGCCAAATGCCACGAGCGCACTGGCCAGCGCCAGGGCCACACCGGCAATGAGGCTAAACCGTGGGTTGTGCGCCAAATGAATGCCGCCCAGCCAAGACGCTTGCTTGGCTTGGGCGACTTGGGGGCGAAAAAGTGGGGTGCGCATGGGTCCTTGAAAGAAAGAACCCTCACAATACGCATTTGAAATGTTTCGGTGTTTGCATTGACTTGCAATTTCACTGACTTGAAATCGATTGAAATTTCACCATGCTTCAGTACCAAACAATCCCTGTGACGCCTTTCCAGCAAAACTGCTCCCTGATTTGGGATGACCAAACACGTCAAGCAGCGGTGATTGATCCGGGTGGCGACTTGGATTTGATCTTGGCTGAAGTGGCCAAGCATCAACTCAAGTTAGCGCAAATTTGGCTGACGCATGCCCACATTGATCATGCCGGCGGTACCGCCGTGCTGGCGCGCAATTTGAACTTGCCCATCGTGGGCCCGCATCCGGGTGATCAGTTTTGGATTGACCGTTTGTCAGACCAAGGCCGCATGTTTCAGTTTCCCGATGCTGAAGTGTTCACGCCCACACGTTGGTTACAAGATGGCGACACAGTTCAGTTGGGCGCATACACCTTGAACGTGCGCCATTGCCCCGGCCACACCCCTGGCCATGTGGTGTTTTACTCGCCTGACATCAAGCGTGCGTTTGTGGGTGATGTGTTGTTTGCAGGCAGCATTGGCCGCACCGATTTTCCGCAAGGCGATCACGACACCTTGATTGCCAGCATCACAGAGCGCTTGTGGCCGATGGGCGATGACACTGTGTTCATTCCGGGCCATGGCCCTGAAAGCACCTTTGGCCAAGAGCGCCGCAGTAACCCGTATGTGGGCGGCACCTGAAGCCAGGCCGCGCACACCGCTGAACTCAATTCAGTGGTGTGTTGGCAGGGTTTTGCCGGCCTTGTTCGTACAGGTGCGCCACCTTGGGCAAATTGGCTTCCAGCTCTTGAATGCGATTGTTGCCGCTGGGGTGCGTTGACAAGAAACCTGGCTGGCCTTTGCCACTGCCCGTAGCGCCCAGCATTTTTTTCCAAAGTTGCACACTGGCTTCGGGCTTGAAGCCGCCGCGTGCAGCAATTTCCAAACCGACCAAGTCGGCTTCGGTTTCATCGTCGCGGCTGTATTTCAGGGTGAGCAATTGGGTGCCCACGTTGGCAGCCACATCGCCCAGTTGACCCAAACCCAACAATTGCGAGGCCACCGACAAGCCCATGCTGGTGGCTTTGGATTTGGCCAATCGCTCGCGTGCATGTTCGCGCAAGGCGTGCGCCATTTCGTGGCCCATGATCATGCCCACTTCATCGTCGGTCAGTTGCAATTGGTCCAAGATGCCGGTGTAGAAGGCAATTTTGCCGCCGGGCATGCACCACGCATTGAGCTGTTTGCTGCCAATCAAGTTGACTTCCCATTTCCACTTGCGCGCATCGGGGTTCCATTGCGCGGTGAAAGGAATCAATCGATTGGCAATGCCTCGCAGGCGCTTAAGCTGAGGGTAGTCATCGGGCGCCAAGGCCCCTTTGCTGTTGGCTTCGCTCAAGGTTTGTCGATATTGCTGCCGTGCCGATTGCTCCAAAGAGTCTGCTGGCACCAGTTTGCGCATGCTGGAGGCTTGGCCTACGTCCACTTGCGCATGGGCAGCCGATTGAGCCAAAGCCACCATGCCAAGACCAGCACCCCAACGGTTTAAAAAAGCACGGCGTGACGAGGCCACCGGCAGAGCCTCCAAGGGCGCATCAGGGTGAGAAAGGTTTGAGTTAGAAAAACAACGCCAGCACATTTTTCAATCATAGTGCCGCAAGCCGAGATTTCAAGGCAAGTGGGCCTAGAAATCCTTGCGCAGACTTGGATAATGAGGGCATGACCGAAAAGACTTCCACTGCTTCTTTCTCTTGGCTTGCCTCATGGCGCGTCTATTTGCAGCCTGCCAGTTTGCGCATGCTGCTGCTCGGTTTTGCTGCAGGCTTGCCTTTGCTGCTGGTGCTGGGCACCTTGAGTTTCAGATTGCGTGAGGCAGGCATTGATCGCAGCACCATCGGTTACCTGAGTTGGGTGGGGCTGGCATACGGCTTCAAGTGGGTCTGGGCACCTTTGGTCGATCGCCTGCCCATTCCTTTTGCCACGCGCCTTTTAGGCCGACGCCGCAGTTGGTTGCTGTTGGCGCAAAGCATGGTGATGCTGGGTTTGGTGGGCATGGCCATCAGCGATCCTTCAAAAACTTTGGGCCCCGTGGTGTGGTGTGCCTTGATGGTGGCGGTAGGTTCTGCCACCCAAGACATTGCATTGGACGCATTTCGCATTGAGTCAGCAGATCCTACGCAGCAAGCCGCGTTGGCAGCCAGTTATCAAACGGGCTATCGCTTGGCCATGATTTGGGCGGGCGCAGGTGTGCTGTGGGTGGCTGCTTGGGTGCAGGGCGAGAACACAGCAGGCTACCTGCACGCAGCGTGGCAAGCGGCTTACTTGGTGATGGCGGCCAGCATGTTGGTGGGGTGTGTCACAGTCCTGATGTCCAAAGAACCTGTGCCAGCCGAATTGCCGCCTGCTAGAAATTTAAAAGAGTGGTTGCATGGTGCCTTGGTCGCGCCTTTTGCAGATTTTCTGAAACGCTACAAATGGCAAGCCGTGTTGATCCTAAGTCTGATTGCGGTCTATCGCATCAGTGATGTGGTGATGGGCATCATGGCCAATCCTTTTTATGTGGACATGGGGTATACCAAAGCTGAAGTGGCCACCGTGACCAAAGTCTATGGCGTGCTGATGACCTTGTTGGGTGCCTTCATTGGCGGGGTGATGGCGCTGCGTTGGGGGGTGATGCGCATTTTGATGTTGGGCGCTGTGCTCAGTGCCTTGAGCAATGTGCTGTTTGCGTGGCTCAGTGGTCATGGCCATGATGTGAATGCATTGATCGCTGTGGTGTCTGCCGACAATTTGGCCAGTGGCATTGCCTCGGCTGCGTTCATAGCCTATTTGTCGTCGCTCACCAATGTGCAATATTCGGCTACGCAATATGCCTTGCTCAGCTCCATGATGCTGCTCTTGCCCAAATTCATCGCTGGCTTTTCAGGCGATTATGTGAACGCACATGGGTATGCCGATTTCTTTCATGCCACCGCGTGGCTCGGTTTGCCCGTGCTGGTGCTGGTGGGGCTTGCGTGGCACTATCAGCCACCGCCCAAGGCATGATTTACCTAACTTTACGAGACCTTCAAGCTGAGTCGGTGTGAGCAGGTGCTTATCGGTGCATCATGTCGACATGAGCAACCCATGTTGAAAATATGACGCCGCAACTGTTGATGATTGAAGACGACGACCGTTTGGCCAAGATGGTGGGGGATTACCTGCGCCAGTCAGGTTTTGGTTTTTCACATGCAGCAGACGGCGCGCATGGCTTGAGTGCGGTGCAACACACATCGCCCGATTTGGTGATTCTGGATTTGATGCTGCCCGACATGGATGGCCTGCAAGTGTGTCAAAAAATTCGCAGCCTCAGCGGTGCACAGTCGCAAACGCCGGTGCTGATGCTCACGGCCAAAGGCGACCCCATGGACCGCATCATTGGTTTGGAGTTGGGCGCAGACGATTACTTGCCCAAACCCTTCGAGCCGCGTGAGTTGTTGGCGCGCATTCGCGCCATCTTGCGTCGCAAAACCGATGTGGGCACTGCCAGTCACACACGCATGCAATTTGGCAGCTTAGAAATTGACCGTGATGCACGCACAGTCAGCGTCAAGGGACAACTCTGCGAGCTCACGTCGTATCAATTTGATTTGCTGGTGGCCATGGCCGAGCGCGCAGGCCGTGTGCTCACACGCGATCAAATCATGGAAGCCGTGAGAGGCCGCGAACTGGAAGCCTTCGACCGCTCCATTGATGTGCACATGGGCCGCATTCGCATGGCCATTGAAGACGATCACAAAGCGCCTGAACGAATTTTGACAGTGCGTGGCGTGGGTTACGTTTTTGCCAAGCAACAAAAGTAAGCGCAACATGAATTGGTTGTCATCGATCTCAAAGCACTTGTACCTGCGCATCTGGTTGGCGGTGGTGGTGGGGGTGGCTGTGCTGATGCTGGTGGTGGGTTGGGCTTGGAGTTTGTCAGTTGAGCATGTGGCACACAATGGTCCGCAAGGTGTGCGTGAATTGCAAGTGCGCAATGAACAAGGTGAATTGATCACTGCAGTGCCAGGTCAATTGCAGCGCGGCGTGGGTGTGAATTTTGAGTTGACTTTGCCAGATGGTCAAAAGCTGAACTTGTTGTTGCCAAGACGTCCGACTGCTGCCGGTCAAGGGCCGGGGCCAGGAAATGGCATCGGGATGGCATTTGGGCCGGGTGTGCTTGGTGGCCCTGGCGGTGCCAATCGCGGCTTAGGCAATGGCCCCCGAGATGCATCTCCCTGGTGGGCGCGACCCCCTTATGGTTTTGTATGGATGTTGTTGCTGGTGGGTTTGGCCGTGGCCATCGGTGTCTATCCCATCGTGCGTCAATTAACAAAACGCTTGGAGTCTTTGCAGCAAGGTGTGCAGCGTTGGGGCGAAGGCGATTTAACGGTGCGCATGTCCGAGCAAGGCCAAGACGAAGTCGCCGATTTGTCCAAGCGTTTCAATGCGGCGGCCGAGAGAATTCAGAATTTGATGAACTCGCAGCATCTCTTGCTGGCTTCGCAGAAATCTTTGTTGGCCAATGCCTCGCACGAGCTGCGATCGCCGCTGACACGCATTCGCATGGGCTTGGAGTTCATGGGCTCTGACAACAACGAATCAGCCAAACAAGAAATTGCACGCAACATTGCAGAACTCGATCAACTGATTGATGAAATTTTGTTGGCCAGTCGTTTGGATGCGCAAGAAGCCGATTTAGGGACCGTCGAAACGGTGGACTTGATGGGCTTGTGTGCCGAAGAGTGCGCGCGGGTTGGCGCCGTGTTTGAAGTGCAGTCGGGTGTGCAAGCACTTGAGATGCAAGGTGTGGTGAAGTTGATGCGTCGTCTCATTCGCAATTTGCTTGAAAATGCAGGGCGGTATGGTGCCATTCAGGGGCCTGATGATGTGCACGTGTTGGGAACTGTCACAGCCACTGAGGTGGTTTTAACCGTGTGCGATCGCGGGCCTGGTGTTCCCGTTGCTTTCCGAGAGAAAATTTTTGAGCCCTTCTTCCGTTTGCCTGGTGCCAGTGAGCGTGCGGGCAGTGTGGGTTTAGGTTTGGCGTTGGTGAAGTCAATTGCCGAACGTCATCAAGGGCATGTGACGTGTGAAGCGCGCGAAGGGGGCGGCGCCTGCTTTGTGGTGCGCTTGCCTCAGCGTTAGCCTGCGGCCATGTGTTCTGAAGGGATCAGGCGCGGCCGACGTTGTTGGTGAGGTGGCCTTTGTCGTAGTGCAGTGCAGCGTAGCGAAAGAACGCTTCCAAGGCCACAAACAAGCAATACAAGAAGCCAGCGCCACCACACAAAAATCCTAGACGGAAAATATACAAGCGCACAAACATCGACAGGCCAGAGGCCAGGCCGCGGAGCACACCACCGCGTTTGCCGGCTTGCGCGCGTTTGCTGGCGCCCAGCATGACGTACTGGGTGAGTTTTTCCAAACTGCCGCGCACTGTTTCGCGTGAGTGGTGCAGCAACTTGGCTGCGATGACTTTGCGGGGCGCAGGGTTTGCCGGATTTTCGTTGCGCAAGATAGCTTGCTCGTGCACTGCGCCGACATATTCCTTGAGCATGTCGCGTCGGAACAAGCGCTCGACCTTTGAGCGCGAAATGTAGTATTTCAACTCATGCCCGTAGGCCACCATGCGCCATTGAATTTGCCAAACCGCTTTGGCATTGGATTGCACAATGGCTTGGAGTTCTTGTTGAAAAGCCAACGTGATCAGTTCGTCGGCATCCAAGAAAAAAATGTAATCGCACGTGGCGTGTGCAATGAGGCGATTGCGTTGAACCGCAAAGCCTTGCCAGTCGGGGTATTCAAAGACCTCGGCGCCAGCTTGACGTGACAACGCGACGGTGTTGTCGGTGCTGCCGCTGTCGACGACCAGCACTTGGTCAGCAAAAGCGGCGCTGGCCAAGCAGGCCTCAATGCGGTGGGCTTCGTTTTTGGTCAGGACCGCAATGGTCAGCGTAGGCACCGCCATGGCGACACAGTTCAAATCAGTGGCCGTGGCCGACTGTTTCGCCTGCTTTGAGTTGGTAGACCGTACCGCAATAAGGGCACTTGGCATGGCCTTCGCGGGCCACGTCCAAGTAAACCTTGGGATGGGTGTTCCAAACTTTCATGTCTGCTTTGGGGCTGGGGCAAAAGACGCCACCTTGTGGGTTCAAGTCTTTGGCCAGAAGTTCAACGGCTTGGCTCATGATCTGTTTCTTTTTGAGAATTAAACCGCGGTCAACCAGTGTGCGTATTTGGGGTTCTTGCCGTTCACAATGTCGAAGAACGCCGTCTGGATTTTTTCAGTGATGGGGCCACGGCTGCCAGCACCAATTTCAATGCGGTCGAGTTCGCGGATGGGCGTGACTTCGGCGGCTGTACCGGTGAAGAAAGCTTCGTCGCAAATATAAACTTCATCGCGTGTGATGCGCTTTTGCACAATCTCGAGGCCCAAATCTTTGGCAATGTGGAACACGGTGTTGCGTGTGATGCCGTTCAAGGCGCCAGCAGACAAGTCGGGGGTGTAGATCACGCCGTCTTTGATCACGAACAAATTCTCGCCAGCACCTTCAGACACAAAGCCTGAGGTGTCGAGCAACAAAGCTTCGTCGTAACCTTCATCGGTGGCTTCCATGTTGGCCAAGATGGAGTTGGTGTAGTTGCTGACCGCTTTGGCCTGCGTCATGGTGATGTTGACGTGGTGGCGTGTGAAGCTAGAAGTTTTAACGCGAATGCCGCGCTTCATGCCTTCTTCGCCCAAGTAAGCGCCCCATGTCCATGCGGCCACCATCAGGTGAATGCTGTTGCCTTTGGGGCTGACGCCCAACTTTTGCGAACCAATCCAAGTCAGCGGACGGATGTAGCCGCTTTCCAAATTGTTTTCACGGACCACCGCTTTTTGGGCTTCGTTGACTTCTTCTTTGGTGAAGGGCAACTTCATGCGCAAAATCTTGGCGCTGTTGAAGAGTCGGTCGGTGTGCTCTTGCAAACGGAAAATAGCCGTGCCGTTGACCGTTTTGTAGGCGCGGACGCCTTCGAAAGCACCGCAGCCATAGTGCAGCGTGTGGGTGAGAACGTGGATCTTGGCATCGCGCCATTCGACCATCTTGCCGTCCATCCAAATTTTGCCGTCACGGTCTTCCATTGAGGGGATTGCGGTGCTCATTGTTTTGTCCTTTGTTGCCAGGTTCGCAAAAACCTCATTTTACGAGGCTTATGCAGTCATTTTGACTTGCTGCACGGATTAGCTTGCAGTGCTTGTTTGGTTTGTTGCTTGTGCCGTGGGTGTGGCGGTGGGTTCATCTGTTGCTTCAGCAGGCCTTGTCATCTCCCAAGACAGCAGCTTGCCGCTTTGGAAGGTGCAGATGACGTAAGAGTCGCCAGAATCGGTCCATTTGAAGATTTCGGGTTGGGCTTGTGCTTCAGACAGACGCTCCCCCAAAGACTTGGTCATGGCAATGACGTGCATCAAGTTGACGCCTTTTTGGAGCTTGACATTCAGCATGACGGCGCTGGCCACATGGCCCACGGGTCTGTTGGCGGCACGGCTGAGCACCGTCACCATGCGAGTGAAGTGCAACAAAATCCACATCACCACGGCGCCGGTGGCCACCGCGACGCCTTGCCATTGGTACTGATGCCAAGCACCTGCGATGAAAAGGACAACCCCAACCGGGATCAAAATTTTGGAAAAGTTCATGACCCGATCTTAAAGTCCGCGGACGCAGTTCATGGCGTCTTCAATGCGATCAACTGGATAAATGGTGAGGCCTTCAAAGTTTTTGTCGTTCTTTTTGGGGGCGTTGGCTTTGGGCACCACGGCCACCGTAAAGCCCAATTTGGCAGCTTCTTTGAGGCGTTCTTGGCCTCGCGGAGCGGGGCGCACTTCACCGGCCAAACCCACTTCACCAAACGCGATGAAACCCTTGGGCAAAGGCTTGCCACGTAGAGATGAAGTGATTGCTAACATCACGGCCAAGTCAGCTGCTGGCTCGCTGATGCGAACGCCACCGACCGCATTGACGAACACATCTTGGTCCATGCAAGCCACCCCGGCATGGCGATGCAAGACCGCCAAGAGCATGGCCAAACGGTCTCTTTCTAGGCCCACCGACAGCCTTCGCGGACTGGGGCCACCGCTGTCCACCAAGGCCTGAATTTCAACCAACAAAGGCCGGGTGCCTTCCAAAGTGACCATGACGCAACTGCCCGCCACGGGCTCTTCGTGTTGCGACAAAAAGATGGCGCTGGGATTGGAAACGCCCTTCAGGCCTTTTTCGGTCATGGCAAAAACGCCAATTTCGTTGACGGCGCCAAAGCGATTTTTGATGGCCCGAATGAGGCGAAAGCTGCTGTGCGTGTCGCCTTCAAAGTACAAGACGGTGTCGACCATGTGTTCCAAAACACGCGGGCCCGCCAAAGCACCTTCTTTGGTGACGTGGCCCACCAAGACGATGGCCGTGCCGGTGGCTTTGGCTGCCCTTGTGAGGTGGGCTGCACATTCTCTGACCTGTGCCACCGAGCCAGGGGCCGAAGTGAGTTGGTCGGAATACACCGTTTGAATGGAGTCGATGACTGCAATGTGGGGCCGCTCTGTTTGCAAAGTGGCCAGGATTTTTTCCAGCTGGATTTCGGCCAAGACCTGCACTTGGCTGTGGTCCAAGCCAAGGCGCCTGGAGCGCAGGGCCACTTGGGCGCCGCTTTCTTCGCCCGTCACATACAAGGTGTTCATGCCTTTGCGCTGCAAGGCATCGAGGGCTTGTAGCAACAAGGTGGACTTGCCGATGCCGGGGTCACCGCCAATTAGCACCACACCGCCTTCCACCACGCCGCCGCCCAAAGCGCGGTCGAGTTCTTCGATGCCGGTGGGGCTGCGGTCGACGTCGGTGGCTTCAATGTCGCCTAGCTTGGTGAGCTCTGAGGTTTTGGCCAGGGCTTGAAATTGGCTGGTGTAGCGGTTTTTGGCGCTGCCGCCAGCGTCGACTGTGCTTTCAATGAGGGTGTTCCAAGCGCCGCACGCAGGGCATTTGCCTAACCAACGCGGGGTGGTGCCACCGCAATCGGTGCACGTGAAAATGGTTTTGTCTTTGGCCATGCTGCGAGCCTAACACTCAGCCGTGCACAAATGCGCAATGGACCCCATCACGTCCAGCCTTGTAAGAGTTTGTGCGCAATGTCGGCCGCAGGCAAGGCTTCGCAATCGGATGCGTTTTGGCCTGACCACAAGGGGGAATAGTCGCCAGATCCCTGGGCTTCCGCGGCTGCACGCAATGGGGCGACCGCGGCAGTTGCCAAGGGAAAATCGGGCGCGTCAGGGTTGAGGGGCCCCAAGTCTTGCATGAACTTGTTCACAATGCCGCGCGCAGGCCGGCCGCTGAACAAGTTGGTCAAAGCTGTATGGCGTGCGCCCTCTGACATCAGGGCATGGCGGTGCAAGGCGCTGGTGGTGGCTTCGTGGCTGGTCAAAAACGCGGTGCCCACTTGGACGGCGCTGGCGCCCAGGCTTTGTGCCGCTTTCACTGCTGCTGAACTGGAAATGCCGCCCGCTGCAATCACAGGCAGCTTCACCGCTTTGACAATTTGAGGTAACAAAGACAAGGTGCCTACTTGGGTGTTGAGGTCTTCTGTGAGAAACATGCCGCGGTGACCACCGGCTTCCAGGCCCTGCGCAATGACGGCATCGGCACCGTGTAGTTCAAGCCATTGGGCTTCTGTGACGGTGGTGGCCGAGGACCAAATTTGAATGCCCCAAGCCTTGAGTTGTTGCACCCACTCGGGCTTGGGCAATCCAAAGTGAAAGCTGACCACGGCTGGTTTGAACTGGCCCATGAGCGCTAGGCTTTCTTCGCTGAAAGGCGCGCGGCCTGGGCCAGAGCCCACCGTCGCTGGATCAATGCCGTGAGATTGGTAGGCCGGTTGGAGTTTCAGACGCCAAGCGGCTTCTTTGCTGGGTTGAGCCTGTGGCGGCGTGTGGCAAAAGAAATTGACGTTGAGAGGGCGCAGGGGGCCCCAAGTCGAATGAGACTGAGCGTCGGTTGAGATCGCCACTTGAAATGCGGTCAGCTCTTTGTGCAACTGCTCGGCATTGAGCATGGCTGCTGGAATGCTGCCCAAGCCCCCCGCTTTGAAAACAGCCGCGGCCAACGCATGGTTTTGTGATCCGGCCATCGGTGCTTGGACCAGTCGGATGGGGTGGGCATCAAAAAATGAGGTCTGCATGGCGCAATTATTCCCTTAGCAGTGGCTCATGACACAAGCCCGTGGGGCAATTTTGAACAAAGGAGCGGGTTAACCCGATTTTGCGTCGGTTTGAAATTCATTTAACATGTTAAATAAATTCAGGCGCCATGAAACAACAAGCTTTTGTCCACCGCAATTTGCCTCGTCTGCTGCTGCAAGCACGCGAGGCGGTGATGACGCACACCCGTCCTAGCTTGCGTGAGCATGGTTTGTCTGACCAGCAATGGCGCGTGCTGCGAGTGCTGGGTGAGCATGCCAACAGCATTGAAAGCGCGGATGGCGCAGATGGCGTGGAAACAGGACGTGTGGCGCGCGAAGCTTTTTTACTGGGTCCCAGCTTGACAGGCGTGCTGACCCGCATGGAACGAGATGGCCTGATTGAGCGCAGTCGTTGCCCTCAAGACGCCCGGCGTACCGTGGTCCGCGCCACCCCAGTGGGCTTGTCGAAAGTGGCCAAATTATCGGAAGCCATTGAGGCGCATTACGCCTGGATGGAAAGCGAACTGGGCAAACAAAAATTGGCGCAGTTGTATCAGTTGTTAGATGCCGTGATTCAGTTGGAGACGACGCCAATGAATGAAGCAGTAGAAGAAATGGAATAAGCAAGATGAATCCAAACCCAAGCCTGAACAGCGACGTACGCTATTGGCCGCAAGGCACCGTGTACGGCGCCCTGTTGAATTTTCAGCAAGAATGGAATTTAAGAGCACCGCAAATGCCTGAAGCGCCGCACAAAGGCGCGCCCAAAGCACCTGTGCTGTTCATCAAAACAGCCAATACGTTCACGCCAACCGGTGGCAGCATTGGGGTGCCACCTTCGGTCGCCGAGGTGGACATTGGCGCCAATTTGGCCTGGGTGATGGGCGCAGACGCCAAACCTGTGGCGTGTGTGTTGGTGAACGATGTGTCCATTCCGCACGAGAGCTATTACAGACCGCCTGTGAAGTTCAAATGTGTCGATGGTTTTTTGGGTGTGGGCGCCAAAGCGCGAGGCATTGAACAGGTCAACACCGATGCAGTGGTCATGATCGTCAAGGTGAATGGCAAAGAGGTACAGCGTGTGAACTATGCAGACACTGTGCGCAAATCACAAACTCTGCTTTCAGATATTTCCGAGTTCATGACCTTTCAAGAGGGCGATGTGTTGTTGCTCGGCAGCGACTGCTTGCCCGATGGCAAACGCCCTCGCGCCAAGGTGGGTGATGTGGTGGAAATATCGGCCGATGGTTTTGACACCTTGGTCAACACATTCGTGGGAGGTGCCGCATGAAGCACGCACGCATTGCATGGGCTGGCGCCGTTCACGAGGCCGTTGAATCAGATGGCGAGTTGTTGCTCACCCGCAGCCCTTGGGCTGGCAAACGTTTGAAATTTGACGAGGTGGTGTGGTTGCCGCCTTTGGCGCCTGTGCCACAGGCCAGAACCATTTTGGCTTTGGGTTTGAATTACGCCGATCACGCCAAAGAGTTGGCGTTCAAAGCGCC
>JAHEBO010000062.1 GCA_024642215.1 Limnohabitans sp.
ACAAAGTACTGCGCAATGTCGCCCATCACCTTCAGGCTGAACTCCGTGCTGAAGATGCAAGTGTTTTGGCCTTGGTCTTCTTTCAAGATGTCGGCTTGCACGGTGCCGCGCACATTGGCCAACACCCATTCGCGAATTTTGGCAGCTTCAGTATCGGTGGGGTCGCGGCCATTGTCGGCTTTGAACTTTTCCAAGTTTTGATCAATGGCGGTGTTCATGAACATGGCCAAGATAGAAGGCGCTGGACCGTTGATGGTCATGGACACGCTGGTGCTGGGATTGCACAAGTCAAAGCCGCCGTAGAGCACTTTCATGTCGTCCAGCGTGGCAATGCTCACGCCTGAGTTGCCCACTTTGCCGTAGATGTCGGGACGGGGGTCGGGGTCGTTGCCGTACAAGGTGACAGAGTCAAAGGCGGTGGACAAACGCTTGGCAGGCATGCCTTCGCTCAAGAGTTTGAAGCGTGTGTTGGTGCGGAAGGCATCGCCTTCACCCGCAAACATGCGGGTAGGGTCTTCGCCTTCGCGTTTGAACGCAAAGGTGCCGGCGGTGTAGGGGAAGCTGCCCGGCACGTTGTCCAACATCAACCATTTCAAAATTTCGCCATGGTCTTCGTAGGTGGGCAAAGACACTTTGCGAATGGTGGTGCCCGACAAAGTCTTGGAGGTGAGTGCTGTGCGAATTTCCTTGTCGCGAATCTTCACAACATATTCATCACCAGCGTAGGCCTTTTGCATTTCGGGCCACTGGCCTAAAAGTTTTTTGGCAGAAGGGTCTTGCGTTTCTTCGCGGCGAACGGCCAGGTCGATGGCGGCTTCAGAGGCTTTGGCGCGACCGGGTTTGTCCACTTCCAACATCACAGCAGCAGCGCGCAGTTGTTGAATTTCACGGGCAAGACGAGCTTGTGCGCGAGCTTGCTTTTTGTAGCCGCGCACGGTGTCGGTAATTTCGGCCAAGTAACGGGTGCGAGCTGCAGGTACGACCGGCGTTTGGTTGGTGCTGTGACGCACATCGACTGAGGGCAACAAGCCCTCTTTCAACTTCAAACCAAGCTCGCCCAAACGCACTTTGAGCGCTTGGTACAAAGCCGTTACGCCATCATCGTTGAAGCGTGCAGCCATGGTGCCGAACACTGGCATCTGTTCTGTGGGAACTGTCCAAGCTTCTTTGTTGCGCTGAACTTGTTTGGCCACATCGCGCAGGGCGTCGCTGGCACCTTTGCGGTCAAACTTGTTGATGGCCACAAACTCGGCAAAGTCGAGCATGTCGATTTTTTCCAGTTGGCTGGCGGCGCCAAACTCGGGCGTCATGACGTACATCGGTACATCCACATGCGGCACGATGGCGGCATCGCCTTGGCCAATGCCAGACGTTTCCACCACCACCACATCAAAGCCTGCCACCTTGCACGCTGCCACCACATCGGGCAAAGCCGCAGAAATTTCGCTGCCAAAATCGCGCGTGGCCAAACTGCGCATGAACACACGTGCGCCATTGCGCCAAGGGTTGATGGCGTTCATGCGAATGCGATCGCCCAGCAAGGCGCCACCGCTCTTGCGGCGTGAAGGATCGATTGACACCACGGCAATGCGCAAGTCGTCGCCTTGGTCCAAGCGCAAACGACGAATGAGTTCGTCGGTCAGTGATGACTTGCCCGCACCGCCGGTGCCAGTGATGCCCAACACGGGCACTTTGTGCTTGGCGGCTTCGGTGCGCAATGCGGCCACCATGTCAGCGGATGCGTTGCCGTTTTCCAACACCGTGATGAGTTGTGACAACGAACGCCAGTTGGCCTCAGTGCCACCTTGAATGGCTTTTAAATCTTTAGGAGCGTAAGCGCTGATGTCTTTGTCGCAGCGCATCACCATCTCACCAATCATGCCAGCCAAGCCCATGCGCTGGCCGTCTTCTGGCGAGTAAATGCGGCCCACGCCATAGGCATGCAACTCGCGAATTTCTGCGGGAACAATCACACCACCGCCGCCGCCAAACACCTGAATGTGTTCGCCGCCGCGCTGGCGCAGCAAGTCGACCATGTATTTGAAATACTCAACGTGGCCGCCTTGGTAAGAGCTGATCGCAATGCCTTGCGCGTCTTCTTGCAAAGCCGCTGTGACCACTTCATCGACCGAACGGTTGTGGCCCAAGTGAATCACTTCGGCGCCCATGCTTTGCAAGATGCGGCGCATGATGTTGATGGCGGCATCGTGCCCATCGAACAAACTGGCAGCCGTCACAAAGCGCACTTTGTGCGTGGGACGGTATTCGGCAAGGGCTTTGAATTCGGCAGACAGGTCGGTCATGGCAAGGTTCCAGGCAGGGATTAAAAGGGCCGCTTTAACAGGCGGCCCAGTCTAATTGACGTTTACGTTAACGTCAACTTGCGATCTTAGCGCGTTTACTTAGAAAAGTCTTACAAATCAACATGCCAAGCAGCATCGCGCCCGTAAAAATGAGGGCGTCGACACTTAGCAGCGCTGAAGCCAAGGCCGGACCTGGGCAATAGCCCACCAAGCCCCAGCCCGCACCAAACAATGCGGCGCCACCGACCAAGGGCAGATCGATCTGGCTCAAATCGGGCGCGTGGTATTGGTTGGCGAACAATGGCAAGGCGGCCAGTCTTTGCGTCCAAGCAAAAGCCAGCAGGGTGACACAAACGGCACCGCCCATCACAAAAGCCAAGGTGGGGTCCCACAAGCCGGGAAAAGGGCCCTTGGTGATGGCGGTGATGTCCAAGAAACCCAAGACTTTGAGCGGTTGGGTCATGCCAGACAGAACAAGGCCTGCGGCAAAGATCAGTCCGGCAGAAAAGGCCAGGCCCAGTCGGCCAGCGCGGTGGGGGTTGGGTTGAAGATGGGTGTTCATGCAGCACCTCGCATCAATGTGACGGTGATCATGCCTGTGGCCATGAAGGTGACCACCGCCACCAGGGAGCGCAAGGACAAGCGGCCCAAACCGCAAACGCCGTGGCCACTGGTGCAGCCACTGCCCCAGACGGTGCCAACGCCCACCAACAAACCGGCAGGAATGAGCAAGTAAAAAGGGCGCGTAGGCAGGCTGGGAATGTCAAGGCCTTGGCCGAGCAGGCAGCCACCGATGATCAGTCCCGCCAAAAAGGCCCATCGCCAAGTGTCTGGGTTGGCTGGCGCTGACAACACATCGGATGTGATGCTGCTGACGCCGGCAATGCGGCCTAAGCCCCACCAAAGCAGCCAACTGGCCAGTCCAATGAGAACGCCACCCAGAGTGGCAATTAAATAAGGGTGCAAATTGGCAAGCATCAAGCAGAGTTCCGAAAATTTGTTCTAAAAAGGTCGCAAAAGTTATCATAATTTGCAATCACCTAGAAAGAATCACATGAGCCGCATTGCTGATCCCGAAAAAAAGAAAGCCCTTTGTGCCCGCTTGGCCCGTATTGAGGGCCAGTTGAGGGGCTTGCAAAAGCTGATCGACACGGACGCCGATTGTGAAAAAATTGCTCAGCAAATGGCCGCTTCACGCAAAGCCTTGGACAAAGCCTTCTTCTCCATGGTGGGCTGCATGATTGAGCAAGGCGATCAATCGGCAGAGCATGTGGCCGAGATGCTGACCAAGTTTGCGTAAGCAGCCTGGTGCGCACATGACTTCTCAAGCCCTCCAAATCGTTCAGCTGTTTGACACAGACTCCAGCACCTATACCTATGTGGTGTACGACGCCCAAAGCTTGGATGCGGTGATCATTGACCCCGTCGACACGCAACTTGAACGCGATCAACAAACCATTCAAACCCTGGGTTTGAAATTGCGTTGGGCCCTTGAAACGCATGCACATGCAGATCACATTACGAGTGCGGGCTTGTTGGCCGAGCACTTGGGTGCACAAACGGCGGCCCCCGAAGGCTGTCACATTGGCACCGCCGCAGTGCAGTTGGTTGAGGGTCAAATGATTCCCTTTGGTGCCTTTGCACTCAAGGCGCTTCACACGCCAGGGCACACGGCTGGCAGCATGTGTTTTTATGTGGGCGCTGATCAAGCCAGTCATGTGTTCTCTGGCGACACGCTGTTGATTGGCGGCTGTGGCCGCACCGATTTTCAGTCGGGCAGTGCCAAAGACATGTTCAACAGCTTAATTGACATCTTGTTCAAGTTGCCTGCTAACACCACGGTGTGGCCGGGTCATGATTATCAGGGCCGCACACATTCCAGCATCGGCCATGAAATGCAGCACAACGCGCGCGTGGCCGGCAAAACGCTGGCGCAGTTTGAGGCCATCATGGCCCAGTTGAATTTACCCAAACCAAGGCGAATCGATGAAGCGGTTCCTGCCAATTTAACGTCGGGCTTGCGCCACGACGCAGGAGGAGATGTGGTGTCCCATGATGTTGTGAGTGTGCGACCTGCACAAGGCTATGCCGGCGATGTCTTTCCGGAATTGGCGTGGCATTGGGTGCAATCGGGTGAAGCCGTGTTGGTCGATGTGCGTTCAGATGCCGAACGCGCCTGGGTGGGCTTCGTGCCTGAAGCCAAGCCACTGGCATGGAAGCAATGGCCTGTGGTGGATGTCAATCCTGACTTTGATGCAGGCCTTCAACGCATTGGTGCCGAAGGCAAAAAGATCGTGTTACTGTGCCGCAGTGGCGTTCGCTCTGTGGCGGCTGCCCAGCGCGCAACTCAATTGGGCCTTGAGGCCTACAACATTTTGGAAGGCTTTGAGGGCGACCCCGATGCCCATGCCCACCGCGGCTTGCTCGGTGGCTGGCGCAAACGAGGCTTGCCTTGGAGACAAAACTGATGAATTCAAAAACCACCCCGCCAGACCTCAGCCCCCAAGTTCAAGCCTTGTTGGCGCGCATCGAGGCCAAGCAAGACGAGGTGGTTGCGTTGACGCAAGACCTGGTTCGCATTCCCACGGTCAACCCGCCGGGTGATGCCTATGAAGCGTGTGCACGTTTCATTGGCGAGCGTCTCAAGCCTCGCGGTTTTGCCGTTGAATATGTTCGCGCGCATGGTGCGCCCGGCGACTCCGATGCCAAACCTCGCGTCAATGTGGTGGCCCGTTGGCAAGGTGCAAGCGCAGGTGAATGTGTTCACTTCAACAGCCACATCGATGTGGTGGAAGCGGGCAGTGGTTGGACTTCTGATCCCTTTGGCGCAGAAATTCGCGACGGCAAAATTTATGGTCGTGGCACCTGCGACATGAAGGGCGGTTTGGCCGCCAGCATCATTGCCTGTGAGGCCTTGATTGAATCGGGCTTGCCCATTCCGGGTGCGCTTGAAATCAGTGGCACGGTCGATGAAGAATCAGGCGGCTTTGCCGGCGTAGGCTATTTGGCCGAGCGCGGTTACTTCAGTAAACCCCGTGTACACCATGTGATCATTCCCGAGCCCTTGGGCGTGGACCGCATTTGTTTGGGTCACCGCGGCGTGTGGTGGGGCGAGGTGGAAACCAAAGGCCGTATTGCGCACGGTTCGATGCCTTTTTTGGGCGACAGCGCCATCAATCACATGAGTGCGTTCATTCATTTGCTAGAAACGCAGCTACAACCTCGCTTGAATCAGCGCCTCACTGCCGAACCTGTTGAACCACCCGGTGCGCGCGTCAGCACTTTGAACATCAACAGCATCCATGGTGGCCAAGTAGAGCAGCGTTACGCCAACGACGAACGTGGTTGGCCCACGGCTGATACGCCGTCGCCCGTGGTGGCGCACAGTTGCCGTACGGTGCTCGACAGGCGCTTCATTGCCGAAGAAAATTTAGAAGCCGTGAAGCAAGAAATCATCGACATGCTCGATGAACTCAAGCGCACGCGTCCGGGCTTTGATTACGGCATTCGCGAGATCATGAGCTTTGTGCCCACGGCTACACCGCGTGATGCACCCGTTGTCGATGCCACCGCCCGCGCCATTGCCCGCGTGTTGGGTCGCGAGCCCTCGTACATTGCCAGCCCCGGGACCTACGATCAAAAACACATTGTGCGAACTGGCAAGCTGAAGGACTGCATTGCCTATGGCCCTGGCATCTTGGATTTGGCGCACCAACCCAATGAATATGTGGGCATTCAAGAGTTGGTGGACTCGGCCAAAGTGATGGCTTTGGCCAGCCTCACTTTGACGGGTGCCCTGCGCTGATCAGAGCGCGCGCTAAGCGTGCGCCTCTTTTGCAGGCCGCATGCGTGCAGGCACGCCGTCGGCATGACTCAAATGCCAGGCGGCCGCTTTTGAATCAGTTCTTGTGCGGCTTGCTCATAGGCATAGGCCACTTGTAACAGCTCAAAATCACCTTGCGGTTTGCCAATCAATTGCAAACCCATGGGCAGACCTTGCGCATTGAATCCTGCGGGAATGCTGATGGCGGGCAAGCCTGCAAAAGTGGCGTAGATCACCACTTCCATCCAGCGGTGGTAGGTGTCCATGGCTTGACCGTTGATGTGTTGCGGCCAACGTTCGGTGACCTCAAAAGGCCAGACTTGTGCTGTAGGCAAGGCCAACACATCAAAGGATTCAAACAAGGTCAACATGCTTTGGTAAAAGCGTGAACGCGTTGCACTGGCTTGCATCAATTGACTGCCCGTGAGCCCTAGCGATTGGTCGTACTCCCACTGCGCTTCGGGTTTGACGAGGTCGCGCCAGTTCGCGTGATGTGTCGACGTTTCGATGTTGCGTCCTGCCAAGGCCTTGCGCCAAACCAACCACGCCTCCCAAATTTCTTCAGGGGCCATGCCGAGTTGTGCGGCAGACACATCGCAGCCCGTGGTCCCCAGTGTTTTCAAGGCGCTTTCACAGACCGGCAAAATGCCATCTTCCATGGGCAAGTAGGCATTGAGGTTGCCCAACCAACCCACACGGCAATGTTTCATGGAAGCTTCTAAGCTTTGTGTAAAGGCTTGGCCCGATTCAGCGATCGACAAAGGTGAGCGGGCGTCATAACCCGCTTGCGTCGACAAAAGCATGGCCAAGTCACGGACGGTTCTGGCCATCGGGCCTTCTGTGCCCAGTTGTGAAATGAACGTGTCGGCCACAGGGTATCGGGGCAATCTGCCTTGTGAGGGACGCATGCCAAACACATGGTTCCATCCTGCAGGGTTGCGCAAACTGCCCATGAAGTCGGAGCCATCCGCAACAGGCAACATGCGCTGCGCCAAAGCGACGGCGGCACCACCACTGCTGCCGCCAGCACTTTTTGAACGGTCCCACGCGTTGTAGGTGGCGCCAAACACTTCGTTGAACGTGTGCGAACCCAATCCAAATTCGGGTGTGTTGGTTTTGCCAATGAAGATGCAACCGGCAGCGCGCATGCGTGCCGCCATGAGGTTGTCTGTGGTGGCGCGTAAGGGGTTGCTCAGGCGGGAGCCATGGCTGGTGCGAAAGCCCGCCACATCGACCAAGTCTTTGACCGCTTGAGGCATGCCGTGCAGCCAGCCCATCGATTCGCCACGCGCCAATTGCGCATCTCTTTCATCGGCCTGCTGCAGAACGCGTTCAGGTGCCGCAAGACTGACGATGGCGTTGCTGGTGGGATTGTGCTTGTCGATTTGTGTCAAAAAAGCCAAGGCCACTTCACGGCAAGACACGGCCTTGCTGTGAATGGCTTGAGACAAATCGAGGGCAGACAGATTCGGGATGACCATGAGATGTTTTGTCCTTTAGCGGTCTATAGTGAGCTTTTTGATTGGCGCCATTGTGAACTTGAATTCATGACCTGTTCACACGCGCACAAATTGTCATGACCAGAATTTTGATCGCAGGCTACCAGCACGAAACCAATACCTTTGCCCCCAGCTTGGCCGATTGGGCGGCTTTTAACGCGGGTGAATCGTTCCCTGCTTACATGCGAGGACAAACCGTCATTGACCAAATGACCGGCATCAACATGCCCATCTCGGGCTTCATGGATGCGGCCAAACGATGGCAATGGGACTTGATACCTTCCGTTTGGGCGGGGGCCACGCCCTCATCCTATGTCACGCAAGATGCATTTGAAAAAATTGCATCCGCCATTTTGGAAGACATTCGCACGGCATTGCCCAAAGGCCTCGATGGTCTTTATTTGGACTTGCACGGTGCTGCAGTTGCCGAACATGCGGACGACAGTGAAGGTGAATTGCTTGGGCGCATTCGACAGTTGGTGGGACCCGACCTGCCCATCGTGGCCAGCTTGGACTTGCATGCCAATGTGACGCAGCGCATGCTAGCGCAAAGCGATGCCTTGGTGTCGTACCGCACCTATCCGCACATCGACATGGCCGCCACCGGTGAACTGGCGGCGCAACTGATGCAGCGCCGTTTAAAGCTGGGCCGAAAAGAGCCGATCTTTGCGCGCAGATTTCCTTTTTTGATCTCACTCAATGCGCAGTCAACCTGGATGGAGCCTGCCAAAACGGCCTACGAACAGCTGTTGGCACGCGATCATGAATCCGGCGTCATGCTGAGTTTTTGCATGGGCTTTCCAGCTTCCGATTTTGACGAGTGCGGCCCGGTGGTGTGGGGTCATGGTCCGCGCGCAGAAGAGGTGGTCGAGCAACTTTTCAAAGCCATCAGTGAGCCTTCTGTGTGGCGTCCGCATTGGCTCCCCGCGCGAGAAGCGGTGGTGCATGCCTTGGCCACAGCGGGCCGTGCGGCGGCGCCCGTGGTCATTGCAGACACGCAAGACAATCCTGGCGCAGGGGGCGACAGCAACACCACGGGCATGTTGCATGCCTTGTTGCAGCAAGGCGCGGGCAAAGCTTTTCCTGGCCAAGTGGCGCTGGGTTTGATGTTTGATCCAGCAGTGGCCCAAATGGCATTTGAAGCCGGTGTGGGGGCGCAAATCAATTGCAGTTTAGGCAAAGCCGTTCCCATCTTCACCGGTCAGCTGAGCGATCCACCTTTGCAGGGACGTTTTACCGTCAAGGCCATCAGTGATGGGCGCTGCGTTTTGAAGGGCCCCATGATGACGGGCGTCACAGCTCAAATGGGCCCCAGCGCTTGCTTAGAGATCGAGGGTATTTTGATCGCCGTGGTGAGCGGCAAAGTGCAATTGCTCGACCGTGAGTTGCTGCGAACGGTCGGCATTCATGCAGAGCAAATGAAGATCGTGGTGGTGAAAAGCTCCAACCATTTCAGGGCAGACTTCACGCCCATCGCTTCAGAGGTGTTGATCGCCAAAGCAGCTGGCCCCATGGCCGCCGATCCGGCTGATTTGCCTTGGAAAAAACTCAGCCCATTCATCCGGCGCCAACCATGAACGCAGATTCAAGATCAAAGATTTTGAGGGGCTACCGCTGTGCCTCTAAAAAGTCATTATCATCCCCCATATGACTTTTTTGGCCATCGACGTCGGCAACACGCGCTTGAAATGGGCGCTTTACGATCGTCCTCATACCCAAGCCAATGTGCTGGCGCAGGGCGCAGAGTTTCTAGAAAACATTGAAACACTTGCGGAGGGTCCTTGGGCCAGTCTGCCTGCGCCCGACCAAATGCTGGGTTGCGTGGTGGCCGGTGATGCGGTCAAACGCCGCGTGCAAGAACAGATGGAACTGTGGGACGTTGCGCCCCAGTGGGTGGTGTCTTCCACCGAAGAAGCTGGTGTGTCCAATGGTTACGACCACCCCACCCGATTAGGCTCTGACCGATGGGTGGCCATGATTGGTGCGCGCCATCGCTTGCTGTCAAAAGGCGAAGCCAAGCCTTTGGTGGTTGTGATGGTGGGCACTGCTGTCACGGTGGAAGCCTTGGACCAACATGGCAAATTTTTAGGCGGTTTTATTTTGCCCGGTCACGGCATCATGCTTCGCGCATTGGAATCGGGCACGGCTGGATTGCATGTGCCCACAGGCGAGGTGAGACCTTTTCCCACCAACACCAGCGACGCGTTAACCAGTGGCGGCACCTATGCCATTGCGGGCGCATGTGAGCGCATGGTGCAGCATTTGACAGATCACACGGGCATGATGCCAGCTTGCGTCATGACTGGCGGTGCGGGCTGGAAAATGGCCCCCAGCATGGCCATTCAATTTGAGTTGGTTGACAGCCTCATTTTTGATGGCTTGCTGAAGCTGGCGCAATCGCGCTTTAACTGACTTCGTACGCCTGCGTCAGTTGCGTCAGGTGCGCACGTTCATCCGCATTTTCCAAATAAGGCGCTAGTAGCAAGAGCACATGCCTTGCGCCGCGCGCCAAGGCCTCGCCTGCGCTTTCTGGCTCCATGGCGTGGCGCGGATTGCGCACATATTCGTAACTCAGCCAATAGGTCACCACCACCGACATGCTGGCCGACAAGGTGGTGAAGGTGGCCGGTTCACTGCGAATGTGGCCTTGCCTGGCCAAGGCCACCAGCAACTGGTTCAAGGACGCTGTTTTGGCTTCAAGGATGTTTTTGAAATGCGTTTCGAGGTGCCGGTTTTTGGACAGCAAATCGTTCAAGTCGCGGTACAGAAACCGGTGCGCCCAAATGAGCTCAAACAAAGAGTGCAAGAAGAACCAGGCGTCTTCCACATCCTTGACGTCTTGGCTGGCATCGAGCAATTTCAAGATGTGCTCTTTGTAGTCGTCAAAGAGGTGGCTGACCAATTGGTCCTTGGCGGGAAAGTGGTAGTACAAATTGCCCGGACTGATGTTCAGCTCGGAGGAGATGAGCGTGGTCGACACATTGGGCTCGCCATAGCGATTGAACAAGTCCAATGCCACGGTGGCGATGCGCTCTGCGGTGCGTCGGGGTGCTTTTTTGGCCATGCCGTGAAGTGTGTTGCTGCGTTGCGCGCGGTGTTGTTATTTGCGAGCTTTGGCGGGGGCTGTTGGGGTACGGCTTCGTTGACGAGGCGCAGCCTTGGGTGCATGGGTTTTGAGGGCCGCCTCGAGGGCCGCCACGCGCGCTTGCAAATCTGCCACTTCTTGCGCAGACGGCAAGCCTAAGCTTTTCAGGGCGCGTGCAACGCGGTCTTCAAACAGGTGTTCTAGACGGTCTACTTTGACGCCAGCAGGTTGCACGAGGTTGGTGTTGATGCCAGAGGTGATGCCCTGGGCCAATTGATTGAAGTGTGCTGTGGCCTCGTGCAATTTTTCTTGCGCCACGGCCTGTGCTTGGGCCATGGCGCCAAGGCCAGCCAACCAGATGTCTTTGGAAGCATTGCTGTGCAAGGGCTCGCTGGCCGTGTTTTTGGCTTGCGCGGACTTGGATGCAGACTTGGTGCCTGTCTTGCTTGTTGCTTTGGTGGCCATGAGAACTCCGTACTTCTTGGGTTGGTTTGGCAAAACCCCACTTTAACCGCTGTCGAAGAGGCTGCCAAGGCTTCTAAAATACAGTTTTAGAAAGAAAAAGCATGTCTGTTCTGATTACCGGCGGCGCGGGCTTCATTGGTGCCAACTTTGTGTTGGACTGGGTGGCGAACACCGATGAAAAAATCATCAACCTCGACAAGTTGACCTACGCAGGCAACTTGGAGTCCTTGGCGTCGCTTCAGAACAACCCGCAGCATGTCTTTGTACAAGGTGACATTGGCGATGACAAGTTGTTGCCCAAGCTTCTCGCTGAACATCAACCTCGTGCAGTGTTGAACTTTGCCGCAGAAAGTCATGTCGACCGCTCCATTCATGGCCCCGGCGATTTCATTGAAACCAACATTGTGGGCACCTTCCGTTTGTTGGAGTCGGTGCGTGGTTATTGGCAAGGTTTGACTGCCGAGGCGCAGCAGCAGTTTCGGTTTTTGCATGTGTCCACGGACGAGGTGTATGGCAGCTTAACGCCGCAAGATCCTGCCTTCAGCGAAAACAACAAGTACGAACCCAACAGCCCCTACAGTGCCAGCAAGGCGGCCAGCGACCACTTGGTGCGCGCTTGGCACCACACTTATGGTTTGCCCGTGCTCACCACCAACTGCAGCAACAACTACGGCCCCTTGCACTTCCCTGAAAAACTCATTCCTTTGATGATCGTGAACGCCTTGGCGGGCAAGCCGCTCCCTGTGTACGGCGACGGCATGCAGGTGCGCGATTGGCTCTATGTGAAAGATCATTGCAGCGCCATTCGCCGCGTTTTAGAAGGTGGCCGTTTGGGGGAAACCTACAACGTGGGCGGCTGGAACGAGAAGCCCAACATTGACATTGTGAACACCGTGTGCGCACTGTTGGACGAGATGCGCCCCCGCGCCGATGGCCAGTCGTATGCGTCGCAAATCACTTACGTGAAAGATCGCCCCGGTCACGACCGCCGCTACGCCATCGATGCCCGCAAACTTGAAAAAGAGTTGGGCTGGCGGCCCGCAGAAACCTTTGAAACCGGCATTCGCAAAACGGTGGCTTGGTATTTGGACAATGCCGAGTGGGTGGCCCATGTGCAAAGTGGCGCCTATCGCGAATGGGTTTCCAAGCAATACACGGCCTGAGCTGCGCATGAAAATTTTATTGCTTGGAAAAAATGGCCAGGTGGGCTGGGAGTTGCAGCGCAGCTTGGCGCCTTTGGGGGAGTTGCTGGCGCTCGACCGTCACAGCACCTCTCATTGTGGCGACTTGACCCATTTAGAAGAACTGGCCAACACGGTGCGTGAGTTCCGTCCCGATGTGGTGGTCAATGCGGCGGCTTACACCGCTGTAGACAAAGCAGAGTCCGATGCCCAGACCGCACATGTGGTCAATGCGCTCGCACCCGAAGTGTTGTCTAGCGCTTGCGCGGCCATCGGCGCACGGTTGGTCCACTTTTCAACCGATTACGTATTTGATGGCAGTGGCCATGCGCCCTGGACCGAGTCCGATCCGACGGGCCCCGTCAATGTCTATGGACGAAGCAAATTGGCAGGAGAGCTGGGTATCGCCAAGCAAGGTGCAAAGCATGTGATTTTCAGAACCAGTTGGGTGTATGGCACGGAAGGTGGCAACTTTGCCAAGACCATGCTGCGTCTGGCGCAAGAGCGCGAGAAGATGACTGTCATCAACGATCAATTTGGCGCCCCCACCGGTGCCGCCCTGTTGGCCGATGTCACCGCCTTGGCCTTGCAAGCCTCGGAACCTCTTTCCGGCATTTACCATGTGGCGGCTGCCGGCGAAACAACTTGGTTCGACTATGCGAACTACGTGTTGAGACAGGCCAAAGTGTTGAAGCCCCATTTGAACTTGAGGGTCCAAGAAGTTCTGCCTGTGCCCACTTCAGACTTCCCCACGCCGGCCAAGCGCCCCCTGAACTCCAGGCTCAATTGCAGCCGTTTGGAGCAAGCCCTTCAGGTCAAGTTGCCTGTGTGGCAAACGGGTGTGGATCAGCTCTTGGCAAAAATTTTGTGAATTGAGGGTTCAGGTGGGGTTGAGTGGCCTCAAAAGTGTTCACAATACGGCCCTGAATGCCTTCCATCCAATGAGCAAGTACTGACTTGCATGTTCCCACTTTGACGGCCCATCATGACTGACAACAATTCTTTGGCTCACATTTCGCCGCGCGACAAAGCAGAGATCTTGGCGCAAGCCCTGCCTTACATTCGCCAGTTTCATGGCAAAACCTTGGTGATCAAATACGGTGGCAACGCCATGACCGATCCAGCCTTGCAAGCCGACTTTGCCGAAGATGTGGTGCTGTTGAAATTGGTGGGCATGAACCCCGTGGTGGTTCACGGTGGTGGCCCTCAAATTGAAACAGCTTTGAACCGTTTGGGCAAAAAAGGCGAGTTCATTCAAGGCATGCGCGTGACCGATGCTGAAACCATGGAGGTGGTGGAGTGGGTTTTGGCCGGGGAAGTGCAGCAAGACATCGTGGGTTTGATCAATCAAGCTGGCGGTAAAGCCGTGGGTTTGACCGGACGTGACGGCGGTTTGATTCGCGCCAAAAAACTCAAAATGGTTGACAACACCGACCCCAACAAAGAATACGACGTGGGCCAAGTGGGTGACATTGAATCGATCGATCCCAGTGTGGTCAAAGCCTTGCAAGATGACGCCTTCATTCCCGTCATCAGTCCGATTGGTTTTGGCGAGAACAACGAAAGTTACAACATCAACGCCGATGTGGTGGCAGGTAAATTGGCCAGTGTTTTGAGAGCCGAGAAGTTGGTGCTGCTCACCAACACGCCAGGCGTGTTGGACAAAGCGGGCAACTTGTTAACCGATCTGACAGCACGTCGCATTGACGAGTTGTTTGCCGATGGCACCATCAGTGGCGGCATGTTGCCCAAGATCAGTGGCGCATTGGATGCCGCCAAGAGTGGTGTGAACGCCGTGCACATCATCGATGGCCGCGTGCCCCACGCCATGTTGTTAGAGATTCTGACCGATCAAGCATTCGGCACCATGATTCGCAGCCATTGAGCAAGGGACCCTTCATGACCACAGAGACATCATCCCAAGACAACTTGCCCGAGCAAGAGGACGCTGGCACTGCGCCCACACGCAAGCGCCCCAAGCCCGGCGAGCGCCGTTTGCAAATTTTGCAAACCTTGGCGGGCATGCTAGAGCAGCCCGGTGCCGAGCGCATTACCACGGCTGCTTTGTCAGCCAAGTTGGGTGTGAGTGAAGCGGCCTTGTACCGCCACTTTGCCAGTAAAGCGCAAATGTTTGAAGGCCTGATTGATTTTGTGGAGCAGTCGGTGTTTGCGTTTGTGCGCCAAATTGCCGATCGCGAGCCTGCGGGCCCAGCACAGGTGGCGCGCACCGTGGCACTCATTTTGCAATTTGCCGAAAAGAACCCCGGCATGGCGCGCGTCATGACGGGTGATGCGCTGGTGTTTGAAAACGAGCGCTTGCAAGAGCGCATGAACTTGCTGTTCGACAAACTCGAAAGCACTTTCAAGCAGTCTTTGCGTGATGGCGGCATTCAAAGCGATACGCCCACCGTGGACGCGCAAGTCACGGCCTCGTTGTTGGTCGCTTTCATGATGGGTCGCATGCAACGCTTTGC
>JAHEBO010000006.1:0-41960 GCA_024642215.1 Limnohabitans sp.
ATTGCTCGCCTAGCTTGGCCGCAAAGGCTAGATCGGCAGCATCGCTACCGCCGAGTTGCAAAGCCACAGGGTGTTCTTCTGCGTTGAAGCGCAAGTGGCGCTCTACGCTGCCATGCCGCAATGCTCCGGTCGTGACCATCTCGGTGTACAACAAGGTGTGTTGAGACAGCAAACGGTGGAAGAATCGACAGTGGCGGTCGGTCCAGTCCATCATGGGGGCAACAGAGAGGCGCCAAGGACTCATTGAATTTGTAGAAGAATCATTCACCACCCAATGATAATTAATAAATGAAAGGCTTCATGTCCTTGAGCAATTGCTTATTTAAATTGGGCAGGGATTTTGCTAAATTAAGCTGCTTGGTGAGCTGAGCCATTTGAAATTCGGATTCATTGACTTGATATGCCATTTTTTCACGCAACCAGGTCAGCAGATCGGCCAAATGCCACATGACGGCTTTTCCCTCATGAACTGGTGCTGGAAATGTAGGGTGATGCTGCAGCATGAGCTTGCGCAAATTCTGGCGGGTAACCCCAACCGAGTCGGCAACGTCAGACAAGCCAACAAAATCAGGTGCAGCCTCAATCAGAACAGCTTCTGGTAAGGCCTTTCGAACATCTGCCAAGGCACTCAAAAGCGCAAGTTCTGCTGATTTTGCTTTACGAGAAAAGTTGAGTGCAATGCGACCTGGCTGACCTAAGCCTAACAATGCATCATCGCAGCCCCCGCCTCCTAGCCGTTCTGCAATATCGTCTCCGCCATCATCAGCGTGGCTGATTTGATACTTCAAAGTGAAGTGGTATTCCATGTTTAGCTCTTAAAGGTTTCAGCGTACCCCGTTCGAGATAAGTTGTCAATTGACAACCATTTATAAATTGAAAATATGGCCTAAAAAAAACCCCGCCGAAGCGGGGTTCTGTCACAAGGCAGCAAGTGCCAAGTGCAGATGATCAACCCATGTGCAAACCGCCATTGACGGAGAAGTCTGCGCCAGTGGCGTAGCCACCTTCTTCAGACGCCAACCAAGCAATGATGGATGCAATTTCGCTGGGCTCGCCCAAACGCTTCACGGGCACAGTGGCCACAATTTTCTCCAGCACATCAGGACGAATGGCCTTGACCATGTCGGTGCCAATGTAGCCAGGGCTTACCGTATTCACGGTCACACCTTTGGTAGCCAACTCTTGCGCCAAGGCCATTGAAAAACCGTGCATACCCGCTTTGGCAGCTGAGTAATTGGTTTGACCCGCTTGACCTTTTTCGCCGTTCACCGATGAAATGTTGACAATGCGGCCCCAACCTTTTTCAACCATGTCGGCAACCACTTGCTTGGTAACGTTGAACATGGAGTTGAGGTTGGTTTCAATCACAGCGTCCCAATCTTCGCGCGTCATTTTCAAGAACATGCGGTCTTTGGTAATGCCAGCGTTGTTGACCAACACGTCGATGGTGCCGTGCTCTGCCTTGGCCTTGGTGAAGGCGTCAACGGTTGAATTCCAATCACCCACATTGCCGACGGATGCGTAGAAGGTGTAGCCCAAAGCTTTTTGCTCATCCAACCACTTGGTGAAGTCTCGTGTAGGACCGCAGCCCGCAATGACTTTAAAACCTTCTTTGTGAAGGCGTTGGCAAATGGCGGTTCCGATACCGCCCATACCACCCGTGACGTAAGCTACTTTTTGACTCATGGTTTGTCTCCTTAAAAATGAGTTTTAGTTTTTGAAAATTTATCTCTCGAGGGCCAATGACACGCCCATACCACCACCGATGCACAACGCGGCCAAGCCTTTCTTGGCATCACGGCGCTGCATTTCGTGCAGCAAGGTGACCAAAATACGGCAACCAGACGCACCAATGGGGTGACCAATGGCAATGGCCCCGCCATTGACATTGACGCGCGCAGGATCGATGTCCAAAGCTTTGTTGACGGCACAGGCTTGAGCCGCAAACGCTTCATTCAATTCAAACAAATCGACATCACTGGCTTTCCAACCTGCGCGTTGCAAGGCTTTTTGGGAGGCCGGCACGGGGCCCATGCCCATCATGGCGGGGTCCAAACCACTGGTGCCAAAAGCTGCAATGCGCGCCAAGGGCGTCAAGCCCAAAGCGGCTGCCTTCTTGGCAGACATGACCACCACGGCAGCTGCACCATCGTTAATGCCCGAGGCATTGCCAGCAGTCACAGAGCCTGCTTTGTCAAATGCAGGACGCAAGCCAGCCAGCGCTTCGGCATTGGTTTTCTTGTTGATGAATTCGTCGGTGTTGAAAACAAGTGCATCGCCTTTGCGCTGTGGAATGAGCACGTCCACAATTTCATCTTTGAACTTGCCGGCGTCTTGGGCGGCACTGGCTTTTTGCTGGCTACCCAACGCCAAGGCGTCTTGCATGTCACGGGTGATGCCATTGGCTTTGGCCACGTTTTCGGCGGTAATGCCCATGTGGTATTGGTTGTAGACATCCCACAGGCCGTCCACAATCATGGTATCGACCATGTTCCAGTTGCCCATGCGCTGACCGTCGCGTGAACCCATCAAAACGTGCGGCGATGCGCTCATGTTTTCTTGACCGCCGGCCACCACAATGTCGCTGTCACCCCAAGCCACCGCTTGGGCTGCCAACATAACCGCTTTCAAGCCAGAACCACATACGGCGTTGATGGTCAGTGCCGGCGTTTCCATCGCAACGCCAGCCTTCATCAAAGCTTGTCGTGCTGGGTTTTGACCCGCACCTGCGGCCAACACTTGGCCCATGATGACTTCGCCAATTTGGTCCATGCCAAGGCCAGCACGTGCAATGGCTTCCCGAATGGCAATGCTGCCCAACTCAGGCGCGGCCACTTTGGCCAATGAGCCTCCGAACTTGCCCACAGCCGTACGCGCTGCTGAAACGATGACGATGTCTTCCATGATGTCTTCCTTTGTTATGAATGATTTGAAAAATTAAGCACGTGCTTTGACGTAACGGCCTGGTGCCGCTTCGATGATTTTGGATTTGGCATCCTTGCCATAGTGCTTGGGTGCCGCAATTTGTTTGCCCGCATGCGTCTTGAGCCAATCGGACCAATCGGTCCACCAGCTGCCAGGCAACTCGGTGGCGCCAGCAATCCACTCTTGCGCTGTGGCTGGGAACTTACCGTCTTCGCGCAACCAGTGGCTGCGCTTGTTGGCGGCGGGTGGGTTGATCACCCCCGCAATGTGGCCTGATGCGCCCATCACAAAACGTTTTTTACCTGGCAAGTGCTGGGTGGAAGCATATGCACCGCCGATGGGCACGATATGGTCTTCGCGTGAGCCATAAATGTAGACCGGGATATTGACTTTGCCGAGGTCAATTTTTTCACCACAAACTGTAACTGCGCCGGGCGTGACAAACTTGTTTTCCAGATAGGTATTGCGCAGGTACCACGCATAGAACGGTCCTGGCAAATTGGTCGAATCGCTGTTCCAGTAGAGCAAGTCAAAGGGGGGCGGCGACTCACCTTTGAGGTAATTGCCAACCACATAGTTCCAAACCAAATCATTGGGGCGCAAAAAGCTAAAGGTAGACGCCAAGTCTTGTCCTTTGAGCAAGCCACCCTGCCCCATTTGCATTTCGCGAAACTTCACAAAGTTCTCGTCGATGAAAACATCTAACACACCCGTGTCTGTGAAGTCGATCAACGTGGTTAAGAACGTCGCACTTGCCACGGGCTTCTCACCCCGCGCTGCCAACACCGCCAGCGCGTTGCTCAAAATGGTGCCGCCAACACAGAAGCCCAATGCATTGATTTGCTTGGCGCCTGTGATGTCTTGAACTTGCGCAATGGCTTTGATGGCCGCATGTTCAATGTAATCGTCCCATGACTTTTGCGCCATGGATTCATCTGGATTGCGCCAACTCACCACAAACGTGCGGTGACCTTGGCTGACCGCGTAGCGAATGAGCGAGTTGTTGGGTTGCAAATCCAAAATGTAAAACTTGTTGATGCAAGGCGGCACCAACAAAAACGGTTTTTCATAAACTTTGGCAGTGAGTGGCTTGTACTCAATTAATTGAAAATAGTCATTTTCAAAAACCACAGCACCCTCGGTAGTGGCCACGTTCTCACCCACCACAAACTTGCTTTCATCGGTCATGGACACATGTCCTTGCTGCATGTCGTGCAACAAGTTTTGGATGCCTTTGGCCAAGCTTTCGCCTTTGGTTTCAATGGCCTTTTTTTGCGCTTCCGCGTTGAAGGCTAAGAAGTTACTGGGGGCCGATGCTGCAACCCATTGCTCGACGGCAAATTTAATTTTGTTTTGCGTATGCTCATCTGCATCTACGGCGTCTGCCAATCCCATCATGGTTTTGGCGTTGAGCAAATAAGCGCCTGCAGTGAACGCCGCCATCGGATTGCCGGTCCATGCATCACTTGAAAAGCGACGGTCTTTGAGCTGGTGCTTTGAATCAAGGCCATGGTTCCAAAGTGCCGTAGCCTCTTCTAGATAAGTTGCCTGTAAAGCCTTGAGTTTTTCTTGAGAAAAACTCAGTTGGGTTGCAGCTTTTTCTGCACCGGGCACAATACTGCCCAGGTCCATGGTTTGAAAAGTTTGCATGGCTTGACCCCAGCTCTTGGCAAGGTTCTGCTGAAACTCTTCACCCGCGCGAGACCAAAATTCATTGGGTGAATTTGTCATGTGCACTTCTCCTGTAATTGAGCATCTTTAAATATGTACATCGTTCCAATTGCCTGGCTTTACGTCGCACTCATGATGAGCGTGGCAGAAGCAACCAACACGAATGGGTCCATCCTTGGAGGCATTCTGACCTTCATTCTTTACGGAATCCTTCCAACTTCCATCATGGTTTACGTGATGGGCACGCCTCACCGCAAAAAAGCCAGATTAGCACTGGAAAAGGCTCAAGCAGAGCCTACGCAGGTACAAAACGACAACAAAACAACACCTACGCTGTAATCCAGATGTAAGCCGCCATGCGGCCAGAGCCGCCTTTTGCCACAGCATCGCGCCTGTGGGAGTGATAAACAGTGTCTTGTCGGTAGGTGCACCAAGGCAAGCTGCTGTCATTGCCATAAACAGCTTGAAAGCCCGCCTGTTTTAAGCGCGCTCTTGCCAATCCTGCCAAATTGGCAAAATATTTGTTGGCCGACGTAGGCACGAACAATTCATGGGGATGGCTGGCAAATTTGAGCAAACTTGCAAAGGCTGAATGGACGTCCTCGCCCACTTCAAAGGCCGTAGGCCCAATGCAGGGGCCTAACCAGACCAAGCAGTCTTGTGTTTCCAGGCCTTGTAACTTGGCAGCTTGCGCCAAGGTCTCTACAACGCCATGCCCCTCAGTGCCCGCCAATCCACGCCAACCCGCATGTGCACCGGCCACCCACTTGGCTTTGGGGTGGCACACCAAAATTGGCAAGCAATCGGCCGCCATGATGGCAAAAGCCAAACCGGATTGAGTGGTCCAAGCCACATCGGCTTCGGTGTTGGAAGGGGTGGACGGTTCAACGGCGATGCCGTGCGTGCCATGAACTTGGCGAAGGTAAACAGCAGGCACACCCAGCGACTGCCGAACCAATTCACGATTCTGCAAAACATCAGCGGGGTTGTCCCCGGACAAGAGCCCTAAATTGAGCTCATTCCAAGGCGCTTGCGAGACGCCCCCCCGTCGGGTGGTCATGAGAGCCTGCACAAACTCGGGGGCAGGCCAATCGGGCTGAAAACCAAGCAATTCTTTACGCTGCATCGGGGCAAGCAGAGGGCTGCGCCATTTGGAAAGCATCCAGCTTCATGCACGCGTCAAATGCCCCCATGGTGAGTGGCAGGCCATCAAAATTCACATCGAAACGTTTGCCGTTGAAAATTTGGGGCACCAAACAGCAGTCTGCAATGCTGGGCGTATCGCCATAGCAATAGGTTGACTTGGGGCCTTGTGCCAATTGGCGCTCAAAAGCTTCCAAACCTTCACGAACCCAGTGGCGGTACCACGTGTTTTTTTGGTCTTCGCTCAACGCCAAAGTATCAGACAAATATTTCAAAACACGCAGATTGTTGATGGGATGAATTTCACAAGCAATCGATTGCGCCAAGGCCCTGACGCGCGCACGACCCAGTGCATCCTTGGGCAACAAGGCTGGCGTGGGATGCGTTTCGTCCAAATACTCCATGATGGCCAAGGATTGGCTTAAATGCTCGCCGTCCACCACCAAGTTGGGCACCAAATTGTCTGCCGCCACTGCGCTGTAGCTGGGCAACTTGTGCTCGCCTTTGGCAATGTGAATTGGGATGTATTCGTAGGGCAAACCTTTCAGATGAAGCGCAATGCGGACACGAAAAGACGCAGAAGATCGGAAGTAGTTGTAAAGTTTCATAGGCATTAGCATAAACTGGAAACATGTCCACCGACCCCCCTGAACCTCACCTGCCTTGGATCGAAAGCCAAGACCCCCTGCCCCCGGTCGAAAACGCTTGGGGGGCAGACAGTGATGCGCCTGGTTTGTTGGCTGCAGGCACAGACCTGGGTGTCAATAGGCTCTTAGAAGCCTATGGCCAAGGTGTCTTTCCTTGGTTTAACCCAGATCAACCGGTGTTGTGGTGGAGTCCAGATCCGCGCATGGTCTTGAAAATTGCAGACTTCAAGCTTCACCGCTCGTTGCGCAAAACCCTCACCCGCTACGCGGCACATCCTCAGTTTGAGTTGTGCTTTGACCGCGCGTTTAACCAAGTGATTGAAGCTTGTTCAACAAGTCCGCGGGAAGGTCAAAACGGCACTTGGATCGTGCCAGCCATGGTTGAAGCCTATCAAGCATTGCACCGCGCAGGCCATGCGCACAGTGTAGAAACTTGGTTGGATGGCAAGCTGGTGGCTGGACTTTATTTTGTTTGCATTGGCCGCGCAGTGTTTGGTGAATCGATGTTCAGCACCGTCAGCGATGGCTCCAAAATGGCATTGGCGGCTTTGGTTCAAGTGTGTGAACGTCATGGCATCGAGGCCATCGATTGCCAACAAAATACGGCCCATTTGGCATCGATGGGCGCTCAAGAAATGACGCGCGCTGAATTTCTAAAGATCACCCACCAAGCAAAGCAAGCTGCCAGTCCCGACTGGCAAAACGCCGCCATTGATTGGGACCTTTGGCGCAACGCCAAGACAACATGACGCACCTGAAAGACTTGCCCTTCAGTACGCTGCAGTTTTACGCCACTGCGGCCTATCCATGCAGTTACCTTGATGCCCGAGAAGCGCGGTCCCAAGTGGCAACGCCCAGCCATCTCATCCAAAACGAGGTCTATTCCGACTTGGTGGCCCGAGGCTTTAGGCGCAGTGGTTTGTTCACTTACAGACCTTATTGCGATGGTTGCCAAGCCTGTGTACCCCTGCGTGTTTTGTGTGAAGAATTCAAACCCGATCGCAGCCAAAAACGCGCTCTGAAAAAACACCAAAACCTGGTGGCCAGAGTCTCTCGACTGGGCTTTGAAACGGCGCACCACGACTTGTATTTACGCTACCAAAACAGCCGGCACGAAGGTGGCGGCATGGACCAAGACAGCGTAGAACAGTACAAACAATTTTTGCTTCAAAGCCGAGTGAACTCTCGCTTGGTGGAGTTTCGCGAAGCCTCGTCCGAAGGAGGCTTGGGCGAACTCAAAATGGTCAGCATTGTGGATGTACTGAATGACGGTTTGTCTGCCGTCTACACCTTTTACGCCCCCGAAAAAGACGCCAGTTACGGCACCTATGGCGTGCTGTGGCAAATCAAACAAGCCCAATCCTTGGGCTTGCCCTATGTCTACTTGGGCTATTGGATAGGTGCCAGTCCCAAAATGCAGTACAAAGAACGTTTTAACCCCCACGAGCGCTTGCGAGATGGCCTATGGCATCGCCATTTCAAAGCGATTGAAGATGATGCTTTCCAAAGCTAATTTCATCTTGTAAAATCAAATTTCGCAAAGTCTTCCCCAAAGAAGACTCCTTCGCTTTCAAAAAGACAGAGGTTCAGTCCCATGAGAAAAGCTGAAGCACTAACGCCTGCCGTACCCACCATTCAAGTCATCGAGCGCCTTTTTTCTCTGATGGATGTTTTGGCGTCCAGAGAAGATGCCATTTCATTGAAAGAAATCAGCGAAAAAACCGGCTTGCATCCGTCCACCGCGCACCGCATTTTGAACGACCTCACCATTGGTCGTTTTGTCGATCGGCCCGAGCCTGGCAGCTATCGCTTAGGCATGCGTTTGCTCGAATTGGGCAACATGGTCAAAGCGCGTTTGAATGTGCGCGATGCAGCACTGGCACCGATGCGGGACTTGCACAAACTGATTCAGCAACCCGTGAATCTCAGCATGCGTCAAGGCGACGAAATTGTGTACATCGAGCGCGCCTACAGCGAACGCTCTGGCATGCAAGTGGTTCGCGCCATTGGTGGGCGCGCCCCACTCCACCTCACCTCGGTTGGCAAACTTTTCTTGTCGGTTGATGAACCGATGAAGGTTCGCAGTTACGCCACCCGAACTGGTTTGAGTGGCCACACAAAAAACAGCATCACACAATTGCCCGTATTGGAACGGGAACTTTCCAAAGTGCGCCAATACGGCATTGCGCGCGACAACGAAGAGCTTGAACTGGGCGTGCGTTGCATTGCAGCGGGCATCTATGATGACCAAGGCAAATTGTTGGCAGGTTTGTCAATCTCGGCGCCTGCTGATCGACTCGATGAGGCATGGCTGCCAAAGTTGCAAGCTACTGCGGAGGGAATTTCCCACGCACTCGGCTACCAAGCGTAAAAAAAAGCCCGTTCATCACGGGCTTTTTGGGGGGACTCCAATGGGAGAAAGATTTTGATTAGCCTGCAGTATTGGCAGCCGTCATGATGTGACGGGCATGATTGGTTTCAACCCATCGGCGAACACGTTCGGCATCGGCGATGCGGCTGAGTTTGCCCGCTGAATCCAAAAATACCATGATCAACTTGCGACCAGAAACTTTGGTCTGCATCACCAGACATTGGCCAGCTTCAGAGATGTAACCTGTCTTTTGCAAACCGATGTCCCAGTTGGGGCTTTTAACCAATCGGTTGGTTGTGTTGTATTGCAAGGTACGACGGCCAACAGCCACTTCACGGCCTGGCGACGTTGAAAGCTCACGCAACAAGGGAACGTTGTAAGCCGCACCCACCAAAACAGCCAAGTCGGTTGCACTGGATTGGTTGCGACTAGAAAGTCCGGTTGGCTCGACATAGTTGGTAGAGGCCATGCCCAAACCGCGAGCGCGATCGTTCATGGCTTTGACAAACGTAGGCAAGCCACCTGGATAGGTGCGACCTAAAGCGTGTGCTGCCCGGTTTTCACTGGACATCAATGCCAAATGCAATAAATCGCCACGGCTTAAAACAGAACCAACCGCCAAGCGTGAGGAGCTGCCTTTTTCTGTGTCGACGTCTTCTTGGGTAATGGCGATCATTTCGCTGTGAGACAGATTGGCATCGCTGATGACCAATCCGGTCATGAGCTTGGTCAATGAGGCAATGGGCAATACAGCTTGATCGTTTTTGCGGAGCAAGACTTCGTGCGTATCTTGGTCGATGACCAAAGCCACGCTGGAACGCAAATCGAGGGCATCAGCGCTTTGATGCAAGCCAGCTGTACGGCCATAAGAAGGACGTGTGTCGACTTGTTTAGCTTTTGCTACTTTTCGTGCTTTGGGGGCTGGTTTGACCGCTTGCTGAGAGGCTTTGGCCGCATTGGCAGGTTTACGAACAGTGTCGCCGTCGGCCGCGTAAATTGAAACTGACATGAAGGCCATCAAGCACACAGGCAGGCAATGGCTCATGAAACGGCGGAAAAACAGGCGATTTAGTGGAGTCAAAGCGATACTTTCAATGCCCAAAATCATTCAGAATTTGGCGAGTGTAATAGAAACTTCGCATAGTGTACATAAATAAAAAAAGTCGCGCAAGATCAATACCTTGCGCGACCTTCTTGAAGACGTTTTTCAGTCTTCTGGGATTTCAGCCTTAGCCTTGTGCCGCCACCCGATCGGCTTTGCTTTGAAGCTTGTTCAAAGCACTCAAATAGGCTTTGGCGGAGGCCACAATGATGTCCGGATCGGATCCCACACCATTCACCACGCGACCGCTGTTTTGCAGTCGAACCGTGACTTCGCCTTGGCTTTCGGTCGATCCACTGATGGCGTTGACAGAATAAAGCACCATTTCAGCGCCACTTTCAACAATCGATTCGATGGCTTTCAGGGATGCATCGACCGGGCCGTTGCCATCGGATTTGCCATGGACTTCTTTGCCATCGACTGTAAAAACGATAGTGGCTTGAGGACGCTCGCCAGTTTCGCTATGTTGCGCCAATGAGACAAAAGCATACTGCTCTTTGTCTTGCGTGACGCTTTCTTCACTGACCAAGGCCAAGATGTCCTCGTCAAAGATCTCGCTTTTGCGATCCGCAAGCTCTTTAAACCGTGTGAACGCAGCGTTCAATTCAGATTCACTTTCAAGCACCACACCCAACTCTTGCAGGCGTTGTTTGAAAGCGTTGCGGCCACTCAATTTTCCCAACACAATTTTGTTGGCAGACCAGCCCACATCTTCTGCACGCATGATCTCGTAGGTGTCACGCGCTTTCAAAACGCCATCTTGGTGAATGCCTGAAGCGTGTGCAAAAGCATTGGCGCCAACCACCGCTTTGTTAGGCTGAACCACAAATCCGGTGGTTTGACTGACCATGCGGCTGGCGGCCACGATGTGAATCGGATCGATGTTCATCTCTAAACCGAAATAGTCTTTGCGTGTTTTAACCGCCATGACAATTTCTTCCAATGAACAGTTACCAGCGCGTTCGCCCAAGCCATTGATGGTGCACTCCACTTGGCGAGCACCGCCAAGTTTGACACCCGCCAAACTGTTGGCCACCGCCATGCCCAGGTCGTTGTGGCAATGCACGGACCAAATGGCTTTGTCGGAATTGGGAATGCGCTCGCGCAATGTTTTGATGAACTGGCCATACAACTCTGGCACCGCATAGCCCACAGTGTCTGGCACGTTGATGGTGGTGGCACCTTCAGCAATGACGGCTTCGAGCACTTGGCACAAAAAGTCCATGTCGCTGCGGTAGCCGTCTTCAGGGCTGAACTCCACATCGGCCACCAAGTTGCGGGCAAAGCGGACAGATTGCTTGGCTTGCTCCAAAACCTGTTCGGGCGACATGCGCAGTTTCTTTTCCATGTGCAGGGGTGACGTGGCAATGAAGGTGTGAATGCGGCCATTGTTGGCACCCTTCAAAGCTTCAGCCGCCCTAGAAATATCGCGGTCATTGGCGCGCGACAATGAGCAAATGGTGGAATCTTTGATGGCATTGGCAATGGCTTGTACCGCTTCAAAGTCGCCGTTGGAGCTGGCTGCAAAACCGGCTTCAATCACGTCCACGCGCAATCGTTCCAATTGACGCGCAATGCGCAGCTTTTCGTCACGGGTCATAGAGGCACCGGGTGATTGTTCACCGTCGCGCAATGTCGTGTCAAAAATAATCAATTTATCGGCCATGTTTCACTCCTGGTTTGAAATCTTCAAAAAAGCAAATTGAAAATAAAAAAAGCCCGCTGCGGTTGGCAAACGGGCTTGATGGGAAATAGAACAGCGTGCGCTACATATCCCGCCCGAGGGGCGTCAGCAGTAGGGCTAGCAAATTCAATTTCATGAAAAGACTGTAACACAAGTTTTTAAAAACTGTTTACTGGTGTAAACCCCGTTCGTCGGGATCCTCGGTGGACGTGCTGATGACACTGGTTTGCTCACCCTTAAACCGACGCCAAGCGTACAAGGCGTAGCCACTGAGGCCATATAAAACAAACAAACCAAAGAGTGCCATTGGCGGATGAATGTTGACGGCTGCAATGCCCAAGGCAATGAGCACAATGACCACGAAGGGCACGCTTTGCTTCATGCTGACATCTTTGAAGCTGTAAAACGGCACATTGGTGACCATGGTAAGCCCCGCAAACAATGCCACAACAAACATGGGCCACGCCATGCTGGCTGCAGAAACCTCGGCATCGGTCATGATGGAAATAAAGCCCATGACCAAAGCTGCGGCTGCCGGTGACGGTAAGCCCTGAAAAAATCGTTTGTCAACCACTGCGGTGTTGACGTTAAAACGTGCCAAGCGCAATGCCGCGCATGCACAGTAGACAAAGGCTGCTATCCAGCCCCAACGACCCAAGCCCTTGAGCGACCACTCGTAGGCAATGAGTGCAGGCGCAGCGCCAAAGGAGACCATGTCGGACAACGAGTCCATCTGTTCTCCAAAGGCACTTTGCGTGTTGGTCATGCGCGCCACTCGGCCATCCAAACTGTCGAGCACCATGGCACAAAAGACTCCCACAGCGGCCATGTCAAAGCGGCCATTCATGGCCATCACGATGGCGTAAAAGCCACCGAACAGGGCTGCCAACGTGAACAGGTTGGGCAGCACATAAATGCCCTTGCGGGGCTTACGCACTTGACCACCCATTTCGGCGTCGTCAGAAGTTTCTATGCCATCGTGCATGCGACAGTTCTTTCTAGTTAAGTGGCGAACAAAATCAGTTGCGTGATTTGTCGACCAATTTGTTTTTAGCAATCCAAGGCATCATAGAGCGCAATTGTGCGCCCACAACTTCAATGGAGTGCTCGGCAGTCAAGCGACGACGTGCGGTCATGCTTGGGTAGTTGGTGCGACCTTCCAAGATGAACATCTTGGCGTACTCACCTGTTTGAATGCGCTTCAAGGCGTTGCGCATGGCTTCGCGTGACTGCTCATTGATGACTTCAGGACCAGTGACGTACTCGCCATACTCTGCGTTGTTAGAGATGGAGTAGTTCATATTGCCGATGCCACCTTCATAGATCAGGTCGACAATGAGCTTCAACTCGTGCAAGCACTCGAAGTAAGCCATTTCGGGGGCGTAGCCAGCTTCGACCAAAGTCTCGTAACCCATCTTGATGAGTTCAACGGCGCCGCCGCACAAAACAGCTTGCTCACCGAACAAGTCGGTTTCTGTTTCTTCTTTGAAGTTGGTTTCAATGATGCCAGCTTTGCCGCCACCGTTGGCCATGGCGTAGCTCAATGCCAAAGCAATGGCTTTGCCGCTCTTGTCTTGATGCACAGCCACCAGGTGGGGCACGCCGCCGCCTTGTGTGTAAGTGTTGCGAACCGTGTGGCCGGGGGCCTTAGGCGCCACCATCCAAACGTCGAGGTCTTCACGTGGCACCACTTGGTTGTAGTGAACGTTGAAACCGTGCGCGAATGCCAAAGAAGCACCTTTTTTGATATTGGGCTCAACATCATTGCGGTACACGTCGGCGATTTGTTCGTCGGGCAACAAAATCATGACCACGTCAGCAGCTTTGACTGCATCAGCAACTTCCATGACTGTCAGGCCAGCTTTTTCAACTTTGGGCCAGCTAGCGCCGTTTTTGCGCAAACCCACAACCACTTTCACGCCACTGTCGTTCAAGTTTTGTGCGTGTGCGTGGCCTTGTGAGCCGTAGCCAATGATGGCCACTGTTTTGCCTTTGATGACGCTGAGGTCACAGTCTTTGTCGTAAAACACTTTCATGGGTTCTCTCCTTCAAAAATCGTTCAAAAAGTAAATGGGTTAAACGCGGAAATTCGCGCTGAGTTAGACGCGCAAAATGCGCTCACCCCGACCAATGCCACAGGCACCGGTGCGGACTGTTTCAAGAATGGCGCTGCGGTCGATGGCTTCCAAAAACGCATCGTTTTTGGATTGGTCGCCCGTCAGTTCCACGGTGTAGCTTTTGTCGGTGACATCAATCACACGACCCCGGAAGATATCAGCCATGCGCTTCATCTCTTCACGTTCTTTGCCTACGGCGCGAACTTTGACCAGCATGAGTTCGCGCTCAGTGTAGGCACCTTCGGTTAAGTCAACCACTTTGACCACTTCAATGAGGCGGTTCAGGTGCTTGGTAATTTGTTCAATGACGTCGTCAGAGCCAGCCGTTTGGATGGTCATGCGCGACAAGCTTGGATCTTCGGTGGGCGCAACACTGAGAGACTCAATGTTGTAACCACGGGCTGAGAACAAGCCAACCACCCGAGACAATGCGCCGGGTTCGTTTTCTAGCAAGACTGCGATGATGTGTTTCATGTGCGATTCCTCTTTTCGCCGCCCTCCCCTGCACACGGTAATGTGCAGGCTTGGCGGTCAATAGATTCTTCTAAAGTTAATTCAAATGATGGGCGTGGTTCAGAGGTCTTCGGGGCTGAGCAACATTTCTGTAATGCCCTTGCCTGCTTGAACCATGGGGAACACGTTTTCGGTGGGGTCAGTCCGGAAGTCCATGAACACTGTGCGATCTTTGAGCTTGCGCGCTTCACGCAACGCAGGCTCGACGTCTTCCGGACGCTCAATGAGCATGCCCACATGGCCATAGGCTTCGGCCAACTTCACAAAGTTGGGCAAGGCGTCCATGTAACTGTGGCTGTAACGGCCTGAATATTCAATTTGTTGCCACTGACGAACCATGCCCAAATAGCGGTTGTTCAAGGACAAAATTTTGATGGGCGTGTTGTATTGCAAGCAGGTAGAAAGTTCTTGAATGCACATCTGCACTGAGCCTTCACCCGTCACACAAAACACTTCAGATTCTGGTTTGGCCAACTTGATGCCCATGGCGTAAGGAATGCCCACGCCCATGGTGCCCAAGCCACCGGAGTTGATCCAGCGACGTGGCTCGTCAAACTTGTAGTACTGCGCGGCCCACATTTGGTGCTGGCCCACGTCGGACGTGATGTACGCATCGGCGTCTTTGGTCATGCCGTACAAAGTCTCAATGACTTTTTGGGGCTTGATGACTTGCGTGTTCTCGCTGTCGTACTTCATGCAGTTGCGTTGGCGCCAGCCGTCAATGGTGGACCACCAGGCACCCAAAGCATTGTTGTCGGGCTTCAAACCCGACTCTTTGATCATGGCGATGAGTTCAGTCAACACATCTTTGACGTCGCCCACAATAGGCACGTCGACCTTCACGCGCTTGGAAATGCTGGAAGGGTCGATGTCGATGTGGATGATCTTGCGTTCGTTTTGCGCAAAGTGTTTGGGGTTGCCAATGACGCGGTCGTCAAAACGTGCGCCCACGGCCAACAACACGTCGCAGTGTTGCATGGCGTTGTTGGCTTCCCAGGTGCCGTGCATACCGAGCATGCCCAAGAACTTGGGGTTGGTGGCGGGGAACGCACCCAAGCCCATGAGGGTGTTGGTGACGGGGTACCCCAACATTTCCACCAACTGGCGCAACTCGCCTGAGGCATTGCTCAGTAACACGCCACCGCCGGTGTAAATGTAAGGACGCTTGGCGGCCATCAACAGCTGAAGGGCTTTGCGAATCTGTCCGCTGTGGCCTTTGCGCACAGGGTTGTAAGAACGCATCTCAACAGTTTCGGGGTAGCCGGTGTAAGGCACCTTGTTGAAAGACACGTCTTTAGGAATGTCGACCACCACAGGGCCTGGACGGCCACTGCGAGCGATGTGAAATGCCTTTTTCATGATCTCCGCCATGTCGCGGGCATCTTTGACCAAGAAGTTGTGTTTGACGATGGGGCGCGTAATGCCCACGGTGTCGCATTCTTGGAAAGCATCAAGGCCGATGGCAGCCGTTGGCACCTGGCCACTGATGATGACCATCGGAATGCTGTCCATGTAGGCAGTGGCAATGCCCGTGACGGCATTGGTGAGTCCAGGGCCAGAGGTGACCAAGGCCACACCAACATCGCCTGTAGCGCGTGCATAGCCATCGGCTGCATGAACTGCAGCTTGTTCGTGGCGAACCAGCACGTGCTGAATGGTGTCTTGTTTGAAGAAGGCGTCGTAAATGTGCAGAACTGCACCACCAGGGTAGCCCCAGATGTATTTGACGTTTTCGGCCTGGAGCGACTTAACGAGGATTTCGGCGCCACGCAAATCTGTTGCGGAAGCACTGGCAGCTGCGGCAGCAGCAACGTTGGCCGCATTGGCCATTTCAGCTTTGGAGATTTCCATATTCAACCTTTGTGAATTTCTCTAACGAAAAACCTTGGGTGCTCTTTTGCGGGACTCTTGTGAAGTCGCATCAGAACTTAAGACCACCAACATGAGCCTGCGCATGTAAGCACTTTGGCCGGATGGTGATCCGTTTGCGTTTTTTCAATTGCAACCCAGCATTATAGGGCCCAGAATGCCATAATCTCCCTCGCCCTGAACGGGTGCCGCATTTGGTGCATCACATTGGCCACAGAACAAGAACTCTCAGATTTCCTCAAGAACACCGAAAAACGTGCCTTCAAGCGCACGCTTTACCACGTTCGCAATGAGGAGTCGGCGCTCGACATCCTGCAAGACAGCATGATCAAGCTGGCCACGCACTACGGCGACAAGCCTGCAGCGGAGCTGCCCATGCTCTTTCAGCGCATTTTGTCCAACACCACCCTCGATTGGTTCAGACGTCAAAAAACCCGAAACGCCTTGTTTTCAAACATGAGCGACTTTGGTACTGACGCCGAAGGGGAAGATTTCGACTTTTTAGAGAATTTGGGCGGCATGGGTGAGCCAGGTCTGGGCGAAAGCACCGAGGACCAAACCCACAGAAAACAGGTTTTTCACCAAATTGAGGCAGAAATTCAAGAATTGCCGCCACGTCAACGAGAAGCCTTCCTGCTGCGTTATTGGGAAGAGATGAACCTTTCCGAAACGGCTGCGGCCATGGGCTGCACGGAAGGCAGTGTCAAAACTCACTGTTCTCGGGCTGTTCAGGCGCTGAGCAAAGCACTTCGCGCCAAAGGATTTAACACATGAAAACGCAAGCCAATCTCGACATGACACGCGTTGACCGGTTGGGTCAGGCGCTAGCGCGCCGTTTGAACGAGCACGCCACAGAATTACCACACGACATTTCAGAACGCTTGCGCGTTGCGCGCATGCAGGCACTCGAACAACGTAAACGCGAACCTGTGAAGTTAACTGCACCGCAACTGGTCATGGCCGGCGGCCCCAACATCAGCCCTTCTGACGAAGGCCTGAATCTTTGGAGTCGACTGGCCTCCGCCCTGCCTCTGATCGTCTTGATGATTGGCTTGGCCAGTATTCACGTCTTCCAAAACGAACACCGCACCAACGAAATTGCATCCCTCGACGCCGAATTGTTGACCGATGATTTGCCGCCAGATGCCTATACCGATCCAGGCTTCTTGATTTTCCTCAAGTCAAACCCGCTTCAGGCAAAGGTTGCGGATTGAGACACCTGCGCATCTTTGCTTTGTTAACGGCCCCCCTGCTTTGCATGGGTTGGGGCATTGCGACTGCGCAAAACACATCGACATCACCCACCTCGTCAATAGCGTCCGTGGCCACAACACAGCGGCCCACTGACGCGGGGTGGCAAAGCCTCACTGCCGAACAAAAAAAAGCCCTCGCGCCTTTGGCCCCTCATTGGGCACAAATCAGTGTGGCGCAAAAAAACAAGTGGCTGGCCATTTCCAACAACTTCGATCACCTGTCATCCAAAGAGCAAGCCACTTTGCATGAGCGCATGGCAAATTGGGCCTCATTGAGCCCGCAGCAACGCGCACAAGCGCGTTTGACTTTCAATGAAACCAAAAGCTTGGGCGCCGATGAGAAAAAAACGCAATGGGAAGCCTATCAAGCACTGAGTCCCGACGAGAAGAAAAAATTAGCGGCTCAACAAAAAACGGGCATTCAAGGCGCTGCCACAGCATCCCAAGCACCACCACCAGGCAAGGTCATTCGCCTGCCTGGCAAGTCAACACCTGCTGCCGAGTCGGGCAAGTCAACGCCTGCCATCGTGATTGACAAAAAGACGCTGCTACCCACCACAGTTGCAATTCCTGAAGGCACCTGAGTTGAGCTACACGCCAGATACACCCGCGGATACCCAGACCCTTGTCGCCGCCAACGAAGCTGCACATTTATCGACACCTTCTTTGGGCCGACGAATGGCCTGTTGGCTTTATGAAGGCATGTTGTTGTTTGGCGTAGTCTTCATTTCTGGATATTTGTTTGGCACACTGAGCCAAACCAAACACGCGCTCGACAACCGACACGGCCTGCAAGCTTTCCTTTTTCTGGTGTTTGCCATGTACTTCACTTGGCTATGGTCCAAAGGGCAAACTTTGGCCATGAAAACTTGGCACATCCAAGTATTGGACAAATACGGTCGTCGCCTCTCACAAGCTCGCGCATTTTGGCGCTACTTGCTAAGCTGGGTATGGGTATTGCCCCCCATGCTGATCACGGCACCCCTCAATTTACCCGCCACTGAAGTTGCTGTGTTGGTGGTGGGATGGGTCATGATTTGGGCCGTCTTGAGCCGATTTCAATCGCGTGGACAATATTGGCATGATGTTTGGGCTGGAACGCAATTGGTTGACGTTCAAAAAATGCCCTCACCTTCCACCTCATCCTAAATCGCACATGACCGACCTCAACGTCAACCCGCAAAAAGCTCGCAAAGGTTTGTCTCGCATTTTTCATGCGGGTGGATACTCTATTGCAGGACTCAAAGCCGGTTGGGGCGAAACAGCATTTAGACAAGAGGCCATCTTGGCTTGTGTTTTATTGCCTGCGGCTTTTTGGCTGGGACAAACCTGGGTCGAAGTGGCTTTGCTGTGTGGCTCCGTTATCTTTGTGATGGTCGTCGAACTGTTGAACACAGGCATTGAGACCGCCATTGATCGCATTGGCACCGAATGGCACGCCCTGTCAAAGCGCGCCAAAGACATGGGCAGTGCCGCTGTCCTTTTAAGTTTGCTGTTGTGTCTTGGCATTTGGGCCGCAGCCCTATGGAAACTCATTCATGGCTGAACCCGCATTCTCCATTTGCGTTTACTGCGGCTCCAAGCCTGGCGACTTACCCGAATTTGCTGAATCGGCCCAACAGGTTGGCGAATGGATTGGACGGCACGGCGGTCAATTGGTTTACGGTGGGGGCAGGAACGGCCTGATGGGCATCGTGGCCAACGCCACATTGGCTGCCGGCGGCCGCGTTGTGGGTGTCATTCCAAGGGCTTTGGTTGAAAAAGAATGGGCGCACACCGAATGCACCGAGTTGCACATTGTTGAAACCATGCACGAGCGCAAGCAAATGATGGCAGAACGAGCCGATGCTTTTTTGACCCTGCCTGGCGGCATCGGCACTTTTGAAGAGTTTTACGAAGTTTGGACTTGGCGGCAGCTGGGCTATCACAACAAACCCATTGGACTGCTGAATTTGAACGGTTACTACGACCCTATGCTGAGCTTTTTGAATTCGGTGGTGTCACATGAATTCATGGGCACTTGGCAAATGGACTTGATTCAAACCCATTCAGACGCCAAGCAACTTCTGCCCAACTTGGTCCAGACCGCTGCGCTGCCGATTGCATTTCAAAGCGACGCCATTTAGTTCAATCGTTCAACTGTCAGCACATGGACTCAAAAAAAACGCCGCAGATTGCGGCGTTTTTTTTCTGATCGCTGTGATGTTTACACAGCGTCGTCGTCGAGTTCGCCGGTGCGAATTCGAATGACTCGCTCGACAGAGGTAATGAAGATTTTGCCGTCGCCAATTTTGCCAGTTCTGGCGGCTTTCACGATGGCATCGACACAACGCTCAACGTCATCATCTTTCACGGCCACTTCGACTTTGACTTTGGGCAAAAAATCGACCACGTACTCTGCACCTCGGTACAGTTCGGTGTGGCCTTTTTGACGACCAAAGCCTTTAACCTCTGTAACGGTCAAACCAGTGACGCCGCATTCTGCAAGCGCTTCACGAACTTCTTCCAATTTGAAAGGTTTGATGATGGCTGTGATTTGTTTCATGAATAAGTCCAGACTGAAAAAATTAGGCTCGAAATCGATTGGTTATAGGATAACGCCAATCTTTGCCAAAACTGCGATGGGTGACGCGAATTCCAACTGGCGACTGACGGCGCTTGTATTCATTCAGTTTAATCAATCGGGTAACCTTCTCAACATCAGCTCGGTCAAAGCCATCGGCCTCTAAGGCACTGATGCCCTCGTCATTTTCCATGTAGCGCTGAACAATGGCATCTAACACCTCGTAGGGTGGCAGGCTGTCTTGGTCTTTTTGATCCGCCCGCAACTCGGCACTGGGCGGCCTGGTAATGATGCGCTCAGGAATGGGCTGGGTACCCGTGCCGAAGGGGTCGTGCTGATTGCGCCATGCTGCAAGGTGAAAAACCTGTGTCTTGACCACGTCCTTGATGACTGCAAAACCACCCGCCATGTCGCCATACAAGGTGCAATAACCCGTGGCCATTTCGCTCTTGTTGCCTGTGGTGAGCACGATAGAACCCGTTTTATTGGACATGGCCATGAGCAAGGTTCCCCGTACCCGGGCTTGGATGTTTTCTTCGGTGGTGTCTTCTGCCAAGCCTTTGAATTGGTCTGACAATGCAGACTTGAAACCCTCAAACAAGGGGGCAATAGAAATTTCGTCGTAACGGACATTGAGTCGCTTGACCATCTCACGAGAATCCAACCAACTGATGTCGGCGGTATAGGGAGACGGCATCATCACCGCATGGATTTTGTCGGCGCCAATGGCATCCACCGCTAAGGCCAATACCAAGGCGGAATCAATGCCGCCAGACAATCCCAAAATAGCGCCAGGAAATCCGTTTTTCCCGAGGTAGTCTCGAATGCCCAGCACCAAGGCATGCCAAAGATCCTCTTCCCAAGAACTCTCCGGCACCATTTCTCGGCCTGTCAATTGCACAACACGTGAGGCACATGCCGGAGTGAGATCGAGGTATTGCAAACATTCTTGAAATGCAGGCGCCCTGGCCACCACCTCGGCATTGGCATTGATGGCAAAGGATCGGCCTTCAAAAATCACCTCATCTTGTCCGCCAACTAGATGCGCATAAACAAGGGGTAATTGGCAGTCTTTAACACGTTGGCTCATTTGAACCTCTCGCTCGAGGCCTTTGCCAACGTGAAATGGCGATGCATTGAGGACCAACAAGACTTGCGCACCGGCGTCCCGTGCTTGCAAAGCTGGGGCATCAAACCAGGCATCTTCACAAATCAGCAAACCCAGTTGGATACCTGCCACTTCAAAGACACAGGGTTGATGACCCGGCGTGAAGTAGCGGCGCTCGTCAAACACTTGGTAATTGGGCAACTCTTGTTTGGCATAACTGGTGAGAACATGGCCTTCTGACAAAACCGTTGCACGGTTAAAACGCTGCGTGATGGCCACACTTTTGCTATGAATACCACCGCCTTGGGGATGGCCCAAGACAACATGCATGCCCTTTAACCCGGCCAACTCACGGGCCACTGTTTTCAAGGCATCATCGCAGGCGTCGATGAAGGCTGGCCGCAAAAGCAAATCCTCTGCGGCATAACCGCAAATGGCCAATTCTGGCGTGACCAAGATGCGCGCACCTTGAGCGTAAGCTTGTTGGGCCGCATCGATGATTTTGCGGGCATTGCCAGCCATGTCACCCACGACGAAGTTGAGTTGGGCGATACAAATTTGAAGGGTCATACAGGTGCAGGAATTCAGTTCCAACAATTATGTCATTGCAGTGCAGGATTCCATGCGAAAAATCTCTGCGCTGGCATGGGATTCTTTGCTCTCCACGCAAACCGAACCCACGCCGTTCATGCGTCATGCCTACCTGTGCGCCATGGAGGACAGTGCGTCAGCCTGCCCCGAAACCGGGTGGACGCCTACCGTCATTTGCCTTCATTCACCCCACGCAGAAGGTGCCCCCTCTTTGGCCGCAGCCGCCGTCCTCTATGTCAAACCTCATTCGTATGGCGAATATGTATTTGATTGGGCCTGGGCAGATGCGTATCAACGGCACGGTTTGGATTACTACCCCAAGGCAGTGGGCGCTGTGCCTTTTACCCCAGTGCCTGGTACCCGGCTGCTGGCAGATTCACCGGACAGCAAAGGGGCACTGATCGAGGCCATGGTGAGCCTGGCCCAGAAAGCGCAATGGTCTTCGGTGCATGTCTTGTTTTTGTCAGATGACGATCACATTGCAACCCTGGCTGCAGGCTGGCTTGAACGACACACCGTCCAATTTCATTGGCATAACGACAAGCACACCGACTTTGACCAGTTTCTCAGTTGCTTGAGTCAAGACAAGCGCAAGAAGATTCGCCAAGAACGCCGAAAAGTAAACGATGCGGGGGTGACTTTTCAAACACTTGAAGGCCAAGACATTCAAACCAGCGATTGGGATTTCTTCTACAAATGTTACGCCCAAACCTATTTTGAACACGGCAATGCGCCCTACCTAAGCCGGGACTTTTTTCAACGCATGCAAGACACCATGCCCGAAAACTGGGTGCTGTTCATTGCTGAGAAAGCAGGCCAACGCATGGCCTGCAGTTTGATTGCGGTGCAAGACCAAGTGGCGTATGGCCGCTACTGGGGCGCGTTAGAACGGGTTGACTGCCTGCATTTTGAAGCTTGTTACTACCAACCCATTGCGTGGTGCATTGCCAACGGATTTGTTCGATTTGAAGGCGGCGCGCAAGGCGAACACAAAATGGCCCGCGCACTGCTGCCAGTCAAAGCAAGCAGTGCACATTGGCTGGCACACCCCGACTTTGCCGACGCGGTAGAACGGTATCTAGAAAAAGAAGGCCGCGGGGTTGCGGCCTATCTAGAGAACTTGGAAGCCAGGTCGCCTTTGAAAAAAGCATGACCCAGATCCACTGAACCCATAGCAGGTTCAGTGCAAAGTGTTAGGCGTTGGCCTTTTGGTAGTTGGCAATACCGTCCAAGATTTCTTTCTTGGCCGACTCGGGGCCTTCCCAACCCAAAATCTTGACCCATTTGCCCACTTCCAAGTCTTTGTAGTGCTCAAAGAAGTGCGCAATGGTTTTCAAACGCAAAGGATTCAGGTCCTCTGGCTTTTGCCATTGTGTGTAGATCGACAGAATTTTGTCGGTTGGCACCGCCAAAACTTTGCCGTCTTCGCCGGCTTCGTCTTCCATTTTCAAAATACCAATGGCGCGGCATGGCACCACGACGCCCGGAATCAATGGAACGGGCGTGATGACCAGCACGTCCACGGGGTCACCGTCGCCACTGATGGTTTTGGGCACATAGCCGTAGTTGGTGGGGTAATGCATGGCCGTGCTCATGAAGCGGTCCACAAAAATAGCGCCAGTGGCTTTGTCCACCTCGTATTTCACGGGGTCGGCGTTCATCGGAATTTCGATGATCACGTTAAATTGTTCAGGAACTTTGCTACCAGGGGTGACGTTGTCTAAGGACATATTTTCAAAAGTCTCAAGAGTTGATGTAAATCTATGAAGGTAAGGATTAACCCCGATTTTACTTTCACAAGGCTTGCTTCTTCAAAACATTGCCCTTTTAATGACTTTGTTGGCCAATCGACTCCTAGTTGGAGCGAGGAAGCAACGCCGGGAGGTGTTCCTCGAGCGTTGCACCTCCTTTCAGCGGTAACAACCAAGGAGAATGATTTATGACAGGCAATTCAGCGTTGATATTGGCGCTTGTTTGCGGACTGATCGCCGTAGCGTACGGCGTTTGGGCCCGTGGATGGATTCTGGCGCAAGACCCCGGCAATGATCGAATGCAAGAAATTGCAGCAGCCATTCAAGCCGGTGCAGCAGCCTACTTGGCCAGACAGTACAAGACCATTGCCATTGTGGGCGTGGTTCTCGCCATCTTGATGGGCGTCTTCCTTGACATGACCACAGCCATTGGCTTTGTCATTGGCGCGGTTTTATCAGGTGCATGCGGCTTCATTGGCATGAATGTTTCGGTTCGGGCCAACGTGCGAACAGCACAAGCTGCAACCAAAGGCATTGGCCCTGCACTAGACGTTGCATTCCGAGGCGGCGCCATCACTGGCATGCTGGTGGTGGGCTTGGGCCTTTTGGGCGTCACGGGTTTTTACTGGTTCCTGGCAGGCAACGGCAACCTTACACCCGATGTCAAGCTTTCCGTCATCCTGAACCCCCTCATCGGCTTTGCCTTTGGCTCCTCCCTCATCTCTATCTTTGCCCGTTTGGGCGGCGGCATCTTTACCAAAGGTGCTGACGTGGGGGCCGACTTGGTCGGTAAGGTAGAAGCTGGCATTCCAGAAGACGACCCCCGCAACCCAGCAGTGATTGCCGACAACGTGGGAGATAACGTGGGCGACTGTGCAGGCATGGCCGCCGACTTGTTTGAAACCTACGCTGTGACGCTGATTGCCACCATGGTGTTGGGCTCTTTGCTGGTGGCTGGCGCACCCGGTAACGCCGTGATGTACCCCCTCGCTTTGGGCGCAGTGTCCATCGTCGCCTCCATCATTGGTTGTTTCTTTGTCAAGGCATCGCCTGGCATGACCAACGTCATGCCAGCCCTTTACAAAGGTTTGGCCATTGCGGGCATTTTGTCCTTGGTGGCTTTCTACTTCGTCACGATGTGGATCATGCCGGACAACGCAATTGCTGCCAGCGGCAGTCAAATGAAATTGTTTGGCGCGTGTGCTGTGGGCTTGGTTTTGACGGCCGCTTTGGTATGGATCACTGAGTTCTATACCGGAACACAGTACAGCCCTGTGCAACACATTGCGCAGGCCTCCACCACGGGTCACGGCACCAACATCATTGCGGGCTTGGGCGTTTCCATGCGCTCTACGGCTTGGCCGGTGATTTTTGTGTGCATTGCGATTGTGGTGTCTTATGGCTTGGCAGGTTTGTACGGCATTGCCGTGGCCGCCATGTCCATGCTGTCGATGGCCGGCATTGTCGTAGCTTTGGACGCCTATGGCCCGATCACTGACAACGCTGGCGGCATTGCAGAAATGGCCGAACTGCCCAGCAGCGTGCGTGACATCACCGACCCCCTGGATGCCGTGGGCAACACCACCAAAGCCGTGACCAAAGGCTATGCCATTGGCTCAGCAGGTTTGGCTTCTTTGGTTTTGTTTGCCGACTACACCCACAAGCTGGAAACCTATGGCAAAGCCATCACCTTTGACCTGTCCGACCCCTTGGTCATCGTGGGCTTGTTCATTGGCGGCCTGATTCCCTACTTGTTTGGTGCCATGGCCATGGAAGCCGTAGGCCGCGCAGCAGGCGCTGTCGTGGTGGAAGTTCGCCGTCAGTTCAGCGAGATCAAGGGCATCATGGAAGGCACTGCCAAGCCAGAATACGGCCGCGCTGTTGACATGCTGACCACGGCCGCCATCAAAGAAATGGTCATCCCTAGCCTGTTGCCAGTGGTCGCACCCATCGTGGTGGGCCTGCTGCTTGGCCCCAAAGCCCTGGGCGGTTTGTTGATGGGAACCATCGTCACCGGACTGTTTGTGGCCATTTCCATGTGTACCGGCGGCGGTGCTTGGGACAATGCCAAGAAATACATCGAAGATGGACACCACGGCGGCAAGGGTTCTGAAGCCCACAAAGCTGCTGTGACTGGCGACACCGTGGGCGACCCCTACAAGGACACGGCTGGCCCCGCCATCAATCCGCTGATCAAAATCATCAACATTGTGGCCTTGCTCATTGTGCCGCTGGTGATGAAGTTCCACAGCTGATCCGTCATCCTGGGTGGCGACCTCTTGGAGGTGGGCCAAGCAAGTGACACAAAGCCCGCGCATGGTCCTCATCGCGGGCTTTTTTACGCGCAAAATAGCGTCATGCAACTCAACTTCATTCACAACCAATCGGTGGCCAGTCAAAGTGGGCAAACATGGCCAGTGATTGACCCGTCAGATGGCCAAACTTTTGACCACATCCAACGCAGCAATCCGCATGACATTGACATGGCCGTCAAGTCTTCGCGCGAATGTTTCGAAGGACCTTGGTCCAAATTGAACGCTGCAGAACGAGGCCGATTGCTCATGGCTTTGTCTCGCAAAGTCACAGAACATGCAGACGAGTTGATGAAACTTGAACAGCGGGACTGCGGCAAGCCTACGCAACAAGCCATGGCCGATGCCAAAGCATTGGCGCGTTACTTTGAGTTCTATGCGGGCGCCTGCGACAAGTTTCATGGTGAAACCATTCCTTACCAAAACGGCTACAGCGTTTTGACATGGCGCGAACCACACGGCGTAACGGGTCATGTGGTGCCATGGAATTACCCCATGCAGATCTTTGGCAGGTGTGTGGGCGGTGCATTGGCTGCCGGCAACGTCTGTGTGGTCAAGCCCGCAGAAGATGCATGCTTGAGCTTGATCCGTGTTGCGCAATTGGCTGCAGAGGTGGGATTTCCGCCAGGTGCCATCAACATCGTGACGGGCTTGGGACATGAAGTAGGTGATGCACTGGCCAAGCACGCTGGCATTGACCACATCAGCTTTACGGGCAGCCCCACAGTCGGCACGCTCATTCAACAAGCCGCCGCGGCAAGGCACTGCCCTGTCACGTTGGAACTGGGTGGCAAAAGTCCGCAAATCATTTTTGCCGATGCGGACTTGGATGCAGCCATCCCCGTCATCATCAATGCCATTGTTCAAAACTCTGGGCAAACTTGCAGTGCTGGCTCGCGTGTGCTCATTGAGAAAAGTATCTACGAGCCCTTGCTGGTTCGATTGGGAGAAGCCTTCTCAAAATTGCGCGTGGGACCTGCTGCGTCTGACTTGAATTTAGGACCACTTATCCGCTCGTCTCAAAAACAACGGGTTCAAGGCTTCCTCGAAGAAGCCAAGGCCGCCGGTATCCGCACTGTTGCACAAGGCAGTGTGGTGCCAGAGGCCCCTGAATCTGGTTTTTACCAAGCCCCCGTTTTGCTGCGGGACGTGCCGGTTGCGCACCGTGTGGCCCAAGAGGAAGTTTTTGGCCCCGTGCTGTCCGCCATGTGTTTTGAAGGTGAAGACCAGGCTATCGAGATGGCCAACGCCACCGCGTTCGGACTGGTTGCAGGCGTTTGGACACGAGACGGTGGCCGACAATTCAGAATGGCCAAGCGACTGCGCAGTGGGCAGGTCTTTATCAACAACTACGGCGCCGGTGGCGGTGTTGAATTACCCTTCGGCGGCGTGAAGTCTTCTGGCCACGGCCGTGAAAAAGGTTTCGAAGCCCTGTATGGTTTCACCACTTTGAAAACAGTGGCCATTCAACACGGTTAACCCCTCATTCAACTCACAACAGGATTTCCCATGAACATCCATCAAAAAGTGGTCATCATCACAGGCTCAGGTGGCGGCATTGGCGAAGGCATTGCCAAACATTTTGCAGCCCATGGCGCCAAGGTTTTGGTCAATGACATCAACCACGCTGCCGGTCAAAAAGTTGTGAAAGACATTCAGGCTGCTGGCGGTACTGCGGCATTCTTTGCAGCCGATGTCACACGCTCAGATGACGTCAAAGCCATGGTGCAAGAAGCCGTCAAGCTTTGGGGCCACTTGGATGTGATGATCAACAACGCCGGCTGGACGCACCGCAACCGCCCGGCCCTTGAGGTGAGCGAAGAAGAGTTCGACAAATGCTTTGCGGTCAATATGAAAAGCATTTATTTGGCCACGGTTCACGCAGTGCCCGAGTTTCGCAAAAACGGTGGCGGCTCTTTCATCAACATCGCGTCCACCGCAGGCATCCGCCCTCGCCCAGGTCTCACTTGGTACAACGGCTCTAAGGGTGCGGTCATCACCACCAGCAAATCACTGGCTGCCGAATTAGGCCCCGACAACATTCGCGTCAATTGCATCAATCCTGTGTTCAATCCCGACACCGGCTTGTCTGCAGAATTTGCTGGCGGCCCTGTTGACGACGCGAAGCGCGCCAAGTTCATGGCCACCATTCCATTGGGCCGATTCTCCACATCTTTGGATGTGGCCAATGCCGCTTTGTATTTGGCCAGCGATGAAGGCTCGTTCATCAGCGGCGTGTGCATTGAAGTGGATGGCGCGCGCTGTGTCTGAACGCGTTATTCCGATCATCAGCCAGCCGCTGGGGAATTTACCCATTCCGCAACAGGTTATGCGCAACCATGACGTATCCGGCCCAGCATTGGATACATTGAACAGGCCCTTGCGCGACCTGCGCATCAGCGTCACAGATCGTTGTAATTTCCGCTGCAGTTATTGCATGCCCAAAGAAATTTTCAACAATGACTACACCTATTTACCTCACAGCGCGCTGCTGAGTTTTGAGGAAATCACGCGCACTGCGCAAAGTTTCGTTGCACTGGGCGTTGAAAAGATACGTCTGACGGGTGGCGAACCTTTGCTTCGTAAAAACTTGGAAGTGCTGATTGAACAACTGGCTGCTTTGAAAACAAACAAAGGCCAGGCGCTAGACATCACCTTAACCACCAATGGCTCCTTACTCGCGCGCAAAGCAAAAATCCTGAAAGATGCCGGCTTGAAACGTGTCACCATCAGCTTGGATGGCCTGGACGATGCGGTGTTCAAAAGCATGAACGATGTTGATTTCCCTGTCAGCGATGTGTTGGAAGGCATTGCCGCCGCGCAAGCTGCAGGCCTTGGTCCCATCAAAGTCAACATGGTGGTGAAACGCGGCACCAACGAACAAGAAATCTTGCCCATGGCACGCTACTTCAAAGGCACAGGCATTGCCCTGCGCTTCATTGAATACATGGACGTTGGCGCCACCAACGGATGGCGCATGAACGAAGTGGTGCCCAGTGCAGAAGTCTTGGCGTTGCTACAGACGGAACTGTCACTCACACCTTTGGCTGCGTCCCAAACTGGTGAAACTGCTGAGCGTTGGGCTTATCTCAACGGACAGGGACACCCCGATCCGCAACTCGGCGAAATTGGATTCATCAGCAGTGTGACCAAAGCGTTTTGCAGCGACTGCAATCGTGCGCGCTTGACCACTGAAGGGCAACTGTATTTGTGTTTGTTTGCCAGCCAGGGGTATGACTTGAAGTCCTTGGTCAGGGACAATCAAAACCCTGAAGCACTGACACAAGCCATTGCCACCATTTGGTCCCAACGAACAGACCGATATTCTGAATTGAGGCAGCCAGAAAGCCAGGCCATGGCCTCGCTGAGTGACGATGCTGCGCTCAAGCGCCGTAAAGTTGAAATGAGTTACATCGGTGGCTAAGGCCATCCCTTTCTGAATGTCCCCATCATGAATGAACAACGCATCACCGGTTTAATTTTGGCAGGCGGCAAGGGTGCACGCATGGGCGGCATCGACAAAGGACTTCAAAATTTCAATGGCACGCCTTTGTGTCTGCACGCTTTGATGCGCCTGCAAATGCAAGAGCACTCGCCGCTGTCTGAGGTCATGATTGTGGCCAATCGCAACTTGTCAGCCTACGAATCTTTAGGCGTCCAAGTGTGGCCAGACAGCACCGATGGATTTGCTGGCCCACTGGCTGGCTTTCTCACAGGACTTGAGCGTTGTGAAACAGAGCTTCTTCTGACGGTTCCTTGCGACAGCCCCCTCTTCCCCTTGAATTTGGCATCGCAATTACAAGACGCATTGGTGCAAGAAGATGCAGACATTGCTGTCGCTGCGGCCAGAGAAGAAGACGGCAGCATCAGGCCTCAACCCGTTTTCAGTTTGATGCGCGTCCACTTACTCGAAAGCTTGGTCAAGTTCATGCAAGCGGGTGGCCGAAAAATTGACGCATGGACCGCACAACACAAATGTGTGCTGGTGCCTTTTGACACACCCGGCATCGATCCTCGTGCCTTTTTCAACGCCAACACACTTGAAGAGTTGCACCGCCTCGAAAAAACCACATGACACACCCCAAGTCACTGGCAGAAATTGCTGCCAATTTACAAGGCTACGACCCGCAAGCTCTACCAGCCAGCGACGTCTTGAAGTTTCTCAGTCAATTGGTCACGCCTGTCACCGAGCTCGAAGAGGTGCCAATCTTTGATGCTTTGAATCGCGTCATTGGCACCGATGTCATCAGCCCTGTCGATGTTCCGCCTCACGACAATTCAGCCATGGATGGCTACGCCTTCCAAGGCGCGCAACTCGAAGGCCAACAAGAACTGAGCTTGAAAGTGGTTGGCACCGCTTTGGCTGGCAAAGCTTGGCAAGGCAAGGTCAAAGACGGTGAGTGCGTCAAAATCATGACGGGCGCCATCATGCCCACAGGCTTGGACACTGTGGCGCCGCAGGAATTGTGCACCGTCATGCCAGACAACATTCGCATACCTGCCAAGATGCTTCGTGCAGGCGACAACCGCCGGCATTGTGGTGAAGACTTGAAAAAAAATAGCCCTGCCATTGGAAAAGGTGCATGGGCCACTCCCGCCGCAGTGGGCCTGTTGGCCAGTTTGGGACAACCTTCGGTCAAAGTTGTCAGACGCTTGAAGGTGGCTTACTTCTCCACCGGCGATGAAATTCTCAGTTTGGGCGAAGCCCCTCGCGAAGGCGCGGTGTACGACAGCAACCGGTATACCGTATTTGGCATGTTGCAACACTTAGGTTGCGACATGATTGACATGGGCGTTGTGCGAGACGAGCCTGCGCTGTTAGAACAAGCTTTTACGAAAGCAGCGCAAGTGGCCGACGCAGTCATCACCAGTGGCGGCGTCAGCGTCGGTGAAGCAGATTTCACCAAAGCCATGATGAAAAAATTGGGTGATGTGGTGTTTTGGAAAATTGCCATGCGCCCAGGCCGGCCCATGGCTGTTGGCCGACTGACACAAAACAATCGCTCTGCCATATTGTTTGGTTTGCCTGGCAACCCAGTGGCCGTGATGGTGACGTTCTTGGCATTTGTAAAGCCTGCATTGCAAACCATGATGGGCTTGACCGACACGCCGCCGCCCATGGGACGTGCAAAAACTCTCGAAATTTTGCGCAAAAAACCAGGGCGTACAGAATATCAACGCGGCATTGCCACACGCAACGAGCAAGGCGAATGGCTAGTGCGAACAACTGGCAATCAAGGCTCTGGGGTTTTGAGTTCTATGGTCCAGGCCAACTGCTTGATTGTGTTGTCTCATACCCAGTCTACCGCGCAGGTCGGTGACTGGGTTGATGTCTTGATGTTTTGACTTAAGGATGTGCGTGACTTGCTGCAGAAGGCGAGTCAATCACATCTTGCTTGTTGGGGCCTGGCACCGCTTTGCGTGCAAACAAACTGTACATGGTGGGCACCACAAACACGGTGAGCAAGGTACCAAAGCTCATGCCACCAACAATGACCCATCCAATTTGAATTCGGCTTTCAGCACCAGCGCCCTTGGCCAAGGCCAAAGGCAATGCACCCAACACCATCGCACCCGTGGTCATCAAAATGGGGCGCAAACGCTGTCCTGAGGCCTTAACGATGGCCTCAAAGGTGTCAACACCCTGCTCTCGCAATTGGTTGGTAAATTCCACAATCAAAATGCCGTGTTTGGTAATCAAGCCAACCAATGTGATCAATCCAATTTGGGAATACACATTGAGTGTGCCGCCTGTGAGTTTGAGGGTCATCAAGGCACCAAACATGGACAAGGGCACAGACAACATGATCACAAAAGGATCGATGAAACTCTCAAATTGTGCCGCCAACACCAAGAAGATGAAAAACAAGGCCAACACAAAAACAATCACAAGCGCTCCCTGCGAGTTGCGGAACTCACGCGAGGTGCCATTCAATTCGGTGGTGTAACCCGTCTTCAAAATGCCTGCAGCCGTGGCATCTAAAAACTTCAACGCATCGCCCAAAGCATAGTCAGGCGCCAAGTTGGATGTGATGGACACAGAGCGGCGTTGACCGAAGTGGTTCAATTCACGGGGTGACACACTCTCACGCACTTTGACCAAGGCAGACAGGGGAATGACCGTGTCATTGCGACCGCGTACATAAATATTGTCAATGTCATCCGGAGAATTGCGGCCTGTGGCTTGGGTTTGAACAATCACATCGTATTGCTCCGCATCTCGCTTGTAACGTGTCACAGATCGGCCACCCAACATGGTTTCAATGGCGCGTGCCACGACATCAACGCTAACGCCAAGTTCGGTGGCTTTGACACGGTCAACATCGATGCGAAGTTCTGGCTTGTTCAAGCGCAGGTCGACGTCTGGCGCAATGAATCCCGGGTTTTTGGCAATGGCATCCAACATTTGACGTGTGACGGCATTCAGGTTTTGATAGCTGTCTGACGTTTGAATCACAAAGTTGACGGGCCGCTCGCGAAAACCTTGACCCAGCGATGGCGGCGTGATGGGGAATGCATTGATGCCCGCAATGCCATTGAATTTACCCTGTAACTCACGGGCAATTTCGAGCGTGGTGCGTTTGCGCTCATCCCAATCGACAGCGCGATAAATCACACTGCCCTGCGCCACAGTGGGGTTGCCCAAGTTGGCAAAAATACGGTCGAACTCAGGATAGGCACTGCCAATTTTTTCGAGCGACTTGGCGTATTTGTCGGTGTAATCCAAAGTGGACCCATCCGGTGCTGTCACGGTGGCCAGAATGGTGCCGCGGTCCTCTAAAGGCGACAGTTCTTGCTTCATGGTGGGGTACACCAACACGATGCCGACACCGCAAGATGCCATGATCAATACCACCAGCCAACGCGCTTTTTTGAGCACGATGCGGAGCAAATTCTCGTAGCCATTTGACAGCCCTGTCAGGATTTTCTCCATGAACACGTCAAAGCGATTGGGGTTGGGGTTGTGACGCAACAGCAAAGAACTCATCATGGGCGATAAGGTGAGCGCAACCAAGCACGAAACCAACACCGCACCCGCCAAGGCCAATGCAAACTCGCTGAACAGTTTGCCAGTCCGTCCAGGCGTAAATGCCAAGGGTGCGAAAACGGCCGCCAATGTCAAAGACATGGCCACAATGGCGAAGCCAATTTCTTTGGCGCCTTTGATGGCTGCAGAGAAAGGATCCAGTCCTTCCTCAATGTGCCGGAAAATATTTTCCAACATCACAATGGCATCGTCCACCACCAAACCAATGGCCAAGACCAAGGCCAACAAAGTCAATGTATTGATGGTAAAACCGGCCAAGGCCATCATGGCAAACGTGCCGATCAAACTGACGGGGATGGTAATGATGGGAATGATGGAGGCGCGCAGGGTTCGCAGAAAAACGAAGATGACCAAGGCCACCAAAATGACCGCTTCCAAAATGGTTTGGAACACACTTTTAATGGATTTATCGATGAAGACCGAGTTGTCATTGGCAACATCAATAATCACATCGCCAGGCAAATCTTGCTGCAAGCGCGGCATCATGTCGCGAACACCTTTGGACAATTCCAAAGGATTGGCTGTGGCCTGACGGATCACACCCGCAGAAATAGACGCTTTGCCGTTCAGGCGAACGCGACTGCGATCGTCTGCTGCGCCCTCCTCGACTTTGGCAACATCGCGAATTTTGATGGGAAAACCATTGACGTTGCGAATGGTGATGTCGCCAAACTGTGCGGCCTTGATCAAATCCGTTTGCGATGTGACGCTGAATTCGCGCTGCTGCGACTCAATGCGTCCAGCAGGCAATTCCAAATTGCTGCGGCGAATGGCGTCTTCAACATCTTGGGACGTTAAACGATATGCGGCCATGCGACCTGCATCCAACCATACGCGCATGGCGTATTTGCGCTCGCCGTAAATGCGAACATCGGCCACACCCGTGACCGTTTGCAAACGGGGTTTGACCACACGGTTGATCAAATCGTTGATCTGAAGCGGCGACAAAGTGTCGCTTGAAAAAGCCAGCCAGATGACGGGAAAGGCATCAGCTTCCACTTTGGCAATGACAGGCTCTTCGATGGCTTGCGGCAATCGACCGCGAATGCGGGAGGTGCGATCGCGGACTTCGGCAGCGGCCGTGTCGGCATCTTTTTCTAAGCGGAAACGAACCGTAATTTGCGACTGATCTGCACGACTGATGGAGGTGATCACATCAACCGCGTCAATGCCTGCAATGGAATCCTCAAGAGGCTTGGTCACCTGTGACTCGATCACCTCCGCGGAAGCACCCGGGTACTTCACACTGACTGTGACTGTAGGTTCGTCGATCTTGGGATATTCGCGCAGTGACAGTCGATTGAAACTGACCGCTCCAATTAACAAAATCAGCAGCGACAAAACGGTCGCAAAGACCGGTCTGCGAATGGAGGTTTCAGCGAGTTGCATTCAGACCTCGTAAGCAGGGATTCTCACCAGAAACGGCTGGCATTTTGCCATTGCCTTTGGCGCTGTCTTTGGAGGCGGCTGTCGAAGGCTTTGCACTTGAATTTGCATTTGCCTCTGCAGGCTTGCCAGTCGCGGCACCGCCCGGCGCAGCGGGTGCACCGTTAGCGGCCCCAGCTTGTCCTTTTGACATGTCCACAATGCGCACCAAAGTGCCGTCTTTTTGCAAACGCTGCTGACCGGCCACAACCACCGAATCACCTAAAGCAAGGCCTTCGAGAATCTCAACTTTGCCGGGTTGGCGCAAACCGATCTTGACGGTGACGCGCTCGGAAATGAGCTCATCCTTATTGGCACCCGGCACAATTTTCACCACAAATGCGCGGCCACCTTGGGGCACGATGGCCTCTTCTGGAATCACCATGGCATCTTGGCGTTCACCAAAAACGGCATTCACCCGCGCAAACATGCCCGGGCGCAATTGCATCTGACGGTTGTCGATGCAACCCCGAATGCCAACAGATCTACCATTGGCGTCGATCAAGGGGTCAATCGCTTGGATGATGGCTGTGAATTGACGGCCTGGCAATGCGTCAAAACTCACCTGCGCTTTTTGACCAGGTTTGACTTTGGTTTGGAACCGTTCGGCCAGACGGAAATCCAACAGCACAGCATCGATGTCCTCGACGTTGACCATGTCGGTGCCGTCTTTCAAATAATCGCCGACGTTGATTTGTCGAAGCCCTGCAACGCCATCAAAGGGCGCCACAACTTTCAAGCGCTGCAGCGTGGCTTGCGCCAAGGCCAACTTGGCCTGCGCCACTTGCAAGGCCGCTTCGCTTTCATCCAGCGAACGTTTGCTGATGAAATTTTGCGCAACCAATTCTTGGTTTCGTGTGTGATTGGCCTGTGCAATGGACATTTCGGCCTTGGCTTGCATGACTTGCGCAGCAGGCAACTGATCGTCAAACTGCACCAGGACCTGCCCTTTTTTGACACGCTGGCCGTCTTTGAACAAAACTTGGCTGACCCGCCCACCCACTTCGGGGCGAAGCACCACCCCTTGATTGGAGCGCAAACTTCCCACCGATTGTGTTTCGTCCACCAACTTGGCTTTTTCAACTTTGGCAATCTCAACAGCAGTGGGCTTTGCAGGTCCACCCGCAGCTGGACTTCCCGCAGCGGGTGCAGCAGCGCCACCGGCACTGGTTGGCGACGCAACTGGATTGGCACCCGTCGCAGCCATTTCAGTGGCTGTGGAGGTGGGTTTGTGTTGCAGCCACCAAGCGGCCCCTGAGGCTGCGGCCACACCGACCAGAGCAATTGCGAGATATGGTTTTTTGAAAGACATCAATGTTTCCGAACGGGACCTAAAACAGTTTTGAAATGTAACAGCAGTTGGCAGCGCACTGCATCGGCAAAAACCTCAGGTCAACTGTCGGAAAACTCTTGCTTTACCTGGCCTTTACAAACACAAGGACTGCAGCAGAAATCGTGAACGTGGCAATTAGCGTTTCAGAGCCTGCTCTACGCCCAAATTGGCCAGGGCATCTGCTCGCTCATTGCCAGGATCCCCCGCATGACCCTTCACCCAGCGCCAATCGATCTGATGCCCCGAATTGGCGACCAAAGCATCCAGTTTTTGCCATAAGTCAGCATTTTTAACAGGTTGTTTGGCTGCGGTTCGCCAGCCCTTGGCCTTCCAGCCGTGGATCCACTCCGTGATGCCTTTGCGCACATACTCACTGTCCAAGTACAGCGTGACCTTGCAAGGCCGCTTGAGTGCTATGAAGGCCTCAATGACCGCTGTCAACTCCATTCGGTTGTTGGTGGTGTCGAGTTCACCACCAAAAATTTCTCGAACATTCTCCCCCGAACGCATCAAAGCGCCCCATCCGCCCGGACCGGGATTGCCCTTGCAAGCGCCGTCTGTGTGTATTTCAACGTGATTCACATTCATTCTTTCTTTGAAGACTTTTGTCGGTCCGAGGGCCTACCTGCCTTTGTGCAATGCCAACGACCGCCTTTGTTGGGGAACGCTGCTGCTTCCACCGGGCCCCCACAATGCGGGCTCCATGAACTTTCTTAACGGCAACAATGACGTAGGAGCCCCCAAAAATCGGCCACCACTGTGCACCCAGTCGGTCCATCCAGGACCACCGGTGCAGCCATTTGGCGTTGTCCAACGCAGGACGCCAGCAGCCAAACTGACTGACTTTGACTTCAAAGCCAAGCAAACGCAGCCAATCTCTGAGGCGCCAATAAGCAATCATTTCCTCGCAGGGGGGTGCGCTCAGTCCGTCATAACCCAAGCGTTGGTACCATTTCGATCTTTTGTGACGCCAGCCCCAAAGGCTGGTGGGGTTGAGTCCCGTGATCACCACATGCCCTTCTGGCACCAAGACCCGATGGGCTTCGCGCAAACTGGCGTGCGCATCCAAACTAAGTTCCAGGCTGTGAGGCATGACCAACAAGTCCAAACTGTCGGCCTGAAAAGGCAAGGCCACACTGTGCGCGGCAAAATCAAGCGCCCTTTCTGCCACAGAAGGATCGAACTCTGATGAAGCCAGCCATTGGTGAGGCATGCGATTGGTTCGCAGACCCTGAAGCTCTGGCATGCCCAATTGCAGTGCATGGTAGCCAAAGAGGTCAGCCACCAATTCGTCGAGTTGGGCTTGCTCCCATTCCAGCAAATAGACGCCAGCTGGCGTACTCAACCATTGACGCCATGCCTGCGTCAGTGAGCTGCTTTCTATAATAGGATGAGTCATGAAACTTATTCCCCTGCCCGCATTCTCTGATAACTACATTTGGTTGTTGCAACACCAAGGCCGCGCCTTGGTGGTCGATCCAGGAGAGACGGAACCCGTCACACGCTGGCTTGCAGAGAATCAACATCAATTGGACTGCATTTTAGTCACCCATCACCACGGTGATCACACGGGGGGCGTTGCCAGCTTGCAAAAGCAAACTGGCGCCAAAGTGTATGGCCCTGCCAGCGAGAAACTCCCCTTCGATTACCAAGCTTTAAAACAAGGCGACCTGTTCAACTGGGCTGATTTGACATTCCAAACTTTGGATGTTCCGGGTCACACAGCGGGTCACATCGCCTATTGGACCAGCTTGGCGTTACAAGACCCCATTTTGTTTTGCGGCGATACCTTGTTTTCTGGTGGCTGCGGTCGCATCTTTGAAGGAACGCCCGCTCAAATGCTCAAAGCGATGGACACATTGGCCGCACTGCCAGGCAATACACGCGTATGCTGTGCCCACGAGTACACCCTGAGCAACTTAAAGTTTGCAAGGGCTGTCGAGCCCGAGAATTTGGCGCTCCAAAATTACATGCACCATTGTGAAGAGCTCAGGCGTCAAAACTTGCCGACACTGCCAGCACAACTGGCCAATGAATTGAAAATCAACCCATTTTTGCGTAGCCGTCAAAGTACCGTCATCCAAGCGGTCAAGGCGTTTGCACCCCAAACCTCCAACCAAGAAGTCGACGTTTTTGCCAACTTGCGTTCTTGGAAAAACGATTTCAGATGAACTTCACTCTTTCACGAACTGTAACAAGCTGGCTGAGCTGTGCCAGCTTGCTCTTCATGCTGTCAGGCTGCGCCAACCTTGAGGCGCAACCTGAAGCCAGCAAACAAGCCGCAGAAACCCCGAGCGTCGAGACGACGCCCAGCAAACCTGTCAAGCTTGCAAGCGTCAAACGAAAGACAGAAGTTCCCAGTGAACCCCCTGCCGACATTTGGGTCCGCATTCGGCAAGGTTTTGCCATGCCCGACCTCGAGAATGACCTCGTCAAAGATCGAGAAGAATGGTACGCAGCACGTCCAGATTACATGGTCCGAATGACAGAGCGATCGCGCAAGTATTTGTTCCACATTGTTGAAGAACTTGAGCGTCGCAACATGCCCACAGAATTGGCCTTGTTGCCATTCATTGAGTCAGCATTTAATCCCGAAGCAGTTTCTTCTGCCAAAGCGGCAGGCATGTGGCAATTCATGCCTGCCACAGGCAAATACTTTGAACTCAAACAAAACATGTTCCGCGACGAACGACGGGGCGTGGTTGAGTCGACACGCGCAGCCTTGGACTATTTGCAAAAACTGTATGGCATGTTTGGTGACTGGCACTTGGCTCTGGCAGCATACAACTGGGGCGAAGGCAGTGTCAGCCGCGCTTTGGCCAAAAACAAAGCTGCAGGTTTGGGGCTGAGCTATTCAGATTTGAACATGCCCAATGAAACACGCTATTACGTGCCCAAGCTGCAAGCGGTCAAAAACATCATTGCGCAGCCCGAGAATTTCAATGCACGTTTGCCTTTGATTCAAAACCACCCCTACTTCCGCTCCGTCAGTATCACGCGTGACATCGATGTCAAATTGGCCGCCAATTTTGCAGGCATTAGCTTGGAAGACTTCAAAGCACTCAACCCTTCCATGAGCCGTCCAGTTATTTTGGCCGCAGGCACGCCTGAAATTTTGCTGCCATGGGACAGTGCGGATCGTTTTATGGCGCGCATCGAAGAACATGCCCATAAACCATTGGCCAGTTGGACCGCATGGTCTGTACCCAAAACCATGAAGGTTGCCGATGTGAGTAAATTGGTGAACATGACAGAGGCTGAGTTGCGAAACATCAATCCCATTCCCAACGGAATGCAAGTCAAGCAAGGCTCCACCTTGTTGGTGGCTCGGCAAGGTGCCCTGGACTCCGACGTCACCGAGCATTTGGCCGATAACGCCCAAATCTCATTCGCACCCGAGGTGGTGTTACGCCGCATCATGGTCACGGCATTGAAAGGCGATACATTGACCGCTTTGGCCAATCGCCATGATGTCTCACCCGAAAGCATTGCGGCTTGGAACAAATTGAAAATGCCGGTGGCTCTAAAGCCAGGTCAATCGATCGCTATCTTGGTGCCCACCACGGCCAGCTCCAAGGGCAGCAAAGTCACGGCCAAAAAGTCCAGCATGAACACCGGCGTCAAGCAAGCGGCCAAGACAAAGGGGAAAACGAACGGCAACGGCAACAGCAAGGGCAAGGCAAAGGGCAACGTTCAAACACCCTGAACTCAGGTACTGAGTTTGCGTTTTGCCAGTGCTGCCAATTGATTGGTGTAACTGCGCTCTAAGGCGACCATTTTGCCCACCTTGATGCCCAAGCGCATGGCGCGTGCTCGGCCAGCTGTCTGAACCGCTTCGCGGCCAAACACACCGTCCAAACTGTAACTTTCGCGCACCTTGTCTAGGGCCCCCAAATAAAGAGCTCGATCTCCCATCCAATGGTGCGATGGAACTGTTTTGAGGATGTCGGTGGGACCGGCTGTTTTGAGCCAATTCAAGGCACGAACAACGCCCGTTGTCAGGGCCAGCGCGACATCTTTTTTGCGTTGAAGAAAGTCCATGCGACCGAACAAGCATGCAGACGCCAAGGCACCGCCATACATGCGCTGCGTACTTGAAAGGGTGCGCGTGTCTGCAAGGATGCGCAAGTCATTCTTTTGCTCTAAATAGTGAAGAATGGGGTCGACATGACACAAGCCATCCACTGCGCCAGCACGCATGGCTTCCATCACGGTCACGGTGCCTCCGCCCAACTCGACAAAATGAACCGCGTCGATTGAAAACCCTACTTGTTTGAGCCAGTGCTGCGCAACCCAATGCGTGGCTGAGCCCAATGATGAAATGCCAAGCTTCAAAGACTTGAGCTCCGTGATGTGCTTCATGCCTGCCGCACGGCGACTGGCCAATCCCACACTGATTTGAGGTGCCCGCGATTGCAATACAAATGCCCCATAAGGCATGCCCGCAGCCTGCAAATCCAGCACGTGCTCAAAGGCACCTGAGACAACATCGGCTTGGCCGCTCAAGGCCATTTGAAGCGCTTGGCTGCCAGAATCACAATCCACCCAATCGACTTGAAGGCCCTCTGCTTTGAAAAAACCAAGTTGATCTGCCAGCACCAGAGGCAAGTGATAAAGACTACTGCGCGCTGCCAATGCGATGTTGACGCGATGGGGTGTATTGGCAGCAAGGATGGCGACAGGCGCACTGAGCAAACTGGCCGCAGCCATGGCTGTGAAGTTGCGTCGCCCTAAGCTGTCAAACACCACAATACCCCTTGAATAGTTCCCATGAAAGATGGGTTCAGCATACAAAGGTATCTGTGTTTGCACATTGGGACACATCCCAAGCGGGTAATTACGTAATGCGTAACACCCATCCCTTGGTGAATTGGCTAACGCCTGTCGCCCAAGGCATGGGCTATGGTGCCCAAATCGACGTACTCCAACTCACTGCCTGCAGGTACACCGCGAGCCAAACGCGTTACGCGCAGGCCTCGCTTTTTCAGCATTTCGGCAATGACATGCGCGGTGGCTTCTCCTTCACCTGTGAAGTTGGTGGCCAAGATCACCTCTTGGACCAAGCCATCCCCACAACGCTCAGACAATTTGGCAAAACCTAAGTCGTTGGGGCCGACACCGTCCAACGGACTGAGTTTGCCCATCAAGACAAAGTAGAGGCCGCGAAAAGTAGAAGTTCTTTCAATCGCAGCTTGATCGGCGGGAGTTTCAACCACACACAACTGCGTGCGGTCCCTCTCGGGGTCTGTACACATGGTGCAGATTTCCGATTCTGTCAGGGTGTGACAAATGGTGCAGTGCCGCACATGATCGCAAGCGTGTGCCAGTGCCTTGGAAAGTTGCAGCGCCGCACCGCGCTCATGCTGCATCAAATGAAATGCCATGCGCGAGGCCGACTTTGCGCCCACACCAGGCAACACGCGCAGCGCTTGGATCAGCACATCAAGGGCGTGAGGGGTTTGCTTTTGCATGGCGATGCGTTGGTGTCAAAAAGACCAGATTTAGAAAGGCAACTTCATGCCGGGCGGCAGGCCTGCCGTCAATTTGCCCATTTTTTGTTGAGAGACTTCTTCGGCGTGGCGCACAGCATCGTTGAATGCAGCCGCCACCAAGTCCTCCAACATGTCTTTGTCGTCGGCCAACAGGCTGGGATCGATGGTGACGCGTTTAACCGCATGTTTGCAGGTCATCAAAACTTTGACCATGCCACTGCCAGAGGAACCCTCCACTTCGACGAATGCCAATTCGTCTTGTGCTTTTTTGAGGTTGTCTTGCATGGCTTGCGCTTGCTTCATTAAACCTGCGAGTTGACCTTTGTTGAACATGTTCTTCCTTCAATGAAAATTATGAGATGAGCTTGATGCTGCCTGGCACAACTTTGGCGCCGAAATCTTGAACCATGGCTTGTACCAGGGGATCGGCGTGGATCAATTCTTCGGCTGCTTTTTGTTTCTCCGCCAAGGCAGCAGCATTTCTTTGTGCGGGTGAATCCGATACTTTACCAATTTCGATCACCAACTTCACTGCATGCCCCGCAGCCTGCAATGCCGCCTGAAGGCGATCCCGTGCAACACCTTGATTGAGCGATTCGCTTTCAATACGCAGGTGCCATTGGTCGGTGTCACGTGCAATCAATTGCGACTGCAATGCCAACTCGCGAACCAAGGCCGTGATGGCTTCTGCACTGATCAGGGCACGCACAGTTTGCGTCCAAAAATCCCCTTCTTCAGTGGCCACCAAGGTGCGTGGAGCGGTTCTTTCGGAGGGCTCACTGGCTTCCCTGACCGCCAAGGTTTGAACCCGCAAGGGTGCCGTTGCGACGGGGACTTGCTGCGCCGCTTGCACAGACACAGGATGCGCCATGGCGACTGGCTGGATTTCGGCGCTGATGGCCGGCTCAGTGGCCGGCTCAGTGGCCGGCTCAGTGGTTGGCTCAGTGGTTGGCTCTTGAGTTAGCTCAGTCGTTTGCTCAGTCGCTGTCGATTGGGCTGTTGTTAGAGTTTTTTTTTCAGCCATTGGCGCGTGGCCTGATGC
>JAHEBO010000006.1:42060-72695 GCA_024642215.1 Limnohabitans sp.
TGGCCGGCTCAGTGGTTGGCTCAGTGGTTGGCTCTTGAGTTAGCTCAGTCGTTTGCTCAGTCGCTGTCGATTGGGCTGTTGTTAGAGTTTTTTTTTCAGCCATTGGCGCGTGGCCTGATGCTGGATGGCGCTGCTGGGGTTTAAACGCCAGCAAGCGAAGTAGCACCATGGTGAGTGCCGCATATTCATCCGGCGCCAAACCAAGTTCAGATCGGCCATGCAAACACAGGCTGTAAAGCAACTGTGTTTCATCGGCAGGCATGGCTTGTGACATACGCACCAACTCAAGATGATCTGCGTCATCTGACTCTGCCCCGGCTTGCGGCACGGCTTGCAATACCGCCATGCGTTGCAAGGCCACGGACATGTCTTCTAAAGCAGAAGCAGCAGACAAGCCATTGAGTCGCAAGGTTTCCGAAATGCGAACCACTTCGGCGCCGTCGCCACGCGCAAGTGCATCAATCAGACCCAGCACATGACTTTGGTCGACACTGCCCAACATCAAGCGAACCGTGGCCTCTTGCAGCTGTCCGCTGCCAAAGGCAATGGCTTGGTCCGTTAGGCTGAGTGCATCGCGCATGGAGCCACGAGCAGCCCGCGCCAGCAACTTGAGCGCCATGGGTTCGGCGGGTAGGTTTTCTTGCCCCAACACTTGCGTCAAATGTTCGAAAACGGTTTCTGGGGCCATGGGCCGCAAATTGAATTGAAGACAACGCGACAGCACCGTCACTGGCACTTTTTGAGGATCGGTGGTGGCCAATACAAATTTCAAATACTCTGGCGGCTCTTCCAATGTTTTCAACATGGCGTTGAACGCCGTGTTGGTCAGCATGTGAACCTCGTCAATCATGAAGACTTTAAAGCGGCCTTGTACGGGCTTGTAAACAGCTTGCTCCAGCAAACTTTGAACTTCGTCGACACCGCGGTTAGATGCAGCGTCCAATTCGGTGTAATCCACGAATCGGCCCGCATCAATGTCTTGGCAGGCCTGACACACACCACAAGGTTCAGCGGTAATGCCCCCTTGGCCATCAAGGCCTTGGCAATTGAGGGACTTGGCCAAAATACGCGACACGGTGGTCTTGCCGACGCCACGTGTCCCTGTGAACAAATAGGCATGGTGCAACCTTTGTTGCACCAAAGCATTCGTGAGGGCCTGCACCACGTGCTCTTGCCCCACCATTTCAGTGAAGTTGCGAGGACGGTATTTTCGTGCCAGAACAAGATAAGACATGTGTTGATTCTATCGGTGTCTTACAATAACCCCCGACGGGCCTTCCCGCATGGTTAAGCGGCCAACCGAGTCAGGTGGGGAACCAAGCAGCTCTAACTGCGGCGCCAGTGCCGGGGTCAAGGCTCGTCACCTTTCATTTTCTGGTGCAGCGCCTTGGCTGCACAGACACCTGTGGCCATGCTGCCCGTTAGCAAGTAGCCACCCGTTGGGGCTTCCCAGTCCAGCATTTCACCCGCACAAAAGACCCCAGGCAGGGCTTTGATCTCCAAGGTCGGTAGCAGTCCATCCCACGCAACACCCCCAGCGGTACTGATAGCTTCATCCAAAGGACGTGTCGCCGATACCTTGATGGTCAATGCTTTGATGGCCTCGGCCAATCTCAAAGGGTCATGCAGTTGTTCTGGTGATAGCAGCTCGTTGAGCAAGGCCATTTTGACCCCCTCCAAACCCAAGCGGCTTTTAAGGTGCGAAGACAAACTGCGCGTACCGCGAGGATGTGATACTTCTTGCAAGACCTTAGCCAAAGATCGGTCTGGCAGCAAGTCCAATTGGAATTCAGCCTCCCCATGCTGGTTAATTTGCGACCGCAAATCTGCTGAGGCGTTGTAAATCAAACTACCTTCCACGCCATATGTTGTGGCCACAAACTCGCCCTGTCGTTTGATGGGCTCGCCTTGTGCTGATCGCCACGACAAGGTCACAGATTTCAAAGGATGGCCGGCAAATCGCGTCTCGAAAAAGGGCGTCCAGCCCGCGCCTGTTCGACCGACAACATGGAAACCACAATTGGCGGCTTGCAAGGCATGGACGGGCACACCTTGAGCTTGCAGCAAGGGAACCCATGCGCCATCAGACCCCAAGCGTGCCCAACTGCCACCACCCAAGGCCAAAATGACTGTCTTGGCAACAACATGGCTTGTACGCAGTTTGTCAGCAGCAAGGTCTTGGGCTTGAAATTCCAAGGCCGTGTGGCGTGCAGGCCCCTGCGATACCGACTCAATTCGGACCAATTTGTGCCGCATGTGAAATTGAACCGGTGTGCCAGACTGAGGGTGTCGCAATCGATGCAACCAAGCACGCAACAAGGGCGCTGCTTTCATTTCTTTAGGAAAGACACGCCCTGAGGTTCCCACAAAGGTTTCGGTGCCCAAACTGTGGGCCCACTCACGCAATTCTGAAGCACCCCAGGCCTGAAGCACCGAAGCAAGCTGATGCCGATGACTTCCGTAACGCAACACAAACTGATCGTGTGGTTCGGCATGCGTCAGGTTAAGGCCACCCCGGCCAGCCAACAAAAATTTGCGCCCAACGGAGGGCATCGCATCAAAAAGATGAACCTCATGTCCCCAGGCCGACAGCAGCTCTGCGGCCATCAAACCAGCGGGTCCACCCCCAACGATGGCAACTTCAACATTGGGTGAGGCTGGCGGCATAGGTTTGCTTGAATTCATGTCTAGGGCTTGTGGAAAATTAGAAAAGATGCCCCACTGCCTGAGCGGTTGATGGGTTTCTGTCAAAATACACGAAGTTTACAAAGGCACGTTCGTTGCATTTCACATTCAAACAAGGAAAAGGCCATGGCCAGCGATTTGATCAAACACATTACCGACGCCACTTTTGACGCTGACGTTCTTAAGTCAGACAAGCCCGTGGTGGTTGATTTCTGGGCTGAGTGGTGCGGTCCTTGCAAAATGATTGCCCCTATTTTGGACGATGTTGCGGGTGCCTACCAAGGCAAATTGCAAATCGCCAAAATGAACGTCGACGAAAATCGCGACATTCCAGCCAAATTTGGTATTCGTGGCATCCCGACGTTGATGGTTTTCAAAGACGGTCAACTGGCTGCCACCAAAGTGGGTGCCATGAGCAAGGCGCAACTAACGGCCTTCATTGACCAACAACTGGCCTGAAGCCAAACCAGGACGAGTTGCCAAATTCGTCCTGGTGTTTAAATTCCTGTCATAATCCGCTTCGTTGAGCCCCACAAGGGTTTCAGCACAGTTTCAAGGTAGAAACTTAGAAAAGCCCCCTGCGCCTGCTTATCCCACCCGGTGCACCTTTCAAGGCTTTGGTTTCTAGTCGTTTGAAATTCCGGTTTCCTTCCCTCCCCTGATTTTTTGACATCAACCCAATCGGGTTGCTTTACGCAGGTAAATCCATGCACTTAAACGAACTCAAGGCACTGCACGTGTCTGAAGTCCTCAAGCAAGCTGACGAGCTTGAGATTGAAAACACTGGCCGAATGCGCAAACAAGAGTTGATGTTTGCCATCATCAAAAAACGTGCGCGCGCTGGCGAGCAAGTGTTTGCCGATGGCGTCTTAGAAATCTTGCCCGACGGCTTTGGCTTCTTGCGCAGCCCCGACACAAGCTACACCGCCAGCACAGACGACATCTACATCAGCCCCAGCCAAGTTCGCCGATTCAATCTGCACACGGGCGACATGATTGAAGGTGAAGTTCGCATTCCTAAAGACGGCGAGCGTTACTTTGCCCTCACCAAGCTTGACAAGGTCAATGGCGATTTGCCAGAGAACAACAAGCACAAAATCATGTTCGAGAACTTGACACCCTTGTTCCCGAACATTCAGATGCGCCTAGAGCGCGACATCAAAGCTGAAGAAAATATCACCAGCCGGGTGATTGACATCATTGCCCCCATCGGCAAGGGTCAACGCGCCTTGATCGTGGCGCAACCCAAGTCTGGCAAAACAGTGATGATGCAGCACATTGCACATGCCATCACCGCCAACAATCCCGACGTTCACCTCATGGTTTTGCTCGTCGATGAGCGCCCTGAAGAGGTAACAGAGATGCAGCGCACCGTTCGCGGCGAAGTCATTGCATCCACTTTCGACGAGCCTGCTGCACGTCACGTGCACGTGGCCGAAATGGTCATCGAGCGCGCCAAGCGTTTGGTCGAACTCAAAAAAGACGTGGTCATTCTGCTCGACTCCATCACCCGTTTGGCACGCGCCTACAACAACGTGGTGCCCAGTTCTGGCAAGGTGCTGACCGGTGGTGTCGATGCCAACGCATTGCAACGCCCCAAGCGTTTCTTTGGTGCAGCGCGCAATGTGGAAGAAGGCGGTAGCCTCACCATCATCGCGACGGCTTTGGTAGATACCGGAAGCCGCATGGACGAGGTGATCTTTGAAGAGTTCAAAGGCACGGGCAATTGCGAAATTCACTTGGAACGTCGCCTGTACGAAAAACGCGTGTTCCCTGCCATCAACTTGAACCGCAGCGGTACACGCCGCGAAGAGTTGCTCTTGCAACCAGAAGTGCTGCAAAAAACCCGCATCTTGCGCCAGTTCATGTACAACATGGACGAAATTGAAGCCATGGAAATGGTCCTCAAGAGCATGAAAGCCACGAAGAGCAACGTCGAATTCTTCGACATGATGCGTCGTGGCGGCTAAAAGTAGCGATTTCAACCCCAAATTTGGCATGCAAGTCTTTGATTTCATGCCATAATCTCGTTTTTCGCGAAAAGTACCCTGGAATGGTCCATGGGCGGCTGTCGCAACTGAACTCAAGGAAAAGACCATGAAAGAAGGCATTCACCCCAACTACCGAGAAGTTTGCTTCTTGGACCTGTCAAACGGCTTCAAGTTCGTCACACGTTCTTGCGTCAACGCCAAAGAAATGGTGAAAATGGACGACGGCCGCGAGCTGCCTTTGTTCAAGTTGGATACTTCCAGCGAATCACACCCCTTCTACACAGGTACACAAAAATCCGTGGACAACATGGGTGGTCGCGTTGAGAAGTTCCGTAACCGTTTTGGCAAAACCTCCATTACCAAGTAATTTTTCACGTCACTTGGTGACCGTCACAGGGCAGCCCGGGCAACCGGCCTGCCCTTGTTTTTTGCCCTTCGACAGCTTTAACACTGGGCGCTTCTCTGCTATCTTCTAAGTTGTGACTTTCAACACACTCGACTCTTCGTCTAATCCAGCCATCGTGGCCCAAAGCGCCGTCAGGCGCTTGCCGCGCTGGGTGTTGCTGTCATTTTGTTTGGCGTATGTGCTGCCTGGCTTTGTGGGAAGAACCCCTTGGAAAGCCGATGACATGGAAGCCTTTGGCTTTATGTTGCATCTGGCACAAGCTTTTGGGCCAGAAACCATCTCGTGGTTGAAACCGAGCTTGCTGGGACAAACAGATCCCCATGCTGCGCTTCTACCTTACTGGTTGGGTGCTTGGGCTATACAACTCGGCCCCGCATGGATGCCAATGGACTTGGCGGCCAGATTGCCTTTCATCGCATTACTTGCCTTGACGCTCTCTGCCACATGGTATGGGGTCTATGCGTTGGCCCGTACACCGGCGGCACAACCGGTGACCTTTGCCTTTGGCGGCGAAGCACGACCCGCCGACTACGCACGCGCCATTGCAGATGGCGGGCTTTTGGCTTTGCTGGCCTGCTTGGGATTGGCAAGGTTGTCACACGAAGCCACACCAGCGTTGGCACAACTGAGTTTTACAACACTGCTCTTTTTTGCACTGGCCAACTTGCCCAGAAAACGAGTGGGTGCATGGGTGAGTGTTGCCATCGCGATTGTGGGCCTGGCACTGTCAGGCGCGCCTGCGCTGGCCATGATTTTAGGCGTGGGTGGCTCGTTCCTCATGGCGTTAGACAATCACAAGCCCAGTGCGCTTCGTGCACGCAGTGTCGATGTTGCATGGGTGTTGCTCATCTGCCTTGCAACGGCGGCGTTGATCAGCGCACTTGGACTGTGGCGTTGGCGCGTGGCTTACTCGCACGTCTTCGAAGTCAAATCGATGATGCGCCTTTTACTTTGGTTTACTTGGCCGGCTTGGCCATTGGCCATTTGGACTCTCTGGCGTTGGCGTTACCAACTCAGGCATCTTGCTGCCAATCCCCATCTTTCATTGCCCCTTTGGTTTGTTGCAGTGGCCATTGGCACCACTTGGCTCTCAGGCCTCAGTGACCGCGCTTTGCTTTTGAGTTTGCCCGCCATGGCCACCTTGGCAGCTTTTGCTTTGCCGACATTGCGCCGCAGTGTGAGCGCCTTTGTGGATTGGTTCACATTGGTGTTTTTCAGCGCAGGTGCCTTGATCATTTGGGTGGTTTGGTCATCCATGCAAACAGGCGTCCCTGCACAGCCAGCCATCAACGTTGCGCGATTGGCACCGGGCTTTACACCCGTTTTTTCAAGTGCGGCATTGGCCTGCGCTTTTTTGGCTTCTCTGGTGTGGGCCAGTTTGGTCAAATGGCGCGCCGGGCGACACCGCGCAGCCATCTGGAAGAGCATGGCCCTGCCTGCAGGTGGCGCCACGCTGTGTTGGCTCTTGGTCATGACACTGTGGTTGCCACTGCTCGACTTTGCGCGAAGTTATGAGCCCTTGGTCCTCAAAGTCCGCAACATGATGGGGACGTCGAGTTGTGTTGAATACTATGGCTTAACGCGTGCGCAGGGTGCTGCATTTGAATACCATGGCAAGCTCAGACTATGGCCGGCCAACAAAGTCAACGCAAATCAAGCGCCAGCATTGACAGCCTGCGAATGGTTGATTGTCGATACACAGGCACAGGGCACTTTGAAAAAAGATGTCGACATGTCCAACTGGCAATTGCACGCCACAGTTCGTCGCCCATCAGACAACAACGAAGACATTGTTTTGTACAAAAAAACAGCACACGCAACTGCCAAACCTTGAGCCTGTGTTGTTGAATGTTTGAAGCGCGTACCATCATCCGCCATGCGGGCACAGTTCTGATCGGTCAATTGGCCGTCATGTCATTTGGCATTGCAGACACCCTCATCGCCGGTCGATACGACGCATCCGCCTTGGCCGCTCTGTCTGTGGGTTCGTCCATCTACATCAGCATCTACGTTGCATTGAACGGCTTGATGCAAGCCTTACTGCCAGTATGGTCTGAACTGCGTGGCGCCGGCCAAAAAGTCGCTTTGGGCCAATCGGTTCGACAAGCTTTGTACTTGTGCGCAAGCGTGATTGTGCTGGGCTCGATGGCCCTGTTGTATCCCGACCCATGGCTCAATGCAACCCAAGTTCCTGAAGTTTTACAGGCCGATGTGCGGGCCTATTTGCAAGTGTTGGCCGTTGCCGTCGGACCCTCATTGCTGTTTCGCATGTATGCCACGTTGAACCAAAGCTTGGGCATGCCCTTGCGCGTGACGGCACTACAAATTGCAGCTTTAGGCATCAAGATTCCGCTCTCCATTTGGTTCACACTGGGCGGCTGGGGTTTGCCTGCACACGGCGTGGTGGGTTGCGCATGGGCCACCTTGGTTGTGAACACCTGGCTCATGCTCATGGGCATTCATGCTTTGCGTCATCAACCTCTGTATGCGGCCTACAAAATTTGGCAACCGCTAGAAGCCGCGCACTGGCCCACGCTTCGGCAGTTCTTGCGCCTTGGCGTTCCTTCTGCGCTGGCTTTGATGGTCGAAGTGACCGCTTTCACGATGATGGCGCTGTTCATTGCCAGACAAGGTGTGGTCGCTGCTGCCAGCCACCAAATTGCCTCTAGCTTGGCCAGTTTGTTGTACATGGTGCCCTTGGCCTTGGGCATTGCAAGCAGTGCACGAGTTGGCTATTGGATGGGCGCCAATCACGCGCGCCATGCAGAACAGGCAGCGCACACCGGTCTGAAAATTTGCTTTGCCATGGCTTTGATTTGCAGTGGTTTATTGGCTTTGAACAGAGAGCACTTGGCCCATTTATTTTCTGCCAATGCAGAAGTAGCCATGGCCGCAAGCGCGGTGCTGGCCTGGGTGGCGATCTACCACTTGGTTGATGCACTGCAAGCGGTGTCTGCGTTTATATTGCGCTGCTACCGCATCACCTTGTTGCCGTTGGCCATTTACAGCGTCATGCTGTGGGGCGTTGGCTTAGGCGGTGCGTATCTGTGGGCCTATGAAGGCTTGGGTTCATGGCCTGCACGACCTGAGGTCAGTACATTTTGGGCCAGCAGCAGCATCGCTTTGAGCATCGTGACGGTGTTTTTTGTGGCGCTGGTCTTGTGGGTTGCCAAGCAGCGCCGCCTTTAATTTGTCAAAATACATTTGTCGACATCCCTGTCACACCTCAGTCACTTTCTGAAAGCTACTCATGATTCTCGAACTTGCAGACATCCGCATCACGCCTGGTCAACAACAGGCCTTCGAAGAGGCCATTGCACGTGGCTTGAAAACCGTGATTTCACGCGCCAAGGGCTTTCAAGGCGCCAAGGTGAATCGAGGCATTGAAAGCCCAGATCGCTTTGTGCTTCAAATTTTTTGGGACACGCTTGAAGATCATACCGTCGGTTTTAGGGAGTCACCTTTGTTTGCCGAATGGCGCGCCATTGTCGGCCCGTTCTTTGCGGCGCCTCCCGTGGTCGAGCATTTTGAATTAACTTACAAAAGCTAACAGGAAAAACGGCTTGCAAGGTCATTGCAGTCAAGATTCTCAAACCAGGAGAATCAATCCTCTGAATGATGCTCGTGCCCTGCAACCAATTTGGTCAACAAGGCCAGCAAAGATTGCGCCTCTTCAGCGTTGAGGGGGCCCAGTATTTTTTCTTGAACAAGATCGACCGAGCGTTTCATTTGCAAAGTAGCGTCGTAGCCAGCGGGCGTTAACCACAACAGCTTGCGTCGACGATCTAGCTGATCTGACTCTCTTCGTACCCAACCCTTGGTTTCTAAACGACCAATGACGGAGCCTGAAGTGGCCGCATCAAAAGCCACCCGATTGGCCAAGGTCACCTGGTCAACACCAGGCGTGTCCATGACCGCGTTCAAGAGGGCAAACTGGACAGGCGTGACATCTTCGCTCGCCAGTTCACTCATGAACAGCGCCACCGCAATTTGATGTGCGCGGCGCACCAAATGACCGGGTGCTTGTGCAAAATCAAAGCTCTTGTTCATAACAATATGATGAATCCTGTTGGACAGATGCGTCTCTTAATAAGTATACTTACGAAAAGTCCATTTTGACCCAATTGCAACTCTTTAACTGAAAGGTTCCCATGAGCTTTGTTTTTGCCCCAACCGAGGTCTCTTCTGTTCCCGTTTTGGGACAGGCAGAACGCTTTCCTGTTCGCCGCATTTATTGCGTTGGCCGAAACTATGAAGAGCATGCCAAAGAGATGGGCTTTACAGGCCGTGAACCACCGTTTTTCTTTCTGAAGCCCGCAGACTCACTGGTCGTAGTGAATGCAGGTGAGACGGGCCACATGCCCTACCCCAGCTTGACACAGAATTTGCATCACGAAATCGAATTGGTCGTGGCCATTGGCACGGGCGGCAAAAACATCAAAGCGGCAGATGCCGAAAAACACATCTTTGGCTACGCCGTTGGCCTTGACATGACGCGTCGTGATTTGCAAAACGAAATGAAGAAACAGGGTCGCCCATGGTGCATTGGCAAAGCTTTTGACAAGTCGGCCCCCATTGGCCCCATCACCCCCAAAGCGCAAGCAGGTGACGTCAACAATGCACCCCTCGATCTTCTGGTCAATGGTGCAGTTCGCCAAAGCAGCTCTGTGGCCAAACTGATTTGGAATGTGGCTGAAACCATCGAACACCTGTCCGCAGCGTGGGAATTGCAAGCTGGCGATCTCATCTTCACAGGCACCCCTGAAGGCGTTGCAGCTGTTGTTGCAGGCGATACCTTGGTTGGCCAAGTGGGCGGCTTAGGCAACTTAACTGTCAAGATCGATCCCGCAGCTTAAAACCAACAGAAATCAACGGGGCACTCACCCCCGTTGCTGAGGACCTCCATGAAAATTCTCGAAAGCCTGGCCAGGGTTTGCAGTGTCTTATCTGGCATCTTGTTGACCTTCATTACCTTGATGACCTGCTACAGCCTAATTGGGCGCAACACCACGGGCAGCACCATCGTGGGAGACTTTGAGTTAACAGGCGTGGCCACAGGTGCCGCGATTGCCCTGTTCATGCCTTTGTGTCAACTCAAGAAGGCCAACATCATTGTGGACTTCTTCACGGCCAAGGCGAGCGAAGCCCGCATCGTGCAACTCGATCGAATTGGCGCTTTGTTCATGGCCATCACGTTTGGGCTATTGGCTTGGCGTACCTATTTGGGCGGCATGAACGCCTGGATGTCTCAATCGGGTTCCATGATGTTGGGCTTCCCCGAATGGATCGTTTACGCGGCCATGACCCCCCCATTGGCCTTGAGTGCTTTGATTGCACTTGCTCAGGCCATCTTGGGCGATCAGTTTGTCATGACCGAAGGAGCCGCAGCATGAGCGCGATCACACTCTGCTTGATCATTTTCGGTGCCATGTTGGTCTTGATGGCCATTCGCGTGCCCATCGCTGTGGCCATGTTTTCAGCAGGTACGCTGGGCTATTTGATGCAAACGGGTTGGGGACCTTACTCCAACTTTTTGAACAACCTTGCCTTTGCTCGCTTTGCAAGCTATGACTTGTCTGTCATTCCTCTTTTTATCTTGATGGGCCACTTTGCAACACAAGGCGGCATCAGCAAAGCCTTGTTTCAATTTGCAGCCAGTGTCATGGGCCGTTTCAAAGGGGGCTTGGCCATGGCTGCGGTGTTGGCCAGTGCAGCCTTTGGCTCCATTTGTGGCTCATCCGTTGCAACTGCAGCCACCATCACAGGTGTGGCACTGCCCGAGATGAAACGGCATGGCTACTCCGGTCGACTCTCGACAGGTACATTGGCTGCAGGCGGCACCTTGGGCATTTTGATTCCCCCCTCCGTGCCCTTGGTCATCTATGCCATTTTGACTGAGCAAAACATTGCCAAGCTGTTTGCAGCCGCAATGGTGCCAGGCATCATCGCCATGACGGGCTACATGATTGCCATTGCCATCTATGTTCGCGCGGTACCCGGTCAAGCACCAGAGGTTGACGACAACATTGAACGTTTTTCCTTGGCTGCATTGGCGGGCATTGCGCCCATTGCGGCGGTATTCATCATTGTGTTTGGCGGTATTTATGGGGGCTTCTTCACGCCCACAGAAGGTGCTGGCGTAGGCGCTGCCTCCACTTTCGTGGCTGCACTTTTGAAACGAGAAATCAACTGGCCTAAGTTCAAAGAATGTTTTTACGCCACGGCTGAAAGCTCAGCCATGATCTTCATGATTTTCATTGGCGCAGACGTCATGAATTCTTCCTTGGCATTGACCCAAGTCCCCAACCAATTGGCGCAAGTCGTTGGCGGCTGGGGTCTGGCGCCCTTGATGGTGGTGACCGCCATCTTGCTGTTCTATGTCGTGCTGGGGGCCGTCATGGACGAGCTCAGCATGATTTTGCTGACCATCCCCATTTTCTTCCCCATGATCATGGGTCTGGACTTTGGCATGGCCAAAGAACCCACGGCCATTTGGTTTGGCATCATGGTCTTGATGACCGTTGGTTTTGGCATGTTGGCACCACCTGTAGGCTTGAATGTCTATGTGGTCAACAGCATGGCCAAAGACGTTCCCATCTCAGAAAGCTACAAAGGTGTCATGCCCTTTCTGATCAGTGACACCATTAGGACCACACTTTTACTCTTCTTCCCCGGGATTTCCCTGTGGTTGATTCAATACGTTGCCTGATTTAGGCAGCATTTTTATCACTTTGATCCGTTAACATTCATTCCATATTTAACTGGAGACTTTCATGATCAAACGTCGCGCGCTTTTGAAATCTGGTGCCGCCGCTGCCATTGCAGCACCGGCCCTTACTGGATTCGCTCAACAAACTGTCACCCTCAAGTTTCACACCTTCATGGCGCCGCAGTCCAATGTGTGGCTGAACATGCACAAAGCATGGATGAACAAAGTTGAAAAAGAGTCCGGTGGCCGCATCAAATTTGAAGCCTATCCTGCCATGCAATTGGGTGGGACACCCGTCCAGTTGTATGACCAAGCACGTGATGGCGTGGTCGACATCATCTGGACATTGCCAGGCAACACCGCAGGTCGCTTCCCGCGTGTTGAAGTCTTTGAATTGCCCTTCATGATGACCAACGCTGAAGCAACGTCCAAAGCTTATTGGGAATATGTGCAAACCATGGCCCCTGATGAGTTCAAGGACACCCACGTCATTGCTTTGCAAGTGCACGGCCCTGGCGTCATTCACACGGCTGACAAACCTGTGAAAAGCGTGGCAGACATGAAGGGTCTGAAAATGCGCGCCCCCACCCGCCAAGTCACCAAATTGATGGGCGCCTTGGGCGCCATTCCAGTGGGCATGCCTCTGCCAGGTATTCCAGATGCGTTGTCCAAAGGCACCATCAATGGTGCGGTGATTCCTTGGGAAGTCGTGCCAGCGGTCAAGGTGCATGAACTCACCAAATACCATGCAGAATTTGATCCAGCAGGTGGCTGCCTTTACACCACCACATTTGTGATGGCCATGAACAAAGCCAAATACAACGCATTGCCTGCCGATTTGAAAAAAATCATCGATAACAACAGTGGCATGGAAACTTCTGCTTGGTTGGGCAAAGCGCAACAAGAAGGCGACATTCCTGGCCGTAAAGCAGCAAGTGACCGCAGCAACAACATCTTCACGGTCAATCCCGAAGAGGCGCAAGAGTTCCGCCGTAAATCACGCGCCATTGAGGTTGAATGGGTTGAGGACATGAACAAGCGTGGCTATGACGGCCGCAAGTTGCTCGACACTGCACGCGCACTGATTGAGAAGCACAGCAAAGCGCCAGTGGCCAAAGCGCCAGCGAAAAAAGCTTGAACTTCCAGCGCCAACCGATCAAATACTGCCGAGCCTGTGGTTCGGCAGTTTTGTATCGACTGCCTGACGATGGCGACACCAAGCAAAGGGCTGTTTGCACAGCATGCAACTTGGTCCACTATGAGAACCCACTGAACGTGGTGGGCACAGTCCCCTTCTTGGGTGAGCGCGTATTGCTGTGCAAACGCAACATCGAACCGCGCAAGGGAAAGTGGACCCTGCCCGCAGGTTTCATGGAATTGGGTGAAAGCACCGCCGAAGGCGCTGCCCGCGAAACCACTGAAGAGGCTGGCGCCCAATTCGAGATTGGACAACTGATCACCGTGATGAGTGTGCCACGTGTGGGTCAAGTGCATCTATATTACTTGGCAGAATTGCAGAGCGAAGAGTTCAATCCTGGATTTGAAACACAAGAGACGCGCATGTTTCTAGAGTCTGAAATTCCTTGGGAAGAATTGGCTTTCAGAACAGTTCAAGAAACACTGAAGCACTACTTTGCAGACCGCCAAGCGGGTCAATTTCAAATCCATGCATTCAATATTGATTGAGGTCACCACGAACTGACTTCGATTCGTTGTATCCTCGACTCGTTACGTTTTTTTATTGAAGGAAGTTCCATGTACAAACTCATCGTTGCAGGTGTCTTGAGCACCATGGCATTGGCCACTGTGGCTCAAACAGCCGCCCCTACGGCACCTGTGGTTCCCGCTGCACCTGTTGCTGCGCCCGCGCCTGCACCTGCTGCTGCACCCGCTGCGGCACCTGCCGCCAAACCAGCAGCAGATGCGCCCAAAGCTGCCAAAAAAGCGGCTAAAAAGAAAAAGTCTAAAGCCAAAAAGAAAGCGGCTTGATTCTTCAAGCACTTCACAAAAAAGCCCTGTCAAGCAGGGCTTTTTTGTGCCCAATGACACCTGATCTTGGGTGAAAATAGACCCGTGGCCATTCCTCAATCATTTATTCAAGAACTGCTTTCACGCGTTGATGTCGTGGAGGTGGTCGGCCGCTATGTCCAGCTCAAAAAAGGCGGCGCCAATTTCATGGGTTTGTGCCCATTTCATGGCGAGAAATCCCCCAGCTTTACAGTCAGCCCCACCAAACAATTTTTCCATTGTTTTGGTTGCGGCAAGAATGGCAATGCCATCGGCTTCTTGATGGACCATGCAGGGATGACCTTCATTGAGGCGGTCAAAGATTTGGCCCAACAAACCGGCATGACCGTGCCAGAAGATGACCTGTCACCGCAAGACCGCGCCAAAGCGGCCGAACAAAAACAAAAGCAAAGCTCGCTCACCGACATGCTTGAAAAAGCGGGAGAGGCATATCGTCAACATTTGAAAAACGCACCCAAAGCGGTGGCCTACCTGAAAGGCCGTGGCCTTTCTGGCCAAATTGCCAAGCGCTTTGGCTTGGGTTATGCGCCGGAAGGATGGCGTAGTTTGGCAAGCGTGTTTCCCGAATACGACGACCCTCTTCTGTCCGAGAGTGGCTTGGTCATCGTGAACGAGGACGACGACAAGCGTTATGACCGCTTTCGCGATCGCGTCATGTTCCCCATTCGCAATATCAAGGGTGAATGCATTGGCTTTGGTGGTCGTGTGATGGGCGATGGCACACCCAAATATCTCAACTCTCCCGAAACACCTGTGTTTCACAAAGGACGCGAGTTGTACGGCCTGTTTGAGGCCAGAGACAGCATCCACAGCGCAGGCTATGTGCTGGTCACCGAGGGCTACATGGACGTCGTGGCGCTAGCGCAATGGGGATTTCCCAATGCGGTTGCCACCTTGGGCACAGCTTGCACACCCGATCATGTCCAGAAACTGTTCAGATTCACCGATTCGGTTGTTTTCAGTTTCGATGGTGACAATGCAGGCCGTCGTGCAGCAAGAAAAGCTTTGGACGGTGCCTTGAGCTACGCCACCGATGTGCGCAGCATCAAGTTTTTATTTCTGCCGCAAGAGCATGACCCTGACAGCTTCATTCGGGCGCAAGGCTCAGAAGCCTTTTCCAATTGTGTGGCACAAGCCACACCGCTTTCAAAGTTTTTGATTGAGGTGGCCTCTGAAGCTTGTGATTTGCAATCTGCTGAGGGTCGGGCACATCTGTCCAGCAATGCCAGCCCTTTGTGGCGAGCCCTGCCCGATGGCGCCCTCAAACGTCAATTGCTCACAGAGTTGGCCCACCTGATTCAACTTGATCCAGGTGAACTGGCAGGACTTTGGTTGCAACAAGCAGAAGCAGCCGCAGCCCGCGGTCAGCCACGTGGACCCTCGCCAAACAACTCGGCAGCATCACAAGGCACCAACCGAAACGCATTGCACACCGAGGGCATCGCCTCAGAAACGTCTTTTGACCCCGAAGGCCTCCCCTCTCCTTTTGAGCAAACCCGCTCTGTGCCCTATCAAAAATCGGGCACACGGGCTCGCCCAGATGGCAAGTCTTGGCAAAAGGATGCCAACGGCAAATGGCGCCTGGTGGGCGGCAACGACAACCCTGCCAGTCTGGGCCCCAGAACGGCGCCTGCCAGCCGAGCCGATCACGCCGTTCGCTTGGTTTTGTCCAACATGGCCCTGTGGGATACCCTGTCCGCAGAAGACCACGCCCTGGTTTGCGACTTGCCCGGTCAGCACGGTGAACTCATGCGCTGGCTAGAAAGCCAATTTCACGATCATGGACCTTTGGCTTGGGGTACCTTGCAAACCGAGCTTCAAAATCAATCCTTTGCGCCACTGGCCAACAAGTTGATGGGCAGCCATTTGCCTGTTGAACCAGGTGGTTCATCCGAGGGTGAGCCCGGCGAAGCGCACAAAGAACTTCGACTGTTACTCAACTTGATGCTGATGGACCAGCTCAAGTCTTTGGAAACAGCCGCCTTGAAGGACGCCGAAAGCACCCAAGATCCTGCCGCTTTTCAACGTTGGCGAGAATTGCATCAAAGGCGCAGAAGCCTCATTGATGCGCAAGTTCTTTGATCGATTCAAGCCTTATTGGGTATAATCCGCCAATCAGGCAAGAGCGACAGCAGCACCTCCGGACCCGGCCAACGCCACAGCGCACCTCCCTCCACGGGACGGCCAAACTACCGCAAGGACTGCATTCCAAATGTTCGCCCAAACATCTTGCCCAAAAACTTTGCCAATGATTTTGCTTGCTTGCAGGTGAGCATTGGCATTTCATCCCGCGTCAGAAGTTTGTGGCGCAGCGTTTGTTTCCGAGTTCGTTTGCAGTATTGAGGTCCATCATGCCCGCTCCAAAGCCGAAGAAGCCCGTTAAAGCACAAGCCAAATCTGGCGCGCAAAAATCAGTTAAACCCATTGTCAAAGCTGCTGCCAAACCAGTCGCCAAGCAAAGTGCAAAGCCTGTGGCCAAATCAGCCCCCGCCAAAGTCACCAAGCCAGCGGTCAAAGTAGCAAGCAAGGCAAGTCCGGTCAAAGCCAAACCAGTCGCCAAAGCACCCGTGAAGACAGCCGTGAAAACGCCAGTCAAAACAGCTGCAAAGCCGCCAGTGAAAGCTGCCGCACCGGTCAAGAAAGTTAGCGCAGTGCCCGTTTCAAAAAAAGAAGTTCCCGCAAAAGCAAGTTCAAAGGAAAGCCCTAAGGCCAACCTGAAAGTTGTCGCCAAAGAAGCGGCCAAAGCAGAAGTCAAAGTTGCTGAAGCCAAAGTTTCCAAAGTGGCTGTCAGCAAACCTGCAAAAACAACAGCACCAGAGCCAGCGCTCAAAGCAGCTGGCGCAAAACGTGGTCGCAAACCCAAAGCTGGCGCCGATGCGCCTGGCGAAGAAGATTTAAGCGACATCGAAGACGATTTGGCGGGCGAACCCGTTGCAGAGTCCACCGAAAAAGTCAAACCGCTTCGCATGAAGATCAGCAAGGCCAAAGAGCGCGCCTTGATGAAAGAGTTCGGTTTGGATGAAACTGTTTTGTCTGAAGAAGACATGGCCAAGCGTCGTCAACGCCTGAAGGCTTTGATCAAGTTGGGCAAAACACGTGGCTACCTCACGCACGGCGAAATTTCCGATCACTTGCCCGACAAGCTGGTTGATGCCGAAACATTGGAAGTGGTCATTGCCACTTTGAACGATTTGGGGGTGGCTGTTTATGAACAAACACCCGATGCCGAAACGCTCATCATCACCGACAACGCGCCCACAGGCTCAACGGAAGAAGAAGCCGAAGAAGCGGCTGAAGCTGCCCTGTCCACAGTGGACAGCGAGTTCGGTCGCACCACAGATCCCGTGCGCATGTACATGCGTGAGATGGGCACTGTCGAGTTGTTGACCCGCGAAGGCGAAATTGAAATTGCCAAGCGCATTGAAGGCGGCTTGATGGACATGATGACGGCGATCAGTGCATCGCCCGCCACCATTGCAGAAATTCTGCGCCTTGCAGGTGAGATTCGTGAAGGCAAAGTGGTCATCTCTACGGTGGTGGATGGTTTTTCCAACATCAACGAAGCCGACGACTATGTGGCCGAAGAAGACTTCGACGAGTTTGACGAATCAGACGATGACGACGGCAAAGGTGGTTCAAAGGCCTTGACCAAGAAACTGGAAGAGTTGAAGAATCAAGCCCTAGAACGATTCGACCGCATCACAGAGCTTTTCGAAAAAGTCAACAAACTTGCGGCCAAAGAAGGCTGGGGAACGCCTGCGTACCAAAAAGCACAAAAAGAGCTCTCCGACGAATTGATGACCATTCGTTTCACAGCCAAAACCATTGAAAAGTTGTGCGACATGGTGCGAGGTCACGTCGACGATGTTCGCAAAAAAGAGCGCGAGCTGCGTCGCATCATTGTCGAAAAATGTGGCTACCCACAAGAAATGTTCATTGCCGATTTCAGTGGCCGCGATAAAAACAACCAGCGCGTTGCCTCGCATTTGCTCGATCTGAAATGGATCGAAAAGCAAGCTGCAGCCGGCAAGCCCTGGAGCGCGGTCATGGGCCGCAACATTCCACCTGTGCAAGACTTGCAGCAAAAGCTGACCGACTTGCAAACACGTGTGGTGGTGCCTTTGGACGAGCTCAAAGACATTAACAAGCGCATGAATGCAGGTGAGCGCTCATCGCGTCATGCTAAAAAAGAAATGATCGAAGCCAACTTGCGTTTGGTCATTTCCATTGCCAAAAAATACACCAACCGCGGTTTGCAATTCCTCGACTTGATCCAAGAAGGCAACATCGGTTTGATGAAAGCCGTCGACAAGTTCGAATACCGTCGTGGTTATAAGTTCTCTACTTACGCCACATGGTGGATTCGCCAAGCCATCACCCGCTCCATTGCGGACCAGGCTCGCACCATCCGCATTCCGGTTCACATGATCGAGACGATCAACAAGATGAACCGCATTTCTCGTCAGCACTTGCAGGAATTTGGCTTTGAGCCCGATGCCAGCATCTTGGCCGAGAAAATGGAAATTCCAGAAGACAAGATTCGCAAGATCATGAAGATTGCCAAAGAGCCTATCTCCATGGAAACGCCGATCGGTGATGATGACGACAGCCACTTGGGTGATTTCATCGAAGACAGCGCCAACACAGCGCCGATCGATGCCGCCATGCAAGCTGGTTTGCGCGATGTGGTCAAAGACATCTTGGACAGCCTCACACCGCGCGAAGCCAAAGTGCTCCGCATGCGTTTCGGCATTGAAATGTCAACCGACCACACCTTGGAAGAAGTGGGCAAACAATTTGACGTCACACGTGAGCGCATTCGTCAAATCGAAGCCAAAGCACTTCGCAAGTTGAAGCACCCCAGCCGCAGCGACAAACTGCGCAGTTTCATCGATACGATGTAAGTCAAACGCTGCAGCACTGCAGCGTCACAAAAAAAGCCTTCCAGCAATTGCTGCGAAGGCTTTTTCATTGGGGATAAGTAAAAGCTTAAGCCATGGTTTGTTTGCGTGTGGTCAACCAACCCAAGCCCAATACGCCTGCAATCGCGACAATGTAAGTGGCAATGCGAGCAGCCATGTGAATGGTTTCGCCGCCATCAAAGACGGGGTCTAAGAACTTCTCATTCACAATCATTTGAGCCGCAGTGAACGCCAGGACCGCCGCACCCAAATGAATGATCACGGGCCATTTTTCAACCAAGCGCAGAACCAATTGGCTGCCCAATACCACGATGGGAATGCTGATCAACAAGCCCAACACCACCAGGTCAAAAGAGCCGTTGGCAGCGCCTGCAACGCCCAATACATTGTCAACACCCATTAAGGCATCTGCAACGATGATGGTTTTCATGGCGCCCCAAAAAGTGGTGGCAGCACCGCCTTCATGATCACCCTCGGAGGTGTCTGAAATGAGCTTGTAGGCAATCCACAATAGTCCCAAACCACCGGCCAACATCAGGCCCGGAATTTTGAGCAACCAAACCACGCCAACGGTCATGACAGAGCGGACTGCAATCGCGCCGACTGTGCCCCAAATGATGGCTTTGCGCTGATGTTCAGCCGGAAGATTCCTGGCAGCAAGTGCAATCACAATGGCGTTGTCACCCGCCAATACCAGGTCGATGAGAACGATGGCCAACAAAGCGGACCACCAAGGAAGGGAAAAGAGTTCCATAAAAGACTTTCATGCGATCAGTACAACGCCACTTGCACCTCGATTGAATTTGCATCAACTAGGCGCCGTGGAGCGAGAGATCGAAGGTCTTGCTTTACCTGCTGCGTGGCAACAAGCTCAACACACCGGAGATTGAAAAAATCCCGTACTGACGATGTGTCGATTTCTTGGAAAAAGAAATGAGGCTACTCCCCAACGACAAGCGTATTAGAAAACATTTCTAAAACACCCAAATTCGCAAGGGTTATGGGAAAGTGAGGTCCTTAGCCCTTCTTGGCCACCAATGTGAGGATGTCATAGCTGGCCACCAGCTCTTTGTCTTGATTGGTCACTTCGACATCCCAAGCCACCACGCCCTGCCCTTGGCCATTGGCGTCTTTCTTGTTGCGGTCAATTTTGCGCTTGCAAGTCAAGCGCACTTGAATGCTGTCACCCAAGCCCACAGGCTTCACAAATCGCAGTGTGTCCAAGCCGTAATTGGCCAAGACAGGACCGGGCTCGGCCACCACGAACAAACCAGCCGCATCAGACAAAACCAAATAGCCGTGTGCAATGCGTTTGCCAAAGGCGGAAGCTTTGGCCGCTTCATCATCAAAGTGCATGTAGAACATGTCGCCTGTGAGTTCGCCAAAGGCTTTGACATCTGCTTCGCCGATCACTTTGGATGCCGTCAACAAAGACTCGCCAATTTGCAATTCTTCGAAGTAACGTTTGAAGGGGTGCGTGCCCGTTTCAATGACCTTGGCACCCCGCGCATATTCGCGCGTGATAGCGGTCAACATGCTGGGTGAACCTTGCACAGCAGCGCGTTGCATCATGTGTGTGACGGCGCGAATGCCACCCAACTCTTCGCCGCCACCCGCGCGACCCGGACCGCCGTGCTTCAAAGATGGCAACGGTGAGCCGTGACCTGTAGATTCGCCAGCGGATTCACGATCGAGGACGTGCAAGCGGCCATGGTTGGCTGCCAAACGAGGCACCACTTTTGCCGCTACTTCGGGCGTCTTGGTCACCAAGGAGCCCACCAAGCTGCCTTTGCCTCGCTTGGCCAAGGCCATGGCTTCTTCCATGTTGTCATAAGGCATCAGGGTGCTGACAGGACCGAAGGCTTCGATGTCGTGAATGCTGTCGGTGCTCATGGGCTTTTGACACAAAAGCAAAGTAGGCTGGAAGAATGCGCCTTGGGCGACGCCCTCGCCCACCAAGCTGAAATTGGCATCGCCACCGCAGACCAACTCTGCGCTTTGGCGCAGCAAGGCCACGCGCTCGGCCACGTCGGATTGTTGCGATTTGGACGCCAAGGCGCCCATCTTCACGCCTTCAACGGAAGGATCGCCCACCACCACCTTTGACAAACGTGCTTTGATTTTTTCAGCCACGGCATCCAAGTGTTTGCGGGGCACGATGGCACGGCGAATGGCGGTGCATTTCTGGCCGGCTTTAACGGTCATTTCGCGCACCACTTCTTTGACAAACAAATCGAACTCTTCATCATCGGGTGTCACGTCGTCAGCCAAGATGGCGCAGTTCAATGAATCGGCTTCTGCATTGAAGGGGATGCTGTTGCGCACAATGTTGGCATTGACCCGCAATTTAGCGGCAGTATCGGCGGAACCCGTGAACGTCACCACATCAGCCACATCCAAGCGATCCAGCAAATCACCCGTGCTGCCAATGACCAACTGCAAAGCACCCTTGGGCAAGATGCCTGATTGGTCAATCATGCGAACCAAGGCTTCTGTGAGGTAGCTGGTGGCTGTAGCAGGCTTGCCGATGCAAGGCATACCGGCCAAGAAGGTGGGTGCAAATTTTTCCAGCAAACCCCACACAGGAAAATTAAAGGCATTGATGTGCACTGCCACACCACCACGGGGCACCAGGATGTGGGTCCCCGCGAAAGTATTTTTCTTGCCCAACGAAGCAACGGGGCCTTCGTGAATCAAATTGCCGCTGGGCAATTCGCTGGCAGCCATGCCGGCATAGGCAAACAAAGTGCCTGTACCGCCTTCAATGTCAACCCAAGAGTCGATGCGCGTCGCACCGGTGTGGGCCGAAATGGCGTACAGCTCTTCTTTGCGTTCGCCCAAATATTTGGCCAAGGCACGCAACGCAGCAGCGCGCTGCTGAAAGTCCATGGCCAACATACCCTGCAAACCCGTGGTGCGGCCATACTGAAGGGCTTCAGCAAAATCAAGGTTCTCGGCGTGAGCGAATGCCACTTCTTTGCCATTGACAGCGCTGTGAAGGGCTTGAGCCGCTTGTTGACCGATCCAGCGGCCGGCGACAAAACTTTGGAGAACGGTGGTCATAAGAGATGCGCCCAAAGGCGATGGGTAGACAGATGAGAAACATGCAGTAGGAATCCAGTAAGGCAATTAACCAACCGCGCGGACTGGAAATATTATGCATGTTTCCATCCCTCAAGGCGACCCTCTCGAGTACGGGTTAACCCGTATTTGCTACTCAATCCACAGAGAATGCCATCAGTCCTGTGGCCGTGTTGGAGATGGGAATATGGTAATTGCGGTGCACTTCGCGAACTCGGCCTGAAGCGCTGGTTAACGCAGCCCTCATGCCCAACCACATCAAAAGTTCCACGCCCTGAGTGCCGGTTTTCTCAACCAACTCGAGGGTATTGAATTGCGTGGCCCATTCAGGATTGCTGGCCAAGCTGTCCATGAATTCCAAATCAAAGGCCTTGTTGATAAAGCCTGCCCGTTCGCCATCGAGCTGATGGCTTAAGCCGCCCGAGGCCACCACGGCCACCTTTTGTTCCGATGGCCATTGCGAAATGGCTTCACCGATGGTTTTGCCCAATGCATACACCCGCTTGGCAGATGGCAAAGGAAACTGAACCGTGTTGATGCATATGGGCACCACTTGAACCGGACAGGGTCCTTCGGGCCAGAACAACTTCAAGGGCAAAGTGCATGCGTGGTCCACCAGCATTTCCTGGCAGGTGGTGACATCAAAGTCATGGGCCACCAAGTGATTGATCAAATGCCATGACAAATCCATGTTGCCTTGGAAAGGTGGCAAAGTTGGAATGCCCCAACCTTCATCTGCGTTGCTGTATTGCGCAGCGGCACCCACTGCAAACGTGGGCATTTTGTCGAGGAAAAAATTCAAGCCATGGTCGTTGTAAAACATCACCACCACATCAGGCTTCACTTCTTTCAGCCAGTGTTGCACGGGTGGAAAGCCGTCAAAGAAAGGCTTCCAATAGGGTTCTTGCTGAATGCCTTTGTGAATTGCACCGCCAATGGCGGGAATGTGCGATGTGGCCAGGCCACCGATGAGTTTTGCCATGCGAGTGCTCCAAATGGATTTGCTGTTAGATGTTTGCAGCTGCGCGCAATTTGGCTTGAAAGGCCTCTTTGGTCATGCCTGTTTGCTGTGCGCCAATATCTTGCATGTCGAGCCCAAAGATGCCTGCAAACTTGGCCAAGTAATAAGCATTACCGCCAGCCGCTATAAGTTGCAGAACTTGTTTGGAGCGAATGGCTTCTGCTTGCGCAGAATTTAATTCGTATTTGCGCATGTAGGTTTCGGGATCAGCCTGAAAAGCTTTTCTGTTGTCTGCTGAATTAAATGAGAAGCACATTTTGTTCAGTGCATAGCCCTTTTGGGCTTGTTTCCCATCAAAGGGGGTCGTTCCTGGAATGACCATGTTTCAATCCTTTCTTTTTCAATACGTCAGACACCAAAGCAAGTGAGCAGCTTCATTTCTCAAGCAATTGGTTTTGTAACATTTCACCCATTGCAAAATCCTGATCTATGTCATACGCCAATGACTTCCGTCAATTTCAGAGACTACGCTGTTGCAAGCCTTGACCAGCAAAAATCAATGAGCCGTGACACAATGCCCCGATGAAAAGCGTTCCACTTAGCATGAAGACAGCGATGACGTTGGCGATGACCTTGAGCCATCCCATGGTCTTTGCGCAGGGCGCTGCAGGTGTGCCAAGCACGTCTGCCGGCTTTGACATCATGGTCTCGCGACAAATGGGCAACTGCCTTGCATGCCATGAGCTACCGGGTGTGGCGGGCCTCGTCAGTACATTTGGACCGTCCCTCAAGGGTGTGGCTCGCAAGTGGACGCGTGCCGAACTGACCCAGTGGGTGAAAGATGCCAGACACATTCAGCCCCAAACCCTGATGCCGCCCTTTGGCACATCTGAGGGTCTGACAAAAGCTAACCCACCGCGTGCCATCTTGTCCGATGCGCAAATTTCCCAAGTGGTGGATACTTTGCAATCATGGCAATGACTCCTCCATCCTTTCACGCACCGACCAATTCCCAACGACGGGCAGGCATGCTGTGGGCCGCAAGCACTTGGCTGCTATCAACGCAGCACCTTGCCTCTGCAGCGCCACTGACTGAGTTGTCTTCAGAGGGCATCGAGTTGGCGTTTCCAAGGCTGGCCGACACAGGCAATGCCGTCCCGCTGCAAGCCCACATTCGCGCACCACAAGGCACCTCTCTTAAATCACTGCGCGTCATCCTGCCGGAAAATCCCATTCCATTGGCATTGCAGTTGAAACTGCATGGCGAACCCCAAATCTACCTGCTCAGCACCCGGCTGCGTCTGGCAGCCAGTCAATCGGTATGGGTCGTGGCCACTTTCAACAATGGCTTGGAGCGCGCGAACAGTGCGCCTACCGTCATCACCTCGACGGCCTGTTTGGACGACTCCTGATGAGCAGCCCCATTCTGACCCGATTGGCATTTGCAGGTGCTCTCAAAGCAGGCGCCACGGTGGAGGCACGCTGGTCGGCGGCGCACCCTATGGACTCTGGCTTTCGGGTGAACGATTCGGGGCAGAAGATTCCTCGCAACATCATTCACACCGTCAAAGTCTTGGTCAATGAACAGTTAATTCTGGAAGCTGAATTGGGCACCGCCATGACGTCCCCGGTGTACTTGGCATTCCCCATTCAAGTACCGGATGGCGGTGGCGTGGTTCGAGTGCTGTGGCTCGACGATGCAGGCCAAGCTGGTGAAACCGTGCAACGCTTGGTGATTTAGATCATGTGGGTATTTCGACTGCTTGGGCCAATGGTCTTGGTCAGTTTGTGCACAATGCCCATGCTGCCTCGCGCCCAAGACCAGGCGCCAAATCAACTTTCACATTTGAGTGGCAATGCCTTTTTGAGTGCCGATTTGTTGGCGATGCAAAAAGACACGTCGAGCAACCCTGTACAACTTTGGCTAGAACAAGGCCGCAAACTGTGGGGGTCCGCCCAACAAGCCGCCACTTGTTTTGAATGTCATGGCGATGTTCAAAGCATGAAAGGTGTGGCAGCGCACTATCCCAGATGGTCTCAACCTAAACAACAACTGGTGAACCTAGAGGATCAAATATTGGCTTGCGCTCAGCGCAGTGCCAAGCCCATGAAGGGTTTAGAGGATCCAGATGTTTTGGCCTTGAGTGCCCTCTTGCACCAAGGCAGTCTTGGACAGCCTTTTCAAGTCACAGTGACACCGACTGATAAGGTGCAATGGCAAGCTGCGCTGAACAAAGGCGCAGATCAATTCACCATGCGCATGGGCCGCATGAATTTGTCGTGCACACAGTGTCACGATCTGAACATTGGCAAGCAAATGCGCGCTGATGTCATTTCGCCAGCCCACCCCACTGGCTTTCCTATTTTCAAAATGAGTTGGCAAAGCATGGGCTCGATCGACCGCCGCCTGCGTGCTTGCTATTCTGGCGTGCAAGCCGAAATTCCTTCACCTGGTAGCCAAGAACTGCGTCAACTGGAACTGTTTCTCAAAATGCGCGCGCAAGGCATGCCCATCGATGGGCCGTCCTTGCGCCGCTGATCAAGGCTGACAGGCAGCCTGATCTTGGCCACTGAATTTAGACAAATTTCAGACCCGCATTTTTCAAAGGCAAATCGCGAATGGGTTTGCCCGTGGCCGCGTAAATGGCATTCATGACAGCTGGCGCCACCACACAAATGGTGGGCTCCCCCACGCCGCCCCAGAAGTCGTAGGTGGGCACCAAGACCGTCTCAACTTTGGGCATTTGGCCCATGCGAAGCAATGGGTAAGTGTCAAAATTCTTTTGTTGAATGCGCCCATTCTCAACCGTGCATTCACCAAAGAAAGTGGCACTGAGGCCCATGGCCACACCGCCCTCCACTTGAGCTGCAACTTGGTGAGGATTCACGAAGTGACCTGCATTGGTGGCCAAGACCATGCGCAACACTTTGACCTCACCCTGTGGACTGACTGACACTTCAGCAACGGCCGCTGAATAAGCAGCATAGCCCATGAATTGGGCAATGCCGCGGTACACACCCGGAGGCAAAGGCTTGCCCCAGTCACCTTTATCAGCAGCAGCATTGAGCACTTGCAAATGTTTGGGATGGTTTTGCATCAAGGATTGGCGAAATGCCAATGAATCTTTGCCAGCAGCCTTGGCAACTTCTTCAATGAAACATTCCATGTAAACACCGTTTTGATTGGTGTTCACGCCGCGCCATGGGCCCACAGGTACATGCGTGTTGCGAATGGCGTACTCCGTCAGCAAATTGGGAATGGTGTAACCCAGCTGTGCATCACCCGGCTCTTTCCAGAAGCCTTGCAACTGACGCTCATCCTTGCCATCCTTGATGGCAGAGGGATTGACCCACGCATTGATGGACTGCCCTGAAGAACGCAAAGTCATGCCCACCAAATTGCCCTTGGCATCCAAGCCCGCTGTCATGTGGCATTGCGAAAGTGGACGGTAGTAGTCGTGCGTTTGATCTTCCTCGCGAGTCCAAATCATTTTGATGGGTGTGCCGGGAAATTGCTTGGCAATGTTGACCGCTTGTGACACATAGTCTTGCTGCCCGCCTTTGCGGCCAAAGGCGCCCCCTAAATCTGTGACATACACATCGCATTTTTCCAAAGGCAAGCCAGCTGTCTCAGCCAGAACTGCCAAGGAAGCCTCTGCATTTTGTGTTGGCGTCCAAACCTCAGCACGATCGGCGGTGACACGTGCCGTGCAGTTCATAGGCTCCATGGGTGAATGGGACAAGAAAGGTGTGCTGTAGGTGGCTTCGACTTTTTTAGCAGCATTGGCCACTGCTGCAATCGCATCGCCTTCCTTGCGGCCCGCGTAGTTGCCAGGGGCAGTCAGGCCTTCTTTCAAATGCGCAGCAATGGACGCGCTGTTGACCTTGGCATGGGGGCCTTCGTCCCACACGATGGGCAGTTGGGCTAAGGCGTTTTTAGCGCGCCACCATGTGTCAGCCACCACTGCAACCGTGGAGGCATCCACTCGAACGACCGATTTGACACCGCGCAAGGTTTTGACTTTGCTGTCATCGAAGCTGACCAACTTGCCACCAAAAACGGGGCAATCCATCACGGCAGCGCACAGCATGCCTTCCAGTTTTAAATCAATACCGTAGATTTTTTTGCCATTGAGTTTGTCACTCGTGTCCAAACGGCGAATGGATTTGCCCGCAATTTTCCAAGTGCGGGGATCTTTCAGGACCATGGTCTTGGCATCAGGCACTGGCAACTTGGCTGCGGCCGCTGCCACTTTGCCGTAGGTCGTTTTGCGGCCTGATGCGGCGTGCGTGATCACACTGTTGGAGACGGTTAACTCTGACACCGCGACCGACCATTCGTTGGCCGCAGCTTGCATCAACATGGTTCTGGCAACAGCACCACCGCGCCGCACATAGTCGTGGGAGCTTCGAATGCCGCGACTGCCGCCTGTGCTCATGTCGCCCCATGCGCGCTTGCGCTTGAGGTTTTGTCCTGGCGTGGGCGACTCGGTGGTCACTTTGCGCCAATCGCACTCCAACTCTTCGGCCACCAATTGGGCCAAACCTGTTCGGGTTCCCTGCCCCATTTCAGAGCGAACAATTCGAATGATGCAGGTGTCATCTGGTTTAACCAAGACCCAAATGCCCACTTCGGGCGCTGCGTCAGTGGCCTGCGCCAATGCCTCAGAGTTGCCCATCACATTCAGACCCAATGCAAAACCACCACTGGCCAAGGCGGACGTTCCCACCATGAAGCTGCGACGTGACAAAGTGCTTGGAGAATTTGAAATTTGATTCATGGTGCTCTCCTTAAACTTTGATTTGCTGGACCAAGGCAGTGACTTCGCCAGCATCCATTTTGGGTAATTTCCGAGTGCCTGCAGCCACATGAATGGCCTCGCGAATGCGCTGGTAAGTTCCGCAGCGGCAGATGTTGGTCATGACCTCGTCAATGTCTTTGTCGGTGGGCTTGGGTTTGCGTTTGAGCAAAGAGGAAGCCGCCATGATTTGACCGGATTGGCAATAGCCGCATTGCGGCACGTCCACTTCGGCCCAGGCTTTTTGAACGGGGTGCGCACTGTTGGCTGACAAGCCTTCAATGGTGGTAATTTTGCGGCCAGCCATGGCCGAGCCTGGCACAGAGCAAGATCGAACAGGTTGTCCATCCACGTGTACGGTGCAAGCACCGCACTGCGCAATGCCGCAACCAAACTTGGTACCCGTGAGGCCGAGTACTTCTCGAATGACCCATAACAAGGGCATCTCTGGCTCAGCGTCCACTTTTTGGACTTTGCCATTCACATTAAGGGAATACATACGCGTCTCCTGCAATTGGATGGTGATATGACCATGCCTGCATTTTGCAGTCTGAGCTTTGACCTGCGTTCTGATAGGGCTGAGTTTTTTTCACAAAAAAAAGAGGCCGAAGCCTCTTTGCGGGTATATACCCATTTCCATAAGTCAAGACTCATGAATGCTTCTTAAAAAACCTCGGTGTCCACCTCTGAATTGGCCTGCGCGTTGTAACGGTTGCCCATCACAGTGCGTTCGTTGATGAGGGCTTCGAGGCGCGCCATCAAGTCCGCGCTCAAGCGCACATTGGCAGCCCCCAAATCGTCCAGCAAATGTTGCTCGCTGGTGGTACCCGGAATCGGGATGATATGTGGCGCTTGATGCAGCAACCAGGCCAATGCCAATTGCGCAGGAGAACACCCCGCCTCATGCGCCAACTGCTGGTAAGGCGCGAAGAGATTGAAATTAGCCGCGTAATTCTCAGCCGTGAAACGCGGCATGGATTTGCGAATGTCTTTGGCATCCAAGGATTGAACGTCAAGCGGGCCACACAAGAAACCACGCGCAACAGGACTGAACGCCACAAAAGTGGTGCCTAATTCTTCGCAGGCCTTGAGCACTGCAATTTCAGGGTTGCGCGTCCACAGTGAATATTCGGTTTGCACCGCTGCAATGGGATGCACCGCATGGGCTTTGCGCAATGTATTGGCCGAGACCTCAGACAATCCGATGCTTTGGATTTTGCCTTGACGAATCAAATCGCTGAGTGCGCCTACGCTGTCTTCAATGGGCACTTTTTTGTCCCAGCGATGCAAATAGTACAAATCGATGACATCGGTTTGCAAGCGCTTGAGGGCATCTTCACAAGTTTTGCGAATAGTTTCAGGGCGACCATCAATGACGCGAACCAACTTACCGTCGCCATTCACATCGACACCGGTCATACCGCATTTACTGGCCAAAGTGAACTTCTGTCGGTGCGATTTGAGCACCTTACCCACCAAAGTTTCATTGGCACCAAAACCATACAATGCAGCGGTGTCAAACAATGTGACACCGGCATCCAAGGCTGTGTGCAAGACCTTTTCAGCTTGCGCTTCAGAAACCGGTGCGCCATAGGCATGGCTAAGGTTCATGCAGCCCAAGCCAATTTCACTGACTTGGAATTGACCGAGTTTTCTATTTTTCATACGCTCACTTTGTGTGAAGATTTGGCCCAGGCAGGCAAAGGTGCAGAACGATGCAAAACATCTTGATGCAGCCAAGTTGCACTTTTGCGCGCACGTTCTGCCACTGTTTCAAGCGGCAATTGCTGATAGTCGTCGTTGAATACTTCGAAACTGTAATCGCCGCGGTAACCAATGCGCTCAAGGCGCAATACCAAATCTGACAATTGGTCGCTGTGTACACCTTCACCAGGAAACACTCGGAATGTGCGCGCGGTGGCCATGCGCTCTTCAAACGAGGGGGTTTCGTTCCACATGAAGTCAGACAATTGCGCTAGATAAATGCGATCCGGATCAATGTCCTCAATGGCGTCCAGCGGTGTCTTGGCTGCAAAGATGTGAAATGAGTCAATGCCAATGCCCAGGTTGGGACAGTCTGCACGGCACACCACGTCCCAGCTGGTGGTGAATTCGTTCACGGTGCGCCCCCAAGACAGGCCTTCATAGGCCACCTTGATGCCCAGTGGAATGGCCATCATGGCCAGTTTTTTCAAGTCTTTGGCAATCTGGTCAAGATCGTCTGTGGCATGCCGAGAAGTTGAGGAGCACGCCAACAACACTTTGCTGCCCGTGGCTGCGCACATTTCCAGCATCGATTTGGCAATGTCAACTTTGTAGCTGTGCAAATGACCCGACAAACCTTCAAAGTCACGCAGCACCTGGAAACCTGTCGGACGCAAGCCACTGTCTTGGACGGCTTTGACCGCAGCTTTGACGCCACCGGGGTGCCCTACCAAGTCTCGCGCCATCAGCATGACCTGAGAGAAGCCCACACTTTTCATGGCCTCTAATTTGGCCTCTAAAGGGCCAGCCATCGTGATGGTGTCCATGCCATAACCGTCGAGCATATTCATGGCAATTCCTTAAGTAGCTTGATGCACCAGCTCAAACGACACAGAGCCCAGCGCACTGCGCGTAAGGGCACCACGGTCTTCTGGATGCAGCTCTTTGGACTCCACAAATTCAACGCCATTGGCTTTGAGGGTTTTGACAGCTTGCGCAACATCTTTCACACCAAAACCAATCCGTTTCAAGGATTCTGGGGCGTCATCACTGTCCATCCAAGGATCGGGCTCAATCAGTTGCCAGAGGAACTGGCCGCAAGGGCTTTTCATCAATTTGCCTTTGGGCAAGATGCCAAAGCGCTCTTCATCGGGGATGACACTGAAGTCAAACATGTGTTCGTAGTAGGCCAGCCAATCGTCACTGCGTGCGGCTCCGATGTACTGCACCACACCAAAGTAGCTCATGCCCTCCACTGCTGCAGGGTGTTGGTCCACGGTGGGGATGGGTTTGAAATCAATGTCGTAGATGGAAAACTCTTGCCAACGATCGACAAAGTAATAGCGTGT
>JAHEBO010000009.1 GCA_024642215.1 Limnohabitans sp.
GTGGCGGCCCCCAAGGTTTGGAAGTTCAAAAAGACCTTTTCTGAGTGGACCAAAACGCCTTGAGAATTCAAACCAAACTGCGCTGCTTGTTGCAAGCACTGTTGATCAGTGCGGTCATGCTGGCGCCTGTTTGGGGGCAAATTCACAAGACGATACACGGCTTAAAGTCCACAGCCGTTTCTGAACAATCACTCTTCAGTGAGCACACTGAAGGCTCTTTGGTATGCCAAGCCTTAGACCATTTGGCATCCGATGAGGGACCACAGTCAGCAGCCCTCAAGCTCCAGTTTGAACAGCCTGAAGCCTTGTTCATTTCCGGTGAGTTTGCGCAACGTGATGTGGCGCTCACACTGGCATTCTCTGCGCGCGCACCGCCCACCAGCCTTTGAATCATGTTTGAGGTTGCTCAAGCCAAGGCTTGAGTGCTTGTTCATTTTCAAAGGTTTTTCATGTTCAAAATTTCTTCTCGACAAGGCACCATGCGTGCGCCTTGCAATGCCTTATTGTCGGTTTCAGCATCCGCCGTGGTGCTTGTAGGTCATGGTTTTTTTGCGTCAGCTGTCTTGGCGCAAGCCGTGCAGGAAGTGGTCATCACGGGCAATCCATTGTCGAAATCTCAAAGCGTCAATGCGGTCAACAGTTTGTCTGGGCTTTCTTTGCTCCAGCAAGGCCAAAGCACCCTGGGTGAAACATTGAACCAATTGCCAGGTGTCAGCAGCACCTATTTTGGCCCGAACGCCAGCCGCCCCATCATTCGAGGATTTGATGGCGATCGCATCCGCGTATTGAACAACAGCGGTGCAAGTTTGGATGCTTCATCGCTGAGCTATGACCATGCCGTACCCCTGGATGTGCTGACGACTGAGCGCATCGAAGTGTTGCGCGGACCCGCTGCATTGCAGTACGGTGGCAGTGCCATGGGCGGTGTGGTCAACGTGATTGACAACCGAATTCCTCGACAAGCCATGCAGGGCGTCGCTGGCAAAGCGCAAACTCAGTGGGGTTCAGGCAATCAAGAGCGTTCTACTGGTGCCATGCTGGAAATCGGTCAAGGGGCATGGGTCTTCCACGCAGATGCGTTTGATCGACGCACTAGCGATGTCCAAGTACCGCAAAACTTGCCCTGCACCAAGCCTGGCGCCCCAGAGATTGCTTCACGCATTTGCAACTCTGCCAGCGACTCAAAAGGCGGCGCTGTTGGTGCCAGTTTGTTTTGGGACCGTGGCTATCTGGGCATGTCATTGAACAGTTACCAAAGCAACTATGGCACCGTGGCAGAGGATGCGGTGACCATTGGCATGCGGTCCAATCGCACGTCTTTGGAGGGTGAATGGCGACCTGCTTCAAGCCTGGTTCAAAGTATGAACTTTCAAGCGAGTCAATCGGATTACAAACATACAGAGTTTGATGCTGGCGAAGCGGGCACTTTGTTTGCCAATAAGGGGCACGATGTTCGCGCGCAGTTGCGACATCAGCCCTGGCATGCCGGCGCTGGTATTTGGGAAGGTGTCTGGGGTTGGCAGTCAGAGCAGGGCAAATTTTCTGCCGATGGTGCCGAAGCCTTTGCGCCTTTTAGCAATTCCCGCACCAATGCGTTGTTCTTGCTGGAAGAATACGCGGTCGGCCCAATCCGCTTCAATGTGGGTGTGCGACGTGAAAACGTGAGGGTTGAATCGCTTGGCAATCCAGACCCCGCAGTCGATCGTTTTGAATTGGCTACGCGCAAGTTTTCACCTCAAAGTTTTGCCACTGCTGCCTCTTGGCAAGTACGGCCTCAATGGCGCGTGAGTGCCAACGCGTCGCATGTTGAGCGTGCACCCAAAGACTATGAATTGTTTGCCAATGGCCCCCACATCGCCACAGCTGCATGGGAGCGAGGTGATGCCAACTTGGGACTCGAAAAAGCCAATAGCTTGGACGTGTCTGCTGACTGGCAAGACGGGCCACATCAATTCAAAGTGACGGCATTCCAAAGTCAATTTTCAAATTTCATAGGTCTGCTGAGCACTTCTGAGATAGAAGAAAACCTGCCACTCCAGGTCTACCAGGGTGTCCGTGCCAAGTTTTCTGGCATGGAGGCTTCGGCTCAATGGCGCTTGTTGCAGGCTGCCAGTACCCTTGATTGGGCTGTTAAAGCAGATTCGGTGCGTGCTCAAAACCTCGATACACATGAGCCCTTACCACGTATCTCGCCGCTGCGCTTCGGTTCCAGTTTGATCCATGCTTCAGGACCCTGGCGTGCGCGTTTAGGATTTGATTGGCACGCCGCACAAAACCGAGTTCCAGCGGGCAGTGTGACCACGGCGGCATACACCTTGTGGCATGGCTTTGTGAGCTATCAGCAAAAGCTCACAGGGACCACTTTGAATTGGTTTGCCAAAGTAGACAACATCAGCAATCAATGGGCTTACAGCGCAACATCTATTTTGACGTCAACTGCGCCGGGCAAGTCACCCTTGCCAGGCAGAAGTCTGAAGTTGGGTGTGATGGCTACTTTTTAAGCGCTTCGCTGTCAATTCATGGTGCCCTGATAATCAGGGCACCATGAATTTCGATCACCCCGTTTTATCTTCGCTGCTGCCTGTTGTCTTTTTGATCTTGATTGGCTTTGTTGCCGGTCGTGCCAAATTGGTGAGACAAGAAGCTGTGCGCGATTTGTCCAATTTGGTTTTCTTGGTGCTCACACAGGCCTTGCTGTTCAGAACCATGAGTTCTGTGCATCTGGAAAAATTAGACTTGCGACCTGTCTTCCAATATTTTGTGGTGGCTGGAGGCTTGTTTTTCGTTATGCTCATGGTGTACGGCCGTGACTCGCGCGCCTCTGTGTTGGCCTTGGCCAGCATCTTCAGCAACACCCTCATGATTGGCGTGCCCCTCATTGGTTTGGCGTATGGTGAGTCGGGTCAGGTCTTGTTGTTCACCCTCATTTCTTTGCATGCGTTGGTTTTGCTCACCCTGGCCACAGTGGTACTTGAATTGCAAATGGCGCATGAGCAAGCTTTTGAAACGGGTGAATCACGGCACATGCTTAAAACAGTTGGTTTGGCCATCAAAAATGCTGTTTTGCACCCTGTGCCCTTGCCCATCTTGATCGGTTTGATTTACGCGCAAACTGGCCTGGGCCTGCACCCCATTGTCGACAAACCTTTGCAATTGCTAGGGGCTTCGTTTGGGCCTCTTGCCCTGGTGCTTGTGGGCATTACCTTGTCACAAACACCTGTTGGTGACAACTTCAAAGGTGCTTTGAAGATATCTGTGGTGAAAACATTTGTTCACCCCTTGTTGATGGCGGCTGCCGGGTACGCCATGGGCATGCGGGGCTTGCACCTGACCGTGATGGTGGTGGCGGCTGCTTTGCCCATCGGTGCCAATGTGTTTTTGTTTTCGCAGCGTTATCAAAAAGAAGAAGACGTGGTCACAGCCGCTGTGGCCGTGTCAACCGCGTTTGCCATTGTCAGCATCACCTTGGTGATGGCGCTGTTGCCCTTGTTGCCTGCTTAAGGTGCCAAGCGTTCGCGCAACCATTCGCCATCGTTCAGGCGGTAACGCAAACGATCGTGCAAACGGCTTTTACGGCCTTGCCAAAATTGCCATTCATCGGGCACCAAGCGGTAGCCGCCCCAGTGGGGTGGGCGAGGTGGGTTCAACATGAATTGCGCAGCATACTTGGCCGCGTTGGTGACCAACACTGTACGACCGTCAATCACCTGACTTTGCGGTGAAGCCCAGGCGCCAATGCGTGAGTCCAGAGGGCGACTGTGAAAGTAGGCATCGCTTTCTTCGTCGCTGACTTTTTCCATGCGGCCTTCAATGCGTACCACACGCTCCAATTCAACCCAGTGAAATTGCAGAGCGGCAAATGGATTGCCTGCCAGTTCACGACCTTTGCGGCTGTCGTAGTTGGTGTACCAAACAATGCCGCGCTCGTCATAGCCTTTGATCAGCACCACGCGTGTACTGGGACGCAGGTTGCTGGCCACCGTGGCCACGGTCATGGCATTGGGTTCGGGCACTTCCGATTGAATGGCCTCGTTCAGCCAACGCTCAAATTGTTTCAAGGGGTTGGCATTGGAGGCATCTTCATTCAGTTCGGCCTTTTCGTAACTCTTGCGCAAATCGGCGATGTTCATGGTCAGTCCTTGGCGTGTTCTAACAAAGCCGCAAGGGCTTTGTCATGGATGCCGTGTTGTTTTAAGCTGTTCAATGTTTCTTGTGCGTAGTCTAAGGTGGTGCCATACCGGCCTTTGGCATTTTGAAAGATGTGCCTGTATTGCGAAGGGGATAGGTCACCTGTGTAGCTTGGGCTGTTGCGAGGCAACGTAAAGGCCAAGGCGTTCACGGGTCCTTGCGGCGTAGGGCACTGCAACCAACGCGGCGTATACACATTGTTGGGCATTTCTCTGAACCAAAGTTTTTCAATGGTCTGCTTCACGTTCGCTGCTGGCGTTCTGAAAACCATGCCCTGACAACTGCCCCCAGAGAGTAGCGCAAAAACGAGTCCGGGACATTCGGGGGTGCCACGGTTCAAACGGCTCCACATTTTCAAGGCGCGATGCCAGCCTTGCACTTTGGTGAGGTGTTGCTCTCGCACTTCGAATTCTGGCCGCCATATCAGCGACGCATAGCCAAAGACCCACAAATCTTGGTTTGCCGGCCATTGCGACAACAACGCGTCTTTGGTGGGCTCGCACATCGATTGGTCGGGTCGCATGCCGAGAGGAGGGGGTGGAAAATTCAAAGTGTATGAAGAGATGGAATACGTCTATTTTGAGGGTAAACCTGAGGATCTAAGTCCGCGTACTTAGAAAATTCGTAACCTGTCTGTAACTCGGCATCAGCCAAATTGGGGCTTGTCGAGTTACCATTGGCTCTGTAACAAAGTTACAAATTGTCTGTCAAAATTTTGAAACTAGCACGCATGACCCTGAATGCCACCGTAGCCAAAGTGACCGAGCGGATTGCCCTGCGAAGCCAGGCAATGCGTTTGGCTTATCTTGCGCAAGTGGACGAAGCCGCTGCGCGCAAACCTGGCGCTGAGCGTTTGGGCTGTGCCAATGTCGCGCATGCCTTTGCCGCCATGCCTGTGGCCGACAAATTCCAAGCCTCGGGTTTGGCAGCCATTCCTGTGGTGAGTGCCAATGAGCGCAGTCCCAACATTGCAGTGATAACGGCCTACAACGATGTGTTGTCTGCGCACGCCCCTTTTCAACACTATCCCGATTTGGTCAAAGAAGAAGCGCGCAAGTGGGGCGCCACAGCGCAAGTGGCAGGTGGTGTGCCGGCCATGTGCGATGGTGTGACCCAGGGCACACCGGGCATGGAACTGAGTTTGTTCAGCCGTGATGTGATTGCCATGTCCACTGCCGTGTCGCTTAGTCACGATGTGTTTGATGCCGCCCTGATGCTGGGCGTGTGCGACAAAATTGTGCCGGGTCTGCTCATTGGTGCTTTGCAATTTGGCCATTTGCCCATTGTGTTTGTGCCCGCTGGCCCCATGGGCAGTGGGTTGTCTAACAACGAAAAATCCAAAGTGCGCGAGCAAGCTGCACAAGGTTTGGTAGGTCGCGCCGAATTATTGAAGGCCGAGTCTGCGGCTTATCACGGTGAAGGCACCTGCACGTTTTACGGTACCGCCAACAGCAATCAAATGTTGCTAGAAGCGATGGGATTGCATGTCCCCGGCACTGCGTTTGTGAATCCAGGTGATGGCCTTCGCCATGAGCTGACGCGCGAATCGGTGCGCACCGTTTTGCAATTGGTCAAAACAAAAAACTTCACACCCATTGGTCATTTGGTAGACGAGCGTTGCATCGTCAATGCCATGGTGGCTTTGTTGGCCACGGGTGGTTCTACCAATCACTTGATTCACTGGGTGGCCGTGGCGCGCGCGGCAGGCTTGATCATTGATTGGGATGATTTTTCTGCGCTGTCTGATGTGGTGCCTTTGCTCACACGCGTGTATCCCAACGGCAGTGCCGATGTGAACCAATTCCAAGCGGCTGGTGGGCCAGGCTATGTCATTCGTGAGTTGTTGGATGCAGGCTTCATGCACGCTGATGTGCTGACCGTTCGTGCTGGCGGCCTTCTTGAATTTACGCAAAAGCCAATGGATGTCAATGGTCAGTTGACTTGGGAAGACATCGGTGCCTCCAAAGACGAAACGGTCGTTCGTCCAGCATCCTCACCCTTCAGTGCCACCGGTGGTTTGCGTTTGCTGCAGGGCAACTTGGGTCGAAGCGTGATCAAGGTTTCTGCGGTGCCTGAAGCGCAGCATGTGATCGAAGCGCCTGCGCAGGTGTTTAATTCGCAAGAAGAATTGTTGGCAGCGTTTCAAGCCGGCAACATGGCCAAAGATGTGGTGTGCGTCGTGCGTTGGCAAGGCCCGCAAGCCAATGGCATGCCCGAGTTGCACAAACTCACACCGCCCCTGGCCGTGTTGCAAGGGCAGGGCTTTAAAGTGGCTTTGGTGACGGATGGCCGCATGAGTGGCGCTTCAGGCAAAGTACCTGCTGCCATTCACGTGTCGCCAGAGGCCGCATCGGGTGGGCCCTTGGCGCGTGTCTTGGATGGCGACTTGATTCGCCTCGATGCTGTGGCCGGTACTTTGCAAGTGTTGGTTGATCCCGAAACTTGGAATGCTCGAATTCCCGCTACCATGCCCCCAGAACTGCAAGCGGCCAACAGCCGCGGCATGGGAAGAGAGCTGTTTGCCAATTTGCGCAAGCATGCTTTGAGAGCTGAAGAAGGCGCCTGCACATGGCTTTGAACGATATGAACAAACCACCATTCACCGCCTTGCAAGTGATGCAAGACGCCCCCGTCATTCCCGTCATTGTTTTGCACGATGTGGCCCATGCCGTGCCCATGGCGCGTGCCTTGGTGGCCGGTGGCATTCGCATGTTGGAAGTGACCTTGCGCACTCCTCAAGCGCTGGCCTGCATGGAAGCCATTGCCAAAGAAGTGCCCGATGCCGTGGTGGGCGCGGGTACCGTGCGAACTGCAGCGGATGCAAAAGCAGCAGCCAATGCAGGGGCCAAATTTGCGGTCAGTCCAGGTTACACCTCGGCGGTGGGCCAAGCGTGTCGCGATCAAAGTTTGTCTTTGTTGCCCGGGGTGGCCACAGGCAGCGAAATCATGATGGCGCAAGAAGACGGCTACACCGAATTGAAATTCTTCCCGGCCATGCAAGCGGGTGGTCCCGCCATGCTGAAAGCCTGGGGCGGCCCCTTCTTTGATGTGCGCTTTTGCCCCACCGGTGGCGTCACACCTCAAAATGCTTCAGAGTTCTTGAGCTTGTCCAACGTGGCTTGCGTGGGCGGCTCATGGCTGGTGCCGGCCGATGCATTGGCCAAAGGTGATTGGTCTCGCATCGAACAGTTGGCGCGAGAAGCCTGTCAGCTGAAGTTGCGCTGAATCAACTCGACCTTGTAACCGTCGGGGTCTGTGATGAAGGCAATCACCGTGGTGCCGCCTTTAACTGGGCCCGCTTCACGCGTGACCTTTCCGCCGGCATTGCGAATTTTTTCACAAGCTTCGTAGGCATCAGGCACGGCAATGGCCAAGTGACCGTAGGCGGTTCCCATGTCGTAAGACTCTACGCCCCAGTTGTAGGTGAGCTCTAGCTCTGCATGGTCTGGGTTGCTGCCATAGCCCACAAAGGCCAACGAATACTTGTACTCGGGATTCTCAGACGTTTTGAGCAATTTCATGCCCATCACGTTGGTGTAGAAGTCGATCGAGCGTTGAAGGTTGCCAACGCGAAGCATGGTGTGTAGTAGTCGCATAAAACGTATTGTGTCTGATTGAATAAACCCAGTGGGGTGAGGTGTTATGTGTCAATATCAGGCGCGCAAGACTTGATGTTTACGCATCCTTCCAAGCCTGTACAAATGCTGCCGCCGATTCACCCACCGACTGTGCCGATTTGCCAGGCGCAAACAGGGCAGAACCAATGCCAAAGCCCGAGGCACCACTGTTGCGGTAATCCGCCATGTTGTGGGTGCCAATGCCGCCTACAGGGATGAGCCGAATGTGCTTTGGCAAGACAGCCCGCATAGATTTGACAACCGCAGGGCTGATCATTTCGGCCGGAAATAATTTTAGGCCATGTGCGCCAAGCGCAATGGCTTTAAATGCTTCAGTGGGCGTGGCCACGCCAGGCAAAGAAATTAACCCTAGGTTGACGGCTTCACACACCACGTTGTCATCCAAATGCGGTGAAATGATGAGTTGCCCACCTGCAGCTTTGATGTCACGAACTTGTTGCGCCGTGGTCACGGTGCCCGCACCCACCAAGGCTCTGGGAAATGCTTCTGCCAAGATCTGAATGCTGCGCAGAGGGTCAGGTGAATTGAGGGGCACTTCCAAAATATGAAAGCCCGCATTCACAATGGCTTGTCCCACGTCTAAAGCTTCTTCAGGTTTCAAACCGCGCAGAATAGCCACCAAAGGCAGGCTGTTCATGTGCGTTTGAAATTGAGAAAGCAGAGGTGTCATGCGCTGAGCTTAAATGAAATCTTGGGGGAATAAATGATGGGCCAGGGCCCAAAGGCCTGTCCACGTGACTTCATCGGGCAGTGCCGTGGCACTGAGTCCCAAGGCTTCCATGGCAAAGCCATAGCGTTGCGTCAGTTGGCCGCTGCCCAAGATCAACAAAGGCGTGCTGTCATCCAGTCGGTCTACTTTGGCCGACTTGATTTCCTCGCCAATGAGCAAGCCCGAGATGTAACTGCTGGATTGCGCAGGATTGAGTTTTTCAAACAAGGCCAAACTTCGGGCAGAGAAAGCGTGGTGCAACAGGCCCCCCGGTTTTTGACTTTGCAGCACGCCCTCAATGAACACTTCTTTTTTGAGCGGTGCATCGGGCAAACAAGTTTTGGCCAAGATGGAGTGCTGACTGAGCAAGGCGTAAAACTCGCCCGTCATGAAAGTTTTGAAGGCAGAAATTTTGCCGTCTAAAACTTGGGCCCATTTGCTGTGCGTACCCGGTAATACAAACTGCGCGGTTTGAATTTTTTGCGCTGCCAATGCGCCAAAAATTTGAATTTCTTCACCGCGCATCACATCGGGTGTGTTGTCATTCCAAGTCGACAAGCCCGGCACAATGCCCATGTGGTCTTTCTCAATCCATTGAAGGTGTTGGGCAATGTCTTCAAAGCCACTGGGGCACGGGCAGTAGGGGGCTTCACGCCAGCCTTGTCGGCTACCGGCCATGCCTGAAATGAGGCACAAGGTGTCTGCGCTCATCCAGTCGCCAAATCGCTGCTCAAAGACATGTTGAAACTGGCCATGGGCCACTTGCAAAATGCCTTGAGGAAAAGCACGCTTCTCTAAGACGATGCCTTCGCTGTTGATCAGCGCACCCCTTAAGGAGGAGGTGCCCCAATCGACAGCGACCAGCTTGCGTTGCATGCTTACTTCTTCAAACCATCCAGCGCATGCGATGGGTAGTAAGGCAGTTTGCAGTCGTCAATGTACTGTTGAATGATGTCTTTGAAAGAGTCATCGGGTTTCAAACCCAGGGCAGCCGCACGTTGTGCAGAACCACCCTTGGCCCAGTTGGCCACAATGCCAGCAATCTGTTCGTTGCGCACAAACTTCACGTGCTTGCGAACGTCAGGGCCTGCCACATCTTCCAGGGCTTTGAGCATTTCTTTGACCGTTACATTGAGGCCCGGCAAATTCAAAGCCAGACGGCCTTGCATGGCTTCGCGGCTGGCCTCAAAGATGGTGATCAAACACTTGATGGTGTTGTTGGGTGAAGACACCGAGTGCGACACGTTTTCGTCCACAGGGCAGACGGATTCCATGCCCGCCAAAGGCTCGCGAATGATGCCACTGAAGAAAGAAGATGCAGCGCCGTTGGGCTTGCCAGGGCGCACGGTGACCGTCATCAAACGAGCCGCACGGCCGTCGACATAACCCTTGCGTGTGAAGTCGGCCAACAAATATTCCAGCATCAACTTGTGGGTGCCGTAAGAGGTTTGGGGGGAGGGCAGGGTGCTATCGGTCACGATGTCGGGCATGGGGTTGCTGGGGTCGGGACCAAACACCGCCACCGAGCTGGCAAACACCATGCGAGGCACGTTGCCCGCTTTGCGCAAACCTTCCAAGAGCAAGCGGGTGCTGTCTAAGTTGGAGCGCATGCCCAAGTCAAAGTCTTGTTCGCATTCGCCGGACACGGCCGATGCCAAATGGAACACGCCATCAAAACCGCTTTCAAACAAAGGACCTTGCTCCAGCATGGGGCCTGCGTGGCCCTTCACGCGGGGGTCTGCCAACAAGTCGGCGGGTGCAGGGAACAAATCGGCAATGTGCAACTCAGTGACTTTTTTGCCATTGAGTTCGCCTTTTTTAAGGATCTCACGGGCCAAGCGTGCGCCTAAGAAACCTGCGCCACCGGTAACGAGAATTTTCATGATGAATGCTTTCTAAAAATGGAGATCAGTGGTTGTCCTTGGGCACAAAGGCACCGCGCTTGCCCACCAAGAAGTCGAGGTCGCAACCTTCGTCAGCCTGCAGAACCGTATCGACATACAGCTTCCAGTAGCCTGACTTTAACGGTGGCTCGGGGCGAACCCATTTGGCCAAGCGCGCTTTCAATTCGTCATCGCTGATGAGCAATTGCATTCTGCGCTCGGGCACATTGAGTTCAATCATGTCGCCATTTTGAACCACGGCCAATGGACCGCCGTCTGCTGCTTCGGGGGTGGTGTGCAAGACCACAGTACCATAGGCTGTGCCGCTCATGCGGGCATCGCTGATGCGAACCATGTCGGTAATGCCTTTGCGCAGTACTTTGGGGGGCAGGGGCATGTTGCCCACTTCGGCCATGCCGGGGTAGCCTTTGGGGCCGCAGTTTTTCAGCACCAAAATGCAAGTTTCGTCGACATCCAATGACTCGTCGTCAATGCGTTTGTGGAAGTCATCGCTGTCCTCAAACACCACTGCACGGCCGGTGTGAACCATGAGTGCAGGGGTCGCAGCGCTGGGCTTGATCACGGCGCCGCGTGGCGCCAAGTTGCCGCGCAAGATGGCAATGCCTGCTTTTTCTTTGAACGGTGCTGCGACGGTTTTGATGACACGTGGGTCGTAGTTTTCTGCTTTCGCCACGTTCTCGGCCACTGTCTTGCCGCTCACAGTCAAAATGTCTTTGTGCAGAAATTGCTGGATCTCTTTCATCACTGCGGGCAAGCCACCTGCGTAGCAGAAGTCTTCCATGAGGTGTTCACCAGAGGGTTGCAAGTTGACGATGTTGGGCATCTCGCTGCCCAGTTTTTCAAAGTCATCGATCTTCAGATTCACGCCCAGGCGACCTGCAATGGCAATCAGGTGAATGACCGCGTTGGTGGAGCCACCAATGGCCGCCAAAGTGCGAATGGCGTTTTCAAACGCTTCGCGTGTGAGGATTTGAGAAATTTTGACGTCTTTGTGAACCATGTCCACGATGCGCCGACCTGCTTCGCGGGCCAACACATTTCGGCGTCCGTCCACTGCGGGGTAGGCCGCATTGCCTGGCAGGCCGATGCCCAAGGCTTCCACCATGCTGGCCATGGTGCTTGCGGTGCCCATGGTCATGCAACTGCCGTGGCTACGGTGCATAGAGCTTTCGGCTTCAAAGAAATCGTTCAATTTCAGGGTGCCCGCACGCACTTGCTCGCTCATGCTCCACAGACCCGTGCCTGATCCCAATTCTTGGCCGCGCCATTTGCCATTCAGCATAGGCCCGCCAGAAATGCCAATGGAGGGCAAATCTACGCTGGCCGCACCCATCAGCAAGGAAGGGGTGGTTTTGTCGCAGCCCATCATGAGGACCACGCCATCAATGGGGTTGCCGCGAATGCTTTCTTCCACGTCCATGGAGGCCAAGTTGCGGTACAGCATGGCGGTAGGACGCAGCAGTGTCTCGCCCAGTGACATCACGGGAAATTCCAGTGGAAAGCCACCCGCCTCGTAAACGCCAATTTTGACTTGCTCTGCCAATGCTCGGAAATGCGAGTTGCAGGGGGTGAGTTCACTGAAAGTGTTGCAAATGCCAATGACCGGGCGGCCATCAAATTGGTCGTGCGGCACACCTTTGCCTTTGACCCAGCTGCGGTAAGCAAAGCCATCACGGTCTTGACGGCCAAACCATTGTTGGCTGCGCAGGTCTTCGGGTTTTTTCTTGGGACTTTGTGACATGGGATTTTTCTTCAAAGTGAATGGAGTGCTTGTTTCAGGTTGGAAATACTATCGTATGATGATAAGGTAATTGCATTGATTTGTCTCAACAGCGGCACTCGTGCAAACCCTCAATCCGGTCACCTTTGCACAGGGTGACCCTCTTTGTGTTTCGGAGATTTTCAATATGAGCATTCACCATCCAGAAGTCGTTGTCACTTCCCGCATCCCCACATTCCTCACCACTGGCCTGCAAGAAAACTATGTGATGCACGAGCGTGACCACATTCGCGATCGCCAAGTCTTTGGCCGTGTCCGCGCCTTGGTAGGCGGAGGTGAATCCAAAATCGATGCCGCCTACATGGCGCTATTCCCAGCCTTGGAAATGATTTCTGTGTGTGGTGTGGGTTACGACGGCATTGATGTGGCCGCCGCTAAAAAGCGCGGCATCATGGTGACCCATACCCCCGACGTGTTGAACGATGATGTGGCCGATTTGGCCCTGGGCTTGTTGCTGTCGGTGGCGCGCAAAATACCTGCAGCCGATCGCTTCACCCGCAATGCAGAATGGCTCGATGGACCCTTCCAACTCACCCGTAAATTGACGGGTGCCAAACTGGGCATTGTGGGCATGGGCCGAATTGGCCAAGCCATCGCCAAACGTGCAGCTGCCTTTGACATGGACATCAGTTACCACACCCGCAGCCAACGCGCCGATGTGGCCTACAAGTATGTGGCCAGCCTCGTAGATTTAGCCTCGCAGGTGGACTATTTGGTGGCCATTACGCCAGGCGGTGCTGGCACCAAAAATTTGATCAATGCAGAAGTGTTGAAAGCGCTTGGCCCTCAAGGCTTCTTGGTCAACGTGGCCCGCGGTTCTGTGGTGGATCAGGTCGCCTTGATTGAAGCCCTGCAAAAGAAAACCATTGCAGGCGCAGGCTTGGATGTGTTTGTGGACGAACCTAATGTGCCGGCCGAACTTCGCAAGCTCGACAACGTGGTGCTCACCCCTCACATTGCCAGCGGTACAGTCGAAACCCGCAAAGCCATGTCTGCTTTGGCACTCGCCAATTTGGCCGCGCACTTTGCAGGTGAGCCTGTTAAAACGCCTGTGCCGGAGTGCAGAACTTGATCAAAAACGTCCACGGTAATACCGTCGATTTTTTAGGCGAAGCCATTGTGGCTGGCCGATATCCCGTAGGCGGAAGCTTGCCTCCCGAGCCTGTGCTCTGCGAGCAGTTGGGCGTGAGTCGAACAGTCATTCGGGAGGCCGTTAAATCGTTGGTGGCCAAAGGTTTGATCTTCACGGGCCCGAAGGTCGGCACGCGTGTTTTGTCGGAAGAAAATTGGAATTGGTTCGACACCGATGTGATTGCTTGGCAAGCCAAAGCAGGTCTTACGCCCGAGTTTTTGCGAGATTTGCAAGAGCTGCGCAAAGTGGTGGAACCTGCGGCTGTGCGCTTGGCTGCAGAGCGCGCCACACCGGCCGACATTGACGGTGTCACGGCGGCCTACAACGGCATGAAGAAAGCCATCGAAGAGGGCGGTGATTACGTCACCCACGACATGCACTTTCACACGGGCATGTTGGTGGCTTCTCACAACCGCATGATTGTGCAGATGAGCAAAGCCTTGGGCGCATTGCTTCGCACCAGTTTTGAAATTTCCACGACGCGCAAAGACGCTCCCAAGGCGGCCCTGCCTTTGCACAAAGCTGTGCTCGATGCCGTGATTGCTAAAAATCCAGACAAGGCCGAAAAAGCCATTCGTGTGTTGATTGAAGGTGCCCACCAAGACATGGAGCATGTCTTAACATCACGTCGTAAATTACCCAGCCTTTCGGGGCCTGCTAAATTCATCAAAGCATCATGACCCATTTCACCAAAGTCGTTTTATTCACGGACACCGATGGCAAAGCCCGCTTCAAAGAAGAAACCATCCCCATGGGTGAGGGCAATCCACAAAGCCAGCTGACCGACATCTTTTCAGCCGAAGGCTATCAATTGCGCTACAGCCCTGTGGGCTTTAGAAGTCAATTTCACGTGACTGGCAAGCCGCAATGGGTGTTCATCTTGTCAGGTCAAATGGAAATTGGTTTGCAAGACGGCACGTCGCGTGTGTTCTCTGCGGGTGATCATTTTTACTCAGCAGACACGCTGCCTGAAGGTGCGACGTTTGATGCTGCAGTGCACGGGCACTGGAGCAGGCAAGTGGGTGATGAACCATTGAGAACCTTGTTCTTGAAGGATTGAGCTTCAGGCGCTTAAATCTTTGAAATGCCTCAGGGACGGTAAATTTTGAACAATTGTTCTGGTCCAATGCTGAAATAGTCGGCGGGCCCGCCGCCACGCACCACATGTTGTGCATTGGCCGTGTCGTAAATGCCATCGCTGATCAAGCGTTCTTCAATGTGAACGCCAATCACTTCGCCAAACACCATCCAAGTTTCAATCGACTCACCTTGTAGATTTTTCATCTGCAATATTTGAGTGCACTTGCACTCAAAGCTCACGGGGCTTTGCGCGACACGCGGCACCTTGATCAAACGAGAGGGGGCCGTTGAAAGTCCCGCAATGTCAAACTCATTCACCTCAGGAGCCACGGCCTTGCAGGTTTGGTTCATGGCTTCCACTTGAGGTTGCGTGACCAAATTCCAAACAAATTCGCCAGTGGCTTCGATGTTGTTGAGCGAGTCTTTGCGGCCAATGCTGGAAAAACCAATGAGCGGCGGCACATAGTTGAAGGCGTTGAAAAAGCTGTAGGGCGCCAAATTCAAAATGCCATCTGCACTTTGCGAAGAGATCCAGCCAATCGGACGCGGTCCCACAATGGCGTTGAACGGATCGTGCTTGAAGGGATGGCCTAGGCGGGGTTCGTAAAAATGTGTCATGTCTTCACCTTAGTGCGAATTTTTAATCAAGTTGGCTTGGCTGGCAATCTCTGCGCGAGCGTCATCGGTCAAGCGATTTAAGTTTTTCAATTGCATCAGCATCCGTGGATTTTTGGCCAAGGTGTCGACATGCCTGTTCAGGTAATCCCAATACAAGGTGGTGAAAGGGCAAGCCGTTTCACCTGTGGCCAGGGCTGGATTGAAGTTGCAGCCTTTGCAGTGGTTGCTCATGCGGTCGATGTATTTGCCACTGGCCACATAAGGCTTGCTGGCCATCACGCCACCATCGGCAAACTGGCTCATGCCCAAGGTGTTGGGCAATTCCACCCATTCCACAGCATCCACATAAACGCTCAAATACCAGTCATGGACTTCTTTGGGCGCGACGCCCAGCAGCAGTGCGTAAAGGCCCGTAACCATCAAGCGCTGGATGTGGTGGGCATAGCCGTGTTCTAAAGTTTGATGAATGGCATCGCGCAGGCAAGCCATGTCTGTGTTGCCCGTCCAATAAAATGCGGGCAGTTTAGCGGTAGCCTGCATTTCGTTGCGCTCAACGTACTCGGGCATTTGAGTCCAGTAGATGCCGCGCACATATTCACGCCAACCCAGAACTTGCCTGATGAAGCCCTCTGCAGCGGGCAGGGGCACATGTCCTTGCTTGTATGCCAATTCAGCGGCTTCAACGACTTCTCTGGGATTGAGAAGTTTCAAGTTCAATGAACTTGAGATGTGTGAGTGGTACAACCACACTTCACCTTCCCACATGGCATCTTGGTACAAGCCAAAGGAGGGCAAACGGTGTTGTATGAAACTGTCTAAAGCTTGCAAAGCTTGGTGTCGTGTTACGGGCCAACCAAAGCTGTTAAGTGCGCCGGGGTTTTGAGGCAATGTGTCTTTGACCATGGCCATCACGTCTAAAGTGATGTCGTCAGGTTCAAATCGAAGTGGCGCAGGCAACATGCCCGGACCCTGCTTGCCAAAACTGCCGCGGTTGTCTTCGTCAAAATTCCATTGACCCCCCACAGGCTTTTTGCCATCCATCTGGATGCCTGTTTTTTGACGCAGTTCTCTGTAAAAAAATTCTTGGCGCAATTGCTTACGGCCTTTGGCATGTTCAGCGAATTCACGCACCGTGCTGAAGAAGTGCGTGTCGTCTCTCACCTCAAGCGGAAGGCCATGTTGTTTAGCCACACCGCGCAAACTTTGCAACACGCGCCATTCGCCAGGGGCAGTCATCACCAGCTGTTGTGGCTTGTGTACTTCAATGGCTTTTGCAAGTTCGCCTGCCAAGGTGCCTGTGTTGTTGGCGTCATTTAAACGAGCGTAAATAACGGCCCAGTTTTTGTCTAACAAGCTTTGTGCAAAGTGCCGCATGGCACTCAAAAATAAGGTGCTGCGTTGCTTTGAAGAGGGCACATGGGTGGACTCTTCCATCACCTCTGCCATCCAAATGGCGTCTTGGTTGGGATCGAAGCCTGCCAAGGCCGATGAGTCCATGTTCAATTGATCGCCTAGGATCAAAACCAGATGTCTGATGGACTTAGCCATGCTTTACCGCTTGTGTGCTGTTTGATTTGTTTTTGCGACAAGCCTCAGAGCAATACAAAACTTGATCCCAGTTTTTAGCCCAAGCTTTACGCCAAGTCATATCTCGCCCGCACACAGTGCAAGGCTTGCTGGGAAGGCTTTGTTTGTTGCCCTTGAACGTGGTCTTCATGGGGCTATTTTGACTTGAACCTGCAAGCCAGTGCCGGTCAACTTGATAATGTCCCTAGTCAGTTCGACATTGAAACTTGAGTCAAATGCAGCATGCCCAAATCGCTTGAATCTTCCACACCCTTGAGCCCCGGCGATATTTCGGCGGTCATTCAAATGGCTTGGGAAGATCGAACCACGTTCGAAACGATCTACGAAAGAACGGGCGTGACAGAACCCGGCGTGATCAAAATCATGCGGGCCGAACTCACGGCCAGTTCATTCAAGATGTGGCGTACCAGAATGCGGGGCAGGGTGACCAAGCACCGCGAATTGCGGAGCGCCGAGATGAAGTTCGATGATCGGGCCATTGCCGACCATCGAAGGGCTAATTGCTAATGAAGCGTTGAGCCGCGGTTGATCAACGGCCGAACGAACGGCCACCGCCGTTGCCGCCGCCGCCATAGCCGCCACCACCGCCAGAGCGACCACCACGGCCGCCACCGCCGCCACCGCCGCCACCGCCGCCGCCAAATCCACCACCACCACCACCGCCACCATGACGGCGAGGACCACCACGGCCACCGCCCGCCAAGCTGTCAATGCTGGTGCGTGTTGGATCGGGTTGTCCGCCACCACCACCACCGCTGTTGCGGCGAGGTGCACCTTGACGTGCAAATTGGTTGGTCATGAGAGGATCAATGTGACGTGGCAATTCGTCGCCACGGGGGCCACGGTCATTGCGTCGGTCGTTGTTGCGATCATTGCGATCGTTGAAACGATCGGAAGGCGCGCCATCAAAACTTCTTTCGGGACGATCTTGACGATCACCGCGTGGGCCTTGTGCAGGACCACCGCGACGTGAGGGGGGAGGACCGTTGCGTGAGCGTCCTGCTGCGCCTTCGGGGCGAGCCTGACCACCGCCACCGCCTTGGCCACCAGAGCGGCCACCACGGCCACCGCCACCACCTTCACCGGCAGGGCCTTTAGATTCGCGAATGCGTTGCATCATGTCGGAGCGCGCGGCTTTGGCCGCAGCTTGCATGACATCACGGCTTGGGGGACGGCCTGCACCGCCCCACAGAGTTTGACGGCCCATGGCAATGGGTTCGGCTTTCTCGCCGGCCTCGGGGCCAAAGCCTTCCAAAATTTGGACTGGAATTTCTTGCTTGGTGAAGCGTTCGATTTCCATCATGAAACCTTCTTCGTCCAAGCACACCAAGCTCACGGCTTCACCACTGGCGCCGGCACGACCCGTACGGCCAATGCGGTGCACGTAGTCTTCAGAGACGTTAGGGATTTCGTAATTCACCACGTGTGGCAAGTCTTCAATGTCAATGCCGCGGGCTGCAATGTCGGTGGCCACCAAGGCGCGAATGTCGCCGCTCTTGAAGCCAGCCAAGGCCTGCGTGCGAGCGGTTTGACTTTTGTTGCCATGCAAGGCCATGGCCTTGATGCCATTCTTTGTCAAATAGTCAGCCACATTGTTGGCGCCAAACTTGGTGCGAGTGAACACCAGCACTTGGCTCCAATTGTGTTGGTTGATGATGTGGACCAGCACTTCTTTTTTCTTGCCGCGACCCACGGGGTGGATCACTTGAGAAATGCGTTGAACGGTGGTGTTGCTGGGCGTGACTTGAATGCTTTGTGGGTTTTTCAAGAGCGTGGCAGCCAAGTCGCGAATTTCATCGCTGAAGGTGGCTGAGAACAACAAGCTTTGTTTGTCTTTGGGCACCAAGGCCAGAACTTTTTTCACGTCATGGATGAAGCCCATGTCGAGCATGCGGTCGGCTTCGTCCAAGACCAAAATTTCAATACTGGACAAGTCGAGCAGACCTTGACCTTGCAAGTCCAGCAAGCGGCCGGGGGTGGCCACCAACACGTCAACGCCGCGCTTGACGCGATCGACTTGAGGCTTCATGCCCACGCCACCAAAAATCACGGTGGATTGGAGGCTGAGGTATTTGCCGTAATCTTTAACAGATTCTTCTACTTGGGCCGCCAATTCGCGGGTAGGTGTGAGCACCAAAGCGCGAATGGCTTTGCCGCCAAATTTGTTGCGACCAGCCTCTGTCAGGCTGAGCTTGTGCAGCACAGGCAACATGAACGCAGCAGTTTTGCCGGTTCCGGTTTGTGCACCGGCCAACAGGTCGTGCCCTGCCAAGACGATAGGAATCGCTTGGGCCTGAATGGGTGTCGGTGTGTCGTAGCCTTGCTCTTGCACGGCTTGCAGAATGGCCGGAGCCAAATTCAATTCTTCAAATTTCATGATGGAGCGCCTATAGGGGCGCATGGCATCGGTTTGTCAGGCTGTTGGGTAACAGCCGCCAGTCAAAGACCGATGGGATTCACAGGTGGGCATGGAAACCACAGGCGAGAGCCTGGGTCAAACCCCAGCAGAAGTGCTGATGTTGCGGCAACTGGAGGCGGCAACAGGCAGATTGTCTCATGAAACGCAAGACTGGCAAATTAATTCAAAAGAATGAATATTTGCCTGCGATGGAATTTTTTGGTGTTTAATTTAAAGTTAATACCAAAAACATTGATATTGCCTACATGAACACACACTTATTTCAAGCTTTGTCCGTGTTGTGTCGCCGAGCTGGCGTCCAAAGCCTGATGCAGGCCCTGTGTTGCCTGTTGCTTGTCATGAACGCAGGTTCTGCCTTTGCCGATACCAGCCGTTTAGAAAAGGTCTTGCAGAACAAAGAGCTGAGAGCCTGTATTTGGCCAGAGTACTACAGCATCACTTACCGCAATCCAAAAACACGCGAGCTCAGTGGTATCGACATTGCCCTCACACAAGAGCTGGCCAAAGATTTAGGCGTCAAAGTGCGCTACATCGACAGCAATTTCTCGCAACTTTACGAGTCTCTCGAGCAAGATCGCTGCGATGTGGCCACGCACGCCATCGGCATCACCGCCGAGCGATTGACCAGGCTGCAGTTTTCTCAGGCCTATTTAAAGAGTGGCCTCTTTGCGGTCACGGTTAAAAACAAAGATGGCTTGCAAGCATGGGACAGTCTTGATCAACCGGGTCGTGTCATTGCTGTTGCAGCGGGCACCCTGATGGAGGGCGTCATGTCCAAGTCTTTGAAAAAAGCCAGGTTGGTGAAAGTTCAAGCACCGGGTACAAGAGAGCAAGAAGTGTTGTCTGGCCGTGCCGACGCTTTCATGACAGATTACCCCTACAGTTTGCGCATGATTGAGCTCACCGATTGGGCGGCCGTCATTCCAGCGCCAAACAGCATGCCCACCACTGAATATGCCTATGCATTTGCAAAAGGGGACAACAGTTTGCTGTTGCGCGTAGATGCTTTTCTCAGTGCTGTCAAAAAAGACGGCCGCTTGCTGCAGTTTGCCAAGCAACACAATTTAGACCCCATCGTGGTTTTGAAATAAAGCGTTCACATACTAGTAGTTCATGGCATCGGCGCAGCGTCATCCTTCATCCACGGCCGCCACAGGGGTCTATCGGTTCGGTGCATCTGTAGCCTTGTTCATTGTGGTGGTGGCGTCCGTCTATTTATGGCAAGACAGGCAGGGCACGCTAGAGCGCGAACAAGCCAGAGGTGAATTGCTTGCGCGCATCCTTTTCAATCATGTCAGTCGCACTTTGGAGTCCACCACCACCCTGATCACTGTGGCCAATCAGTGGTCAGATGCCGATTTTCGCGACCATGCCAAACTTCAAACTGCCATCGAAAAATCAAGTTTCATTCGGTCTCTGTCGATGTTGTCCGAAAGCGGTCAAGTCTTGGCCAGTTCAGAGGAAGGCGTTGTCCATCACACCGTGAAATGGGCTTCGATGGGCCTGGACCGCGATGTAGGGGATGACCTGGCAGCGGGGCGCTGGCAGCCCGCACGCAATCTTGATGATTTGAACAATGGCCATGCCAGCCTGAGGCACATTGCTGTTTTGCCCCTGTCTATTAGAACCAAGCGCGCCAATGGGCAAATGGTGCGCTGGCTGGCCTTGATCAATCCCAACGATTTGATTGACGGTTTTGCCGAGTCGGTTGATGCAGACTGTGATGCAGTTTATGTGTTTGATTATGCGGGCCGCATTTTGGCCAGCAGCTCAGAGCGTTGGTTTCCAAATGACCAGCTTTTTAAAAACATGCCTGCAGTGCAGAGTGTGGCCAAAAACCAAGAATTCGGTCGGTACTTCGACATTCAAAAAGATGCGCAAAATGACACGGAAAATTTAGAAGTCCATTTCAGGACTTCCGCCAATTTACCTGTCACCGTGGCTGTTGCCATTTCGCGCAGCCGTGTTGAAGCGCAATGGTGGTATGCCTCCAAAGGCATCATCGTGTTGTCCTTGTGCATGTTGTTGGCCACCTATTGGCTCACACGACAAATTGCCGCCATCTGGCTAAAACGTGAGGAAGACAGTTACGCCATGTCGCGTGCACTCAATGCGGCCGAAGCTGCCAACCAAGCCAAGTCATCTTTCTTGGCGCAAATGAGTCACGAAATCAGAACGCCCATCAACAGCATGGTGGGAATGACGGAGCTGGCGCTGGGCACGCCCTTGAATCCTGAACAAAAAGGCTATTTGGAAATGTCACGCACAGCCTCCAAAAGCTTGTTGCGACTCATTGATGATATTTTGGATTTCACACGCTTGGGCGCCAATCGCCTGACCTTAGATCGCACCGTGTTTGACTTGCACACGGCATGCCAACAAGCCATGAAAGGCTTTGCTTTTCAAGCCGAGCAAACAAAGATCGAACTTTATTTGGTGATTGAGTCTGAAGTGCCGCAGTTGGTCATGGGTGACCCTTTGCGCTTGGGTCAGGTCTTGCAAAATTTGTTAGGCAACGCGCTTAAATTCAGCGACACGGGCTGGGTCAAACTGCGTGTGAAACACATGTCCAACATGGGCACACAAGTGAGGTGTTCCTTTGAAGTGACGGACACAGGCATTGGCATTCCATACGAAAAAATGCACATGATATTTTCGCCATTCAGCCAAGCCGATGCCTCAGTCAATCGAAAGTTTGGTGGCAGTGGTTTGGGCCTTTCGATTGCCAAGAACCTTGTGAATTTAATGTCGGGCGACATCAGTGTCCAGGCGCGAGAAGAGGGCGGCAGTGTTTTCACCTTTACCGCACAATTTGAATCAGTGTCCAACGCTCAAGCGCAATTGGATGCAGCGGGCATGGGGATGTCAACGCATGGCTTCGACGCCTTGTCTCATGCGGTCGATGTGGTCCTCATTGAGTCCAATCCTGTTGCGCGTGAAATCTTAAGAAATTTGTTGGCATCGCAACAAATAGCACCCCAAGAAGTTGTCACGCCTGCCGCCTTGCAAGCTTGCTTGGAGGCGTGGCTCAAACAGGGGCTTGCGCGTCAGACATTGTGGGTCATTGATCACAGCATGTTGGCTTTTGTGGAGCCGGCGTTCCTGTTGGCCCAAGATCCCCACAAATGGCGAAATTTGTCTTGGGTTGTGTTGTCAGATTTTGGGCTGAACCATGATGTCCAAAATCTTTGCGCATTGGCCCGTACGCTGGGTGTCAAAGTGGCCAATTTGTACAAGCCCGTCACAGGGCATGAGTTGCACAGTACCTTGGTCAAAATGACGCAGCGCGACGAGGCGGGCGAGCAAATTTCTAAAGCACAGGCCACCCAGACACAGCACACAGGCCATGTTTTGGTGGTTGAAGATACGCCCATGAATCAGCAATTGGCGCAGTGGACACTCCAGAAATTAGGTTGCAGTGTCGACATTGCCGAAAATGGCGAAGTGGCCATCCAAAAAATTCGACTGACACATTACGATTTGATTTTGATGGATCTGCAAATGCCAGGCATGGACGGCATTGCGGCAACCTATGAAATCAGGCGCATTGAAATCATCGAAGCCTTGCAGATGACGCCCATTGTGGCCATGACGGCCCACGTCTTGGACGAAGACCGATCGTTGGCTCAAAATGCTGGCATGCAAGACTTCTTGATCAAGCCTGTCTCCGCAGACGAATTTCAGCGGGTTTTGAAGCGTTTTTTATAGCCAGGCTCAGCGCATGAGCCTGCGCTAGGTCGATAATCCAAATCAGATTCACATTCAGTCCTCGCAACACTTCAATGGCCCACGCATTTCAACCAGGATTCATGGTCTTCCATGGCAACCGCCTGGAAGACCTGCGCGATCTGACGGTGGGCTTGATTCGTAACAACCCATTGCCCCCTTTGGTGCCAGAAACCTTGCTGGTGCAAAGCAATGGCATGAAGCACTGGCTCGAAATGGCACTGGCTGATGACAGTGCCATGGGCATTTGCGCGGCCACGCAAACCGAGTTGCCTTCCAGTTTCATTTGGCGCATGTACCGTTTGGTCTTGGGCCAAGAGGTGGTGCCTGTGGCCATGCCCTTTGACAAACAAGCGTTGGTCTGGCGCTTATGGCGTTTGTTGCCGGCGTTTGCGCAAACGCACCAAGTGGCACCTTTGCTGGCGTATGTCAACAACGATGTCTTGGGTCGTCAGCGCTACCAGCTGGCCCAGCAAGTGGCCGACGTGTTTGATGGTTATCAAAGCTATCGTGCCGATTGGCTGAGTGATTGGGCCAAAGGTCAATTTGTGCTGCATCACCTAGGTGAACGCAGAGCGCTTGCACCCGAGCATCTTTGGCAAGCTCAGTTGTGGCAGTTGTTGCAAGAAGATGTGTTGCAAACGCAAACGCCCGAGCTGGCCGCGCAATGTCTGTCGCGTTCTGAGGTGCATTCACAGTTCATGCGGAAAATTGAGCTGCCTCATGCCGTGATGCCAGAGGGCTTGCCACCACGCATTGTGGTCTTTGGCATTTCTAACTTGCCATTGCAAGTGGTGGAGGCTTTGGCTGCCTTGGGTCGTTGGTGCCAAGTCATTCTCATGGTGCAAAACCCCTGCCAAGAATATTGGGGCCATGACATGGACTTGGTAGCCCAGAAGCATTCCTTGTTGGCTTCATGGGGGCAACAAGGCCGTGATTATTTGCACGCACTTGAGCGCTTTGATCAACCTGCGCATGCGATGGGTTTGATGAGCAAACAAAGTTTTTTTTCAGATCCTGCAGACATTCCGACACCGACACGACTGCAGCAAGTTCAATCCGATATTTTGAACTTGAATCCCATGCCCGATGCACCCGAGCCTTTGCCTGATGACGGCAGTCTTCAAATGGTGCAAGCCCATTCTGCCCAGCGCGAGGTTGAAATATTGCACGACCGCCTGTGGGACTGGTTCGATCAGAATCCCTCCTGGAAACCCACCGATGTGATGGTGATGGTGCCGGACATGGCCACGTTTGCATCGCACATTCAAGCCGTGTTTGGTCGTTTTCCTGCGCAGCATCCACGCCACATTCCGTTTTCTGTGGCAGACACCACGCCAAGGCAAGTGCCCTTGGTACAAGCGCTCGAGTTTTTGCTGAATTTGCCAGAAGCGCGTGTGACCTTGTCTGACTGGCTCAGCATGTTTGAAGTCACCGCTGTGCGGACAAAATTTCAGATGGACGAGTCTGAAGTGCAAACCCTCAAAAATTGGTTGCAGGCAGCCGCAGTTCGATGGGGGCTGGATCCTGCGCACCGTCAAAAATGGGGCGTGCCCAGCAACATGCCCCATGCGCAGCAAAATACGTGGATCTATGGTCTAGAGCGTTTGCTGTTGGGTTACGCCGCAGGTCAAGCCGATGGCATGGTTTCTTGGCAAGGTGTTTTGCCGCTCCCTCAAGTGGCCGGCTTGAGTGCACTCAAAGTGGGGCATTTGGCCGAATGGGTAGAGGCTGTGGCCATCAGCTTGGAACAATTGAATGCCTCACACACACCCTCAGACTGGTGCGCTGTGATGCATGCGCTGATGGCGCGATTTTTTGAAGCAGACAATGAAGCCGATGAGCGCATGCTCTTGCGCTTGAAGCAAGAACTCACCCAATGGCAGTCACTTTGCGACCAAGCCGGACTGACAGAACCCTTGCCTTTGACGGTGGTTCGCGAGCACTGGCTCTCAGGCCTGGAGTCTGCAGGATTGCAGCAAAGGTTCTTCGGCGGTGGTGTTCAGTTTTCCACCCTCATGCCCATGCGTGCCATTCCCTTCAAAGCTTTGTGCTTGCTTGGCATGAACGATGGCGCCTACCCCCGTCAAAGCACGCCACGCGATTTTGATTTGATGACCGAACACTGGCGCGCGGGCGATCGCTCCCGCCGTGAAGACGATCGTTATTTGTTCCTGGAAGCTTTTCTGTCAGCGCGCCAAAAGTTGTACATCAGCTGGCAAGGTCGCAGGTCGACCGACAACCAAGCCATGCCGCCTTCCGTTTTGGTCTCGCAGTTGCGTGACACCCTCAAGGCCCGCTTCTCGCCCGAAACACCGGCCGTCTTGCAACCCTTGCAAGCTTTCTCTGCGCAATACTTCAAACCCAATGCGCCTTTTTTCACCTACGCAGACGATTGGGAAAATGCACAACAAGCCCCATCCCACCCGCAGTTGGCTTCCACCTTTCCAGCCATGCCCGAGGGTGAGTTGCCTCTCATTGCTGAGTGGCCGTTGAAAGAATGCTTGCGCATGCTCAAACAACCCGTAGAGGTCTATTGGCGCAGTCGGCTTGGCGTGCAATTGAACGGGCCTGAAGCGTCGTTGCAAGATGACGAAAACTTTGTACTCACAGGTTTAGATCGCTATGCCTTGGGTCGCGCTCTGCTTGAAGCCAGTGACATTGACCAACAACTCGAGGCTGAAAACTTGAAGGGTGCATTGCCCATGGGCGCTGCGGGTCAGATGGTGTTGAAACAGCAATACGAAGCTGCGCTGCGAGTCAAAGACCGCGCATCATCGTATTTAGAGCTATATCCCATTGAATTGCCAACTCAATCGATTGAACTTGGCCTGCGCATGCCCTGGGGTGATGTTCGCATCAGTGCCGATATGGCTGGGTTACGCCAAGGCAAGACAGGTTGCTTGCAAATCACCAGCAGGCCAGGTGCTGTTGCCACAGGTCAGAAGGACCAGCAAACCGCTCGTGCCGATGTCTTGATCAACTTGTGGCCCCAGCATGTGTTGTTGTGTGCGGCAGGATGGAACGTGCGCACCGTGGCGGTAGGGCTTGATGGTGTAGCCGTCTTGGCCGCTGTTCAAGCGCATCAAGCCCAGCAAATGTTGATGCAGTGGCTGACGGCTTACAGGCAAGCTTGGGCATGCCCATTGCCCATCACCTTCAAGGCCGGTTTGGCATTTGCAGCCGAACAAGCGCGACATGCGCAATCTGACAAAGCCGTTGATCCCCATCAAGTCATCGACCTCGCCTTGGACAAAGCCAGCAAAGCCTTTCACGACAGCTTTGCAGAAGACACTGACTTTGCGCGCTCTTTGTATGTGCAGCGTTCATTTGACAACTTTGAGCCACTTCGCTTGGGTTTGCCAACTTGGGCCCCCGTTTTGTATGCCGACCTGATGCGCGCAGCCACCATGGAGGGTGGCACGGCATGAAGCCCTTGACCACTCAAAGGCTCGATGTGTTGACCTTGCCACTGCAAGGCATCCAACTCATTGAGGCCAGTGCCGGTACTGGTAAAACATGGACTTTGGCAGCTTTGTATGTGCGGCTGATCTTGGGGCATGGTTGGCAAGGGCAGGGCTTGATGCCGCCGCAAATTTTGGTCATGACATTCACAGACGCTGCCACGGCAGAACTGCGCGATCGCATCCGCGCGCGCTTGACCCAAGCTGCGCAGTTTTTCAGGGGCCAGCAAAAAGAAGACGCTGTAGATGATTTCTTGCGGAATTTGCAAGCCAACTTGGGCACGGATCGCAACAGCCACCATGCAGCGCGCTTGGAAGAGGCTGCGCAATGGATGGACGAAGCGGCCATCTACACCATTCACAGCTGGTCAAGTCGCATGTTGCGGCAGCATGCCTTTGACAGCCAAAGTTTGTTTGATCAAACACGGTTAGATGATGCACCCGCTTTGAAACTGAAGTTGGCCAAAGATTATTGGCGTGAATTTGTGTACCCCTTGGAAGCCACGCAATTGGGTGCCTTGAAGGCCTTGGGTGCAAGCCCTGAGGCCTTGCTCAATAACATGCAATCGCTGTGGCAAAAATTTGAAAAGACACCCGGTGGTTTTCCGGATGCATCACAAGACCCCGATCCAAAGGCGGCATTGACCGCCTGGGCGCAGTGGCAAGAGCGATGTTTGCACTTGGAGTCTACGGCGCGCCAATTGCTTGCCACGCACATGCAAACCGCATTGTCCTTCATGGCCAAGGCGTTAGACAAAGACCTCAAAGGCAATGTCTACGTTGCCAAAAAGCATGTCTACTTTGTATCGCATTTGTCTGAGTGGGCTTCGGGCGAAGAAGCCGACATCGACACCTTGAAAAAGTTCACGTTGGAAAAGCTCAATGCGAGCTTGAAAAAAGACGCTCCCCCCATCGAAGATCTGCAGGGTGTTTGGACTGCCATTGGTCAATGGATGGTGCAACGCGAAGCTGAACCCGATGTGGGCATTGATTTACTGCATCATGCTGCCGTTCAAGTGGGGCGTGCTTATTTGCAGCAAAAGAAGCGTCTGGCCAGTTTTGATTTTTCTGATCTATTGCAACGCCTGCATGCCGCACTTCACGCGTCAGGCAGTCGCTTGCCTGACATGATCCGAGCGCAGTTTCCGGTGGCCATGGTGGACGAGTTTCAAGACACCGATCCTTGGCAATACGAATCGTTGTCGCGCATTTATGGCGCCGGTTCATCCGCAAACGCCGCTAACGAGCAAGCCACCAGTGCCTTTTTGATGATCGGTGATCCCAAGCAAGCCATTTACAGTTTCCGCGGCGCCGACTTGCAAACCTATCTGAATGCACGTCATACGGCTGAATCAATTTGGACGCTGACAGAAAACTTCCGATCAAGCCAAGAAGTGGTCAATGCGGTCAACCATGTGTTTGGTGCTGCTCATACGCCCTTTGGCGAGGTGCCGTTCGAGCACGTCCAAACGCCAACACCCGCCAAGGCGACAAGCCTTCGTTTGGCCAATGGTCAAAAAGTACCTGCGCTCACCGTCTGGCATTTGGCCGTCGACAAGCCGCTCAGCGGCACCCACTACAGCGATCAGATGGCACAGATTTGCGCCACCCAAATGGTCTCCCTGTTGAATGACCGCGTGGCGCAGCCCGGCCAAATGGCGGTATTGGTCAGAGATGGCAATGAAGCTAAAAAAATTCGCCAAGCGCTGGCCGAGCGCGGCATCCGCAGTGTGTACTTGTCAGATCGCGACAGTGTGTATGCCACCCGCGAAGCGCTCGATTTGGCGTCCATCTTGGAAGCCGTCTTGCAGGCCCGCAATGCCAAGCTGCTTCGCGCCGCTCTGACCACGCGGACCTTGTGTCTTAGCCTGCCTGAAATTGAGGAAGTGTTCACGGCGGAAGATGCGTGGGACATTTGGGTGGAGCGTTTCAATGCGTGGCATCACACTTGGCAACGTCAAGGCTTTTTGCCGATGCTCTACAAAATGGTGCATGAGCAAGACATTGGCCGGCGCATGCAAGCACAAGGCGATACCGCAGAAAGGCGCTTGACCAATCTGTTGCATCTAGGCGAGTTGTTGCAATCGGCCAGTCTCAGCTTGCAAGGCGAGACCGCTTTGCTGCGTTTCTTGACCGATCAATTGGCCAACCCCCAAGCGCAAGGTGAGGCGGCTCAAATGCGATTGGAGACCGATGCAGAATTGGTGCAAGTGATCACCTTTCACAAAGCCAAAGGCTTGCAGTACCCCTTGGTCTTTTTGCCCTTTGTGTCCAATTTCAGAGAAGACAAAGACGATTCACTCAGATCATCTGAAGAACGTTTGCAAGAAGATATTCGCTTGTTGTATGTGGCACTCACGCGTGCGCAGCAAGCCATGTGGCTGGGTGTGGCCAAACGCAAAGATGATTTCAAAGCCAAAGAGGCGCAAGCCCAAAGCGCGATCAGTGTTTTGCTGGGTCGAACGTCAGCCGATGATTTGCAGGACAAATTGCAGGCATGGGCAAGTTGTCAAGACATCGCACTTGTCAGTGCGCCTGAAGCCGATGCCAACCTGTTTGAGCCCCTTCAATCGCCCCTGGCAGAAGTCCCAACACCTGCAAGGCAACCCACGCGCACACTGCCTCGAGCCGGTTGGACAGCCAGTTTCAGTGCGCTCACGCGCAATTTAAACGATGCACATTCAGCTTCAGGCGATTCTGGATTGACGCGCGAAGCACGCTGGTTAGATGCCCAAATTGACAATGCCGTTGGCAACGACGTTCAAAGCGACGTTCAAAGCGACATTTCCGAGTCCGGCAACCAGAACGAAGAAGACTTGGTGGCAGTCGAAGCCACACCGCTATACAACGGCTTCCCAGCTGGCAGCGCTTACGGCACTTTGCTGCACGACATCTTTGAATGGCAACTCAAAGAAGCTTGGCCCTTGCTGCAAGAAGAGCCATCGATACCCCCCGAAACCAAGCTTCGCTGGCAGCGTTGGTGGCAAACCCAAGCCGACAGCCTGCAACTCAGCCCCGAGCACCAAAGCCTGTGCCTCCAACTCGTTCGCCATTGCGCCACTGCGCAATTGAATCTCTTGGATTCAAATCAATTGGGGTCAGATCAACATTGTTTGAGCTTGTCGCAGCTCAATGGCCACAATGCGTGGCCCGAAATGGGCTTCACATTCAAAACGCATGGTGTCTCCACACAGCACATGGACCGCTTGATCTGCGAGGCGGTGCAAGCTGGACAAAATCGTCCCAGTTTGCAAGCGCAGCAACTGAATGGTTTGCTCACGGGTTTCATGGACATCGTGTTTGAACATCAGGGCCGTTATTACGTGCTCGATTACAAATCCAACAAGTTGCCCAACTACGCCCCAGGCAGCATCAGTGGCAGCATGCTCAGTCATCGCTACGATGTGCAATACACCTTGTACATTTTGGCTGTGCATCGACTTTTAAAGTCCCGCTTGAAAAATTACAGCTACGAACAACACATGGGCGGCGCCATCTACCTTTACTTGCGCGGCATTGATCAAGTGGGGCAGGGTGTCTACTTCAGTCGACCGCCTTTTGAACTCATTCAGGCGCTCGACGAAGCTTTCAAGTTGCATCAGCCTACGGCAGTTACCGGCATCCTGGCATGACAAAGCTTCAACTCAGTTCACAAAGTTTTGCCATTCCCCAGCCAGCATCTGGCATGGTTTCGTGGCCCTGGACTGCCTTGGATGTGGCATGGCTGAAATTTTTGAAATCGCATCAAGCCAGTACGGATGCATTGCATGATTTGCTGGCGCTGTTGGTCAGCCATCAAATGGGGCGCGGTCATGCTTGCTTGGACCTTGAATGTTTGTGGCAAGACGCACCCCATTTGCTAGATTGGTCCAGTGCGCAAATCAAGTCGCTGGAACAGTTTGCATCGCTTTCAAAAGAGCAGGATGCAGCGATTGATTTGTTTTCAGCTGCCGTGAATCCATGGGCAGAAGCCGCCAAAACCTTGCCATGGGCGATGGGGGTGAATGCGCCTCTGGTGTTGTCCTTGCAAGAAGACGGTCATGTTCAACGCGTTTACCTCAGGCGGGCTTGGCAAGCCGAGCAAACCATTCAAGCGTCGATTCAATCTCGCTTGGCCGTGCCCTTTGTAGTGCCGCAAGACGCTGATGAAAAACTGACGGCTTTGTTTGGATCCGTAGGTAAAGCAACAGATTGGCAGCGCATTGCCTGTGCGAAAGCATTGCGTGCAGGCCTGACCCTCATCACGGGGGGGCCCGGCACAGGCAAAACCACCACCGTGGTTCGGCTGTTGGCGCTACTCCAGCGTGCCGCAGGCGATCATCAGCAAACATTGCGCATCCATTTGGCAGCGCCAACAGGCAAGGCTGCCAGCCGCTTAAGTGCTTCTATCCAATCGGCCTTGGCCACCTTGCCTGAAGGCTGGGCCGAAGGCATACCGACTCAAGCCGTCACACTGCATCAATTGTTGCAATACAACCCAGATGCCGCAAGCAGACCAGCCCCCGTTTTGGCCACTGACCTGGTGGTGGTCGATGAAGCGTCCATGATTGATTTGGAACTCATGGCGCGTTTGATGCACTGTGTGCCTGCGCAGGCCCGCTTGGTTTTGTTGGGCGACAAAGATCAATTGGCCTCGGTAGAGGCGGGCGCCGTTTGGTCTCAGTTGTGCGAAGGTGCCGCGCAATCGGATGACAACACCCAAGCGCACAGCGGAAAAGCCTTTGCCTTGCCAGAACAAACGGCGGTGCTTCATGTGAGCCGCCGTTTTCATGCCCACAGTGCCATTGGCCAATGGGCCAAGCTGATCAATGAGGGGCAGGAAGAAACACTGAAAGCCCATTGGCAAACCTTGCCATGCGCAGATGATCTGGCTGCCACCGAAAGTTCGGATATTTTGCGCTGGCCGGACGCATGGCGTGACAGGCCTCATGCGCAATTGCATCCAGCCGTGGTCACAAGCCTTCAGGCAGGCTGGGCAAATTGGCTCTCCCAGTTGAACCCGCTGCGGCAAGCTGGCGCTGTTTGCGACAACGTACAAGCTCTGCAACTGCTCAACAGCTTTAGCGAATTTCAAGTGCTTTGCGCCCTCCGTCAAGGTGCTTGGGGCGTACAAGCCTTGAACGATCGCATTGGTCTGGCACTGGGCCTTGCCCAAAGCCGTGACAAAATTTTCCAGCAGGCTGCGTCACCAGAAGCTTGGTTCGTGGGCCGCCCCATCATGGTGACCCGCAACGACTACCACTTGAATCTGATGAATGGTGATGTCGGTCAATGTTTGCCTACAGCCAATGGCCTTCGCGTGGCGTTCCCCGACGGCAACGGCGGTGTGAGGTGGGTGCTGCCTTCACGCTTGGATGCGGTTGAAACGGTATGGGCCATGACCGTTCACAAATCGCAGGGCTCAGAATACGACCATGTGCTGATGGTGCTGCCGGACCGTGATGCGCCTGTGCTGACGCGGGAGTTGTTGTACACCGGTGTGACACGCGCTAAGTTGCGCCTCAGCTGGTGGGTGCCGAATCCCTCTGTCTTGTTCAATGCAGTGGCGCAACGGGTGGTCCGAAGTGGCGGCTTGGCGGAAGTTCTGTTTCATCGGTCAAAATAAGCCATTTACAGATCTAGCGACACTGACATGAATTTTGATGACATGGCCGACCAATTGTCGGCACACCCCGATTACAAAGTGAAACGACGCTTGGTGCCTGTTTTGAATTTTGGTCCGGGCACAGGTGGCCCCACCAAGCGTGTCTTGATTTTGGACACCGAAACCACAGGTTTGGATTGGCGTGCCGAAAACATCATCGAGTTGGCCATGCTGGCGGTGGATGTCGATCTGCAAACGGGTAAGCCCGTGGGCGAGGTCGAGGTGTACGAAGACTTTGAAGACCCCGGTCGTCCCATTCCGCCCGAAATTGTGAAGCTCACTGGCATCACCAGCGCAGATGTCAAAGGCCAAAAATTGAACGAGGCCACCATCCAAGACATGGTGGAACGCGCCGACCTCATCGTGGCGCACAACGCTGGTTTTGACCGCCCTTTTGTTGAAAACCGATTGGCCGTGTTTGAACACAAAGCCTGGGCTTGCTCATTTCAAGGTATCAACTGGAAAGCCCAGGGCTTGGGGTCGGCCAAGCTCGAATTTTTGTGCAGTGAGTTGGGGTGGTTTTATGATGCCCACCGTGCCCAAGTTGACTGCCACGCCTTGCTGCGCGTTTTGACATCACCGCTAAAGACAGACAATCCAGCCGAAAACCTCACGGGCCTTCAGCAGCTTTTCAGAGCGGCTGAAAATGCACGCACCGTGGTCAAAGCCTTCGGCTCACCCTTTGAGACCAAAGACAAGCTCAAAGCCCGAGGTTACCGCTGGGACGCAGAAGCCAGGGTTTGGTACACCGCCGTGGCATCGGCCGAGGCTTTGGATGCAGAGGCCGCATGGCTTAAATCTGAGGTTTATGGTGGTCGTGCAGCCCGAATTGGGCTTGAAACCCAGGATGCACGGGTCCAATTTTCCAGTCGAAGCGGCAAATCTGGTGATCGAGTCTTGTAATTTGAAAGAATTCGGGGGCCAAAAGGCCAGAGGGACGCCTCAAAGACTGGGATAATCGCGGGTTCGGGAAAATTATCTTTTCCCTCCCTTTTGAAGAGCACCCCAGCCATGGCCCAATACGTTTTTTCCATGAACCGCGTCGGCAAGATCGTGCCGCCGAAGCGTCAAATTCTCAAAGACATTTCACTTAGCTTCTTTCCAGGCGCCAAAATTGGCGTGCTCGGCTTGAACGGTTCCGGCAAATCTACTTTGCTGAAAATCATGGCTGGCATCGACAAAGAGATTGAAGGCGAAGCCATCCCCATGGCCGGCCTCAAAATTGGTTACCTGCCCCAAGAGCCCCAAATGGACCCCAATGAAACCGTGCGCGAAGCGGTTGAAGGCGGCATGGGCGAAGCCAAGGCAGCGCAAGCTCGCCTCGAAGAGGTCTATGCAGCCTACGCGGAAGAAGACGCCGATTTCGATGCCCTCGCAGCCGAGCAAGCCAAATTGGAAGCCATCATTTCTACAGCGGGCGATGCATCCGACCACCAACTCGAAATTGCAGCCGATGCCTTGCGTTTGCCCCCATGGGATGCCGTCATTGGCAAGCTCTCCGGTGGTGAAAAACGCCGCGTGGCTTTGTGCCGTTTGTTGCTCAGTCGCCCCGACATGTTGCTGCTTGACGAACCCACCAACCACTTGGATGCAGAAAGTGTCGACTGGCTTGAGTTGTTCTTGCAACGCTTCCCCGGTACGGTGGTGGCCATTACCCACGACCGCTACTTCCTAGACAACGCGGCCGAATGGATTTTGGAATTGGACCGTGGCCACGGCATTCCCTACAAAGGCAACTACTCCACATGGTTGGAGCAAAAAGAAGCCCGCTTGGAGCAAGAGCAGCGCACCGAAGACGCTCGCACCAAGGCCATGAAGAAAGAATTGGAATGGGCTCGTTCCAACCCCAAAGGTCGCCAGGCCAAGAGCAAGGCCCGTTTGGCACGCTTCGAAGAATTGAGCGACTACGACTACCAAAAGCGCAATGAAACACAGGAAATTTTCATTCCTGTGGCCGAGCGTTTGGGCAATGAGGTGTTTGAATTCACCAACGTCAGCAAATCATTTGGCGACCGTTTGCTCATTGACAACCTCAGCTTCAAAGTGCCCGCTGGCGCCATCGTCGGCATCATCGGCCCCAATGGTGCTGGTAAATCGACCTTGTTCAAACTGATCGCAGGCAAAGAGCAGCCCGATAGCGGCACGGTCAAAATTGGCCAAACCGTGAAGATGGCCTTTGTCGACCAAAATCGCGACGACTTGTCCAACGAAAAAACCGTTTGGGAAGATGTGTCGGGTGGTCTCGACATCATGACCGTGGGCAAATTCCAAATGCCAAGCCGTGCCTATTGCGGCCGCTTCAATTTCAACGGTGGCGATCAGCAAAAGAAAGTCGGCATGTTGTCCGGCGGTGAGCGCGGTCGTTTGCACTTGGCCAAAACACTGATTGAAGGCGGCAACGTGTTGCTGCTGGACGAACCTTCCAATGACTTGGATGTGGAAACATTGCGCGCTTTGGAAGATGCCTTGCTCGAGTTCGCTGGCTCGGTCATGGTGATCAGCCACGATCGTTGGTTCCTTGACCGCATTGCCACACACATCTTGGCGGCCGAAGGCGACAGCCAGTGGGTGTTCTTTGACGGCAACTACCAAGAGTACGAAGCCGACAAGAAGAAACGTTTGGGCGAAGAGGGTGCTAAGCCTAAGCGAGTGCGTTTCAAAGCTTTGAAGTAATTCTTTGCAGCCAAACATTTTGCTCGGATTCGTGCCATGAAACCCATGCGTTTAGAAGACATCCTCTTCAGCCAGGGTTTTGGCACCCGCCGCGTTTGCGCGGGCTTGGTGCAGCAGGGCTACGTCAGTGTCGATGGCGAAGTGCAAGAAGACCCCGGTGTTTTCTTCGATCCCGAGAATCTCAAGTTCAAAGTGCAGAGCACTGAGTGGCCGTACTTTGACCGTGCCTACCTCATGCTGCACAAACCGACAGGTACAGAGTGTTCGCAAAAACCTTCTACCTGGCCCAGCATTTACACACTGCTGCCATCACCTTTGCGCTTGCGTCCGCAAAAAGCAGCCGTGCAGGGTGTTCAGGCGGTGGGTCGCTTAGACCAAGACACCACGGGCTTGTTGTTGCTGACCGATGATGGCAAATTCATTCACCGCATGAGCTCGCCCAAGCACCACATGCCCAAGGTGTACGAAGTCACCACCAAGCACGAGATCACAGACAGCCAAGTGGAAAAATTATTGGCGGGCGTGGTGTTGGACGATAGCCCCAAACCTGTCAAAGCGGCAGCCTGTGAAAAAGTGTCAGAGACACACCTGAAACTCACCCTCACCGAAGGCAAGTACCACCAAGTCAAACGCATGTTGGCAGCGGTTGGCAATCGGGTGGAAGGCTTGCACAGAAGCGCCATTGGCAATTTGAATTTGCCTGATGATTTAGCGCCTGGTCAATGGCGTTGGATCTTGCCCAGCGAGCTTGAAAAATACTTCAAAGCCTGAAGCACTTCGGTGGGCTGGTCCTTGTGTGGACTGTGGCCACAATTGACAAGTTTGACCAACTGAGTCTGTGGCACCTCCGATGCAATGTCGTCAATTTGCGCCATGGTGCCGTAGGGATCGTCCGCGCCTTGAATGGCCATCAAGGGCGATGCAATTTTGTGAAGCAAAGGACGAATGTCAAAGCTTCTAAATGCGTCGCTCAGCCACACATCGTTCCATTGCCAAAACGCCACATCCACATCTTTGTGAAATGCCGCAAGCCGTGGACGCAATTTCTCAAAGTGATCGCGCGCTTGTGAAATGGCTTGAATCGACTTGTCTTCCACCATGACATGCGGTGCCATCACCACGCAGCCGGCCACTGAAAATTGACTGGCGTGTATCAGTGCAATGGTGCCGCCATCGGAGTGGCCGATCAACAGGGGATGGGAGATGTTCAGAGCCTGAAACAGCGCAGGCAAAACATCTAGGGCCTCATGATGCATGTAGTCTGCGGTGAGCTTGCCGGCTCCTCGCACATCGAGGATGTGTTGCGATTGACCATAGCCCTTGCGTGAATAAACCCAGCCTTCACAGCCCAAACTTTCACAGACTTTTTGTGGCCAATCTTTCCACATGGCCACACTGCCCAAACCTTCATGCAAAAAAACACATGCGGGATGCGAGAGGGCTTGCTTGGCGGTGTTGCCAAAAGGAATGTGCTGAACCTCTAATTCAACACCCCTGACAGAGATCAAACTTGGCGTTTTCATGCCTTCATTCTGACACCAGAATGGCCAATAATTGTCAAAGTTAGAGGCCTTTCCTTGGCCCGGTGTTGCAATACCCCAGTACACTTAAGGAATGATCTTTCGCGCACTGACACTCTCAATTAGCTTGGCCACTTTAAGTGCTGCATCGGCCATGTCGGCAACGCCGCAGCCAGCACCTGCCGCCCCTGCAGTCCAAGCACCGGCCCCTGTCTTTGTTTTGAATTCACTGGATGGCACTGTCAGTGTGATCGACCCTGTGAGTTGGACCGAAACCAAACGCATTCCAACGGGCAAAGAGCCACACCACTTCTACATGACCCCCGACGAAAAATCGGTCATTGTGGCCAACGCATTGTCGGACTCCTTAACCTTCATCGATCCACGTACGGCTGAAATTCAGCGAGTCGTGCCTGGCATTTTGGATCCCTATCAGTTACGGTTTTCGCCCGACATGAAATGGTTTGTCACAGTGGCCAACCGTCTCAATCACATTGACATTTACAAGTGGGATGGTCAAACCCCCACGCTGGTCAAACGAATTTCATCTTCTAAAACACCCAGCCATTTGTGGATAGACAGCAAAAGCACCACGGTGTGGGCCACCATGCAAGACAGCGACGAATTGGTTGCCGTTGACTTGGCCACTCAAGTCATCAAATGGCGCGTCAAAACAGGCACCATGCCTGCGGATGTGTTTGGCACGCCAGATGACAAACATTTGTTGATCGGTTTGACAGGCGGTGATGGCGTGGAGGTGTATGACGTTTCCAATGGCCCAGCGCAAAAGGTCAAAAAGATTCCCACAGGAAAGGGTGCGCATGCATTCCGAGCCATCGGTGACAAACAACACGTGTTGGTCAGCAACCGCGTCGCCAATACCATCAGCAAAATCGATTACAAAAGCTTCACCGTTGTCGACCATTACCCAGGCCCTACCGGCCCTGATTGCATGGACATCATGGCCGACGGCAAAACCATTTTGTTGGCATCGCGTTGGGCGCAAAAACTCAGCGTCATAGACATGACCACGCGAAAAGTGGTTCGACAAATTAAAGTAGGCAAGTCGCCCCATGGTGTGTGGACGCTAGACCATGCGCCTCGTCAGTGATCACGTTTTGAAAATCTTAGGCCGGGGGTTGTTAGCCCTCGCCATTTCCAGTTCTTCATGGGCCACGAAGGCGGTGCCTCATTTGCCCCCTGCGCCACTTTGCCCCAAACCTGTTTACCTGACGTTTGACACGGGCCACATGGGCGTTGCGCCTTTGATTTCGCAAGTTTTGCAAAAGCATCAGGTGCCCGTGACTTATTTTGCGGCCCACGAAAAGACGCAAGAGGGCGACGGTTCCATGGGACAGCACTGGGCCGCGTGGTGGAAAGCCCAAGCCGCCAATGGTCACGACTTTGCAAGTCATACTTATGACCACGCCTACTGGCGTGCCGACATCGATGCGCAAAATTTCAAAATTCGTCCCAGCGCGGGTGATCAGGCCGGTCAAAATTTAAGTTGGCGAGCCGCCGATTATTGCGCCAATTTAAAGAAAGCCAGCGATCGCTTGGAGGCCATGACCGGGCGCAAAACCTTGCCATTGTTTCGTGCGCCTGGCGGTAAGACCTCACCAGCGCTATTGCAGGCGGCCAAAGAATGCGGCTACACGCATGTGGGCTGGTCGCCCGCTGGTTTTTTGGGGGATGAGTTGTCCAGCCAGACGCACAGCAATCAAAAACTCCTGAGCAGTGCTTTGAAGCATATTCGCAGTGGCGATATTTTGGTGGCGCATTTGGGCATCTGGTCACGTCAAGATCCCTGGGCACCTGCCGTGCTGGAACCCTTGGTTTTGGGCCTGAAAGAAAAGGGTTTTTGTTTTGCAAGTTTGCGCCAGCATCCGCAATATTCGAAACTCTTGGCAGATATTCCTCCGTAAACCCAAGCAGGGTTTAACACATCACCATGCTTTCAGACGTCGTCAATTTTTTCTTGGATGCCTTTGCGAATGTGCAAACGCTGCTGTTTGAGAATGTGATTCAACCCATCGCGTTTGAAGTAGGCGTCGGCAATTTGCTCGACGTTGCATTTGAAGGCACGGGCTGGCTCTTGGTGGGATTGATTCAAATAGCTGTGATGGTGTGTCTCATTGCACCCTTGGAAAGATGGCGACCACTAGAGCGCCATCCTGATGCATCGGCAGTGCGTGTGGATGTGATCTACACCTTGATCCAACGCTTGGGCTTGTTCAAGTTGTTCATGTTTTTTACATTTGAAAATGCCATTGAAACAGGCTTTGGTGCCCTGCGTGTTGCAGGTTTTCCGACATTGAACATCGACGCTATTTGGCCGGGTGTGACAGATCAGGCTGCGGTGAGTTTTGTCCTTTACTTGCTGGTTTTAGATGGGGTGCATTACTTCATTCACCGGGGGCAGCATCATTTCAATCAATGGTGGGCGTTGCATGCCTTGCACCACTCGCAGCGGCATATGACGATGTGGACTGACAACCGCAACCATTTACTGGACGATGTCATCACAGCGATGTTGTTGTCCCTCATTGCCAAATTGATTGGTGTGGGGCCTGGCCAGTTTGTCGCTTTGGTAGCGGTCAGTCAGTTGTGTGAGAATTTTCAGCATGCCAATTTCAAATGCAGTTTTGGTTGGCTAGGAGACCGCTTGTTGATCAGCCCTCGATTTCACCGTTTGCACCACGGCATTGGCATTGGGCATGAATCGGCAGGCCGACAAACCTTAGGCGGTCACAATTTTGGCGTGCTCTTTCCTTGGTGGGACATGCTGTTCAACACTGCTGATTTTTCCAATCGCTACGAGGCTACAGGCATTCGCGATCAAGTGGAGGAGGGACGCGATTATGGTCAAGGTTTTTGGGCGCAGCAAAGACTAGGGTTGGCGCGTCTGTTTGAGCGGAGACAAAACGCATGAAGATCATGGTCGATTCGTTTTGGCGTGCTGTCGCTTATTGTTTCCATCCAAAAGTGATCATGCTTTCACTTGTGCCGCTGATCTTGATGGGGGTCATTGTGATGGGCTTAGGCGCCTTGTACTGGGATGCTGCGCTGCAAAGTGTGCGTGTGTGGATGGATGCCAGCAGTACCTGGGACTGGGCCTTGATTTGGTTAGAACGCGTGGGCTTGCTGAGTCTGAAAGCAGTGGTGCCACCGCTGCTCATCATTGTTGCTGTCACCCCCTTTGTGGTGGTGATGTCCTTGCTGGCGGTCTCCTTCATGATGACGCCAGCCTTGGTCAATTTGGTGGCCGAGCGTCGCTTTGAACATCTTGAGCGCAAGCGGGGAGGTTCAGTGTTTCATGGCGTGGCATGGACCTTGTTGTCGCTTGTGCTGGCCATTGGCGCCTTGCTTTTGACGCTGCCACTTTGGTGGTTGCCACCCTTGGCCGTGTTGCTCCCCGCGCTCATTTGGGGCTGGCTCACTTATCGTGTCATGACTTACGATGTGTTGTCTGAACATGCTTCTCGCAATGAGCGATCCGAGTTGATGCGTCGCTATCGTTTCCAGTTACTGATCATGGGTGTGATCACAGGTTTGATGGGCGCAGCGCCCACTTTGGTGTGGGCCTCAGGTGCGTTGTTTGTTGCGGCCTTTGTGGTGCTCATCCCCATTGCTGTTTGGATTTACACCTTGGTGTTCATTTTTTCAGCGCTTTGGTTTGTTCACTTTCTACTCAATGCGTTGGCAGAATTTCGGGATGAACCATCTGCCACACGGCGTGACGATTCACTGCTTGGCGCCGATGTCTTGGATGTCGAACCCAAAGTCGTGAACACTTAAATACATTCGTTTCACTTGAACATGACAAGGCCCGCATGACCACCTTGAACCATCTGCCAGTGCAGGCAGCACCCGCCATTGGCATCATTATCATTGGCGATGAAATTTTGTCAGGCAAGCGTGCAGACAAGCACCTTTCCAAGTTCATTGAATTGCTCTCAGCGCGGGGCTTGCAACTTTCTTGGGCGGAGTATGTGGGCGATTCGCCAGAGCGCATCACCGCCGTACTGGCGCGCGCATTTGCATCGGGCGATGTGGTGTTCTCATGTGGCGGAATTGGCGCAACCCCTGACGACCATACGCGTCAATGCGCAGCCAAAGCCTTAGGCGTGCCACTCGCTTTGCAAGCTCAAGCCAAGGCGCTCATTTTGGAGCGCATGCAAGATGTGGCTTTGGAACAAGGTTTGCCTTACGAACCAGAGCGTGAAGACAATTTACATCGCTTGAACATGGGCATGTTTCCGCAAGGTGCCGACATCATTCGCAATCCGTACAACAAGATTCCAGGCTTTACGTGTCGGGGTCAAGGCGAGGGCATGGTTCACTTTGTGCCAGGCTTTCCCGTGATGGCATGGCCCATGATGCAAGACAAGTTGGATGTCTACTGCCAATCGTGGGGGACCGCACCCCGACGAATTGAACGTTCTGTGATTGTGTTTGGCGCCATGGAAGCCACCCTGACACCTTTGATGGAGGCCATCGAATTGCAATTTCAAGGCGTCAAAGTGTTCAGTTTGCCCAGTGTCGACCATCCGCAGTGGGGCAAACACATTGAATTGGGGGTCAAAGGTGAAGAATCGCTGTCTGATGTGGCATTTGCGGCCTTGAAAGCAGGCCTTCAAACCTTTAAAGTCGAGCTAGGCCCCGAAATGGTGCGTTAACATGAAGCGCACTATAATGGTGCTTTCATGCTTTTTGGTGGTGCATGGGTTTGAGTGAAAAAATCATGCTTTAAGCTCGGGCAGCACCCTATCCTCGGGGCACAATAGCGGTCTTGGGTAAATGCGGACTGAAGCTTTAGTTGGCACAGAATCTGCATTCCCGAAGAACCAATTATCAACATCCATCCTTAGGAGAATCTGATGGCAAAGACCGTCGCAGACGTTATGAAGATGGTGAAAGACAACGAAGTAAAATTCGTTGACTTCCGCTTCACCGATACCCGTGGCAAAGAGCAGCACGTTTCTGTGCCAATTTCCCACTTTGACGAAGACAAGTTCACCGACGGTCACGCCTTTGACGGTTCTTCTATCGCCGGTTGGAAGGGCATTGAAGCCTCCGACATGTTGTTGATGCCCGATCCCAACACCGCCAACCTCGACCCCTTCTTCGAAGAAACAACTTTGATCTTGGGTTGCGACGTGTTGGAACCCGGTGATGGCAAAGCCTACGACCGCGACCCACGTTCTATCGCCAAGCGCGCTGAAGCCTACTTGAAGGCTTCCGGTTTGGGCGACACTGCTTACTTCGGACCCGAGCCAGAATTCTTCTTGTTCGACGACGTTCGCTTTGGTAGCGACATGTCCGGTTCGTTCTTCAAGATCGACGACTACGAAGCACCTTGGAACAGCGGCACCAAAATGGAAGGCGGCAACCGCGGTCACCGTCCTACCGTCAAAGGTGGTTACTTCCCAGTGCCTCCCGTTGACAGCACACAAGACATGCGCGCTGAAATGTCCCTGATTCTCGAATCCATGGGCATCCCCGTTGAAGTGTTCCACCACGAAGTGGCTGGCGCTGGTCAAAACGAAATCGGCACACGCTTCAGCACATTGGTTGAGCGCGCTGACTGGACCCAAACATTGAAGTATGTGGTTTGGAACGTGGCCAACGCCTACGGCAAAACAGCTACTTTCATGCCCAAGCCTTTGGTCGGTGACAACGGTTCCGGCATGCACGTTCACCAGTCCATCTGGAAAGACGGCAAAAACTTGTTCGCTGGCAACGGCTACGCAGGTTTGTCAGACTACGCGCTGTACTACATCGGCGGCATCATCAAGCACGCACGTGCATTGAACGCCATCACCAACCCCACAACCAACAGCTACAAGCGTTTGGTGCCTGGTTTTGAAGCCCCTGTGAAGTTGGCTTACTCAAGCCGCAACCGTTCTGCTTCGATTCGCATTCCTCACGTTGCATCTGACAAAGGTCGCCGCATTGAAGCGCGCTTCCCAGATCCAATGGCCAACCCTTACCTCTGCTTCGCTGCATTGATGATGGCTGGTTTGGATGGTGTGGAAAACAAGATTCACCCAGGTGAAGCAGCGACCAAAGATTTGTACCATTTGCCTCCAGAAGAAGATGCATTGGTGCCAACGGTTTGCCACAGCTTGGACCAAGCCCTCGAGTATTTGGACAAAGACCGCGCCTTCCTCACAAAAGGCGGCGTGTTCACAGACTCCATGATCGACGCTTACATTGAATTGAAAATGGGTGAAGTCACACGCTTCCGTCAAGCCGTGCACCCCGTTGAATACGAGATGTACTACTCACTGTAATTCGCAGCGAGTTTGGGCACCTGAGCCCTACCCGAAAAGGACGGCTCAGGCCGTCCTTTTTTCATGGTTGAAAGTAAATTCAATGACGTTACCCGCAAAGCAAGTGCAAGAATTCATGGCAAGGCTGTCGTGTCTGTTTGCCTTTGTCTTTGCAGGGGCTGTTCATTTCGCATTAGCGTCCTTTGCAAGCGGTGCTTTGGCCGATCAAGCGGTTTACAAGTGTGGTCAAGAAATTACCAATCAACCCTTAGATCCCAAGTTGTGCCAACAATTGCGTATTTCGCAGCCCACACAAATTGAAGGCACGCGGGTTCAAACCACAGCTCAAAAAGAGCTGGGTACAAGGACCTCTGGCGCTTCAGAAACATCAGAAAACGCACGAACGCAGGCCGCTGCTTTGCAAGCAGGTGCATCATTCGATTCGCCAGATCGGAAAGCGCAAGCGCGCACCATTCTGGAGGATGAGTGGCAAAAGATGAGCGCTCAATACGCCGAATTGGTGCATCTTTACAACCGTGGTCAACCCACGCCATTGGCCGGTGAAACAAGTCACCAGGCCAACTATCAACAACGCGCAATGGCATTGAAAGTTCAGCTTCAAAGGGTGGAGCGAGACTTGCATGCGCTGCAGCGTGAACTCAGTCGTTATGGCATCCACATGACCAGCCCTATGTCGACTTTGAAATCTAAGTGAACTACCGATGACGGCGCCTTCCAAAACACCTCCACAGACGCGTTTCCAAGCTTTCGATTTGCTGGCAACGCCCATTGCAGTTCTAAACAGCAATGGCCATGTGCTATTTGTGAATGCGGAACTAGAAGACGTGATGGGACAGTCGCGCAGAAGCTTGGAAGGGGATTCATTCCTTCAGTTTTTTGCAGACCCACAGCCCTTGGTGCATGCCTTGAATGGCGCCAAAGCCAATGAATTTGCGGCTTTGCGGTATGACTCCGAGTTGTTGCGCATCAATCCAGAAGAGGCCTTGCCCGTGCATGTCATTGTGGCCCAGTCGGACAAAGACGATGAAGTCATCATTGAATTGTTGCCGATTCAGCAGCAAACTCGTCAAGACCGCGAAGAGCGCTTGATCGACCAAGCACAGGCCAATAAAGAGCTGATCCGCAATTTGGCGCACGAAATTAAGAATCCTTTAGGCGGTATTCGGGGTGCTGCACAGCTGCTTGAAATGGAAATGGAATCCAAAGAGCTGACCGAATACACGCAGGTGATCATTCGTGAGGCCGACAGGTTGCAAACGCTGGTGGACCGTTTGCTGGCGCCACACCGACGTCCGCACATGGTGGGTGATGTCAACATCCACGAGGTTTGCGAGCGGGTTCGGTCACTCATTGTGTCTGAGTTTCCCAGAGGCATTCGTGTCATCCGTGATTACGACACCTCCATCCCTGAGTTCCGCGGGGACAGAGAGCAGCTGATTCAGGCCGTGCTCAACATCTCTCACAACGCAGCACTGGCGCTGTCGGATCGGATCACAGAAGGCGATGCTGAGCTGACTTTCAGGACCCGCATCGCTCGACAAGTCACTTTTGGCAAGCAGCGATATCGACTGGCATTGGAATTGCATGTCATTGACAACGGGCCTGGTGTTCCAGACTCGATCAAGGATCGTATTTTCTTTCCCCTTATCTCGGGAAGAGAAGGTGGCTCTGGCTTAGGTCTCACATTGGCGCAGACTTTTGTCCAGCAGCATCACGGCTTGATTGAGTGTGAGAGCGTGCCAGGTCGAACTGATTTCAAAATTTTGATTCCGTTGCCCTGAGCTGTTTCAGTGCAAGCCACTTAGAGAAAGTTAAGTCCCATGAAGCCTATCTGGATCGTAGACGATGACCAATCCATTCGATTCGTCTTAGAGAAGGCGCTGCTTCGTGAGGGCTTGGCAACACGCAGCTTCACCAATCCTCGAGAGGTCTTGGCGGCTCTGAACACGGATGAGGGGCGTGAAGGCCCGCAGGTTTTGGTCAGTGACATTCGCATGCCTGGCGGCTCTGGCTTAGACCTCCTCACGGAAGTTAAACAACGCCTGCCTGGTCTGCCCGTCATCATCATGACCGCGTTTTCCGATTTGGACAGTGCCGTTTCGGCCTTTCAAAACGGTGCATTTGAATACTTGCCCAAACCCTTCGATTTACCCAAAGCCATAGAGTTGATACGACGTGCTTTGGAAGAGAGTCAACGTGAAGAGGTGGCCGAAGAATTGATGGCCGCCACACCGGAGATGTTGGGCCAAGCTCCCGCCATGCAGGATGTGTTCCGCGCCATTGGACGTCTGTCTCAAAGCAACGTCACGGTCATGATCACGGGTGAGTCGGGCTCTGGCAAAGAGTTGGTTGCACGTGCGCTGCACAAGCATTCTCCTCGCGCCAATGGCCCCTTTGTGGCCATCAACACAGCCGCCATTCCCAAAGACCTGTTAGAGAGCGAACTTTTCGGACATGAGCGCGGTGCATTTACGGGTGCACAAACATCTCGACGGGGGCGATTTGAGCAAGCTGAAGGCGGCACCTTGTTCTTAGATGAAATCGGTGACATGCCGTTTGATTTGCAAACACGCTTGTTGCGTGTGTTGTCCGATGGTCATTTCTACCGTGTCGGTGGACACAGTGCGGTCAAGGCCAATGTGCGCGTCATTGCCGCCACCCATCAAGACCTTGAACAGCGCGTGAAAGAAGGGGTGTTCCGCGAAGACTTGTTTCACCGTTTGAATGTGATCCGTTTGCGTTTGCCGGCCCTGCGTGAGCGTCGTGAAGACGTGCATGTACTCACCAAACATTTCTTGCTGCAAAGCGCGCAGCAATTGGGCGTCGAACCCAAGCGAATTTCCGAACAAGCTTTGGAAATCTTGAGCCACTTCAATTTTCCTGGCAACGTGCGTCAGCTTGAAAACATTTGCCACTGGCTGACCGTGATGGCGCCTGCGCAAATGATTGAGTCCAAAGATTTGCCACCAGAGGTTGTCAGCCCCACGGCCAATGTCGTATTGGCAACCGCTCCGCTCACGAGTGATGCTTCAGGGCCTGCTGCTGAAATCAGTGCACCAGGCCAGACTGCACCTGCCAGTTCCTTGGTCAATTTGGGCCCTCATGCAGGATGGGAAAGTGCCTTGGAAGTTGAGGCCCTTCAATTGCTGAGCACCGACCGGCAAGATGTTTGGGACGTCCTGACACGCCGCTTTGAATCTTTGTTGATTCAAGCCGCACTGGCCACAACACGCGGACGCCGCATTGAAGCTGCCGTGAAATTGGGCATTGGCCGCAATACCATCACACGCAAAATTCAAGAGTTGCACATTGAGGGCTAACGCGATTCGCGCATCAAAAAAGGCCTTCGACTGAAGGCCTTTTTTGTGTGGAGTCCAAGCCTGATGGCAGCCCCTAGCGCACTCACTTGGATACGAGGATGCCACCCGCTGTGTTCACTGCGATGTATTGATTTTCAGCGCGCAAGAGCGTTTTCAATTCTGCACTGGTGTTGCTGGTTTGGGCTGTCCACGTGATGCCATCGGCGCTGGTGATGATGGTGCCATTGCTGCCAACCACCAAGAACTGATTGACCGCAGACATGGCGTTGAGTGAAGCCGTGGTGATGGCATTCTGTGCTGTCCATGTGATGGCATCGGGACTGCTGAGAACTGTACCGTTGGCACCCACCGCAATGAACTGATAGGTGGTGGTGCCATTGAGCACACTGGCCAATGCACCGACGGCTTTGAGTGGCGATGAGCTGTTGGTGGTTTGAGCCGTCCAGGTTGAGCCATCTGGGCTGGTCAAAATGGTGCCAGATGATCCCACCGCAATCCAATTGCCAGCTGTTGTGTAGGCAACACCGAACAGATTTGCTGAAGAAGGAACGCTGGCGGCCGCGGTCCAAGTGATGGCATCTTTGCTGGTGATGATGGTGCCGTTGTCTCCCACGGCAACCGCAATGCTGCCATTGGCACCCAGGGCATTTAAGTTTTGTGCCGTGACGCTGGTGGCTTGAACCCAAGTTTTGGTGTCGCTGCTGTAGATGATCTTGCCAGCTGAGCCTGCTGCGATGAATTTGGCAAACCCATATTCGGCAGCGTTCAAATCGGAAGTGACCACGGGTGTGATGGCATGCCAAGTGTCGATGCTGGTGGCATTGAACATCCGTCCACCATTGCCAACGGCCAGGTAAGCAAATTGCGTGGTGTTGGTGGCTGTGTCAATGTAGCTGCCAAACGTCAAGCCCGCTTGAGTGCCGGTATTCAAACTGGTGCCGCCCGTCCATGTGTTGCCCGCCAAACGAGGTGTGGCTGAAACAGTGGGCGTTGCATCACCGCCAGGACCGTTGTTGACGCGGCCTGTCATGAAGAAAGAATAGGGTGTGCCGTTGGTGAGGCCAGTCACGACATAGGGTGACGTGACTTTGAGGCGATAGGTAGAGCCAGTGGTGGCCAGCCAGTTGCTGAGTGTCAGACTTGGATTGTTGGGCGCTGCAAAGATCCAATATTCAACACCGGGTGTTTCTTTCCAGCTGACTGTGACTTGGCTGTCCCCAGCGACAACGCTGATGCCGCCTACAGGAGGCGGGGTCGAGCTAGAAGTGGCGCTGCCACCACATGCTGCCACCAAGATGGCCGAGATCAAGGCCAGCAATGAAACGCGAATTGAGTGCAAAGACATGAATATTTCCTGTGCGGAACCGTGTAGACCCCAAATTCTAAGTGACCAGACTGGGGATAGTGCCAATGCTTGAGTTTAGGGCTTCGGGCATACTGTTTTCAAGTTCAACTCGAAAGGATGTCGCATGGATCGTCGAAATTTCTTCCAAGGCTCTGCATTGATGTCGACAGGGGCACTTTTAGGCTGTGCAACGCCTGGCATTGCGCAGCAAAAAGTCAAAACACCCTTTGATGTGCCTCAGGTCTACATCCCTGTGGTAGGTTCGGACGAAATGTTTCCTGTTCGACGCATTTACTGCATTGGGCGCAATTACGCGGCGCACGCCCGCGAAATGGGTTCAGACCCTACCCGTGAACCTCCTTTCTTTTTCCAAAAGCCAACCGACGCCATTCAATACGTGGCCGCTGGCACGGTGGCCAATCACCCTTATCCACCCCTGACCAAGAATTACCACTACGAAGCCGAGTTGGTTGCTGCTTTGGGCAAGGGGGGGCGCAACATTCCCGTCAACAAGGCACTGGAATTGGTCTGGGGATACACCTTGGGTTTGGACATGACACGTCGGGATTTGCAACGTGCCATGGGCGATGAAAAGAAGCCCTGGGAAATTGGCAAAAGTTTCGACTTGTCAGCGCCCATTGGCGCGCTGCACAAATTGGCCAGTATTGGACACTTCACTGAAGGCAATATTTGGTTGAAAGTGAATGGCCAAGTGAAACAAAACTCCAATTTGAAAAACATGATTTGGTCTGTTGCAGAACAAATCAGCAAGTTGTCTGAAGCGTTTGAGTTGTTTCCTGGCGACATCATCTACTCAGGCACGCCCGAGAATGTGGGCCCTGTCGTGCGCGGCGATGTGATTGAAATGCACATCGACCGATTGCCCAATTTAAGCGTCAGAATTGTTTAATGCATTAGAAAGATCTCCATGAATTTCCCTATTGCAGCTGTCTTGCTTGCAGGCGTGATGCCTTGGATTTGTGTGGGCATTGCCAAAGCCGGCAAGCGGAGCTACGACAACCACAACCCGCGTCAGTGGCTGGCCCAGCAAACGGGCTATCGTGCCCGTGCCAATGCAGCCCAGGCCAATTGCTTTGAAGCCTTTCCACTTTTTGCGGCCGGTATTTTGTTGGCGTTGTATGCAGAAGTTCCCAGCGAACAAGTGGACTTGTACGCTGGCATTTTCATCGCGGCACGCGTAGCCTACATTGCCTTCTACCTCAGCGATCAAGACAAATTGCGCTCTTTGGCTTGGCTGGTGGGAGTAGGTTGCTCAGTGGCTTTGCTGGTAGCAAGCATGGGCGATTGAGCTGATCCCCATTGCACCCGCACAAGTTGGGTGCAATGAGGGTGCAATGAGGGCCGCTTATTTGCTCCAGGTGTCTTTTAAACCTGTGCTGCGATTGAAGATCAATTTACCACCCACATGGTCTGTGCGATCGGCAACAAAGTAGCCATGCCGCTCAAACTGAAACTTGGCGTCTGCTTGGCTGTTGGCCAATGAAGGCTCAACATAAGCTTGTATGACTTTCAGGCTGTCTGGGTTGAGACTTGCCAAAAAGTCTTTGCCACCTGCGTCGGGATTGGCCTCCGTAAACAAGCGATCGTACAAGCGAACTTCTGCTGTTGCTGCATCGGCTTGTGCCACCCAAGTGATCACGCCTTTCACCTTGACACTGTCAGAGCCTGGTGTGCCACTCTTGGTGTCGGGGATGAGTTGTGCAAGCACTTCAGTCACCTGGCCGTTGGCATCTTTTTTGGCGCCAGTGCACTCAATCACATGGCCATATTTGAGGCGCACTTTGTTGCCAGGGAACAATCGGAAGAAGCCCTTGGGCGGTGTTTCTTCGTAGTCTGAGCGCTCCATCCAAAGTGACTTGCCGAATTTGAAATGACGTTGTCCCAATTCTGGGTGATGCGGGTGCACAGGTGCGTGGCAATCGTCCAAGGTGCCCGCACCCATCAGCTCATCCCAATTGGTGATGGTTAGGGCAATGGGGTCGAGCACGGCCATGGCGCGCGCTGCTTTGGGGTCAAGGTCGTCACGCAGGCAGCCTTCGAGGGTACTGTAGTCAATCCATGAGTCGCTCTTGGTCACGCCAATACGCTCAGCAAACAACTGCAAACTTTCGGGTGTGTAGCCACGACGGCGCAAACCAACGATGGTGGGCATGCGGGGGTCGTCCCAGCCATTGACCTTGCCTTCGTTGACCAGCTGTGCCAATTTGCGTTTGCTGGTGATGACGTAGGTGAGGTTCAGGCGCGCAAATTCGTATTGCTTGGGATTGGGTTGTGCAAGCAAAGCAGTCATGGCGGAGCCATCTGCCTGTGTGTGCGACTCACTCAAGCGCGCCAACAGCCAATCGTAGAAGGGGCGTTGGTCTTCAAACTCCAGTGTGCAAATGCTGTGCGTAATTTGTTCCAACGCATCTTCAATGGGATGCGCGAAGGTGTACATCGGATAGATGCACCAGGTGTCGCCCGTGTTGTGGTGCGTGGCTCGGCGAATGCGGTAGATGGCTGGGTCGCGCAGGTTGATGTTGGGCGAGGCCATGTCAATCTTGGCGCGCAGTACGGCTGCACCGTCGGCCAATTTGCCGTCGAGCATTTCACGGAAGCGCAACAGATTTTCTTCGCATGTGCGTGCACGGAAAGGGCTGGCTTTGCCAGGCGTGTTGAAGTCACCGCGGTTGATACGCATGTCTTCTGCCGATTGTTCATCGACATAGGCGAGACCTGCCTGAATGAGGAATTCTGCCGCTCGGTACATGAAGTCAAAGTAGTCGCTGGCTTGGTACAAGTGCGATGTGCCATGTGCATCCCAATTAAAGCCCAACCACTTCACGGCATCCAAAATGGAATTGACGTACTCGGTGTCTTCTTTTTCAGGGTTGGTGTCGTCAAAGCGCATGTGGCAGACGCCGCCGTAATCACGCGCCAAACCAAAATTCAAGCAGATGCTTTTGGCGTGACCCACGTGCAAGTAGCCATTGGGTTCGGGCGGAAAGCGTGTGCGAATTTTGGCGGGATCGGGTGAACCCATGGCGTGGTGCGCAGCGTCGCCGGGGGAACCCGCCCATTGGCGCTGAGCATAGGTACCTTGGGCCAAATCAGATTCAATGATCTGGCGCAAAAAGTTACTGACCTTGTGGGCTTCGTTGGGGGCGTCTGTCGTTTTGACTTTGTCGTGGGCTGTGCTCATCCCTCGATTTTAGAGGCAGACAGAGGGCGCAGCGCCTTTCAAGAGCGATAATTCAGGCATATCGGAGGAGTACCTGTGGATTCAATGTTGCTGGCCAAAGCTGCTGTCATGGGCGTGGTGGAGGGCTTGACCGAATTTTTGCCCATTTCATCAACGGGTCACTTGATTTTGGCGGGTGCGTTGCTAGGATTTGATGACGACAAGGCCAAGGTCTTTGACATCGCCATTCAGACCGGAGCCATCTTTGCCGTCATCTTGGTGTACTGGGAAAAAATTCGCAGCACGCTCAAAGCCCTGCGCTACCAAGTCGAAGCGCAGCGTTTTGTCTTGAATGTGTTCATTGGTTTTCTGCCCGCTGTGGTGCTGGGCTTGCTGTTTGGCAAGCTGATCAAAGCGCACTTGTTCACGCCTTGGGTGGTCGCCACAACGTTCATTCTGGGGGGCTTCATTATTTTATGGGCCGAAAGGCGTCCTGCCTCTAGCGTGCGCATCCGTGCCGTGGAGGACATGCGTGGGCGTGATGCCCTCATGGTGGGTTTGGTGCAATGTTTGGCCATGGTGCCAGGGACCAGCCGCAGTGGTGCCACGATCATTGGCGGCATGTTGCTGGGTTTGTCGCGCAAGGCTGCCACCGATTTCTCTTTTTTCTTGGCCATTCCCACACTCATTGGCGCAGGTGTCTACAGTCTGTACAAAGAACGCGCACTGTTGTCGTTTGAGGACATCCCGCTGTTTGCCACGGGTTTGGTGGTGTCCTTTGTCAGCGCTTGGATTTGTGTGCGTTGGCTCTTGAAGTACATCGCCAGCCACAGCTTTGAAGTCTTCGCTTGGTACCGCATTGCCTTCGGCTTGGTGGTCCTGGGTACAGCTTGGACCGGTATGGTCACTTGGGCACCTTAAGGCATTTGGCGCACCAGCTTGTTACTTCGGCAAAGCGCCCATGTTGCGCAGCGCCGCTTCGACGGCTGCAGCCGCTGCAATGGGCTTTTCCATTGGAAACAAGTGTGAGCCATCCAGCCACATCACGCGGCCTTTTGAGATCTTGTGTGTCATCTCGCTGCCCACCACTTTCATTTCACGTGAGTGTGTGCCGCCAATGAACGCCACGGGGCACTTGGGTGGGTGGCGTTTGAGCATGGAAGGCAAGTTGTGGGGTAGGGTGTTGTAGATCAGCGTTTCGATCTCGCGATCAAAACTGAGCACCCGTTCGCCGTTTTCTTCTAGCGTGCCGTTCAAGGCATAGTCATGCAGCACTTCAGGGTCCCAATGTGCAAATGCGCGTTTGTGTTGAAAATGCGCGATGACGGCTTCTACGCTGGGCCAGTGCTGTCGCCGAGATTTGCTGATGCGACCTGGGCTGACATTGCCAATCCAGTTGGTCTTTTTGGCCAGTTGCAGGGCACTGGCTTTCCAGCCCCCCACCACGGGTGAATCGAGTAAAACCACGCCAGCTGTTACGTCGGGGTGTTGTGATGCGCACATCAAGCTGAGCATGCCGCCTAAAGAATGTCCTACCAAATAAGGCTTTTCGCCTGTTTGCAACATGCGTTGACCCGCAAACTCAGCCAACTCTTGAACCAAGTAAGGCCAGTTGCTGGTGACGGGATACTTTGGGTTGTGCCCCAATTTCTCAATGGCATTGACTTGAAAGTCTCGTGCTTCCAAGTTCTCACGCAGAACTCGGTAGGTACTGGCCGGAAAACCGTTGCCGTGTGAAAAAACAATAGAAGCCATTAAATGAGTTTTTCTTCTGGCGTTGAAATTTTCTTCAAGGGTGCGTTTCTGCTGATTGTTTTGAGGGGGATGGTGGTTGCTTCGCCGTTCCAAACGGGGTCCTCTAGGCTGTCAAACATGGCCCGAAGTTTTTGCCCCCAACTGTCACGCAGCATATTGAAGTAGGGGTTGTGCTCGTCGATGCAAACCACACGATCGCTTTGTAATTTGTCGGCTTCATAGACCACCATGTCGAGTGGCAAACCCACAGACAGGTTGGATTTGAGCGTGGAATCCATCGAGACCAACGCGCATTTGGCCGCTTCGTCCAGTGGCGTGCTAGGTGTAATGACGCGGTCGAGTACCGGCTTGCCGTATTTGGATTCGCCCACTTGGAAATAGGGCGTTTCGGCGGTGGCTTCAATGAAATTGCCAGGCGAGTACATCTGAAAAAGACGCATGCCTTCGCCTGCAATTTGGCCACCAAAAATCATGGACACATTGAAGTCGACGCCACCTGCTTTGAGCGCAGCTGCATCTCGCTCGTGGACGTGTCGGATGGCAGAGCCTAAAACCCGCGCCGCATCAAACATGCTTTTGGCATTCCAAATGGTGATGGGTTCTGCATCGGGGTGGTCGATGATTTTTTCAACTTGCAGCATCTCACGCACAGATTGAGAAATGCTCAAATTTCCAGCAGACAACAAGACCATGAAACGGTCGCCCGCTTTTTCATAGATGATCATCTTGCGGTAGGTGCTGATCATGTCCAGGCCAGCGTTGGTGCGCGAGTCTGACAAGAAAACCAAACCGGCACGGGTTTTAATGGCAACGCAATAAGTCATTCAACATCCTTGTGAATGTGGGTCAGGGTTCGGAGCGCTTCAAGACGCGCTGCAAACTGTAGAGGGCTTCCAGCGCTTCGCGGGGGCTCAGGGCATCTGGGTCAATTTGGCCTAAAGCGGCTTCCAAAGCTGTCGGTCCGGCGTTTGCGGCTTCAGGGGGCGGGGCAAACAAGTCAACTTGAATCCGGTTTTCATTGGCGCCAGCTTCAAGCGCTGACAGTGTATGACGGGCGTGGTTCAAAACACCTGTAGGCATGCCCGCCAACCGGGCCACTTGCACGCCATAACTCTTGCTGGCAGGACCCGCTTGCAGTTCATGCAAAAACACAATGTCATTGCCCGACTCTGTGGCGCCCACGTGCATGTTCAAAGCGGCGTGGTGCGTGGCAGGAAACTCGGTGAGTTCAAAGTAGTGCGTGGCAAACAGGGCGAAGGCCTGCGTTTTGTCATGCAAGTGCGTGGCAATGCCACTGGCCAAGGCCAAGCCATCAAAGGTGGACGTGCCGCGTCCAATCTCGTCCATGAGCACCAAGGACAAAGGCGTGGCGCTGTGCAAAATTTGAGCAGCTTCTGTCATCTCCAGCATGAAAGTTGATTGGGCATTGGCCAAGTCATCGGCTGCGCCGATGCGCGTGTGAATGGCGTCAATCGGGCCCAGTCTGCAAATGCTGGCGGGCACATGACTGCCGATGCTGGCTAAAAGCACAATCAATGCCACCTGGCGCATATAGGTTGACTTACCGCCCATGTTGGGGCCGGTGATGATTTGCAAACGCTGTTTGCTGTTCATCAAGCAATCGTTGGCAATGAAACTGCCGCCAGAGGTTTCGGCCAAGCGCGCCTCCACCACAGGATGGCGGCCCTGGCGGATTTCTATGCACGGTTCTTTCGCAAATTGGGGTGCGCACCAATTAAGCGTGGCGGCACGCTCGGTGAGTGTGCAAAGTGCGTCCAGTTGCGCCATGGCTTGCGCCAATTTGGTGAGCGTTTGGATGTGGTTTTGCAATTGATCGAGCAAGAGCTCGTACAAGTATTTCTCGCGGGCCAGCGCGCGTTCCTGCGCTGACAAGGCTTTGTCTTCAAAGGCTTTGAGCTCGGGCGTGATGAAGCGCTCGGCATTCTTCAAGGTTTGACGGCGACGGTAGTCGTCGGGCACTTTGTCAATTTGACCCTGTGTCACTTCAATGTAGAAGCCGTGCACCTTGTTGAATTGCACGCGCAAATTGGCAATGCCCGTGCGCGCTTTTTCGCGGGTTTCGAGTTCCAGCAAAAAGTCATCGCAATTGGTTTGAATGGCGCGCAACTCGTCCAGTTCGGCATCGAGGCCATGCGCCATCACGCCGCCATCGCGAATCAAATTGGCGGGTTCTTCCAGCAAGGCTTGTTGCAAAATTTCGGTGAGGCCAGTGGGTGGCTGCAAATCGAAATGGATGTCGTGCAACAGTTTGGTGGGCGACAAATGCCCCAGTGTTTCTTGCAACTGCAGCGCCAAATTGGCCGAGCGAATGAGGGCGTTCTTGAGCGCCACCAATTCACGCGGACGCACTTGCCTCAGGGCAATGCGCGCTGTGATGCGCTCCACATCGCTGGCGCCTTTCATTTGTTCACGCAAGCGCGACCAAATGGCGACGCCGCTTTGGGTCGAAGCGTTTTGATCGTTCAACTGGTCAATGGCAGCAAGGCGTTCCACTGCAATTTGTCGATCACGGGGTGGGTTCAAAAGCCATTGTTTGAGCTGACGACTGCCCATGCCGGTCATGCAGGTATCCAGCAAAGAGAACAGCGTGGGTGAATCTTCACCGCGCAAAGTTTGCGTGAGCTCTAAGTTGCGACGTGTGCTGGTGGGCAGGTCGATGAGGTCATTGGCCTTTTGAACTTGAAGTTGCGACACGTGGGGCAGCGTTCTGCCTTGCGTGTGTTCTGCGTAAGTGAGCAAGGCGCCAGCTGCGGCATGTGCATGGCCTAGTTTGTCTGCATCCCACGCGGCCAAGCTGGCCACGTTGAGTTGTTTGATGAGCTTGCCGTGACCCAAGCCTGCTTCGTATTGAAAGTCGGGGCGCAAAGTGAGCGACAGTGCCAAGCCACGTTGGCCCAATCGCATCGATTGAAGTTGCTGTTCCCACTTGGGTGTGATGCTGGCGCTGACCAACAATTCACTTGGAGAGATTCGTTCTAACCAATCGGCCAATTCATCGTGCGTGCATTCAGCCAAATGCAAGATACCTTGCGTAACGCTCAGCCAAGCCAAGCCGCAGGCATTGCGCGGCGCAATGTGCAGCGACAACAAAATGGCTTCGCTTTTGTCGGACAGCAACTCGGTGTCGGTGAGGGTGCCTGGGGTGACGACGCGAACCACTTTGCGTTCAACGGGGCCTTTGCTGGTGGCCACATCGCCCACTTGCTCGCAGATGGCCACCGACTCGCCTAGCTTGATGAGTTTGGCCAGGTAGTTTTCAACTGAGTGAAAAGGCACGCCCGCCATGGCAATGGGCTTTCCCGCTGTTTGACCGCGGTGGGTGAGGGTGATGTCCATGAGGCCGGCAGCTCGCTCGGCATCTTCAAAGAACATTTCGTAGAAGTCACCCATCCTGTAAAAAACCAGGGTGTCAGGGAACTCCGCCTTGATGCGCAGGTACTGCTGCATCATGGGGGTGTGGGCACTCAGGTCGAGCGCGTCTGTCATGGCTTAAAAGGGGCTGTCCGTTGAGTCTTGCCCGGCCTGCGATGGGGCTGCAGCTGCGGCATCCTTGGCGTCGGCAGCGCGCACAGAAGCTTTCTCGCCAGCGCTGGCAAACTTGCTGTACTTGCTGAGGATGGGCACCAGTTGGCCGTAAATTTTGGGAGTACCCGCTAAGCACTCTTTCTGTTCCAAGAAGTCGGCTTCGCCTGTGAAGTTGCCCACCAGACCGCCCGCTTCTGTGACCAGCAAGGAACCCGCTGCCACATCCCATATTTGCAAGCCTGTTTCAAAGAAGGCATCTGTGAAACCTGCGGCCACATAGGCCAAGTCCAAGGCTGCTGCACCCGGACGGCGCAAGCCCGCGGTGCGTTGCATCACGTCGCCCATCATGCGCAGATACTGGTTGAAATTGTCACCAGGACGGAAGGGGAAGCCTGTGGAAATGAGGCACTCGTGCATTTGTGTGCGTTTGCTGGTGCGCAAGCGGCGATCGTTCATGTAAGCACCGCGGCCTTTGGTGGCCGTGAACAAATCGTTGCGTGAGGGGTCGTAGACCACCGCTTGCTCAACTTTGCCATTCACGGCCAGCGCAATGCTGACGCAATAAACGGGAAAGCCATGGATGAAGTTGGTGGTGCCATCGAGTGGGTCGATGATCCAGACGTGGTCGGCGTCGGGGTTACCGTGCGTTTGACCTGACTCTTCGGCCAAGATGCCGTGATGAGGGTAAGCGGTGAGCAGGGTTTCGATGATGGCGTTTTCACTGGCCAAGTCGACTTCGGTCACAAAGTCGTTGACTTGTTTTTGCGAAATTCGAACAGCCTCCACGTCCAAGGCGGCGCGGTTGATGATGGCGCCTGCGGCGCGTGCAGCCTTGACGGCTACGTTGAGCATGGGGTGGAGATTGGTCGACATGAATTTTTAAGAGCAAAAACGGAGGTCCGCTGTGCGATGACAGTGGCGAATGGCGCATTTTCCCATGAAATTGGCTTGCAAGGCGTTGGATAAGCCGGTTTTTGGACATTTTGAGGCGACAGGAACTGGGACAATGTCGCCTATGCGAACCCGATTTATCTTGATTGAAACCAGCCACCCTGGCAATGTGGGGGCGGCCGCCCGTGCGCTCAAAGTCATGGGCTTTGATGAAATGGTGCTGGTGGCACCCCGTTACGCCAATGTGCTGCGCAAAGAAGAGACCATTCAAAGGGCCAGTGGTGCCAACGATGTCTTGGACAAAACGCGCATTGTGGACACCTTGGAAGAGGCGCTGGATGGCATTTCGCATTTGTGCGCCACGGCCATGACGCCACGGGATTTTGGGCCGCCCACGCGCGCCCCAAGGGAGCACTTTGAGATGTTGCTCGGCCGGCAATCCGCTTCAGCGGATGCGCCAACCCCTACCAAGCCTGTTGAGCCCATTTCTTCTATTGGTTTCTTGTTTGGCTCCGAACGCTTTGGCATGAAAAACGAGGATGTTTACAAATGCCATGTGGCTTTGTCGATTCCTACCAATCCCCAATTTGGCTCACTGAATTTGGCGGCAGCCCTGCAACTTGTCGCCTATGAGTGGCGCTTGGCTTTGGGTGGTTTTCCAGTTGCGTCACCCGTGGCTGAATCTGCTTTGGCGGACGCCAGTCAGGTGTCGGGCATGCTGGCGCATTTGGAAAAAGCTTTGGTTGAAGTGGGCTTCCTAGATCCCGCCGCACCTAAAAAGCTCATGCCCCGCTTGAACCAGTTGTTCAATCGTGCCAACCTCAGCCCTGAAGAAATCCATATTCTGCGAGGTGTTGCTAAGGCCATGATCGAAGCGGCACAAGCAAAACGCTAGACTAGGCGCATTGAAAAGAAGCTTATGTTTGCACGTTTACATTCCGACATCCAATGCATCCTCGACCGTGATCCTGCTGCGCGCAGTGCATGGGAGGTGCTGACGTGTTACCCCGGTTTGCATGCGGTGGTCATGCACCGGTGGGCCAATGCCTGCTGGCGTGCGGGTTTCAAATGGTTGGCGCGTTTTATTTCCAACTTTTCACGCTGGATCACCGGCATTGAAATTCACCCGGGTGCGACCTTGGGTGAGCGCGTTTTCTTTGACCATGGGATGGGCATCGTGATTGGCGAAACGGCCGAAATTGGCGACGGCTGCACCATTTATCACGGGGTGACCTTGGGCGGTACATCTTTGTACAAAGGCGCCAAGCGCCATCCTACTTTGGGCAAAGATGTGGTGGTGGGTGCCGGTGCCAAAGTCTTGGGCGGTTTTACGGTGGGAGATGGCGCTAAGGTTGGCTCCAACGCTGTGGTCACCAAGCCCGTACCAGCGGGCGCCACAGCTGTGGGTAACCCTGCGCGCATCATCCAAGAAGATCAAGATGTGCAGCGCGAAGCAGTTGCTTCCAAGATGGGCTTTTCTGCTTATGGCGTGACGCAAAACGACGATCCCTTGTCACAAGCCATGCGCGGCTTGATTGACAACGCGGCCAGCCAAGAGCATCAAATTGCCATGCTGTGGCAAGCCTTGGAAAAGATGAATGCCAACCAAGGCAACACCGAAGGCATTCAAATGCCTGGCGATGCCGCCAAACGTGAAACCTTTGAAGCTGAAAAGCTCAATCAATTGGTCGGCAAATAAAGTCGTTCTGCACAGCAGGTTATCGGTGATAGCGCCGCTCAGGGCGAGCAGCGCATCAAGCTTTAGGTGGGCGAATGGCGGTCTTGGGTCTGAACGCTTTGCAAACCTCATCATGGGTTTCAAGGTAGGGGCCGCCAATCAAATCAATGCAATAGGGCACGGCGGCAAAAATGCCGTGCACCACGCTTTGCCCTTGGCTGTCTTTCAAACCCTCTAGCGTTTCGGCAATGGACTTGGGTTGACCGGGCAAGTTGATGATCAAACTTTGCCCACGAATGACAGCCACCTGGCGCGACAAAATAGCCGTTGGCACAAATTTCAAACTGATTTGACGCATTTGCTCGCCAAAGCCTGGCATTTCTTTGTCTGCAATGGCCAGTGTGGCCTCGGGTGTCACGTCGCGAATGGCAGGACCCGTGCCACCGGTCGTGAGTACCAAACTGCAACCGGCATCGACCAATTCAACCAGCGTGGCGCTGATGCGTCCTTTTTCGTCGGGTATGAGTCGCGATTCGAACTGCAAGGGATTTTTCAGGGCTTGTGTCAGCCATGTTTGCAAAGCGGGAAGACCTTTGTCCTCATAGACGCCAGTGCTGGCGCGATCGCTGATGGAGACGATGCCAATTTTGACGGGGTCGTGAGGCGATGACATGCTTTTGTGTGTTTGAAGTAAGTTTAGAAATCAGTTGTCTTCGTCAAGGTCTGCGGCGTCTACCTTGTCTTCTTGCGCGTTGCCCAATTCAGAGCGAACCAGTTGAAAAATTTCGCGAAAGGCGCGGCTTTGACGGGGTGCCAAACCTTGAGATACGGTGGCAGCTGAACTTGCAGGTGCATCTTTGCGAGCTTGACGAATGAGGGCGCGTAATTGCTGGCTGTCGGTACCAGGAAAGCTTTGCAGCCATTCTCCGCAGGCGCTGTCATCACTGATGAGGCGGTCCCGCCATTGCTCGGCCAAATGAAGTTGCAGTGTTTCTTGGGCGGAGCCTTGGCTTTGTTCTAGCAGGGCAGCGCGCACGCCCTCCACAGCGTCTTCATCTAGTTTGCGCATGAGCTTGCCAATGAACTGCATTTGACGACGTTTGCCTTCAAAATTGGTAATGCGTTTAGCCTCGGCCACAGCTTCCACCAGTTTGTCTGGTAAGTCGACTTTGGCCATCAAATCGGCGCGCAAAATGAGCAAACTTTCGCCTAGCTTCTGCAACTCGTCGCTTTCGCGCTTGAGCTCGGTACGGCTGGGCTCATCGCTGCCACCTTTGAGTTCGCGTTTGAGTTCAAGGTCTAACTCGCTGCCTTCGGCAACAAATTGACCTTGAACGAAATAACCTTTTTTGAATTTACGGGACATGTGAGCGCTGAAGCCTTTTTGCGGGACGGCAAGTATCATAGCCGTCACCGAGAATTTTAATGAATTGACTGTTTTGAAGAATCCGACCCCCATGACAAAAAAAACCAAGGCATCCACCCAGGCATTGAACGCACAGGCACACGACGGTTTCAGCTATAGCCGCAACTATTTCGAGGGATTGGTTGATTCTGCCCTGAAACACGCCAAAAAGATCGGTGCGACCGATGCCGGGGCAGAAGCTTCTGAAGGTTGTGGTCTCAGTGTCAGTGTTCGCAAGGGTGAATTGGAGACGGTAGAGCGCAACCGCGACAAATCTTTGGGCGTCACGGTGTATGTGGGCCATCGCCGAGGCAATGCCAGTACTTCGGACTTTTCAGAGGCCGCTATTCAGCAAACCGTGCAAGCAGCCTACGACATTGCTCGCTTTACAGCGGAAGACCCCACAGCAGGGCTGCCAGACGAAGAGGACATTGCCAAAGAGCAACCAGAATTGGATTTGTTCCATCCTTGGGCGATCAACAGCGAAGAGGCTGCCAAACTGGCATTGGCGTGTGAACAAGCAGCCTTGAGTACCAGTCGCCGAATCACCAACAGCGATGGTGCCGGCGTATCCGCACAGCAAAGTCATTTCTTCAGTGCGCACACCCATGGTTTTAGAGGTGGATATGCCAGTTCGCGTCACAGCATGTCGGTGGCGCCCATCGCGGCCATGCCTGGGAAAAATGCTGAAATGCAGCGAGATGCTTGGTTCACGTCCATGCGTTCGGCCGATCAAATGGCGTCTCCTGAAGCCGTTGGCCGCTACGCCGCAGAACGCGCACTCAGTCGCTTGGGAAGCCGCAAGATTCCCACCACCGAGTGTCCCGTGTTGTTTGAATCTCCAGTGGCTGCAGGTCTGCTGGGCGGCTTTGTGCAGGCGGTGAGTGGTGGCTCGCTGTATCGCAAAACCAGTTTCTTGGTAGATTCAATGGGCAAGCAAATCTTTCCCAAACACATCGAAGTTTTGGAAGATCCCCATGTGTTGCGAGGCAAAGGCAGCTCGCCTTTTGATGATGAAGGCGTGCGCGGTTTGAAACGCAAAGTTGTGGCAGGTGGCCGCGTTGAAGGGTACTTCTTGAGTAGCTATTCCGCGCGCAAGTTGGGTATGAAAACCACGGGCAATGCGGGTGGCTCCCACAACTTGGTCTTGACTTCCAAACTCACTCGCTCCACCGATGATTTGAAAGCCATGCTCCAAAAATTGGGCACCGGTTTGTTTGTCATTGAGTTGATGGGGCAGGGCGTGAACTACGTCACAGGCGACTATTCACGCGGAGCTTCAGGCTTCTGGGTTGAGAACGGCGAGATCGCTTTCCCCGTGCACGAAATCACCATTGCAGGCAATTTGAAAACCATGTTCAAGGGCATTGAAGCCGTGGGCGCAGATGCCTACAACTACGGTGCCAAAACCATTGGCTCGGTGCTGATCAATCGCATGAAAATTGCAGGCAGCTGATGTTGGCGCCTGAATTGTTGGCAGCCATGGCCTCTGGCTGCTGGGCTGTGGGTACCTTGTTTTCTGCTACAGCTTCTGCCCAAATGGGGGCTTTTGCGTTCACGCGATGGCGCTTGTTTTTTGCCATGGTCTTGCTCTGGGGGGCCGCTTTTTACGTCGGTCGTTGGCCTGAGCTCACCTGGGAAAGTGTAGCTTGGTTGTCGGTTTCCAGTTGGATTGGCATCTTGATCGGCGATACCGCCTTGTTCGTGTGCATGAACCGACTGGGTCCGCGCCGATCTGGTGTTCTGTTTGCCACACACGCGCTTTTCTCAGCATTGTTTGCTTGGTTGTTTTTAAGCGAAACCTTGTGGGGCATGACGCTCATGGGCAGCGGCGTCTTGGTATCAGGTGTGATGGTGGCCATTGTGTGGGGCCGTCGTGAAGATGAAACCCATCGTTGGGAAAACACGCAAGGTGCATTGTGGGTGGGCGTGGTGATGGGACTTTTGGCCGCTGTGGGTCAAGCGGTGGCCACACTCATGATCAAGCCTTTGATGAGTACTGGCATTGACGCAGTGTCTGCTTCAGCTGTGCGTGCCACAGCCAGTTTCTTGGCGCATCTTTTGTTGCTGTGGGCGGGGGTGGGCTTGGCTAAATTACAAAGCCCACTGAGTTGGAAAAATTTATGGAATACCGCTTTAAGTGCCACGGTGTCCATGGTCATTGGCATGACCTTGATTCTTCAGGCGCTGAAAACAGGCCAAGCCAACTTGGTGGCCATCTTCTCGTCCATCGCCCCTGTGCTTTTGCTGCCATTGTTATGGGCCGTCTATCGCAGACAACCTGCAGCGGGCGCCTGGTGGGGCGGCGCCATGACCGTGGTCGGCAGCGCCATGATCATGAGCTCGAAGATTTAATTGGGGTCAGATCAACATTAATTTCCAATCAAAGGGGCTAAATTAATGTTGATCTGACCCCAATTAAACTTTTAGCCGGCGAGGGCGGCTTTGACGGCGGCGGAGACCTGGCCCATGTCGGCTTTGCCGGCCAATTGGGTTTTGACGGCACCCATCACTTTGCCCATGTCGCCTGGGCCTTTGGCGCCCAATGAAGCCACGATGGCTTGAACTGCGACTGTTACTTCTTCTGCAGACATGCGAGCAGGCAAGTAAGCTTGCAACACCACCATCTCGGCTTGCTCAATGTCAACCAAGTCTTGGCGAGCGGCTTGCTCGAAGGCTGCAATCGAATCTTTGCGTTGCTTGACCAACTTGTCAACGATGGCCACCACGGCCGCATCGTCCAACACCACACGCTCGTCCACTTCTTTTTGCTTCATGGCTGACAGCAACAATCGAATGGTGCCCAAACGTGCCGTGTCTTTGGCACGCATGGCGTTTTTCATGTCTTCGGTGATTTGATCTTTGAGGCTCATGGTGACTCCTGAAGGGTAGGCCGCTGGCAGAACACCAGCCATACTTAAAAAAAAACCCGCTTGAGCGTCCTCCAGCGGGCTTGCTTGGCACCTCATGAGTCATGAGGGCTTCGCGATTTCAAAGCCTGGTAAGAAGCTTTGAATGAAGCGATGTACTTAGTACAGCTTCTTGGGCAACTGCATGCTGCGCACGCGCTTGTAGTGGCGCTTGACGGCGGCCGCTTTTTTGCGCTTACGTTCTGTGGTGGGCTTTTCATAAAACTCACGGGCACGCAAGTCGGTCAACAGACCGAGTTTTTCAATGGTGCGCTTGAAGCGGCGAAGTGCTACGTCAAACGGCTCGTTTTCTTTCACGCGAATGGTGGTCATGGATTTCAATGTTTCCAAATTATGCCGACTGACATTGAGAGGGAAGATCGAGCCCTCACAAGCAGTTTCGGCGGGTTCCCCGTCACTAACTAGTATTTGGCAGACGGAGGATTGCCAGCAAAGCCTGAGATTATAGCCCTAAGTTTTGGGCAGTTTGAGGCCTTTTAAGAGGCGCTTTCCTGTTTTTGTTTCAGCGCCTGGGCGCAGGCAAAGGCACTTGCCCAGGCCCATTGGAAGTTGTAGCCCCCCAGCCAGCCCGTGACATCCACCACTTCCCCAATGAAATACAAGCCAGGCTGCTTGGATTCCATGGTTTGGGACGACAAGTCGCGGGTGTCGACACCGCCCAAGGTCACCTCGGCCTTTTTGTAGCCCTCGCTGCCATTGGGTGTGAGGGGCCAGTGGCTGAGTTTTTGGGCCAGTTGCGTCAAAGCTTTGTCGCTGGCCTCGGCCACGGGTCGCTGCCATTGAGCATCTTGTGCCACCCAAGCATCCGCCAGTCGGTGAGGCACCCAAGCGCCCAGTTCATTGGCAATGAGCTTTTTCGACCTGACCTTGGCTTGCATCAGCGATCCTTCGATGTCCTCTTGCGGCGCCAGGTTCAGATGGAGGGCTTGCCCCTCGCGCCAATAACTGGAAATTTGCAAAACAGCCGGACCCGACAAGCCACGGTGCGTGAACAGCAGGTCTTCGTCAAAGCTCATGCGCGTTTTTTTGACGCCAGTTTCGATGCTGACCGGCAATGACAAGCCGGCCAAGCCCGCATAGGGCGCCCATTCGGCACCGTCAAAAGTGAGGGGCACCAAGCCGGGCCTTCTTGCAATCAAACGCAAGCCAAATTGCTCGGCAATCCGATAGCCAAAGTCCGAAGCACCAATTTGTGGGATGGACAAACCACCTGTGGCGATGACCACTGCACCGGCCTGTACGTCACCTTGGTCTGTTTGCAGTTGATAGCCCTTGTCCGATTGGGAAATAGCTTTAACACCGCAACCCTGCCAACGCATCACACCGCCCTTGTCGCACTCTTTCAAAAGCATTTGAATCAGGTCGTCTGCCGACCTGTCACAAAACAATTGCCCTTTGTGTTTTTCATGAAAGGGAATGTCGTAAGACTGCATCAGTTCAATGAAGTCTTGCGCGGTATAGCGCGACAGGGCGCTTCGGCAAAAGTGGGGGTTCTCGCTTAAGAAGTGCTTATGGGGCGCGCTGGCATCGATGAGTCGGTTGGTGAAATTGCATCGGCCGCCGCCTGAAATTCGAATTTTCTCAGCGACTTTGGCGCTGTGATCGACCAACAGCACAGACAGTCCCAACTGGCCGGCAACGCCTGCACAAAAAAGACCGGCAGCACCGGCACCTACGATCACGACATCACATGTTTGCATGCAGTGGGAGTGTAGGGGCAGTTTGCTGGTTTTGATCTGATTGGAAAATTTGAGCGCAGGCTTGAACCACGTTGCCCACCACCAAAATGCTAGGGCTTTGCAAGCCGGTTTCTTTGAGTTTGAAAGTGAGGCTGCTAAGTTGGGTGAGCGCCTGCCGTTGATGCGGCAAGGAAGCGTTCTCAATAATGGCCACGGGGGTGTCTGCTGGCAAGCCCGTGAGCAATTCGTTTTGTATGTGCTCTGCGCCACTGACGCCCATGTAAATGACCAGCGTGAGTTTTGCATCTCGGGCCGTAGCAGCCAGTTGACGCCAGTCTGTGCCTTTGTCTCCGGGTTTGGCATGGCCAGTGACAAACACCACGCCGTGGGCATGTTCACGGTGAGTGAGGGGGGCGCCTAAGCTGGAGATGGCGGCCAAACCCGATGTGATGCCATTGATGACCGAAACTTCAATGCCAACTTGCCGCAGGTGCTCAACTTCCTCGCCGCCACGTCCAAAAATAAAGGGATCGCCCCCTTTTAAGCGCACCACGGTTTCACCCTCTTGCACCGCATGGATCATGAGTTTTTCAATGAAGGCTTGCGGTGTGCTTTTGCAGCCGCCGCGTTTGCCCACATACACAATACGAGCCGAAGTTGCAGCGTGTTTTAAAACGTCTTGGTTGACCAAATCATCGACCAGTAAAACGGTGGCAGATTGAATGGCCTTGACCGCCTTGAGGGTCAGTAGATCTGGATCGCCAGGGCCAGCCCCGACCAGGGTACACGTGCCCATGGGTCGTAATGAGGAGGTATGTGTAGAGGCCGTCATAAAGATTTCAAGGCTTGCAAAATGTGATCAACTTGCAAACGAACAGGCGTTGGCACTGGCAATTGCTGTTTCAAAACAGCTTGAATGTACTGGGCGGTGGCTGACGCCTCTGTGCTTGGTAAGTCAGGCACAGAGACAAGCGAGCCAGCTTGGGCTGATTGCACCGTTTGAGATTGCCCTCTGTGGAAAAATTCCATTTGCGGTGTGCGGCGTGGATCGGCCACGGGCTCGCCTTCAGTGCCCCTCAAAAGAAAGGCAGAGGCTTCCAACAGTTTGAAAGTTTCGGCCATGGACGAGGCGTACTCAGGGTGCGTGTAGCTGGATACCAACAAAGCGGGGCCCTGACAGGGATTCATCAACTTCACCAAACTGTGTGCTGGATTGCGCAAGCCCACCACGCGTCGTACGTCCAATAGTTTTTTTAGATTGCGGTTCAGGGTTTCGGTGGCGAGGATTTGAAGCGCTGCATGGTTGCGGCTGGGATCAAGGTTGGGCGAGTAGCCCAATGTGGCCAAAACTTCGAAGGAGCTGATGCGCCCCGTTTCAGTGGGCGTCCCGTGCAGACAAACTCGGGCACCTGCTTGAACCAATAAGAGTGCCAGCAAAGGGGCTAATGCGGGAAGCTTGCGAGCCCCGTTGTAACAAGGGATGACCACAGTGGCTTGCGTTGAAGCCTCTTGGGGCAAAGCCAAGCGTTGGATTCGGCTGTGAACAGCATCCAAAAATCCTGCCATTTCAAAGGGCGTTTCGCCTTTGATTCGCATGGCCAAGCAGAAGGCGCCCACCTCCAATTCGGTCACCTGGTCGTCCAGAATTTGACCCAACAAGTCGGCCGCCTGTTCGCGCGTGAGCGAACGTGCGCCATCCTTGCCGCGACCTATTTCCTTGATGTAATGTCCAATGCCCATGGCCTTATTGTCTCAAAGCTTAGATAACTTGGCGCTATATGGCGAATGAAGTCATCGCATAAACTCTGCCCCTATGCTTTTTCTTGGAATTGAGTCTTCTTGCGATGAAACCGGTGTGGCTTTGGTGGAAACCCAAGCCGTTGGTGCCCCACGTCTGTTGTCACATGCTTTGTTTAGCCAGATCGACATGCACCAAGCCTATGGCGGGGTGGTGCCAGAGCTGGCCAGCCGTGATCACATCAAACGGGTGATTCCGCTCACGCGCGAGGTTTTGAAGCATGCAGACATTAATCTAGAACAAGTGGATGTGGTGGCTTATACAAGGGGCCCAGGATTGGCCGGTGCCTTGCTGGTGGGCGCCGGCGTGGGCTGTGCCTTAGGCGCCGCATTGAACAAGCCCGTGTTGGGCGTGCACCATTTAGAAGGTCATTTGCTGTCGCCTTTTTTAAGCGACGACCCGCCAGAGTTTCCCTTCGTGGCCTTGCTGGTGTCGGGCGGACACACCCAACTCATGCGCGTTGAAGCGGTGGGCTCGTACGAAATTTTGGGTGAAACGGTGGACGATGCGGCCGGTGAGGCCTTTGACAAATCGGCCAAGCTCATGGGCTTGGGTTATCCCGGCGGTCCCGCTTTGTCCAAGTGTGCAGAAAATGGCAATCCCCAAGCTTTCAAGTTGCCTCGACCTTTGCTGCACAGTGGTGATTTTGATTTTTCCTTTGCAGGCCTGAAAACCGCTGTGTTGACGCAAGCCAACAAATTGGGGACCAGCTTGCATGACCCCCAGACCACACACAAAGCCGATTTGGCCGCCTCCACAGAAGCCGCCATTGTGGAAGTGCTGTTGAAAAAATCAATGGCAGCCCTCAAAGCCACAGGCATGCGACGCTTGGTGGTGGCTGGCGGTGTAGGGGCCAATCGATCTTTGCGATTGCAGCTCAACCAAGCGTGCCAAAAAGCAGGGGTGCGGGTGCACTATCCAGAACTGCATTTGTGCACAGACAACGGCGCCATGATTGCTATGGCAGCTGCCATGCGCGTTCAGTCGGGACAACAAGTTCCGCAATTCGACTACAGCTTTGATGTAAAGCCACGCTGGCCTTTGTCGCAGATCACGTCTTCTGGCATTTAATTTTTTGAGGATTTTGTTTTGATTCACTTGCTTCGTTCAGTGACGCGCAGCTTTGCCTGTCTTTTCCTTTGTTGTTGCATGACAGCGCAGGCACAAAAACCCCCCATTCAATTGGCCATGATTGAAGGCATGAGTGGTCCCTTTGCCAATACGGGGGAGGCCGTCTTGCGCAATTTGGTTTGGGCCATTGAGCGCGTCAATGCACGTGGCGGTGTTGCAACCGCAGAAGGCAAACGCTTGTTGGTTTTGAATCGTTACGACAGCAAGGGACAAAACGAAGAAGCCCTCACGTCCTTGCGAGCTGCCATCGACGCGGGGGCGCAATATGTTTTTCAAGGCAACTCTTCGGCCAATGCAGCCGTGTTGATCGATGCCATTCAAAAACACAATGAGCGAGACTTGCAAAAGCGCGTGCTGTTCCTGAACTACTCCGCGGTGGATCCTGCGCTGACACAAGATAAATGCAATTTTTGGCATTTTAGATTTGATGCCCATGCGGACATGCGGATGACCGCCTTGATGCAGGTATTGAAACAAGACACGAAGTTGAAGTCAGTTTATTTGATGGGTCAAGATTACAGTTTTGGTCAAGCCGTATTGCGTGAGGCCAAACAACAACTCAGCACGTTGCGACCCGACATTCAAGTGGTTGGTGACGAGTTGCATCCGATGGGCCGCATCAAAGATTTTTTACCCTACGCTTCCAAAATTAAAGCGTCTGGTGCGCAAGCTGTGATCACGGGCAACTGGGGCAATGACTTAACCCTTTTGGTGAAAGCGGCCAAGGAAGTTGGGTTCGACGGCAAGTTCTACACTTTCTATGGCAATGCCTTGGGTGCCCCCGCAGCCATGGGTGATGCTGGCGTTGGCAAGGTGCTGGCTGTGGCGGAATGGATGCCCAATGTGCCAGGTGCAGACAGCGTCAAGTTCTATCAAGCCTTTAAGCAACGCTTTGACAAACCTGCCGAAGATTACGTGCACTTGCGGATGCAATTGATGGTGGAGGCATTGGTTCAGTCGATTGAAAAAGCAGGTACATCAGAGCCCTTGGCGGCGGCCTTGCAATTGGAAAAAGCCGATGTCAACATGGGCGGGCAGCGCGGCAAAATGCGCGCACAAGATCATCAGTTTCAGCAGCCATTGGTGGTGGGTGTGATGGCCAAGCAGGGTGGGGTAGAGGTGCCCTTTGATGTCGAGGGATCTGGCTATGGCTTTAAGCCCGTTAAGCAATTTAAAGCCACTGAGGTTGAGCTGCCCAGCAGTTGCAAAATGCTTCGGCCAGCTTCTTAAACGTGCTGAAGCCCCCACAAAAAAAGCCCAGTGAAGACTGGGCTTTTTTGTGGGCTCTTTAGCCTTGTTTGGCCAGACCAAGCTTTTCAATGATGGCTTTTTCTTTCTGATAATTGTCGCGTGCAAACTTGGTGTATTCCTCAGTGTTCATGTAAATCACCGACTGGTCAAATTTTTCAAAGGTGGCCAAGACTTGTGGATCTTCCAAAGTTTTCTTGAAAACATCTTGCAGTTTGCGTGTGATGGCGGGGTCCATGCCCTTGGGGCCGCCAATACCAAACGGTGAGTCGGACACCGTGTCGTAACCCAACTCATTGAGTGTGGGCACGTTGGGCCAGCGCTTGGTGCGCTTGCTGCCATAGGTGGCCAACAAGCGGCACGTTCCTGCATCGACGTGCGGTGCCCAGCCTGTGGCATCGCTGTGCGCCATCACGTGGCCTCCCAACACCGAAGCCATGCCGTCGGCGCTGCCCTTGAAGGGAACGTGTTGCAATTGAATGCCGGCCTTCATGGCAAATTCTTCCACCGCCAAGTGCGGTGTGGTGCCATTGCCGGTTGAGCCAAATGTGAATTTACCGGGATTGGCTTTGGCGTACTCCACCAAGTCCTTGATGGATTTGATGGGGGAATCTGAGCGCACCACAATGCCAAAGGTGTAGCCAGTGAGGCAGGCAATGAATGTGAAATCTTGCAGCGGATTGAATTGCATTTTTTGCATGTGCGGCAAACGCAAAATGCCAATGGTCAGCTGTGACAAGGTGTAGCCATCGGGCTTGGCATTGACCAATTCATTGGGGCCCAACATACCGCTGGCGCCCGCTTTGTTTTCGATCACCACCGGGCTGCCCAAAATGCGTGTGGCACTTTCGGCCAATGAACGCATCACGCCATCGGTGGAGCCGCCTGCAGGCCAAGGGCAAATGAGTTTGATGGGTTTTGCGGGGAAGTTGCTTTGTGCCATGGCGGGCATGGCGATGCTGACGGCACCGGCCAAGCCGGCTTGTAGTACGTCGCGTCGATTCAATTCAGTGGTCATTTGCTGTTCCAAAAAAATACAGAAAATTAAAAGTGGGGCTTATAAGTTCGAGGGATGAAGCTTGGCCAGTGCGGGTGACTTTTTTATTCAGCCTTTGCGCCTGAATCTTTCACCACTTTGGTCCATTTCACAATTTCGCTGGCTTGGTATTTGCCAAGTTCATCGGCTGAAGACAGCACAGGGTCAAGACCCAAAGTTTTCAAGCGTTCGGCCACATCGGGCAATTTGAAAATGCGCAGCACTTCAGCGTTCAGTTTGTCGATGATGGGCTTTGGGGTGTTGGCTGGCGCAAACATGGCAAACCAAGTGGTGGCCTCAAAGCCGGGCAAAGACTCTGCAACGGTGGGGACATCGGGTGCGGCGGGTGAGCGTTTGGCAGTGGTTTGTGCCAGTGCGCGAATCTTGCCTTCTTTGGCCATGGGCAGCGCCGAGGGCATGTTGTCAAACACCAACTGAATGCTGCCACCCAATAAGTCGGGGAGGAAAAACTGGCGACCTTTGTAGGGCACGTGCGTCATGCTGGTCCCTGTCATCGATTTGAACAATTCACCCGACATGTGGACCGACGTGCCAATGCCAGGAGAGCCAAACGACAGTTTGTTGGGGTTGGCCTTCATGTAAGCAATCAACTCGTTCACATTTTTGACGGGCAGGTCGTTGTTGACCACCAGCAAATTAGGGGCTGACGCAATCAGGGAAATCGGTGAAAAGTTTTTCACCATGTCATAGGGCATCTTCTCGTACAAAGCGCCATTGATGGAATGTGTGCCGACGGTGCCCATGACGATGGTATAGCCATCCGCAGGTGACTTGGCCACGACATCACTGCCAATGTTGCCGCCTGCGCCGGGTTTGTTGTCGATCACCACAGGCTGTCCCAGCTGGGCTTTTTCGCTGAACAGGCGGGCCAGGATGTCCGGTGCGCCGCCAGTTGGGAATGTCACCACCAAACGAATTGGGCGGTTGGGATATGTTTGGGCGTTGGCGCTTGTACTGCTTAGAAGCGACAGGCCAATGGGCGCAGCAAGGCTTAAAGCGCACAAAAGGCGCAGGCTCAGGCGGCGAGTGCTGAGGGCAGCTGTTGCGGGAAACATCATCTCGGATCTCCTTCGTGGTACTTTGTGCCCACACTTTAGGGGTGAGGTCGAAGCGGAGGGAGGGTGAAAACCCCCGAAATGAGGTCAAACTGGCACCTAGGTGTCACATGCTTGAGCGCAGTGTTGACATTACTCAAAGTCGACCGAGGCACTCCAACGATCGTTCCAGCCCACCTCTTTGGCTTTTTCCAGTTCGCGTCGATTGCGTTTGGTGGGGCGGCCTTGCTCGATGCTCAATGCAGGTTCTCTGGCCAGACGTCTTTGAACATTGGTTTTTTCTCTCAAAGCAATGCTTTCAGGGGTTTCTTCGTACAAAGCCTGTGCAACGGGGGCGGGGCCGCGTTGGTCGCTCAGGGCCAGTACCTTCAGAGTGCGTGTGATGTCGCCTTGACGGGTGCTGACCATGTCTCCGGCTTTAAGCTCTCGGGAGGCTTTGGCCGTTTGGCCATTGATTTCGACCCTGCCTTTGCCAATTTCATCTGTGGCCAAAGAGCGGGTCTTGTAAAAGCGCGCAGCCCAAAGCCATTTGTCGATTCTGATTTTGTCCATAAGATGCCATTTTGGGCTGAATTTGAAGACTTTGCCCTGTTTTTATAACCAGTGGCGCCCGGCAGGGGTGGTTTGCGTGAGTGCCTGTGGTTATAATTCCGAGGCTTTGCCAAGCAAGACCCAATGGGAATTGTCTTGAAAAGATCGCACGCAGCAGTTGATTCCAAACCGCTTGCGCAAGTTATAAAACCTCGACTTCTCCATATTGGCAGCCTGCTGCCCATCAAGAGCGTCGAAAAACAAGGAAGAAAAATGATTGCATCCTCCATCAAAGCAGAAGTCGTTAAGGCCAATGCCCGCGCTGCCAATGACACTGGTAGCCCCGAAGTCCAAGTGGCTTTGCTGACAGCTCGCATCAACGAGTTGACACCTCACTTCAAAACACACGCCAAAGACCACCACGGTCGCCGCGGTTTGTTGCGCATGGTGAGCCGTCGTCGTAAATTGTTGGACTACTTGAAGTCCAAAGACGCTGACCGCTACGTTGCTCTGATCGCCAAACTTGGCCTGCGCAAATAAGCGTATCGAAAGATGACAAGCGCCTGAGTTAGCCCGCTAGCTCAGGCGCTTTCTACTTTAATTTTCTAAAAAGACGTTTTCAGACCGAACCCGCGCTGTGTCATTCCATCAATCATCTGTGTTTTAAGACAGATCATTCATGGAATGGCATCGAGTTCAGACTGCAAATATCTAGGCTTTTCAGTGCAGCCGTTTGCACTGTGATTTTCTGGAGATATTCACATGTCGATTTTTAACAAAGTGACAAAAACATTCCAATGGGGCCAACACAAGGTCATCATGGAAACCGGCGAAATTGCACGCCAAGCTTCCGGCGCTGTGCTGGTCAACATCGAAGACACCGTGGTTTTGGCCACAGTGGTGGCTTCTAAGAATTCCAAAGCCGGTCAAGACTTTTTCCCCTTGACTGTGGACTACATTGAGAAAGCTTACGCAGCTGGCAAGATCCCTGGTAGCTTCTTCAAGCGTGAAGCCAAGCCCAGTGAGTTGGAAACACTCACCAGCCGTTTGATCGACCGTCCTATTCGCCCTCTGTTCCCAGAAGGTTTCTACAACGACGTGCACGTTGTGGTGCACACCGTTTCTTTGAACCCTGAAGTCGATGCCGACATCGCAG
>JAHEBO010000070.1 GCA_024642215.1 Limnohabitans sp.
GTCTGTGCAGATCACACGAACCACGCCCTTACGGCGAATGACTTTGCAGTTGCGGCAAATTTTTTTGACCGAAGCCGAAACTCTCATTTCATTTCTCCTAAAACTCTTTTACCTATCAATTCAATCACAGCGTTGTTTTGAAGTTCGCTTTTTTGAGGAGCGACTCATACTGCTGAGACATCATGTAGTTCTGAACTTGTGCCATGAAATCCATGGTCACCACAACAATGATCAGAAGTGAGGTGCCGCCAAAATAGAACGGCACGTTGTACTTCAAGATCAAAAATTCGGGCAAGAGACAGACAAAGGTGATGTACACGGCACCTGCCAGTGTTAAGCGCACCAAGATCTTGTCGATGAATTTGGCAGTGTGGTCACCTGGGCGAATGCCGGGGATGAACGCACCACTCTTCTTGAGGTTGTCGGCCGTTTCACGGCTGTTGAACACCAAGGCAGTATAAAAGAAGCAGAAGAACACAATGGCAGCTGCATAGAACATCACGTAGATCGGCTGACCGGGCGTGAGGGCAGAAGCCACATCCTTCATGAACAACACCAAAGCATTGTTGGTTTCACCAGAACTGAACCAATTGATCACAGTGGCTGGCAACAAAATAATGGACGAAGCGAAGATGGGTGGAATGACGCCAGCCATGTTGAGCTTCAAGGGCAGGTGTGACGATTGACCGCCGTACACCTTGTTGCCCACCTGACGGCGAGCGTAATTGACCAAAATCTTGCGTTGACCGCGTTCAACGAACACCACAAAATAAGTGACCAAAACAACCACAGCCAGAATGAAGATGGAAACCAGAGGGCCCATGGCACCTGTGCGAACCAACTCCAACAAGCCACCGATAGAGCCAGGCAAACCTGCAGCAATACCGGCAAAAATGAGGATAGAAATACCATTGCCTAAACCGCGTTCGGTGATTTGTTCACCCAACCACATCAGGAACATGGTGCCTGCAGTCAAACTGACCACAGCTGTCATGCGGAAGCCAAAACCGGGGGCAATGACCAAACCGGCAGAAGCTTCCAATGCCATGGCAATACCCAAAGATTGGAACAAAGCCAAAGCCAATGCGCCGAATCGTGTGTACTGTGTGATTTTGCGGCGTCCTGCCTCACCCTCTTTCTTGAGCTGCTCGAAAGCAGGCAAGACATAGGTGAGCAGTTGCATGATGATGGACGCAGAGATGTAAGGCATGATGCCCAACGCGAACACTGTAAAGCGCGACAAAGCACCACCAGAGAACATGTTGAACAGGCTCAGAATACCGCCCTGCTGACCATTGAAGAGTTGTTGCAGTTGTGCGGGGTCAATGCCTGGAACAGGAATGTGCGCACCCACACGGTAAACCACCAGCGCGAGCAACAAGAAGACGAGACGGCGACTCAAGTCTCCGTACTTGCCTTTGTTTGCTGTTGTTGCGCTAGTGACCACTGCTTATCTCTTTGTAAACGTTGTAAATGCTTGACCGATTAGGCCAAAGATCCGCCAGCAGCTTCAATGGCCGCTTTTGCACCTGCTGTTGCGCCAATGCCTGTCAATTTGACAGCTTTGGTCAACGCGCCTGTTTTAACAACTTTGACCACTTTGGCCAGCTCGCCTACCAGGCCAGCTTGCTTGAGTGCCAACAAGTCAACTTCGGGCAAACCGAGGTTTTCGAGGGCTGTCAATGTGACTTCAGCATTGAACTTCAAGAGGTGAGACTTGAAGCCACGCTTTGGCAGACGACGTTGCAAAGGCATTTGACCGCCTTCGAAACCCACTTTGTGGTAGCCGCCTGAACGGGATTTTTGACCTTTGTGTCCACGGCCGGCGGTTTTACCCAGACCCGAACCGATACCACGGCCAACGCGACGCTTGGCGTGTTTAGCGCCAGCTGCAGGTTTAATGCTATTGAGTTCCATCAGATATCTCTCAGAGAACTTTGACCAGATAGCTGATCTTGTTGATCATGCCACGAACAGAAGGTGTGTCTTCTAATTCGCTGACGCTGTTGAGCTTTCGCAAGCCCAGACCACGAACGGTGTCGCGGTGGTCTTGTTTGCAGCCGATAGGGCTGCGAACCAATTGGACCTTGACGGTTTGTTGAGTTGTCATTGGTGTGCCTTTCGGGTTCAAGCGAAGATGTCTTCAACGCTCTTGCCACGCTTGGAGGCAATTTCATATGCCGTTGTGCAGTGGGTCAAAGCGTCCAAAGTGGCGCGAACCATGTTGTAAGGGTTTGACGAACCATGGCTTTTGGCCACGATGTCAGTGATACCCATCACTTCGAAAACAGCACGCATTGGGCCGCCGGCAATGATGCCAGTACCCTTAGGAGCGGGCGCCATGAAAACGCGCGCTGCACCGTGGTGACCGTAAACGGTGTGATGAATTGTGCCGTTTTTGAGCGACACTTTGTGCAAGTTGCGACGAGCTTCTTCCATGGCTTTTTGAACTGCAGCTGGCACTTCTTTCGATTTGCCTTTGCCCATGCCCACTTTGCCATCGCCATCACCAACCACTGTCAAAGCTGCGAACGCCAAAATGCGACCACCCTTAACAACTTTGGTAACGCGGTTCACCGCGATCATCTTCTCGCGCAGACCGTCTTCTGGACCGTCACCTTGTGCTTTTGCCTGAAACTTAGCCATTTGTAATTTCCGATCCGTTTAGAACTGCAAGCCAGCTTCGCGAGCGGCTTCAGCCAAAGCTTTGACACGACCGTGGAATGCAAAACCTGCGCGGTCGAAAGCTACTTTTTCAACACCAGCAGCTTTTGCTTTTTCAGCGATACGCTTGCCGATCAGTTGCGCTGCATTGGCATTACCACCCTTGCCGGTAGCGCCGAGTTCTTTGCGAACATCGGCTTCGGCTGTAGAAGCACTGGCCAACACTTTGCTGCCGTCGCCGGAAATGACGCTGGCATAAATGTGAAGATTGGTACGGTTCACTGTCAAACGTGCCACGCCTTGCTGTGCAATGCGGATGCGTGTTTGACGTGCACGACGGAGACGCTGCTCTTTTTTGGTCAACATGTTGCAGCTCCTTATTTCTTCTTAGTCTCTTTGATCGTGATCTTCTCATCCGAATAACGGATGCCCTTGCCTTTGTAAGGCTCGGGAGGACGAACAGCACGAATCTCAGCAGCAATCTGACCCACACGTTGGCGGTCAGCACCTTTGATGATGATTTCAGTAGGCGCAGGCGTTTCCACTTTGATGCCAGCAGGCATGTCAATGTTGACGGGGTGCGAATAACCCACTGCCAAGTTCAACTTGGTGCCTTGCGCCGCGGCTTTGTAGCCCACGCCGATCAAGGTCAATTTCTTTTCGAAACCTTTGGTCACGCCAGTCACCATGTTGTTCACCAGCTGACGCATGGTGCCGCTCATGGCATTGGCTTCACGGGAATCATTGACCGGATCAAAGGTCAACTTACCGTTGTCGTTGTTCACTTTAACCAACAGGCTGGAAGCGGTGGCAAGCGTGCCGCCAGTTCCTTTGACACTGATTTGGTCTTGATTGATAGACACATCCACACCAGCGGGGATGGTCACAGGCATTTTTCCTACACGGGACATTTTCTAGTCTCTCCTGCGCTTAAGCGACGTAGCAAAGAACTTCGCCGCCGACACCGGCTGCGCGCGCTTTGCGGTCGGTCATCACGCCTTGGGGTGTGGTGACGATGGCCACGCCCAAACCGTTGAGGACTTGTGGAATGGCATCGCGGCCTTTGTAAACGCGAAGGCCAGGGCGACTGACGCGCTCAATGCGCTCAATCACAGGGCGACCTGCGTAGTACTTCAGGGCGATTTCAAGTTCGGACTTACCGCCCGCTGTCTTGACTTGGAAGCCGTCGATGTAACCTTCATCTTTCAGCACCTGGGCAATTGCCACCTTCACTTTGGAAGAGGGAATTGAAACGGAGGCCTTGGCCACCATTTGTGCGTTGCGGATGCGAGTCAGCAAATCGGCAATGGGATCACTCATGCTCATGTTGTATCTCTCCTGCCGATTACCAGCTGGCTTTGGTCACGCCAGGAATGTTGCCTTGGAAGGCTAATTCGCGAATTTTGGCGCGGCCGAGGCCGAATTGACGGAACGTGCCACGTGGACGACCAGTGATCGCACAGCGGTTACGTTGACGTGTGGGGTTTGCATTGCGTGGGAGCTTTTGCAAACCCAAACGGGCTGCTGCGCGCTCTTCGTCGCTGCGTTTTGGATCTTGAGAAATGGCTTTCAATTCCGCGTGTTTTGCCGCGTACTTGGCTACCAATTTGTCTCGCTTGAGCTCGCGCTCGATCAAAGCTACTTTAGCCACGTGTCACCTCAGTTCTTGAACGGGAAGCGGAAGCCGGCGAGCAATGCTTTGCATTCGTCGTCGGTCTTGGCTGTCGTGGTGATGCTGATATTGAGACCGCGCAAAGCGTCAACCTTGTCGTACTCAATTTCAGGGAAAATGATTTGCTCTTTCACGCCGACGTTGTAGTTGCCACGGCCGTCAAAAGCACGACCAGAGATACCACGGAAGTCACGCACGCGGGGCAGAGCCACGGTGACGAAGCGATCCAGGAATTCATACATTTGCACGCCACGCAATGTGACCATGCAACCAATGGCTTGGCCTTCGCGGATTTTGAAACCAGCGATTGGCTTTTTAGCCTTGGTAACCACTGGCTTTTGACCAGCAATTTTTGTCAAATCACCCACAGCGTTGTCCATGACCTTTTTATCGGCAACAGCTTCGCTCACACCCATGTTGAGCGTGATTTTGGTGATACGGGGTACTTGCATCACTGATTTGTAACCAAATTTGGTCATCAGTTCAGGTGCAATTTTTTCGCGGTATTGTTGTTGTAGACGTGCCATGTTTATGCCACCTTGATTTCTTCGCCGCTGGACTTGTAAACGCGAACGCGTTTGCCATCAGCCAACAACTTAATGCCCACACGGTCAGCCTTGCCAGTAGCTGCATTGAAAATGGCTACGTTGGACTGGTGAATAGGCATTGTTTTTTCGATGATGCCGCCATTGGTACCCTTCATGGGGTTTGGCTTGGCATGCTTTTTAACGAGGTTGACACCTTCGACCACCAAGTGTGAATCATCGGCGCGCAGTGACACGGTGCCACGCTTGCCTTTGTCACGACCGGCGATGACGATGACTTCGTCGCCTTTGCGAATCTTGTTCATGTCGGGTCCTTAAAGAACTTCAGGTGCCAAGGACACGATCTTCATGAACTTCTCAGTACGCAATTCACGCGTCACTGGGCCGAAGATGCGGGTGCCGATAGGCTCCAACTTGGCATTGAGCAAAACTGCTGCGTTGCCGTCGAATTTAACGAGAGAGCCATCACCACGGCGAATGCCCTTGGCTGTACGAACGACCACAGCACTGTAAACCTCGCCTTTTTTGACGCGGCCACGGGGCGCAGCTTCTTTGATGCTCACTTTGATAATGTCGCCAACACTAGCGTAACGACGTTTAGATCCGCCAAGCACCTTGATGCAAAGAACGGACTTAGCGCCGGTGTTGTCGGCAACATCCAACCGAGTTTCTGTCTGAATCATTTCAATATTTCCCAACTTGCATCTTGTGCACCCCCAGTGATCAGAACTTTGAAGCCAATGGCTTTAAGTTTGATTTCCAGAAACACCAAGATCAGTCTTGGACCCGTCATCCACACTGCGAACCACTCGCAATGCTTTAGTTTGGGTAGATAACTCCGCTTTTTTAGAAGCGAAGCCCGCGATTGTTACAACATTTTTTGGCTGTGTCAACACTTTTTGAGGCAAAAACACAGAAATTTCCAGTTTTTTGAGCATTCAATGACTGCTCTGCCTCGTTAGCCCTGGAGTTGGTAGCCTTTTGCCAGCGCCAAAAACGCATCCAACTGCGCATCCACGCCATTTTCTGCATTCAGAAGGTCCGCCACGGCGGGCGCCACCCTGATGGCCTCTTGGGCATCTAAAAACAGCATGCGATTTCTTCTGGCCAAAACATCTTCTACCGTGCGCGCATATTCATAGCGGGCCGCAAAACGAACCATGGCCTCGCTGAGCTGCGGGCTAAGCCATTTGTCTTGGCCCGGCAGGGTCTGCAGCAAGGGCGCATCCGTGCCATAGGCGGCCAACACATCCCCCGATAGGGTCGGCTGCGCTCCCCACAAACTTGTCTGTACGGTCACGTCTTCTGCCGTCAGAGACAACATTTGTGCTTTCCGAATGGATTGCATCACGTCGGCCGCCATGGCCCTGTAGGTGGTCCATTTGCCCCCCGTCACACTGACCAGGCCATTGGTGGCCACTTTGATGGTGTGTTCACGGCTCACATTCTGCGTGGCACCGGCTGCTTCGGATTTGGCAGGCAACGCGCCTGCCAAGGGCCGCAAACCGGCCCACACACTGCTGACATCGCCTCTGGCAGGTGCTTTGGCCAAGTATTTGCCCGCTTCTTCAAGTATTTGATCAATTTCAACGTCCAGGGCCTGCGGCTCCCACGCCACCGAAGAGGTGGGCGTGTCGGTGGTGCCCAACAGCACTTTGCCTTGCCAAGGCACGGCAAACAGCACACGGCCGTCTTGTGTGCGCGGCACCAGCAGCGCTGTATGGCCAGGCCAAAACGATGCATCCACCACCAAATGCACCCCTTGACTGGGCCTGACGGCATGGGGTACGTGGGTTTGCGTGGTGTCGGCCACACGGGTTTGCGTCATGGCCTCGATGTCGTCCACCCAAACACCCGTGGCATTGACCACACAACGCGCTTTGATGCTGTGCTGCAGACCGGTTTCTGAATCTGTGCAGGTGAGGCCACACACTTTGCCTGTGCCAGAGGCCGTGAGCAGGCCTGTGACAGGCATGTGGTTGATGACCAAGGCGCCATGCGCTGCAGCCGTTCGCGCCAAGGCCAAGGCCAAACGCGCATCGTCAAATTGACCGTCCCAATACTGCACACCCCCCACCAAATGCGCTGGCAATGTGCCGGGTGCTTGGGCCAATGTTTCTGCGCGAGTCAAAAACTGCGTAGGACCTAACCCAGCACTGCCAGCCAACATGTCGTAAAGCTTGAGACCGATGCCGTAAAACCATTGGTCCATACGGCGGTAGGCCGGCATCACAAAGGGCATGGCATGGGCCAAATGCGGCGCATTGCGCAGCAAGGTTTGACGCTCGTGCAAGGCTTCCCAAACCAGTGGCAAATGGCCTTGTGCCAAATAACGCACGCCGCCATGAACCAGTTTGGTCGACCGGGATGACGTGCCTTTGGCAAAGTCATGCGCTTCAACCAGCAGCACCTTCAGGCCGCGCACAGCTGCATCGACAGCTGTGCCCAAACCAGTGGCACCGCCCCCAATAATGGCCAAGTCAAACTCGTCAACACTGCTCATCCGCGCCATCAATTGCGCTCTGTCCGTCTGCAAAGGCTTCATTCAAATACTTCTTTAATACGCCTGAACAGTGGCAGCCCAAGGCGCCACCGTCTTCAAGGTCTCAATCTTGCGCCCAAGCACGCGATCGTGCAACTGCTTGGCGCCAACGGGCCATGCCAGCATCACGCTTGGTCAATGGAATTTGCGGCTCGAAGCTTCGGTCTTGAGCCCATTGCGCCGTAATTTCTGCTGCGCTGGTCCAAAAACCTGTGGCCAAGCCTGCCAAATAGGCGGCCCCCAAGGCCGTGGCTTCTGTCATGCGCGATCGCACCACGGGCACGCCCAAGGCATCTGCCTGCAATTGCATCAACAGGTTGTTCTGACTGGCGCCGCCATCCACACGCAGCTCTGTCAGTGCCAAGCCGCTGTCTTTGGACATGGCCTGAAACACATCGGCCACTTGCCAAGCAATGGCTTCTAACGCGGCCCTGGCAATGTGGGCACGCGTGGTGCCACGTGTCATGCCAATCAGCAACCCTCTGGCTTGACCATCCCAGTCGGGGGCGCCCAAACCTGCAAAGGCCGGCACCAAGTACACATCACCCGTGTTGGGCACACTGGCAGCCAAAGCTTCCACCTCGCTGGCTTTGTCAATGATGTGCAAACCATCACGCAGCCATTGGACGGTGGCACCGGCCATGAACACCGAACCTTCCAAGGCATAGGCCGTTGGGTGCGCCACGGTCTGCGGCCCTTGCCATGCCACGGTGGTAAGCAATTGGTGACGGCTGTGTACGGGCACCGACCCCGTGTTCATCAGCATAAAGCAGCCAGTGCCATAGGTGTTTTTGGCCATGCCAGGTGTGAAGCAAGCTTGGCCAAAGGTGGCCGCCTGCTGATCGCCTGCCACACCGGCAATAGGGACCGACACGCCCAACAAATGGGCATCGGTTTCGGCCAAGACGCCACTGCTGGGCAGCACCTTCGGCAACACAGCAGCGGGCACATTGAACAACTTGAGCAAGCCTTTGTCCCAAGCCTGGGTGTGCAAATTGAACAGCATTGTTCTCGACGCATTGCTGGGATCGGTGGCATGCACCCGACCGCCTGTGAGCTGCCAAATGAGCCATGTGTCCATGGTGCCAAACGCCAAATGACCTTGCTCGGCTTTTTGCCTTGCCCCTGGCACGTGATCTAACAACCAAGCCAGCTTGGTTGCAGAAAAATACGCGTCCAACACCAAGCCTGTTTTGTATTGAATTTCTGCGGCTTGGCCGCGCTGCTTCAATCGATCGCACGCGGCCGCAGTGCGGCGGTCTTGCCACACGATGGCCGGCGCAATGGGTTCGCCTGTTCGTCGGTCCCACACCACCGTGGTTTCGCGCTGGTTGGTAATGCCGATCGCCTGGATTTGCGTTGCGCCGATGCCGGCCTTTTTGACGACGCTCTGCATCACCGCTTGTTGGGTCTGCCAAATTTCCATCGCATCATGTTCCACCCAGCCTGGCTTGGGGAAATGCTGCGTGAATTCTTGTTGCGCTGTGGCCACGGGTTGGCCATCGCGATTGAACAGCACCGCCCGCGAGCTGGTGGTGCCTTGATCAAGTGCAAGGATGTAGGTCATGGGCAGAAGGTTAACCGAAACAAGCCCTCTGAAAAAGAGACAATAGGCCCATTGGTTTGGCAGCAAGCGTTGCTGCTCGGCTTGAACCCCACACAATTGAGAGCTCACATGTCTTCAACGCCAGTCACGGATTTCAAACAAGCACGCTTGGCCTTTATTGGCGGAGGCAACATGGCCAGTGCCATTTTGGGTGGCTTGCTGAAACAAGGCATGGCGCCATCGCATGTGTGCGTGGTGGAGCCCTTTGCCGAAACGGCAGCCAAACTCCAAAACGAATTTGGCGTCACGGTTTTGCCAGCTGCCAGCGCTGCATTGGCTGGCAGCGATCTGGTGATTTGGGCCGTCAAGCCACAAGTTTTCAAAGAAGCTGCTGCGCCAGTGGCACAGCACACCGCGAACGCATTGCATTTGTCGGTAGCTGCCGGTATTCGCAGCGACAGCATTGCACGCTGGCTTGACACCGATCGCGTGGTGCGCAGCATGCCCAATACACCCGCCCTGGTGGGCCAAGGCATTACCGGTTTGTTTGCGCGTGCAGGTGTCGCCGATCACGACAAACAATTGATCGAACAGGTTTTGAAAAGCACAGGTGAATGGCTTTGGGTCAAGCAAGAGTCTGACTTGGATGTGGTCACCGCATTGTCTGGCTCTGGTCCTGCATATGTGTTTTATTTTTTAGAAGCCATGACAGAGGCGGGTGTGCAAATGGGCTTGTCTGCTGCGCAGTCTTACCATCTGGCACAAGCGACGTTTGGCGGTGCTACGCATTTGTCACGCCAGTCTACCGAGTCGCCCGAAGTGTTGCGCCAGCGTGTCACATCCAAAGGCGGCACGACCTATGCAGCACTCACGTCCATGGCCGATGCAAAAGTCAAAGAGTCCTTCATTCAAGCCATGTTGGCAGCCCAACGCCGCGCCGGTGAATTGGGCGATGAGTTTGGCAAAGACTGACGCGACTTAAGCGCCCATCAGGCTACTGAGCGCAAGGCCGGCAAAGACGGCAAAGCCCACCCAGTGGTTCAAGCGAAAAGCTTTGAAGCAGCCGTCGCGTGAGCGGTCTTTGATCAACACAAAGTGCCATGCCGCTTGCACTGCAGCTGCGGCCAAGCCTGCCTGCACCCAAGGCTTGTGGGGTGCATCAAGTAACATGCCCCACACCACCCCATACGCCGCATAAAAAATCATGATGGCGCGCACATCCCAATGGCCCAAGGTGATGGCTGAGGTCTTCATGCCAATTCTCAAATCGTCATCGCGGTCGACCATGGCGTACTCGGTGTCGTACGCCAGCACCCAGAACAAGTTACCGATCAACAAGGCCCAAGCTTGCCAAGGCACCTCGCCTGTGACGGCGGCATAAGCCATGGGAATGCCAAAGCTGAAGGCCACACCCAAGACGGCTTGTGGCATGGCCACATGCCGTTTGGCATACGGGTAGATCAAGGCAACTGCCAATGCGGCAAAGGACCAGGCTACGGTTTCGATGCGCAAGGTCAACACCAAGCCAAAGGCCAGCAAGGCCAACACAGCGCCCAAAGCCAAGGCTTCTTTGACGCCGAGACGGCCACTGGTGACGGGGCGCTCTGCCGTGCGCTTCACATGACGGTCAAAATCACGATCGGCCACATCGTTCAAACAGCAGCCAGCGCTGCGCATCAAAATTGTGCCAAGGGTGAACACCGCCATCAAATGCCAGCCTGGAAAACCGCCAGCCGCCAACCACAGCGCAGACAAGGTGGGCCACAACAAAAGCAGCCAACCGGCGGGTCGGTTCCAGCGAATCAAATCCAAATAGAGGGCCAGTTTTTCACGCATCATGCGATCCACATTTTTTCAGAAAGAATGGCGCCCGAGGTCTCAAGACAAGCGCGTCACGCCGGGCAGTTTGCATGCGTAAATGGCATTGCGAAGGGCCGCAATGGCTTCGTATCGGGTGAAACTTTTACGCCAAGTGAGCACCACACGACGGGTGGGCGGTAAGCCGCCGGCTTCATCAATGATGGGCAAATAAAGGATGTCGGGGTCTTCGTTTTTCTTGCGCTTGGGCTGCTCGGCCATGGCCTCTTCAGGCACCGACAAACGAGGCACCAGCGTCACGCCCATGCCCGCTGCCACCATGTGCCGAATGGTTTCCAAAGAGGAGCCCTCAAAACTTTTTCGAATGCCTTCGGCATTGCTAGAGAACCTTGCAAACTCGGGACAGACTTCAAGCACATGATCGCGAAAGCAATGGCCGTTACCCAGCAGCAGCATGGTTTCGTTTTTGAGCTGCTCGGCGGTGATGGACTTCTTTTTGCCAAGCGGGTGCTTTAAGGGCAAGGCCGCCATGAAGGGCTCGTCGTACAAAGGTGCTGTGGCCAATCCGGCATCTGGGAAAGGCTCGGCCAAGATGGCGCAGTCAATTTCACCTGCGCGCAACATTTCCATCAATTTGGCCGTGAAATTTTCTTGCAGCATGAGCGGCATTTGCGGCGTTTTCCGCATGGATTGCTTCATCAAGTCAGGCAACAAATAAGGCCCGATGGTGTAGATCACCCCCAAGCGCAGTGCGCCAGACAAAGGATCTTTGCCGCGCTTGGCGATTTCTTTGATCTCGGCGGCTTGCTCCAGCACATGTTGTGCATGGGTGATGATTTCTTCACCCAAGGGCGTGACACTCACCTCGTTGGCATTGCGTTCAAACAATTTAACGTCGAGTTCTTCTTCTAGTTTTTTGATGGCGACTGACAAAGTAGGCTGCGACACGAAACAAGCTTCGGCAGCCTTGCCAAAGTGCCTTTCCCGGGCCACGGCCACAATGTATTTCAACTCTGTCAGGGTCATGCCAATTTCTCAAGCTTTCAAAAACTCAGATTTTCCACCCAACCACCGCGCAATGTGTCGCTCGGCCATCTCGGGGTATTTTGCCAAGAGCATAGGCGCAATTTGACGCGCCCAAGTCAATAAGACTTCATCGGTGGCCAAATCGGCAAATCGCAACAGGGGTGCGCCCGATTGCCTGGCACCTAAAAACTCACCCGGACCGCGAATTTCCAAATCACGCCTGGCAATTTCAAAGCCATCGTTGGTGTCGACCATGGCGCGCAATCGCTCGCGAGCGGTTTCGCTCAATCGACCACCGTCGGGTGTGCCATACAACAGCACGCAAGCCGAGGCCGCCGCGCCGCGGCCCACACGGCCTCGCAGTTGGTGCAGCTGACTGAGGCCAAATCGTTCGGCATGTTCAATCACCATCAAAGAGGCATTGGGCACATCCACGCCCACTTCAATGACGGTGGTGCTGACCAAGACGCCCATGCTGCCTTGTGTAAATTGGGCCATCACGTCGCGCTTTTCAGTCACTGACATGCGCGAATGCAGAAGACCTACGGTGACGCCCGGCAAGACCGCTGACAACTCTTCGTGCGTCGCGGTGGCATTGGTCAAATCGAGCGCTTCACTCTCTTCAATGAGAGGACACACCCAATACACTTGCCGACCTTCAGCCAACTGCGCCCCAATCCGGCCAATCACTTCATCGCGGCGGCTGTCTGAAATGACCTTGGTGACCACTGGGGTGCGGCCAGGGGGAAGTTCATCGATGACCGACACATCCAAGTCGGCGTAGTAGCTCATGGCCAAAGTGCGCGGAATGGGCGTGGCCGTCATCATCAGCAGATGCGGCTCCATGCCCTCTTCTTGCATTTTGTCGCGCAGTGCCAAACGCTGCGCCACCCCAAAGCGATGCTGCTCATCGATCACCGCCAAAGCCAAGTTCTTGAACTTCACTTGTTCTTGAATCACAGCGTGGGTGCCCACCACCAAGGCGGCCTCACCAGACGCAATCAAGGCCAGCATTTCGGTGCGTTCTTTTTTCTTTTGGCTGCCCGTGAGCCAAGCGACCTGCACGCCCAAGGGCGCCAGCCATCCCACCAACTTGGCGAAATGCTGCTGCGCCAAAATTTCGGTAGGTGCCATCAGTGCGCATTGCCAACCGGCGTCAATGGCCAACATGGCCGCCAGAGCGGCCACCACGGTTTTGCCTGCGCCAACATCGCCCTGAAGCAAGCGGTGCATGGGCACAGGCCGGGCCAAATCTTGGGCTATTTCTTCGCCCACACGCTGTTGCGCAGCGGTCAATTGGAAGGGCAAAGCTGCTTTGAGTTGGTCATGCCAACCACCGGTTTTGGCCTTCAAGGCAGGCGCACGAAGACAGTCACGCGCTTGTTTGGCCATGTGCTGCGAGAGCTGCTGCGCCAGCAATTCTTCAGCTTTGAGGCGCTGCCAAGCCGGATGGCTGCGATCTTCTAACGCAGCAATAGAGACATCAGGCGTGGGGTGATGCAAGTAAGTGAGTGCCTGCCTCAGGCTGTGTATGGCTTGTCCCCGCGGCGCCTTGGGCCAGGCCAAAGAAGGCGGCAGGGACTCGGACAAATCGGCTCGCGACAAAGAACCTGCGACGGCACGGCGCAGGTAAGCCTGCGGCAAACCGGCCGACGTTGGATACACCGGCGTCAGCACAGAGGGCAAGTCACCCGTGGCGGCTTTGAACGACGGATGCATCATGGTGAGGCCCAAAAACCCTCCGCGAATTTCACCCCGAGCCCGGATGATTTGCCCTACGGCCAAGGCCTTTTGTTGGGCCGGATAAAAGCTGAAAAATCGAAGCACACACGTGTCGGTGCCATCGTCAACCGTCACCAGCAGCTGCCTGCGCGGACGCAATTGAATCTCAGAGGCGGTGACAGTGGCCTCGATTTGAACCGAATCGCCCTCGCGCGCATCTTGCAATTTGACGATGCGGGTTTCATCTTCGTAGCGCAAGGGGATGTGCAGGGCCAAATCGATGTCGCGCACCAAACCCATCTTGCGCATCGCTTTTTGCGGCGCAGACAGTGGTTTGGACGGAGACGAAGTGGACGGGGTAACCATCCCGCCATTGTGCCGTGCGTGCGGTGCGCTCAGGCACCGACGATCAGCTTATTGCATGGCGGGGTCAGGGCAAATGTTCGGCGGCATGCGCCAAAACGAATGCGGACACAACATCTCGAATGGTTTTGCGCTCAGCCTGTGACAAGCTCAAGTAGCGGTCCACCATTTCCCGGTCTGCCAAGCTCATTTCTTTGGGGCCTGCGTCCATTTCAAAGACATACGTTTTGCCAGGTGCGCGCCCAAACCGCAACTCGTCAGGACTGACTTGCAGCCATTCGGCCAAGACCCGCAGCTTGTCTTGGGTGGGCATGACTTTTCCCAACAACCAATTGCGGGCGGTGTGAGGCGTGATGCTGCGGCCTTGGAATCGCAAATTGAACGCGTTGGCCACCACCGTGGGTGAAGGCCGCACCCCGGCACTTTCCAGGGCGCTGCGCAAACGATCTGCGAATTGTTGAGATTCTGGTACGTATTGCATCGTCGTACGGTAATATCTTGGGTC
>JAHEBO010000023.1 GCA_024642215.1 Limnohabitans sp.
TTCACGCTAGAAAACTGGGAAACCGAACAAGGCTTTGTGCTCAGCTGCCAGGCCAAGCCCACTAGCAAAGAGGTGGTGATGAGTTTTGATGAGCGGTAAAAAACGCCGTAAATTCAGGAATCAAGTCGCGTAAATTACGGAATCAAAGCCCGTAAATTCCGGAATGTAAGTGTTCATTGGCAGCAGTTGCAATATCTGCAAGCAAATGCAAGTACTTGGTAACGCTATTCATATTCAATGGATATCTGACTAAGAACCGCAATGACAACTTATGGCAAAAATAACTCGTAAAAATATTGATGTGAATCAGAACCTGTCCAAGCTACGCAATAAGGTCAATTTACCCTTGCTTGACGCCACAACTGACGCAGACATAGCAAAACACATTGCAGAAGACGATGCTGAAGCTTTATTAGACGCCACTCGCCTTAAGGCACTACAAGCAGCCATGCAACTAGGGCTTGATGATATTGAGGCAGGTCGATACAAAGAGTTTTCTTCAAAGACTTCTTTGCGTAAACATCTGAAGTCCATCATTACAAAAGCAGCAACTACTGCTAAAAAAACCTAATCCAGTACTCAATTGAATCAATATACGATTTACCTGAAAGAAATCCAACACTTTAGGTTATGCCAAGCGCTTCAACAACTCTAAAGTAGTCGCACTCTGATTCATCGTGTAAAAGTGCAACGCAGGCACACCCGCATTGCGCAACTGATCGCACAAATCGGCCACCACATCCAAGCCAAAGGCCTTGATAGACGCCGTGTCATCACCAAAGCCTTGCAAGCGCAAACGAATCCAACGGGGGATTTCTGCACCGCATGCATCTGAGAATCTCAACAGCTGTGTAGAGCTGGTGATAGGCATGATGCCAGGCACCACAGGCACATCCACACCCAACTTGTGCGCATCGTCCACAAAGCGGAAGTACGCATCGGAGTTGTAAAAGTATTGGGTAATGGCCGAATTAGCGCCAGCCTTCACCTTGGCCACAAAGGCCTGCAAATCAGACTCAGCAGACTTAGCCTGAGGATGAATTTCGGGATAAGCCGCCACTTCAATGTGGAAGTCATCACCCGTTTCTTTGCGAATGAAAGCCACTAAGTCAGAAGCGTAATGAAACGCACCACCCATGCCGTAGCCACTGGGCAAATCACCGCGCAAGGCCACCAAGCGCTTCACGCCCATGGCTTTCAAGGTGGCCAGTTCTTTGCGGACAGATTCTTCGCTGGCACCAATGCAAGAAAAATGAGAAGCAGCCGAAACGCCTTCTTTCAAAATCTCGCCCACGGTACCAAAAGTGCCTTCTTGCGTAGAGCCGCCAGCACCATAGGTCACTGAACAAAACTCAGGCGCTTGCGTGTAAAGCTGTTGACGAACAACGCGCAGCTTCTCAGCACCTTCAGGTGTTTTGGGTGGAAAAAATTCAAAGCTAACTGGTAATTTTTTCATCGCTCTCAATGAGCCCGCTTATTCAGCCAACTCAATCAATTTATTCTGATACTTCAGTCTTCTAAAGGCTTGGTCGCCTGCACAAAAAACTCACGATTGCCATCACCGCCCTCAATGGCGCTGTCGTACCAACCGGTCACTTTCAAACCCAACTCTTTGAGCGAGGTGCGAATGCGTTTTTCAATCACGGGGTACATGGCGGGATCTTTGACCAAACCGTTTTTGCCAATGTTCTCGGGCTGCAATTCAAACTGGGGCTTCACCAACATCAAGAGCGTGCCACCTGGTTTTAAAAACGGCACCACACCCGGCAACACCAAAGTCAACGAGATGAAGGACACATCGCCCACTATCACATCAAAGCCAGCCTCTGCATCGGGAATGCGTTCGTCGTCAGGCATCAACTCGCGGGCGTTCACGCCTTCAATGCAAATCACACGCTCGTCTTCACGCACACGCGGATGCACTTGGCCGTGGCCCACATCGATGCCCACCACTTCGGCCGCACCGTTCAGCAGCAAGCACTCGGTAAAGCCACCGGTGCTTTGGCCCACATCCAAACAACGAAGGCCTGAAACAGAAACGCCACTGTCACGCAGTGCGCCTTCCAGCTTCAGTCCGCCGCGCGAGACGTACTTGGATTCGGAATCGTCCAGCAACACAATTTCTGCGTCGCTGGGCACTTCGTCTTTGTTCTTGTTGATCTTGCGCCATTCCACGGAAGACTTCACAGCCTCCACCACGGCCGTTGGCAAAGCGCCCGGTGGCGTGCGCCACTGAACACCCGCCGCAATCAGCCGTTGGGCCTGTGAACGAGACGCGGCCAGGCCGCGCTCTACTAACAATTGGTCAATGCGCAAAATGATCCGATCCGAACAAATTAATAACGGTATGTGTCAGGCTTGTAAGGGCCGTTCTTGTCCACACCAATGTACGAGGCTTGCATGTCAGACAACTCGGTCAACATGGCGCCCACCTTCATCAGGTGCAAACGCGCCACCTTTTCGTCCAAGTGCTTGGGCAACACATAGACCTTGCCGTTTTCGTATGCATCTGGGCGTGTGAACAATTCAATTTGCGCAATGGTTTGATTGGCAAAAGAAGAGCTCATCACAAAGCTGGGGTGGCCTGTGCCGCAACCCAAGTTCACCAAGCGGCCTTTGGCCAACATGATGATGCGCTTGCCGTCGGGGAACACAATGTGATCAACCTGGGGCTTGATTTCTTCCCATGTGTATTTTTCAACAGAGGCAATGTCGATCTCGTTGTCGAAGTGGCCAATGTTGCAAACAATCGACTGGTCTTTCATCTTGGCCATGTGGTCGTGCGTGATCACGTGCTTGTTGCCTGTGGCTGTTACGAAGATGTCGGCCTTGTCTGCGGCGTAGTCCATGGTGACCACTTTGTAGCCTTCCATGGCGGCTTGCAATGCGTTGATGGGGTCAATCTCGGTTACCCACACTTGCGCGCTGAGTGCACGCAAAGCTTGCGCGCTGCCCTTGCCCACGTCGCCGTAACCGGCCACCACAGCCACTTTGCCGGCAATCATCACGTCGGTGGCACGCTTGATGCCGTCCACCAAAGATTCGCGGCAGCCGTACAAGTTGTCAAACTTAGACTTGGTCACCGAGTCGTTCACGTTGATGGCGCGGAACATCAGCTCGCCCTTGGCGCTCATCTCGTTCAGGCGGTGCACGCCAGTGGTGGTTTCTTCGGTCACACCAATGATGTGTGCGCCTTTGCGGCTGTACCAAGTGCTGTCTTCGGCCAATTTGGCCTTGATGGCGGCAAACAAACAGGTCTCTTCTTCAGAGCCTGGGTTGTTCAACAACGAAGGGTCGGTTTCTGCACGCTTGCCCAAGTGCATCAGGAGCGTGGCGTCGCCGCCGTCGTCCAAAATCATGTTGGGGCCTTCGCCTTCAGTGCCCTTGGCGCCGAAGTCAAAAATGCGGTGGGTGTAATCCCAGTATTCAGTGAGGTTCTCGCCCTTCACCGCAAACACAGGCGTGCCAGACGCCGCAATGGCAGCCGCAGCGTGGTCTTGTGTGGAGTAAATGTTGCAAGAAGCCCAACGCACTTGTGCGCCCAAGGCTTGCAGGGTTTCAATCAACACACCCGTTTGAATGGTCATGTGCAAGGAGCCGGTAATGCGGGCGCCTTTGAGGGGCTGGGCAGCGGCAAATTCTTTGCGAATGGCCATCAAGCCGGGCATTTCTGTCTCGGCAATTTTGAGTTCTTTGCGGCCCCAGTCGGCCAAGCCGATGTCGGCAATGACGCAATCTGTGTTGACGGTCGTGTTTAAGCGTGCGTTCATGGTGTGCTCCAAATTAAAGTTTGAAACCACTTTTCAGAGGGAAAATCGGATTCAAACTTGGTTGAAGCAAGTTAAAACCAGTAGAACTCAGTGAAAAAATAGAGCTCATCCCGCAGAAAAGTGGATGAGCGTCGTTGCAAAGTAGGGTTCCGAGCCTCACGTCCTCGCCATATCTGTAAACAGAATGGGGGCCGCTGCAACGCTCCTCGGAATGGGGCAAATTATACTAGCGGCATCTCTGGATTTAAAGCCAGACACCCAAATTCCCCTGGAGCCACATTGACTTACGCCCAAGAAACCCGGCGCCGCCGGACGTTCGCCATCATTTCTCACCCTGACGCGGGTAAAACCACGCTTACGGAAAAGCTCTTGCTGTTCTCGGGTGCCATTCAAATTGCCGGCTCGGTCAAGGCGCGCAAGGCCTCGCGCCACGCCACCTCCGACTGGATGGAAATTGAAAAGCAGCGTGGCATTTCGGTGGCGTCATCGGTCATGCAGATGCTGTACCGCGACCACGTCATCAACCTGCTCGACACCCCCGGCCACAAAGACTTCAGTGAAGACACCTACCGCGTGCTGACCGCCGTGGACTCGGCGCTCATGGTGATTGACGCGGCCAACGGTGTGGAAGCGCAAACCAGAAGGCTGATTGAAGTGTGCCGCCAGCGCGATACGCCCATCATCACCTTCGTGAACAAGATGGACCGCGAAGTGCGCGACCCATTGGACATCTTGGACGAAGTAGAGCGCGAGCTGGGTATGCCCTGCGTGCCCATGACCTGGCCTGTGGGCCAAGGCAAATCGTTTGGCGGCATCATCAACTTGCGCACCAATGCCATGACCGTGTTTGAGTCGGGCAGCGAGCGCTTGCCACAAGACTTTGAAGCCATGCCTCTGACAGAAGCCGATGCATTGCACAAGCGCTTTGGCGCCGAATTTGCCACCGCACTTGAGAGCATGGAGTTGGCCACTGGTGCCTCGCCTGCCTTTGACAAAGAAGCTTTCTTGGCCGGTAAACAAACCCCCGTCTTCTTCGGCTCTGGTGTGAACAACTTCGGTGTGATGGAAGTGCTAGACGCTTTGGTCGACTTGGCGCCCTCCCCCAAGCCCCGCACCAGCTCACTCATCGTCAACAAACAACCGGTCATCAAAGAAGTCCAGCCCGAAGACGCCGCCTTTGCAGGTGTCGTGTTCAAGGTGCAAGCCAACATGGACCCCTCGCACCGCGACCGCATTGCGTTTGTGCGCATGGCCTCGGGCAAGTACACGCCCGGCATGAAACTCAAAGTGCAGCGCACTGGCAAAGAATTGCGCCCCACCAGCGTGGTGACCTTCTTGAGCCAACGCCGCGAAGCCGTGGACGAAGCCTATGCGGGCGACATCATTGGCTTTACCACGCACGGCGGTGTGCAATTGGGCGACACCATCACCGACGGTGCCAACTTGCTGTTCACGGGCCTGCCTTTCTTCGCGCCTGAATTGTTCATGACGGTCATCTTGAAAAATCCGCTCAGAACCAAACAACTGCAAGCCGGCCTAGACCAGCTGGGCGAAGAAGGCGCCATTCAAGTCTTCAAACCCGAAGTGGGCGGCCCCATGTTGCTGGGCGCTGTGGGCCAGTTGCAGTTTGAGGTGGTACAGCACCGCCTCAAGGCTGAGTACGATTGCGATGTGCGACTGGAAGGTTGCCAGTACACCGGTGCGCGTTGGATTACGGCCGATACGCCTTCAGAGCTCAGAGAGTTCTTAAACGCATATCCGCAGCGCATGGCCTTGGATGCCGCAGATACATTGGCTTATTTGTGCACCTCACCTTATGACGTGCGTTTGGCGCAAGAGCGCTTTCCGAAGATTCACTTCCATCCGCTGCGTGAGCATGCGGGACTGGCATTGGGATCTGCGGGTTAATTACAAGGCCGAAGCCAGTAGTTTGTATGGCTTGGCTTTGATTTCAAATGGATTGACAACGGTGACACCTCGCCAAGTAAATCCATTTTGAAAATCTTCGCTTAACAACAGCCTGCATTTATTTTCAGCGGCGACAGCAAGTATCAATGCGTCCCACATAGAAATTTGATGATCGACTGACAAATCCATTGCCGATTGAAATGCGGTCCATGTTGTGTCCGCCACAACCACGCCGTCGGACCATGACAACAACAGTTCTCGAACTTCAGATGCAGATTTCTTCATTTTTGAAGTGAGAACTCTAGACAACTCGCCCAAGACTTGCACCGCCACGATGGAATCCGTTGGCTTGAGCTGCGCAATTAAATCGGTTGCCAATTGACAACGAACATCATCGCCAAAGCCTTCGGCATAGACCAGTACGTTTGTATCTAAAGCCACCCTCATGGCTTAGCCTTCATAGAGTTCGTCACGCGTCCAATTTCTGGCACCACTAGAAGGCTGACTTTTGAGTCTTTCTACAAGTCGCTTGTGGGCGCGAACTTTAAAAGCGTCCTCTTGGGTTGCCGCAGTAATGACTGCAACTGGCTTGCCCCTGGAAACCACGGTCACCACCTCGCCCGTGGCAACATCGCGCAAGAGACTTGAAAAGTAACGGTTGGCATCTGCTGCCGAAATGGTTTTCATATTCAAATAAGTAGTGATTAAAACTACTTTAATCGCAACGTGCAAAGAAAGCAACCCACAATTGCTTGCTTATGATCAGATATCGACTTCATTGACCGTCATGAAACCACTCACCTCTTGGCCCATAGGCGCCCGCGCCAACATCGTGGGCGTCTTCACCGACATTGACGACACCCTCACCACCGAAGGCGCCATCACACCCGATGCACTTCAGGCCCTGCACGATTTAAAAGCCTTGGGCCTCATGGTGATCCCCATCACCGGCAGACCTGTGGGTTGGAGCATCCCCTTCGCATCCACCTGGCCGGTCAACGCCATGGTGGCCGAGAACGGCGCTGTGGCCTTGCTTCACAACCCGCAAACAAAGCAAGTCAACAAAATCTACCAACAAGACCTGGCCATCCGCACACGCAACTACCAAGAAATGCAACGCATCGCACAACGCGTGCTACAAGAAATTCCTGGCACCGTGATGGCCCAAGATTCACCTGGTCGAGAAACCGACATTGCGTTTGACCACAGTGAATTTCACCACCTGTCTCAAGAACAAATTCAGCAAGTTTTAAAACTGTTGAAAGAAGAAGGCATGACGGCCACCGTTAGCAGCATCCACATCAACGCTTGGTTTGGCGATCACAACAAATGGCATGGCGCGCAGTGGATTCTGAAAGAACTCACAGGCAGAGACTTAACAAACGAACTCGACCAATGGGTTTACGTGGGCGACTCCACCAACGACCAAGTGATGTTTGAGCATTTCACGCACAGCGTAGGCGTGGCCAACATCAGGCGCTTTGAGAAAGCGCTCAAGCACTTGCCTAAACACATTGCGACGAAAGAGCGCGGTGCGGGGTTTGCGGAAGTGGCAAGCTTGCTAAGCTCTCCTTACCGCTAAACGCAGGCCTTCCAACTTTCGCGCCAGCTCCAAACCTTCACACCGTTGCGCTCGTAGCTTTCATCACCACCGTAAACCAATTGCGGCGCGTGCTGATCTACATCCGAAAACCTCAACCACTTGTTCAAACCCGACAACCAATCGGATGCAAACGTACTGCCCGACTTGATTTCAATGGGCCTCAGCCCTAAGGGTGTTTCAAGCACCACATCCACTTCGTGCCCAGTGCTGTCTCGCCAAAAATACAGCGGTGAAGCCTGACCCTGGTTCAAACTGTGTTTGTGCAACTCACTGACCACCCACGTTTCAAACAATGCGCCACGCGCAGGATGTATTTCCAAGGTGGCTGCATCACGAATGCCCATGAGCCACGCTGCTAACGCTGCATCGACAAAATACAGCTTGGGCGATTTCACCAATCGCTTGCCAAAATTTTGATGGTGCGGCTTGAGCAGCATCACTACATAACTGGCCTCGAGCACACTCAGCCACTGCTTGGCTGTAACGGCACTGATGCCGCAATCGGCGGCCAAAGCAGCCAGGTTCAACAGTTGGCCAGTTCGGGCAGCGCACATCTTCACAAACAATTGAAACTGTCCTAAATCACGAACTGCTATCAGTTGACGTACATCGCGCTCGACATAGGTGGCCATGTAATTTGCAAACCAATCTTGCGGCGACACGGGTCTGTCAAAAAGTGCTGGGTAGCCGCCAGTTAACAATGCTTGCGACAACATGGACGGCAGTTGACCACTGGCCGACAACTCAGCAGCGCTGAGTGGCAACAGTTCAACGCGCCCTACACGGCCCGCCAAACTTTGAGACAGGCCTTCAATCAACTCAAATTGCGCAGAACCCGTCAGCACAAAATCACCCATCAAACCACGCTCATCCACCAGACCTTGCAACCAAGACAACAAGTCAGGGCACCTTTGCACTTCGTCCAAGATGGCCCCTTGCGGATATCGAGCTAGAAAGCGTTTGGGATCGGTTTTGGCAAACTCCCTTTCCTCAGGGTTTTCCAAAGACACATAGGGCTTGTCTTGAAACACCCATTTGGCAAGCGTCGTTTTGCCAGACTGCCGCGGTCCAGTCAAAGCCACCACAGGAAAGCCTTTGGCCAATCGCTTTAAGGTTTCAGCAGCAATGCGGGGAATCATATTTTGCAAATGTAAGTTTGAAACTTCGATTTGCAAATTATAGGGATGATCACGGTTCAGTGGAAGCGGAAAATGAATTTAAAAGTATCCATTTCCACTCAAGTCGACAAGGTATTCATCCCCAGAACTGATAAGGCATGCCGGCAGTGGCCAAGCCCACTACATCCACCATGGCTTTGTTCAACGCACTCTCTTGCGCATAAATGGCCATGGCCGTTGTGTTCGAATAAGCGTTGGGGTCAATCACCAAGCCAGGCACATTGGCCTGCAGCAATTGCGCAACCGTTACCTTCGAAGCGCCAGGACCCACGCGTGCATCCAGCGCCAGCAATGTCAAATCTTCGTAGCTCATGTTGCGGTCAAAGTAGAACAGCCCAATGCCACGATAAGCCATGTTGGCCAAGCCTTCTTTACCAAACACGGCACCTAAAATTTTGACAGTGCGGCCAGCACTTTCGTTGTCGCCAGAATCCAAAGCCCAATTAAAGTCTGTGAAGACCAGGCGCTCCACTTGGCGCAACTCAATGCTGCCACCTTCGTTGTTCAGTGCCTCTGCATTCCAGTAACCGGTTGCACTGTCCTTCGCAATGTGCATGTTGCTGCTGTTGCTCCAAAATCGCACACTGTCCAATCCGGCATCGCCATCCACAATGTCGTTGCCACCGGTGAAGGTCACGTAATTGTTGGCAGCATTGCCAATGATCACATCGTCATAGGGCGACCCCATCACGTTCTCAATCAATGCACCACTGACGATGCTCAGATTGTTGTGCTTGGCCATGCCATCTGCATTCATGCCAATAGAGCTGCTCGCGCCTGCATGCAAATCAATGCTCACAGACATGCTGACAGAAGACGCATCCAAAGTGTCCACACCACCATCGTCAATGAGGGTCATGGGATTGGATGTATCAACAAGCTTGTAAACATCGTTGCCAGTGGCGTAGGCTCGGGAACCATACAAAGCACGCAAGGCTTGCAAGTCAAAGCCCCCAAACCATGTGGGCCAAGTGCCCCCTGTGCTGGCAGCCGACAATTCGAGCATCAAGGTATTGCTGGGGGTGGCCAACGCATTGAGCAACACCGTTGCGCCTGAGGTATCACTTTCAGGCAAAGGATGCTGCAAGCCCAGCGCATGACCCAGTTCATGCAAGAGTACGTAGTAGCCCTCTTGCCCAGGCTGCATCACATTGGCTGTTTCAACGTCAAGCCAGACATCGCCTGCCCGGGCATCGCCTTTGTAGGCATCTGGCAAGAAAGAATAGCCGCGTGTATTGGCTTGTTGATTGACGCCAAGGCGGATCTGCCCCGCGTCTCCAGCAACTTCAGAAAAATTCAAACCCGTTTGCTGCTGTAAAACAACAAACATATCTCTCACGATTTGCTGTTGCTGCACACTCAATGCCACAAACCCAGTACCCCCTTCACCGCCAGTGGCAGGGGCTTGTGACATGAAGCTGTAAGTCAAATTGGTAGGCGCACCTGTTGTTTTGGTTTGCCATCCTTTGGCACCACGAAGCAAAATTTCTTCACCAGCATGACTCATGTCGCGCAAGGCAACCAGGTCATAGTCTTGGCTTTTTTGAGTGTCGTTGTCCCAGACAGAAAATTGCTCAACGTTGTGCAATTCATAAATGAACGATGGGTAGTTGGCGTTGTAGACCTTGATCACCCGGTTATCGAGCGACACCTGCACCACAACCTGTCCAAAATTGTCGCTGGCTTTGTAACCCATGGTGACGCGGTCAACGCCACCTCGGCCATCAATGTAAACAGAACCTGGTTGCCGAGACCAGTTCGATCCAACAAAAAATGTATCTTCGGTCGAACTACCATAGGCTTTGTCACCGTTGCGGCTAAAGCCATCCACATGGTGCACATTGATCAAGGTGTCTCGCGTGCCATAACCATCTAAGGCATAGCCAGCCTCAAGGTCAACATAGATGACGCCTGGAGAACTCCAATACCAAACCGTTGCCCAGTTGGCATCAGTTGCCACTGTAATTTTGTCGTTACCCGCATTGCCCTGCCCCGTCGAGCCGTTCAGTAGCGTAATGTCATCATCACCTTCTTCGCCATGGTAAGTGTCACCGGACTTGACAGTTACAACATCTTTTTGCGGCGTGCCTCTAATCTCAGCCATTTTTTATCCTTTTATTTCACTCAGAGATAGCCAATGGTTTTGGCTGAGAAGTTGGCCAAATTAGGCAAAATGGCCAAGGCTTGCGCAGGCGTCAAACCCAACCAACGCACAATGTCCGACATGAACTGGTCTGAAGAAAACTGCGGCACCCACTGACCACGTTTGGGGTTATACAGCGATGCATCGTCTGGCCCACCTGTCTGCAATGTTGGAAAGGTATTGCCATACACTTTGCCGCCCACCACAGGGCCGCCCACTGCAAACCAATGGTTGCCCCAGGCATGATCAGAGCCCGCACCGGCAGCTGGATCTAGCGTTCGGCCAAATTCACTCATGACCACCGTGATCACATCGTTGTTCATGCCTGCAGCTTGCATGGAAGCATCAAAGGCGCTCACTGAATTGGACACATCGGCCAAGCGCGTTTCAAGTCCAGGGTTGTTGGTGTCGGTTGAAAGCTGACCGGTGTGTGTGTCATAACCACCGTCTTGAACCAAGTAAACCTGACGTCGCGCACCTGCTTGTTTGCTGTAAGGCAAGTGCTTGGCCAGATAACGCAAGTCGCGACCGATTTGCATGTCTGGAAACATGCCAACAGGCTCGGGTCCAGACGTTTGGCCTTTTGCAAATTCCACAGTGTCTAAGTAGGCTGCGCGCAAACTCCTTGTGAACTCATAGTCATAGGTGTTGGTGGATTGCAAGCGACTGGCCCATTCAATGCGCTGACGGGCAATATCGTCCATTTGATCCAGATGCGCACGACCCCAATTGGCGCCGCCATTGCTGTTGGCCAAACTCAAGCTGGTGCTGTTTGCAACGACCGCGGTGTAATCGCGCGCCATGGCCACCAAGGGTTGGCGCTGCTTCATGTCTGCAGGCATGGCGTCCATCGCCCTGCCGCCCCAACCACTCAAGTCTTCATCACCCATCCAACCCTGAATCCACTGCTCCTGCTCTGCATGCGAGCCCATGAACGGCGGCAATTTGGCTGTGTTGTTTTTCATTTGATCGATGGTGGTGGGTTGCACCAATGCACCGACATTGGCAACCATGGCCATTCTTTTTTGCTCAAACAATCTGGCCAGCGCTCGATTGGCCGGCGACAGTGCAAATTGATGACCAATGTGCGAACCCGACAAATTCACCAGACTGTCTTTAGGCAAAGCCAATGCAGGGCGCGCTTTGGCATAGTCGTTGTAGGCACCGTCAACTGGAATCAGAACATTGTTGCCATCAAAACCACCTGACAAAAACACCACCACCAGCGCTTTGTAATCGGCAGCTTGCACATCTTTGATACCCGCCAAGGTGGCACCAATACCCGCCAAGGACACTGCCCCAGCATGCTGTAAAAAATTCCGACGATTGATCATTTGCTCACTCCAAATGCGGGCGATAACGACGCCATGTCCAACATGGCAGCAGCCAAAACCAAGCCTTGCTCGCGTTGCCATGTATTTTTGTGAGCTTCAATCAAACTTTTGGACAGCACTGCAGGCATGGCTCCTCTGAAATAACGCTGACTCAACAATTCAACCAAGGCTTCGTCCGAACTCGCGGTGGCAGCTTTGAAGGCGGCCACATCGCAACCTGCATCATTCAGTAAGGTCTCACTCTTCATGCCACCACTGTTGCTGTACATGCGGCTGTTGAACTCACTGGAGTTCAACATCTTTTGTTCTGGCGCCAACACATTGGTGCCTTGTGTTCGATGGTTTGGTGGATAGAAATTAAAAACTGAATAAGCTTCAAACGGTCGTTGCTGTTGGTTCTGCCAGACATTTCGAGTGTCATTTGAGTTGCGTACCGCACTCTTGCAACCCAAACCACGAATCACATTCATGGTCACCATGAAAGGCTCTTTGATGCGGCCAAAACCCTTCACAGATCTGCCCGGTACATCGCCATACCGTGCCTCAGGGTCCATCAAAATGGCCGTGACCACTTTGGCCAAATTACCTTTGGTGTCTTTGAACACTGTGGCCACTCGCTCAAGATAAGCCGGCGATGGATCGCTGGTGGTCATGCCTTGAATCATGCGCAATGAGACAAAAGGCGCTGTATTGGGGTGCGTCACCAAAATTTCGATCAAGCTGTCGAGATCTTTCGCGGCATCTTGTCCAGCTGGAATGGTTTTACCCAAAACAGCTTTACTGCCAGTATCGTGTTGGTCTGCATTGCCTGCAACCATGGGCTTGCCGTAGTTTGCAAAATTTGAACTCATGCGTCGGGTGTTGTTGTCAGCCCAGTCCCAACCCGTCAAAGCACGCGTCACTTCGATCACATCCTTTTGGGTATACGTTTCTAGGGCCTTGCCTGATGCATCTTTTTTAATGGTGCCATTCATGTTCAGCTGCACCAAACCTACAGAGAACAACTGCATCAGTTCGCGACCGTAGTTTTCATTCAATTGCCAGCGACGGTTTTGACTGTTGTCCAAATAGAAGCCCATCCCGGGGTTGCGACTGACGGCTTTGAGTAAATCGCCGTATTGACCCAGTGAATTCGTCTGCAAAGTATTTAAATACTCCAGCGCACCATACTGCTGAATTTTGCGAGTGGACAACACCAAAAAGTTGGAAAGCACCCAGGTGGTTCGAACACGCAATTGGTCTTCTGCACCAATCATCAAATTGTTCAAGCTCACGTTGTAATGCTCACCCATCCGATCGTTTGCAGGACGGTCCAAATTCAAGTCGTATTCCACAAGGTTGGCTGGCGTCACAATCAGGGTTGGCGGCAAGCGCATCTGCGATGCAATCCAAGCCTCTGGCCCTTGCACCCTGACCTGGGCCACAGATGCAGGCGAAGGCCCCATCGATGACTGTTCCAGAAAACGCGAAGCTGCATAGTGATTCACTGGCGTTGAGGCCACCACAGCACCCACTTGGCCATTGAGATTGGCCGTGCCTGCCTCATCGCGGCCACCACACCCCAAAAGCAACAAAGCTGTGGCCACGCACAAGCTCATTAACGTTCGATTCATCTCACTCACCTTTTAGATCTGTATCAAAGTGGCATTTCATAGGCCACACCTGTTGCAGCCATGCCCGTCAGTTGCGCTGACACTGCATTCAAACTCAACTCAGACGCATACACCGCCAAGCTGTCGACGGTATAAGAACCACTTTGAATCCAACTCACATAAAAATCTTGAACCGCCTTGGTGGGCACAACACCCACCAAGGACT
>JAHEBO010000026.1 GCA_024642215.1 Limnohabitans sp.
GGGTCACTTAGCAAGTCTTGGCCAGGTCCTGTCATGGAAATCAAACCCGACTCCATCACATAACCCCGGTTGGCAATGGCCAAGGCGCGGCTGGCGTTTTGCTCAACCAATAACACCGTGACACCTTGCGCAAACACATCGCGCACCACTTCAAAAATTTTATCGACCATGATGGGTGACAAGCCCATGGAGGGCTCGTCGAGCAACAACACTTTGGGACGGCTCATGAGCGCACGGCCCATGGCCAACATTTGTTGTTCGCCGCCCGACATGGTGCCAGCCAATTGGTCTTTGCGTTCACGCAGGCGGGGGAAAGTATGAAAGACTTTTTCGATGTCGTCCTGAATGGCGGCCGTGTCGGTGCGAATGTAGGCACCCATCAGCAAATTTTCGATGATGGTCATGCGCGTGAACACACCGCGGCCTTCTGGCACCATGGCCAAGCCCTGCTTGACCAAGTCCCAGGGGCCTTGGCCCACAATGCTCTTGCCCAAATACTCGATGTCGCCACCATGGATGGGCAAGGTGCCCGTGATGGCTTTCATGGTGGTGGTCTTGCCCGCGCCGTTGGAGCCAATGAGGGACACCAACTCGCCTTCGTGCACTTCAAAGTCCACGCCCTTGACAGCCTGAATGCCGCCGTAGGCCACTTGCAGGCCTTTGACTTTCAATAAGGTGGCTGTCATTTCAATGTCCTCCGGTGCCCAAATAGGCTTCGATCACTTTTTCATTTTTCTGCACGTCAGCAGGTGTGCCTTCGGCAATCTTTTTGCCGTAGTCGAGCACCGTGACGCGGTCGCACAAACCCATCACCAACTTCACATCATGCTCAATCAGCAAGATGGTGCGGTTGTCTTTGCGAATTTGGTCAATCAGTTCGCGCAATTGAACTTTTTCGGTGGCATTCATGCCGGCTGCAGGTTCGTCCAGCGCAATGAGCTGAGGGTCTGTGGCCAAGGCACGTGCAATTTCCAAACGACGCTGATCGCCATAGGACAAGGTGCGGGCACGGTAGTCGGCATATTTGCCAATGCCCACGTAGTCGAGCAACTCTTGTGCACGCTGTGCAATTTCAGCTTCTTCTTGTTTGAATTTGGCCGTTCTGAAAATAGCGCCCAACAAACCAGAAGACGTGCGAACGTGACGACCCACCATCACGTTTTCTAGGGCTGTCATTTCGGCAAACAAACGGATGTTTTGGAAGGTGCGCGCAATACCGGCCTGTGCCACTTCGTGCACGGCTGTAGGTTGATAAGGCTTGCCTGCCAATTCAAACGTGCCGCTGTCTGGCGTGTAGAGGCCCGTGATGACGTTGAAGAAGGTGGTTTTGCCTGCGCCGTTAGGACCGATCAGGCCATACACCTGGCCGCGTTCAATGGTCATGTCGACATCGGACAAGGCTTGCAAGCCGCCGAAGCGTTTAGAGATGCCTGCTACTTTTAAAACAGTTTTGCTCATTTGGTTTTCTGCACTCATGTCAGGCTCCCTCTTTGGTTTGGAGGGCTTTGCCGTGTTCGTGGGAAGGCCACAAACCGCGGGGGCGCATCAGCATGATGACGATCATGGCCAAGGCGATCAGCAACTGGCGCAGAATGGCAGCGTCAATGCGGCCATCGGTCATGGATTGCAAAGGGCCTGCCACATAACGCAAGATTTCGGGCAAGGCAGACAACAAGACCGCGCCCAACACCACACCGGGCAAGTGACCCAGGCCACCCAAAACCACCATGGCCACAATCATGACCGATTCCATCAAGCTGAAAGACTCGGGGGAAATGAAGCCCTGGAAACCTGCAAACATGGCACCTGAAATACCGCCAAATGTGGCGCCCATGCCGAAGGCCATGAGTTTCAAGTTGCGCGTGTTCAAGCCCATGGCTTTGGCGGCAATTTCGTCTTCGCGAATGGCCATCCATGCGCGGCCAATGCGGGAAATTTCCAAGCGATATGAAATCAAAATGGTGACCAGTACCAAGGCCAAGAAAAGGTAGTAGTAGAGGCTGACCGAGGCCACTTCAAACCCCAATACGTCCAGTTTCTTGCCCAAGTTGATGCCAAAGAAATGGATGGGATCAATTTGATTCAAGCCCTTGGGGCCGTTGGTGATGTTGACGGGTTGGTCTAGGTTGTTCAAGAACACGCGGATGATTTCACCAAAGCCCAAAGTGACGATGGCCAAATAATCGCCGCGCAACTTCAAGGTGGGCGCACCCAACAGCATGCCAAACAAACCTGCAATGGCCGCACCCACGGGCACAATCACCCACAAGGGCATGTGCAAGCCACCAGGGAACATGGCAGCAATGAGTGGGAACGTTTCGGTGAGGTGGGGCGAGGCCAGCAAGCCGTACATGTAAGCACCGACCGCAAAGAAGGCCACGTAGCCAAGGTCTAGCAAACCGGCATAGCCCACCACAATGTTCAGGCCCACAGCCAATAACACGTATAGCAAAGCCATGTCTGCAATGCGTACCCAGGCATTGCCAAACTGTTGCAACACCAAAGGCAAGACGAAGAGCACCACGCCCAAGGCAATCGCTTTTGTATTTTTAGAGGCATTCATTTTTGTGGAACTCCTGATTAAGCGCGATCGGCCACGCGTTCACCCATCAAGCCCGAAGGACGCAAGGTCAACACCACAATGAGCACGATGAACGCAAAAATATCGGCATAGTGGCTGCCCAGCACGCCACCTGTGAGGTGACCGATGTAGCCCGAGCCAATGGACTCAATGAGGCCGAGCAAGATACCGCCCACCACCGCGCCCGTTAAATTGCCAATGCCGCCAAACACGGCAGCCGTAAAGGCTTTGAGCCCAGGCAAGAAGCCCATGCTGTGATGCACGGTACCGTAGTTGGAGGCAAACATGACGCCGGCAATGGCCGCCAAGACCGCACCGATGATGAAGGTGGCCGAAATCACCATGTCGGGCTTCACGCCCATCAAGGCAGCAACCCTTGGATTCTCAGACGTTGCGCGCATGGCACGCCCCAACTTGGTGGCATTGACCAACCACATGAGCACAGCCAAGGAAATGGCCGTCACGCCCAAGATCATGATTTGTGTCGTTGAAATTACCGCACCACCCAGTTGAATGGGCGTGGTCGACAACAAAGTGGGAAACGGCTTGTAGTTGGGTTTCCAAATGATCATGGCCAAGGTTTGCAGCAAGATGCTGACGCCAATGGCCGTGATGAGCGGTGCCAACTTAGGACTGTTACGCAAAGGACGGTAAGCAATTTTTTCAATGGCGAAATTGAGCGTTGCGGCCACCACACTGGCAATGATCAATGAGATCAGCAACATGAGCCAACCGGGCAAACCGGGCATCGACTCTTGCATCAAACCAATGACCGACCAACTGGTAAGGGCAGCCACCATGAGCACCTCGCCGTGGGCAAAGTTGATCAAGTTGATGATGCCGTACACCATGGTGTAGCCCAAGGCGATCAAGGCATACATGCTGCCCTGAACCAAGCCGTTGATCACTTGTTGAATAAATACATCCATACCGACACTCCTGTTATTTGCCCGCACGTGCGCGATTTTTGTCACGCAAGTTGGCCATCTTTTCTGCTATTTTCAATTCTAAACCGCGCTCTACAGGGCGATAGAAGCCGGGTTCGGGCATGCCTTCAGGGAGGTAATTCTCGCCTGCCGCAAAGCCATCTGCTTCATCGTGGGCATATCGATAACCCTTGCCATAGTCCAAGGTTTTCATCAATTGGGTAGGCGCATTGCGCAAATGCATGGGCACGGGACGGGTTCCGTCTTTTTTAACCCAGGCTTTGGCCTCGTTGAAGGCTTTGTAAACCGCGTTCGATTTGGCCGCAACGGCCAAATAAATGACGCATTCTGCCAGAGCCAACTCCCCCTCTGGGCTGCCCAGTCGTTCGTAGACCTCGGCGGCGTCGAGCGCCAAGCGCAGTGCGCGAGGGTCGGCCAGACCAATGTCTTCTGCCGCCATGCGAATCAGTCTGCGCGCCATGTAGCGCGGATCGGCACCGCCATCGAGCATGCGCGTGAACCAATACAGCGCCGCATCGGGGTCGGAGCCTCTGACTGATTTGTGCAAGGCGCTGATGGTGTCGTAAAACTGCTCGCCCCCTTTGTCGTAGCGGCGCATGCGCTCGCCCAACACTTTCAACAGCCACGCATCTGAAATGCTTGTGAGCTTTTCGCGTTGTGCAGCCACCGCTAAGGTTTCAAGGGTGTTGAGCAATCGGCGCGCATCACCGTCGGCATAAGCAATCAGACGCTGTTCGGCCTCTACTTCGATGGGCGCGATGGCGCCAATTTCTAGCGCGCGCTTGACGATTTGTTTCAGGTCTTCTTCGTTCAGTGCCTGGAGCACGTACACCGCAGCACGCGACAACAAAGCCGAGTTGACCTCAAACGAAGGGTTTTCGGTGGTGGCACCGATGAAGGTAAACAGGCCGCTTTCAACGTGAGGCAAGAAGGCATCTTGCTGACTTTTGTTGAAGCGGTGCACCTCGTCCACAAACACGATGGTGCGTTGCGGTTGAAGGCCTTCAAGTGCTGCTTGTGCTTTTTCTACAGCTTCGCGAATGTCTTTCACGCCGCCCAATACAGCACTGATGCTGATGAACTGCGCATCAAACGCATCGGCCATCAAACGGGCAATGGTGGTTTTGCCTACGCCAGGCGGACCCCACAAAATGCAGCTGTGAGGTTGGCCGGATTCAAAGGCCAAGCGCAATGCCAAACCTTCACCAATGAGGTGCTGCTGGCCAATTACCTCGCTCAAATTGCGTGGGCGCAAACGTTCTGCCAGCGGTTGCTGCAAATGAACGCTGGCGTTCATGGGCGAATCACCTGCGCACCGGTGGGTGTTTTGAATTGAAAGGTGTCGGCAGGCAACTTGAGGTTGACCTCAAAGTTTTGAAAACTCAAACGCGAGCTTTGACCGAGGCCATCCACAATTTCAAGAACTGCCAAAACCGGCGGTGTTGTGGCACTGGTAGCGGGCTTGAGGCCGACGCGAATGATTTGCAGCGCACCTTCAGATTGTTTGGGCGTAGCATTGACCCATTGCAAACCTTCGGCATCGGGCTCGGCTTTCAAATTGAATTCTGCTTGCAAGGCTTTCAGATCGCCGGACGAAGCGATAAAGGCTGCCGGCGTTTGTCCAAGCAATTGGCTTTGCTTGCGAACCGTGACCTGGTTCAAATCGGCGTCGTACAACCAAAGCGATTGGCCATCGGACACCATGGTTTGAACAAAAGGTTTTTGATACGCAAATCGAAATTGCTGTGGCTTTTGAAATTCAAATGTGCCTGAAGATGTTTTGCGACGCGGTGCTTGATCGGCCCTGGCCGGTGAACTGACCACTTGTGTGAATAGAGCGCGACCACTGTTGGATTGCTTCAGGAATTGTCCCAAGGCGTCCAAAGAATCTGTGGATGTTTGGGCCAACACCCCGCTGGCCAGTTGCAACACCAATAAGCCGATTCCTGCGAATTTAGCAATGGCTTTCATAAGAATGTTGGAGGGGGTGCAACAGATTATTCAGTGCGCGCAGGCACCAAAATTTCACGTTGTCCGTTGGTGCTCATGGAACTGACCAAACCGGCCTTCTCCATCTCTTCCACCAAACGTGCGGCGCGGTTGTAACCAATTTTGAGATGGCGCTGCACCAAAGAAATACTGGCCTTGCGGTTCTTCAACACCACTTCAACCGCTTGGTCGTACATGGGGTCTTTTTCGGCATCGCCGCTTTCGCCATATCCGGTGTCTTCACCATCGGTGGTGCCACCTTCCAAGACGCCTTCAATGTAATCGGGATCGCCTTGTGTCTTGAGGTAACTGACCACGCGGTGCACTTCTTCATCGCTGACAAAGGCGCCATGAACACGAATGGGGAAACCTGTGCCCGATGGCATGTACAACATGTCACCCATGCCCAGCAACGCTTCAGCGCCCATCTGATCCAGAATGGTTCGGCTGTCAATTTTGCTAGAGACCTGGAACGCAATGCGCGTAGGGATGTTGGCTTTGATCAGACCTGTGATGACGTCGACGCTAGGACGTTGTGTGGCCAAGATCAAGTGAATGCCCGCGGCACGGGCCTTTTGTGCCAAACGGGCAATGAGCTCTTCAATCTTCTTGCCCACCACCATCATCAAGTCGGCCAATTCATCGATCACCACCACAATGTGGGGCAAGCGCTTGAGGGGTTCAGGATCATCGGGGGTGAGGCTGAACGGATTCAAGATGAATTCTTCACGCTCGGTGGCTTCATCAATTTTGGCGTTGTAACCAGCCAAATTGCGAACGCCCATTTTGCTCATCAACTTGTAGCGGCGCTCCATCTCGCCAACGCACCAGTTGAGACCATGCGCAGCTTGTCGCATGTCGGTGACCACGGGGGCCAGCAGATGTGGAATGCCTTCATAGACCGACATCTCCAACATCTTGGGGTCGATCATGAGCAAACGCACATCGCGCGCTTCTGCTTTGTAAAGCAGAGACAAAATCATGGCATTGATACCCACCGACTTACCAGAGCCTGTGGTACCGGCCACCAAGACGTGCGGCATCTTGGCCAAGTCGGCCACCACCGGGTTGCCCACGATGTCTTTGCCCAGACCCATGGTGAGCATGGACTTGGCTTCGTTGTAAACCTGTGAGCCCAAAATTTCACTCAGCTTGATGGACTGGCGTTTGGCATTGGGCAATTCCAAGGCCATGTAGTTTTTGCCGGGAATTGTTTCGACCACACGGATGGAAATCAGGCTGAGTGAACGGGCCAAGTCTTTGGCCAAGTTAACCACTTGCGAACCCTTCACGCCGGTGGCAGGTTCAATTTCATAACGGGTAATGACAGGGCCAGGCGCTGCGGCCACCACACGCACCTCAACACCAAAATCTTTGAGGCGTTTTTCAATCATGCGACTGGTCATTTCCAGCGTTTCTGGCGCCACGCCTTCTTGGCGCTGCGTGAGGCTGTCGAGCAAATCAACTTGCGGCAATTTGCTGTCGGGCAATTCATTGAACAAGGGTTTCTGACGTTCTTTGACCACGCGCTCGCTGCGCGGCACATCGATCACAGGCGCCTCAATGACCATGGGTGCAACAGGCTCGGCAAACACGGGCGCGGCAACACCGGCCGCGGCAAACAAAGGCTTTTCTTCGAATTCGTTTTCGAAGGGGTGCAATTGCGGTTCGACGGGTAATTTGGATTGAAGCTGCTCGCGCTCACGCAAAGCTTGTTGGCCCATGGCCAAGTCTTCTTCCATTTCGCGTTTGACTTGGCGCGATTGCATCAAGTCGTCGAGTTTGGCGCCCAAGTTTTCGCACACTTGGCCCCAAGAGAATCCAAAGGCCCAGCCCATGCCAAGGGCCACGCACACCACTTCAATCAGGGATGAGCCATTGAAACCCAACCATTTCAAAGAAAAATTTCCGATGGCATAACCGAGTGCACCGCCGCTGGTGCCAGGCAGCACAAGGTCCCAACGTGAAAGGCGCGCCCACTCTAAGGCGCTGCTAGAGGACATGAGCACCATCAGCCCCACCCAAAACACCAAGCGTGTTTTCCAAGTGGCTTCTTCAGAACTTTGCGCCAGTGTGGGCTCATTGCCGCGCAGCCATTCGGCCCATGCAAACAGCCAAACACGGCCCAACAAAGCCACCAGCCACCATGCCGAGTAACCAAAGCAAAAATACATGCCATCTGCCAACCATGCGCCCACCAGGCCCATCCAATTGACCACAGGTCCACCCAAACCAGAACCAGACCAAGAAGGGTCTTTGGGGCTAAAACTGAGCATGGCCAAAGCCAAGACCAACAACAAGGCGGCGCCCATGAAGAGCACGATTTCTTGGGTAAAACGCATCAGCCCGACCCCCTCCGACAGCCCAGCGGAGGAGTCTTTTTCGGAGGTGCCGGCGGCGTTGGTGAGGGTACGGAGTGAATATGTCATGGTCTAACCCTCAAGCTTACCCGATAGACCTTGTCAAACAGGTGTTTGCCAAGCTTCTTACAATGTCGTTTTAGCGTTTACCCGAATTCCGCAGGATTCCCATCATGTCCAACACACTTCCCACCCAACATGCCCAAGTTTTGATCCTGGGTTCCGGCCCTGCTGGCTACACCGCGGCTGTCTATGCCGCCCGAGCCAATCTCAAGCCTTTGCTGATTACCGGCATTGCACAAGGCGGCCAATTGATGACCACCACCGAAGTGGACAACTGGCCTGCAGACGTTCATGGCGTGCAAGGCCCCGACCTGATGCAACGCTTCTTGGCGCACGCAGAGCGCTTCAACACGCAAATCGTGTTTGACCACATCAACAAGGTCGACTTCAGCAAGCGCCCTTTCACGTTGACGGGCGACAGCGGCGTTTACACCTGCGATTCTTTGATCATTGCCACAGGCGCATCTGCCAAATATTTGGGCTTGGATTCCGAAACGGCCTTCATGGGCCGCGGTGTGTCGGGTTGCGCCACTTGTGACGGTTTCTTTTACCGCGAGCAAGTGTGCTGTGTGGTGGGCGGCGGCAACACCGCCGTGGAAGAGGCTTTGTACCTGTCCAACATTGCCAGCAAGGTATACCTCATTCACCGCCGCGACAAATTCAAGGCCGAGCCCATCTTGGTTGACAAGCTGATGGACAAAGTGGCCGCCGGCAAAATTGTGCTGCAAACTTTCCAAACCTTAGAAGAAGTTTTGGGTGACGACACGGGCGTCACGGGTGTGCGTTTGAAGTCCACCAAAGACGGCACTTTGCAAGATTTGGAACTCAAAGGCTGCTTCATTGCCATTGGCCACGCGCCCAATACCGAGATTTTCCAAGGCCAACTGACCTTGGACAACGGCTACATCGTGACCCAAAGCGGCCTGAAAGGCTTTGCCACCATGACGAGCGTGCCTGGCGTGTTTGCAGCCGGTGACGTGCAAGATCACGTGTACCGCCAAGCCATCACCAGCGCCGGAACCGGTTGCATGGCGGCCTTGGATGCCCAGCGCTTTTTGGAACAAGAAGGCGCTTGATTTGCTGAAATTGGGGTGGTTTTTGTGCCACCCCAAGCCTTGGTCGCTTGGTTTTTGGCATTTTTTGCTTGGCTGAGGCCCAAAAAGCTGTCTATAATCCAAGGCTTTGCTGAGTACTCCCTTATGGAGCCTCTACAAAAAACGGGTTACGAAATGGGTTACCGCCACCCTTCTGGCGAGGTGAGGCTGGAGCGCCTTAAGTTGTGCAAGTTAGCGTTATCGCTGCCTTCGCAAAACTGATCAGGCACCAGCTGTTTATAAAAGTATCGGAGTGTCCACATGGCACGCGTCTGCGACGTAACGGGCAAAGGCCCAATGGTCGGAAACAATGTTTCCCACGCCAACAACAAAACCAAGCGCCGGTTCCTGCCGAACCTGCAATATCGCCGTTTCTGGGTAGAGAGCGAAAACCGTTGGGTGCGCCTGCGCGTTTCCAGTGCCGCTTTGCGCCTGATCGACAAAAATGGCATTGATGCCGTTCTCGCAGACCTGCGTGAACGCGGTCAAGCCTAAACCCTAACAGGAGCACCATCATGGCAAGCAAAGGCGGACGCGAAAAAATCAAGCTGGAATCTACAGCTGGTACTGGTCACTTCTACACGACCAGCAAGAACAAGAAAACAATGCCCGAGAAAATGTCGATCATGAAGTTCGACCCAAAAGCTCGCAAGCACGTTGAGTACAAGGAAATCAAACTGAAGTAATTCAGCTTGACCCAACAAAAAGCCCGCTGATGCGGGCTTTTTTGTTTCTGAGGTTAATTTAATTGGGGTCAGATCAACATTAATAATGTTGATCTGACCCCAATTAAATTCTTACGCTCTAGCGGCGCGAAGTTGGGTGGAGAAATCGCGCAACGCAGCAATGCCGCTGTCTTCAGCGCGTTTACACCAGGCTTGCAGGTCAAGGGCCAACTGCTCACGGTTGTGTGACGTGTTGAGCCAGATTTGGCGCAATTCTTCGCGCATGGCCAGCATTTTGTCCAGAACGGGATAAGCGGCCAAAGTGGCGCTCAAGGGAGCTTGTGCTTCTGCAGGAACCTTGTCGCCATCACGGTGAATCCAACGTGCCGCAATCTTCAAAACACTGGCGTCCAACTTGGCATTGGCCACTTCTTGACGGAAGACACTGCGCATTTGACGCGCATAACCGGCCATCACTTCGTAGCGGTTGGTGATCAGCGCTTCCAAAGTTTTTTCGTCCGCAACAGGGCGCACTTCACCGTAGGCCAACACAGGCGGTGTTTTCTTCACAGTGGCCAAGCCAAAGAATTGCAAGATGCAGATGTAGAGCCAGCCAATGTCAAACTCATAGGGCTTGACCGACAGCTTGGCAGAAGTTGGGTAAGTGTGGTGATTGTTGTGCAACTCTTCACCACCAATCAGGATGCCCCAAGGTGAAATGTTGGCGCTGGCATCGTGTGCTTCAAAGTTGCGGTAACCCCAATAGTGCGCAGCGCCATTGATGATGCCTGCCGCGGTGATGGGGATCCAAGCCATTTGCACAGCCCACACAGTCAGGCCCAGAGAACCGAACAAAGCCACATCGATGATCAACATCAAGGCCACACCTTGCCAAGAGAAACGCGAATACACATTGCGCTCCATCCAGTCGTCGGGGGTACCGTGGCCATAACGACTGAGAGTTTCTTTGTTTTTAGACTCTTTGCGATACAGCTCAGCGCCCGTGAACAACACGGTTTTGATGCCGTGAATGTGCGGGCTGTGAGGATCTTCAGCTTGCTCGCACTTGGCGTGGTGTTTGCGGTGAATGGCCGCCCACTCCTTGGTCACTTGGCCGGTGGTCATCCACAACCAGAAGCGGAAAAAATGTGACACGATGGGATGCAAGTCCAGGGCTCTGTGCGCCTGGTGACGGTGCAAGAAGATGGTGACACTGGCAATGGTGACGTGGGTCAGGCCCAAAATGACAAAGAAAACTTGCCAGCCAGAAAAGTCTAAGAGTCCATTGGCCATCCAATTGAGGGTGGCGTCAAATGCAGCAGAGTCGATGAACAACATGCAGTCGCTTTCTATGTAGAGATGCCTTTACAGGCAATCCCGGTATTTTAAGATTTTCGAATTCAATTTGAAAGTTAATTCAGCAAAGGGCTTCGGAAATGAAGCCTTTGGAATTCACTTTCGAACCCAGATGGCCGCAAAGAAACCATCGGTGCCGTGACGGTGCGGCCACAAGCGCAAGAAATTGCCGCTGCACAAAGTTTGGCCATTGGCCACCTTTAATCGGGTGAGCTCGTCCAACACAGGCAATTGCACAAAATCGGGGTGCGCTGCAGAGAACGCGTTGGCGATGTCTTCATTCTCTTGGGGAAGCATACTGCAGGTGGCGTACACCAAGCGACCACCCGATTTGAGCAAGCGCGCAGCACTGTCCAAAATGGCCGTTTGCGTGGCCGCCACATCGGCAATGCCTTCAGGCTTTTGGCGCCATTTCAAATCGGGGTTGCGTCGCAAGGTGCCTAAACCCGAACAAGGCGCATCCACCAACACACGGTCAATCTTGCCGGCCAAACGTTTGACGCGATCATCGCGTTCATGCGCAATGGCTGCAGGATGCACGTTCGACAATTGGCTGCGTGCCAAGCGGGGCTTCAAAGCGTCCAAGCGGTGTGCAGAGGTGTCCATGGCATAGAGGCGTCCGGTGTTGCGCATGGCCGCACCGATGGCCAGCGTTTTACCGCCGGCACCTGCACAAAAATCCACCACCATTTCGCCGCGATGTGCATCCAAGAGCAGCGCCAGCAATTGCGAGCCTTCGTCTTGTACTTCTACCGCGCCTCGCTCAAATGCTTTAACTTTGGCCAACGAAGGTTTGCCTTGCAAACGCAAGCCCCAAGGGGAGAAAGGTGTGGGCTCGCAAACGATACCTGCAGCCGTCAATTCTTTTTGCACCTCAGCGCGTTTTTCGTTCAGGTCGTTCACGCGCAAATCCAAAGTGCCGGGTTGCTGCAAGCTTTCGGCCAAGGCGTCAAACTCATCGCCCAATTGCTCTTTGAGGGGGCGCGCTAGCCAATCGGGCAAGTTGTGAATGTGCTGTGACATCAAGTCGGAAGGCTGAATGCTGTCGCACATGTCGAGCCATTTTTTTTCGGTGTCGTTCAGGGCACTTTTGACAAAGTCGCGAGGGCCCGCAAAACCCAAGATGGCCAAACGACGCTCTTTGGCACCACTGCCCGAGCGGGCCATGTGCTCAAACAACAACTTTTGGCGCAGTACTTTGAACACCGTCTCGGACAAGGTGGCGCGTTCGCGCGGACCCAAGTTGCGGTTGTCGCGAAAAAATCTAGAGACCACCGCATCGGCGGGATGGTTAAATTGAAGGGTGAGCCTGACCAATTCGGCGCAGGCGTCTAACAGGGCTTTAGGATGCATAGTCCCTATTGTCCCACTGCTGCACCACTTCAAGAGACTTCATGCAAGAAGAAACCTTACCGCCACTGATCACCACCCGTCCCGGCTACTACCGTCATTACAAAAATTTGCTCTACCAAGTGCTAGGCACCGTGCGTCACAGCGAGTCATTGGAGCCCATGACTTTGTACAAAGCGCTTTACGGCGAACAAGGCATGTGGGTACGACCTGCCGCCATGTTCAACGAAACCGTCGAGATCAATGGCGTGGTGCAAGCAAGATTTACTTGGGTCGGTGAAGAGCGCCCTAGCGCTTGAAAAAGGCCGCCACAGCTGCCGGATACATGAGGTGTTCTTGCGTTAGAACACGGGCCGCCAAAGCATCGGATGTATCCCCTGACAAAACAGGCACCACCGCCTGCGCCAAGATCTGGCCATGGTCTAACTCGGCTGTGACATGGTGCACTGTGGCACCCGCAAATTTGCAGCCGGCATCGATGGCACGCTGATGGGTGTTGAGGCCCGTGAATGCAGGCAGCAAAGAAGGATGAATGTTGATCAACCGGCCAGCGTAATGCGCCACAAAACCGGAGGTCAAAATTCTCATGAACCCCGCCAACACCACCAAATCAGGGGCATGCAGGTCGATGCGTTGCATCAGGGCTTGGTCAAAAGCTTCTCGGGATTCAAATTTCGTGTGTTCCAGCACGTCCGTTTGAATGCCTGGAAATGAAGTCTCCGATCGAAGCCAATCAAGTCCAGAGGCATTGGGTTTGTTGCTGATCACCGCCGAAACCTTCACCCCCAAACGTTCTCGCCAACGTTGCTGATGCGCTGCCTGAACGATGGCCGCCATGTTGGAGCCGGCGCCTGAAATCAAGATGACAATGTTTTTCACCCTAGGATTATCCCTGCTCTGGCGACCTAAATAGGGTTTTGTCGCAGCCAAGACAGTGCATTTGCGCACGGTCGTGCTAAAAACGGCTTTTCATCAATCACTGGCTTTGACCGGAGACACATTTCATGGATTTGGCATTCACACCCGAAGAGCTCGCGTTCCGCGAGGAAATTCGCGCCTGGGTAAAGGCAAATTTACCCGCCGACATTTCACAAAAAGTCCACAGCGCCATGCGCTTGACCCGCGATGACATGCAACGCTGGGCCAAAATTTTGGGTAAAAAAGGCTGGCTCGGTTGGGGTTGGC
>JAHEBO010000029.1 GCA_024642215.1 Limnohabitans sp.
GCATGAGCCTCAAAATCGTTATCTACTCCAAGTCTGCGTGCCCACAATGTGAGTCCGCCAAAATGCTCCTCAAAACACGCTCTTTGGCGTACGAGGAAATCAAAATTGACGACGAAGCCGAGCGCATGGCTTTCTATGAAAAGTGCGGCCCGTCTGTGCGTCAGATGCCGCAAGTTTTCATCAACGACCAGCGCGTGGGTGGACTGGCTGGATTGCAAGCTGCCTTGGCTCAAATGAGCCAATAAGTCTTTTAAACAAGTAGGGCAGACGTAGTCGTCTTCCCTAATGCGTCCCTTTGATTGTCTTCATAGAATGAAGATTGGCCTCTGCCAAACTATTCAGGAGACAGTTTGAACGCGAATCAAATTCAAAATGCCTTGGTCCTTTGCATGATCCTGGGCTATGCCGCCACTGAAGTCATCAGTCGGCGCTACAAAAATACCGTTCACGCCACAGCCAATGACACCAAACTTGAACTGTTCATGTTCGTGAGTTTGTTGGCCATCACACAGCCTTTGGCCATGCTGGCCACCGCCAAGCTGGGCGCTTGGTTGGCGCCAGACTATAAAGGCATATTGGCCGATTTGCCTTGGTGGGGCATGGTGGGCTTGCTGCTGGTGTGCGATGACATGACCCAGTATTGGTGGCACCGACTTTCTCATTCGCCTTTGTTGTGGCCTTTGCACAGAGCGCATCACTCTGCGGCTTACATGAGCATTCGCGTCACTTTTAGAAATAATTTTTTCTATTACCTCATGATGCCTGGCTTGTGGTTGGCCGGCGCTTTGCTGTATTTGGGTGTGGGTGGTTTGGTTTATGCGCTTTACATCGTGGTCAAACTCACGGTCATTTTGGGCGCGCATTGTGCTTGGCGCTGGGATGAGCCCTTGTACAAAATTCCAGCTTTGCGTCCAGTCATGTGGGTGCTGGAGCGAACCATCTCAACGCCTGCCACGCACTGGGCGCATCACGCCATCACACAAAAGGATGGTGTGGGCCACTACAAAGGGAATTTTGGCAACCTGCTGTTCATCTGGGACATTATTTTTGGTTCGGCACACATCACTCAGAAGTACCCAGAACAAGTGGGCCTGAAAGATGATCAATTGTTTGGACAAGAACACTGGTACCACCAAATGTTTTACCCCTTGTTTCAGTCAAAACGCGAATACACCGCACTGAAATTTGGCGGCAAAATTTACGCAGAAGACGAGTGACTTAAGCGGCGCCCTTTTTTTATCGGCCTGACAAGCCCATGCCCCGCGAAATCACTTCTTTCATAATTTCATTGGTGCCGCCATAAATTCGTTGGACGCGCGCATCGGCATAAGCACGGGTAATGGGGTACTCCCACATGTAGCCATAACCGCCGTGCAATTGCACGCATTCATCCATCACTTTGCATTGCAAATCGGAGCACCAGTACTTGGCCATGCTGGCTGTGGCTGTGTCCAGTTGATCTGTGCTGAGCAACTCGCAGCACTTGTCGACAAACACGCGGGCCACTTGGACTTCGGTTTGCAATTCAGCCAAGGTGTAGCGCGTGTTTTGGAATTGCCCCACCGCTTGGCCAAAGACTTTGCGATCTTTCACATAGCTCACCGTCCAGTCGATGGCCGCTTGTGCGGCGGCCACTGCGCCAATCGCAATTTGCAAACGCTCCCAAGGCAGTTGCTCCATGAGGCAGATAAAGCCTTTGCCTTCCATGGCGGGGCCGCCTAGCAATTGATCTGCGCTCACCTTGACGTTGTCAAAGAACAGCTCGGAGGTGTCTTGTGCTTTGAGTCCTAGCTTTTTCAGACGTTTTCCTTTTTCAAAGCCGGGCATGCCGCGCTCGATTAAGAACAAACTTGTACCTTTTGCACCCGCCGCAGGGTCTGTTTTGGCCACCACAATGACCACATCGGCATGCCAGCCATTGGTGATGAAGGTTTTGCTGCCGTTGATGACATAGGTGCCATCGGCCTGTTTGATGGCGGTGGTTTTAACGCCTTGTAAATCGGAGCCAGCTGCAGGTTCGCTCATGGCAATGGCACCAATCATTTCGCCGCTGGCCATGGCGGTCAGGTACTTTTGCTTTTGCGCTTCAGTGCCGTAGTGAAGAATGTACGGCGCCACAATTTCGTTGTGCAGTCCATAGCCAATGCCACTAAAGCCACCGCGCGACAGCTCTTCCATTTGCACCACTGAGTAGAGTTTGTCTGCATTGGCGCCACCATAGACCTCTGGCAGGGTCATGCCCAAGAAACCATTGGCACCGGCTTTGCGCCAGACCTCGCGGTCGACATAGCCTTGCTCTTCCCAGGCCTCATGGTAGGGGGCAATTTCTTTGTCCATGAACTTGCGAAAACTGTCGCGAAAGGCTTCGTGGTCGGCGTTGAAAAGGGTGCGTTCAATCATGGTGTCATCTACCGGACTGTGAGAGGGAAGGCGGGACGAATTTGTCTGTTCAAAAGTCTATACTGATTGACGAATTGAGCAACATGGGACAAGCCCGTGATGACCTTTAGGAGACAGCATGACAGACGCATTTGTTTATGACGCCATTCGCACACCGCGCGGCAAAGGTAAAAAAGATGGCAGCCTCCATGAGGTGAAGCCAGTCAATTTGTTGGCAGGTGTTTTGTCTGAAATTCAAAAACGCAACGACCTCGATACCGCGGCCGTCGATGATGTGGTCATGGGCGTGGTTTCACCGATTGGCGAACAGGGCTCTGTGATTGCCAAAGTGGCCGCCCTCAAGGCGGGCTGGGACTGGCGCTGCTCGGGTGTTCAACTCAATCGCTTTTGTGCCTCAGGTCTTGAGGCCGTCAACATGGCCGCCATGAAGGTGCGCAGTGGTTGGGAAGACTTGGTGGTGGCGGGCGGCGTCGAAAGCATGAGCCGTGTGCCCATTGGTGCTGATGGCGGTGCGTGGGCGCAAGACCCAGAAACCAACAGCGCTACGTTGTTTGTGCCTCAGGGTATCGGTGCCGACCTCATTGCCACCATGAGTGGTTTTAGCCGCCACGATGTGGATGCATTTGCCGTGGAATCTCAAAAACGCGCTGCCGCTGCGCGCAGTGCTGGTTACTTTGACAAATCGGTTGTGCCCGTGAAAGATGCCTTGGGTCAAGTGATCTTGGCACAGGATGAATTCATCAAACCTGGTACCACTGTTGAGACACTGGCGGGTTTGAAACCTTCATTTGAGCAATTGGGTGCGATGGGTTTTGATGCTGTGGCTTTGCAGCGTTATCCAGAGGTGGCCCGAATTGATCACGTGCACCATGCAGGAAATTCGTCAGGCATTGTGGATGGTGCGGCTGCCGTCCTCATTGGCTCTGAGGCTGCAGGCAAGCAGCATGGCTTAAAGCCCCGTGCACGCATCGTGGCTGCCGCCTTATCGGGTGCCGATCCCACCATCATGTTGACAGGTCCTATGCCCGCAGCGCGCAAAGCCTTGGCCAAAGCCGGCATGACGATTGATCAAATTGATTTGTTTGAAATCAACGAAGCCTTTGCGGCAGTGCCCATGAAGTTCATGCAAGAAATGCACGTGTCCCACGACCGCGTCAATGTGAACGGCGGCGCCATTGCCATGGGCCATCCGCTGGGTGCTACGGGCGCCATGATCTTGGGCATTCTGATTGATGAATTGCACCGCCGCAATTTACGCTTTGGCCTGGCCACCTTGTGTGTGGGCGGCGGTATGGGCATTGCCACCATTGTTGAGCGCGTTTAAGCAGGAGACTTCCATGATTTTGAAAACACTGCGCTACGAAATTCAAGATGGGATTGCCACCATCACCTTTGACGAACAAGGCTCGCCCGTCAACACCATGTGTTTGCAATGGCAAGCCGATTTGGCACAAGTCGCCGATCAGGTCAAACAAGATGCCGCTCATATCAAAGGTTTGATTTTGGCGTCCACCAAGTCCACGTTCTTTGCTGGCGCGGACTTAAAAGGCGTGATGCGATCCACTTCAAAAGATGGCCCCCGTGTCTTTGCCGAAATTGAAGGCGTTAAGAAAAGTTTCAGAACGCTAGAGACCTGCGGATTTCCGGTGGTGTCTTGCTTGAATGGTTCTGCTTTGGGTGGCGGCTTGGAAGTAGCGCTGGTGGGACATTACCGCATTTCAACGCAAAATCCAAAGGCCATCTTTGGTTTTCCCGAAATTACCTTGGGTCTCATTCCTGGCGCAGGTGGCATTACCAAAATGACGCGCATCTTGGGCCTTGTGGGCGCGCAGCCCTATATCCTTGAGTGCAAGTTATTCAACGCCGAAGAAGCACATCGCTTGGGCTTGGTGCACGAGTTGGTGGCATCCGATGATTTGCTTCGCACGCAAGCCTTGGCCTACATTGCCTCAGCGCAAGGCAAGCCAGAGGCCTCGCAACACGTGTGGGACCGCAAGGATTACAAAATGCCTGGTGGCACACCCGCCAATCCCAAAATTGCGGGCTTGATGACTTTGGCACCTGCCATGCTGAAACTCAAAACGCGTGGCTTGTATCCAGCACCCGAGGCAGCCTTGGCGGCCATGGTGGAAGGCGCCATGGTGGACTTTGACACAGCCATGCGCATTGAAAGCCGCTACTTGGCTACGCTGATGAACAGCGACGTTGCGCGCAACATGATCAACACGACTTTCTTCAACATGAACAGCTACAAGGCCGATCTTGCCAAGCTACAAGCTGAGTTGGGTCGCAAGCCTGATCATGCTTGGGTGTTGAACAAAGGCATGCCGGCTGCAGGTTTGGATTACGCGCAGTTGCTCAACCCTGAAGCTGCCGATGGCAAGCAAGCCTATGTCCAGCGTGCCATGGCAGCCTACATGCATCAAGCCGATGCACTCTTGTCTGAAGGCGTATCAGCGGCGCTGATTGAAAACTTAGCCGTGCAAACAGGGATGCACACAGGTCCGTTGAAGATGAAGGCGCAGTGTGGTGGCGTGTCGAAGGATCAAACTGCGAAAACTGTAGAGTCCAACATCAGCAAGTTGCAAGGCGCTCAACTTCATCAAACCATCAAAGACCGCCTTTTGTTCAGTCAATCCATTGAGGCTGCCAAGTGTCTGCAAGAGGGCGTTTTAAGTACAGTTCACGAAGCCAATATTGGCGCCGTGTTTGTATTGGGCTTTCCTGCATGTACCGGAGGAACCTTGCAAATGGTCTATGCCATGGGCGTCGATGCATTTGAAAAACGTTGCCAAGAACTGGCCAGCCAATTTGGCCCAGCATTTGAGCTGTCGGCTGAGGTGGTGGCATGTTTGAAAAAGCACCAGCCTCAGTACTGATCAATTTACTCAGGTTTTTGCAGCTTGTCTTGTGTTTTGTGCAAGAAGTCACTGGCGTCGTGCCGCTCGTGCAGCTGTGTCTCAAGCGGCCCCATCACACGGTTGACCATGCGGCCGCGCTTGACCGCAGGGCGAGCTTCAATTTCGTCGGCCCAACGAATCACATTCGTGTACTCGTGGACCTGTAAAAATTCACCTGCGTCATAGCGTTCGCCCTTGGCCAAGCTGCCATACCAAGGCCAGATGGCCATGTCGGCAATGGTGTAGTCGTCACCGCCAATGAAACGATGGTCTGCCAGACGGCGATTGAGCACGTCAAGCTCGCGCTTCACTTCCATGGCAAAGCGGTCAATGGCGTATTCAATTTTGGTAGGGGCGTAGGCAAAGAAATGACCAAATCCGCCGCCTAAATAAGGCGCGCTGCCCATTTGCCACATCAACCATGACATGCATTCGGTGCGCTTGACCACATCGGTGGGCAAGAAGGCTTTGAATTTTTCGGCAAGGTAAAACAGGATAGAGCCTGATTCAAAAACGCGAATGTCTTCAGCGCCACTGCAATCCAGAAGTGCGGGAATTTTGGAGTTGGGATTGACATCGACAAAGCCACTGCCAAATTGCATGCCCTCGTTGATGCGAATGAGCCAAGCATCGTATTCAGCGCCGCTGTGGCCCAGTTCTAGCAATTCTTCCAACATCACCGTCACTTTGATGCCATTGGGGGTTCCCAAGGAGTAAAGCTGCAGAGGGTGTTTGCCGCGCGGCAGTGCTTGCTCGTGTGTTGAACCTGCAACTGGGCGATTGATGTTGGCAAACCGGCCGCCATTGGCCTTTTGCCAAGTCCAAACTTGAGGGGGAACGTAGGGGGTTTCAGACATGCTTTACCTCATTCAAATTGGTGTTAAGCCTACACGAGATCGAAGACGATTCAAACAAGGTAAACACCGGTTCCCCGTGTGATGCCAAGATCTACACTAGACTCTATTTTAGAAACAACACAAACGAGAGACAGCCATGCGTCAGCAAATCCCTACAGTTCAAATGCAACAGATTTTTGATGCGCAGGCGCCCATTGCCTTGCGGCTTAGAAGTTCTACAGCAGCGGAGCGCATTGAAAAAATTCGCAAACTCCGCGATGCCGTCATTGCGCATACTGAAGACTGGTATCGCGCTGCGTATGCTGATTTTAAAAAACCAGCTGGAGAGGTCGACCTGGCCGAAATATTGCCCATTTGCATAGAAGCCAACGATGCCATCCGCAACCTGAAAAAATGGATGAAGCCGCAGCGTGTATGGCCCACGCTGCTCACCTTGGGCACCCGCAGTTATGTGCAATCGATGCCGCGTGGCCGTTGCCTGATCATTGGCCCGTTCAATTACCCAGTCAATCTGACGCTGGGCCCACTGATCTCTGCCATAGCAGCAGGTAACACGGCCATTGTGAAACCATCCGAGCTCACGCCGCATCTTTCGGGTCTCATTGCCAAAGTGGTGCGGGAAGTATTTTCTGAAAATGAAGTTGCAGTGATTGAAGGAGAGGCTGATGTGGCCCAAGGCTTGCAGGCCTTGCCTTTTGATCATGTCTTCTTTACAGGCAGCCCCGCCATAGGCAAGCATGTGATGGCTGCTGCCGCCAAAAACCTGGCCAGTGTCACGCTAGAGTTGGGCGGGAAAAGTCCGACCATTGTGGATGCTACCGCCAATTTGAAATTGGCCGCACGCAACATCATCTGGTCCAAGTTTGCCAACTCCGGCCAAACTTGCATTGCACCTGATCACGTCTATGTGCATGAAAGCATCAAAGACACATGGCTTGAGTTGTGCAAAAAAGAAATTCGCAAAGCCTACGGTGCCAACTTGAAAGACCAGTCCAGCAGCCCACATTTAGCGCACATGGTCAATGCCAGGCACACCGCCCGCATCAAGCATTTGTTAGAGGATGCCACAGCGCGTGGCGCGCGCACCTTGGATGGCGGTGGCGTGGATGAATCAACTTGCTTTGTACAGCCCACCTTGTTGGACCAAATTCCAGCTGACGCCAAAATCATGGAAGAGGAAATCTTTGGCCCCTTGTTGCCCATCATTGGCTTTGCCGATCTGGACGAGGTCATTGCCAAAGTGAATGAAGGCCCCAAGCCCTTGGCTTTCTACATTTACAGCCAGTCCAATGCCAACATTGAAAAAACCTTGACGCACATCACATCGGGTGGTGCTTGTGTTAACCATTCGTTGATGCAATTTTTGCAAGGCAATTTGCCTTTTGGTGGCGTCAACAACTCAGGCATTGGCCGCGCGCATGGCCATTACGGCTTCAAAGAGTTCAGTCATGAACGTGGCGTGGTCAAAACACAGTTTGCCTTTGCTGCCATGTTGATGATGCCCGGCCAGGTGTTGCCCATCATGCGAAAAGCTTTGAAGGCAGGTTTTAAATTCCTTTGACAATCTGGCCTTGACCGGCAGGTTGAACAATGACGCTGGTGTGGCTTAAATGAACAGGCTGATTGCCGTTGCAGCGATGAATAAAGCGAGCGCACCAGTCATCCTGAGGCCGTAACGCCTCCCGCCGCTTTGGAAGCTCAATGCTGATTTCGCCACAACACTAGAAGCCAAAACAGCGATCACGCCCCACCGCGCCATGGGTGAAATTTCACCTTGCACCAAGGTCGATTGCGACATACTGAAAGCGGCAGCATGTATTTCTGCAAAACCAATGATGACGGCAGAAATCAGGGTGCCGGCTTGTCCAAACACAGAACCTGTCCATGCAGACGCAAGACTGAGGCTGCTGATGCTGAATGCAATGATGAAAACATGCTTGAGTTGAAACGCGTCTTGGCTGCCGCTGAGTGTGAAGTCGCTTGGAAGTGTTTGTTGTTTGAACATCAGTACCGCCGTTGTCAATAAGATCAAGCCACCAACTAGCAGGGGCAGGGCCACAGCCTTTAAAAGATTCATTGAACTTGCACCCAGCACAATTGCAAACAGAATGAGCGAAGCGAGCGTCGACAGCAGTGCCGATGCGCAAGCGATTGCTGTGATGCTGTGATCTTTTTTTGCTTTCTGACCCAAATCCATGATCACAGCGGTGGATGAAATAAAGCCAGACAAAAATCCTGCAATGGGCAGCCCCCACTTAAATCCATTGAAGCGAATGGCCAGATGACCAATCATGCCGGTGCACATGATGACCACCACCACTTTCCAAATTTGAAAGGGTTTGAGTGCACCCAATGGGTCAATGGCCTCTTGCGGTAGTAGGGGTAAAACGATGAGGGCTGCCGCAAACAAAATCAGGGCATCTTCCAGCTCCTTCTCAGTCAGCAATTCTTGACTGAATTTTCGGAGTGGTTTTTTAAGGAAGAGCAGGACGGCAACAGCAACGCCTAATGCCGCAGACAGTTGACTGGACTTGATGGCCAAGCCCCCTAAGAGCACGGTCATCGCCAGTGACACTTCGCCCGTCATGCCTGGGTCAGTGCTGTAAGACCTGAAGTAGCCGACAGCAATCAAGACGCCCGTCATCGCCAATGCGATTGCAAATGCGGGCGCGCCTAAACTGAAAGCAACAGCGCCCATAAGTGCCGCTACAGTGTGCGTTCTAACACCAGCCATCATGGCGCCTGGCTGATGCAGTCGCTCTCTCACAATGCCGATCAAAAAACCAACGCACAGAGCTGTTAAAAAGCCAATGGTTTGCGGTTCGAGGTACATTCGTCTATCTTATGCTTCAGGCGAAAAGAATGTCAGACACTAGGGTCGCTTATTTTTGCCAAAAATCATAGAAACCAAGATTGCGCACCATGGACACAGAAGAACTCTCGGATTGGATACACGACCACGCCTTTGATGAAGGCAGCGAAAAAGCCGAGCGCAGTACCCGCTTGGTCATGTGGATCACTGCGGCCATGATGGTGGTCGAGATTGTGGCAGGCTGGTGGTACAACTCCATGGCTCTGCTGGCAGACGGATGGCATATGAGTTCTCACGCAGTGGCGATTGGCTTGTCAGCGTTGGCCTATGCCACTGCCAGAAAGTACGCCACCGACCCCCGTTTTGCATTTGGTACTTGGAAAATTGAAGTCTTGGCGGGCTTTGCCAGCGCCATTTTCTTGCTGGGTGTCGCCGTCATGATGGTGGTAGGTTCCGTAGAACGCATTTTGCAGCCTCAGGAAATTCATTACCAAGAGGCCATGCTGGTGGGCGTATTGGGCTTGCTTGTGAATTTGGTGTGTGCATTGTTGCTAGGCGATGCTCACCATCATGACCATGACCATGACCATGGCCATTCGCATGGTCATGGTCATGGTCACCAGAACGAACAACATGAACAAAGTCACACACACCATCACGACTTGAATCTTCGATCTGCGTATGTCCACGTCATCGCAGATGCGGCAACCTCTGTCTTGGCCATTGTGGCGCTGGCAGGCGGTTGGCTTTATGGTTGGTCTTGGCTCGATCCCGTTATGGGATTGCTTGGCGCGGTGTTGGTTGCTGTGTGGTCAAAAGAGTTGATTGTTCAAACAGGTAAAGTGTTGTTAGACCGAGAAATGGATCACCCCGTTGTCGAAGAAATTCGAGAGGTGGTGGAGGCCGATCAGTCTAAAGGGAGAACACGCATCACCGATTTGCATGTGTGGCGGGTTGGTAAGAAGGTTTATTCCTGTGCCTTAACGGTGGTGACGCAAGACGATAGCCTCACGCCCACTGAGGTTCGAAACAGAATTTCGGTGCATGAAGAAGTGGTGCACGCCACCATTGAGATTCATCACCGTTGAATGAGGTTCAGGCCAAAGCCTGAACCTGCCACTGAATAGACTCTGAAAATTACTTCTGAATGGCTTCCAAAGCAATTTCAATGCGAACTTCGTCACCCACGTAGGGTGCGTATTTGCCAGCATTGAATTCAGAGCGTTTGATCACTGTGAAGGCATTGGCGCCAATGGCGTCTTTCTTCAACATGGGGTGTGCCATGGCTTGGAAAGAAGTGACCGTTAAAGTCACCGCTTTGGTGATGCCTTTGATGGTCAGCTGACCTTCAATAGACGCGGGCTTGCCGTCTTGGAAGTTCACTTTGGTGGACTTGAACGTGGCCTTGGGAAACTTGGCAGTGTCCAAGAAATCTTCACCCTGAATGTGACCATTGAAATCTGCAAAGCCAGTGTTCACAGATTTCATGTCGATGCTGATGTCAACAGAACCTGTTTTGGCATCGGCATCAAACACCACGGTGCCTGTGGTGTTGTCAAAGCGGCTGATTTGAGTGGAATAGCCGAAATGCGAGTAAGCAAAACGTGGGAAGGTGTGTGAGCCATCCACTTCGAATGTTTTAGGGGCAGCGATGGCCGATGTGGCGGCCAAAGATGCGAAAGCCAAAGCGGCGGCGATGCGGTTGAGTTTTGTCATAGGGTAGCTCCTGGTTTAAAAAATTATTTGCTCGCGAGAGCGGTGATTTGAAAATTCACTTGAACCTCGTTCGCCACAGTGTCGAACTTGGCCCACATGCCCTCACCGATGTTGAAGTCGGCGCGGCGCATCACAAAGCTGCCATTGAACACACCCACATTGCCTTGTGCCGTTTGTTTCAATGGAAAGCTGATGTCTTTGGTTTGACCCTTGATGGTCAATTTACCCGTCACCTCAAATTGATTGGCGGCGGTTGTTTTGATTTGGCTGCTGACAAAGACGGCTTTGGGATATGCGCTGGTGTTGAACCATGATTTGCTCGTCACTTCTTGATCGGCCTCGCTAGAGCCAGTGTCGATAGAAGCCAAGTCGATTTCCAAAGTGGCTTTGGCTGCCGCAGGTTTGGCAGGGTCAAAGATCAGTTGTGCTGCAAACTTTTTGAACTTGCCATCCATGCCCACGCCCATTTGTTTGTAGCTAAAGGCCACATTGCTTTTGGCGGCATCAATGGTTTTGTATTCAAGCGCTTGTGCGTTAAAGGCCAGTAGCAGGGCGGCCATTGCTGCCCAGGTGATTTTGAGGGTGTGAGCGTTCATGATGCGTCTTGTTTCAGTTTGATAAAGGGTGCCATACGTCGCAGTGTGTCGTCCCGATCCACAAAGTGGTGTTTCAAGGCTGCCAGCACATGGCCTGCAATGAGCGTCACCAAGATCCAACTCAAGGTGCCATGAACTTCCTCAAGGAGGTGGCCCAAAGCTTTGTCTTTACTGATTAAATCGGGTAGCGGTAAGATGCCAAACCAAACCGTGGGCACCCCTTTGGCTGAGCTCATCAGCCAGCCTGTGATGGGGATGATCACCATGAAGGCATACAAGGCAACGTGGCCAGCGTGCGCCAAGCGTTGCATGTTGATCGACATGTTCTCGGCGTAGGGTGGCGGTGGGCTGATCAAGCGCCACACCAAGCGAAGCCATACCAACACAAAGACAGAGACACCGGCCCATTTGTGCCACGAAAAATATTGCAATTTTTCGGGCGAAAATTCCATGTCACTCATCACAGAGCCCAACACGACCAAGCCAAAAATGCCAAGGGCCATCGCCCAGTGGAGGGCTTTTGCAACAGCAGAATAAGAATTGCTTTTCATGACATACCTTTAAATAAATGTGTAGCCATCCATCGCAATCACATAACTGCTGATGCCACGATAGAAAGCTTTGGCGGAGGCGTCTTTGCCTGCGGCACCCAGGGCCACAAACAAGGGCAACAAATGATCTTCAGTGGGGTGAGATCGAACGCCTTCGCGCGAATGCTGTCGATAATCAAGCATGCGCTGAACGTGTTTGTGTGTCAGTGCGTTTTCCAACCAATCGGCAAAAGTTTGGACATAAGCAGGCGTTTGACCGCCTTGCATGGCGGCCATGCGGTAGTCGCCCAGGTTGTGGGTGATGTTGCCCGAGCCAATCACCAAGAAGCCTTGATGCGTCAGCTCTTCAAGTGCTTCGCCCATCGCCAAAGCGTGCGCTGTTCCTGCGTGGCTTTGAATCGACACGGCAATGATGGGGATGTCGGCATCGGGAAACATTTGACGCAAGGGCGTCCAGGCGCCATGGTCGAGTCCACGTGTAGGGTCTGTGGCCACTTGACTAAAACGCTTTTGCAAAGCTTTCACCACCTCTTGCGCGCCTTCAGGACAACCCGTGGCAGGGTACTTGATGCGGTACAGCGCTTCTGGAAAGCCGTAGAAGTCGTAAATGGTTTCCAGTTGTGTGGCCGTGCTCACGGTGGGGATGGCGGTGTCCCAATGAGGGCTGACCACAATGATGGCGCGCGGTGTAGGCAGTTGGCTGGCCAATTGGCTCATGGCCACACCTGCGGCACCTGGGTCGAGGGCAAAGGTGGGTGCGCCGTGAGGCACAAAGAGAGAATTCCGTAACTGTTCCATGAAGATCTCCAAAGGAATGGACGGACTGTAGGTTTTAAATTGGTTTTAAAAAAGTAGTCAATCAGCAAATATTTGTTGCAAAATTGGCAACAATGGATAAATTCAACGCAATGCAGGTGTTTGTCAGAGTGGCTGAGGCCGGCAGCTTTACGGCTGTGGCCAATCAGCAGAACGTGGCGCGCTCCATGATCACCCGGCAAATTGCCGGCTTAGAAAAACAACTGGGCAGCAAGCTCATCATTCGCAGCACACGCAGTCTCACGCTCACCACGGCGGGTGCGGCTTATCTCGAGCGTTGCCGCGTTATCTTGAACATGGTGGACGCTGCTGAATCTAGCTTGTCAGAAGAAAAGGTGGAGCCGCGGGGGCGCATTCGTTTGGGCTTGCCGCTAAGCTTCGGGCTGCAGAGGCTGATGCCTAGCTTGGCAGAGTTTTCTAAACTGCATCCTCACATTCAACTCAGCATGGACTTTTCGGACAGGCGTTCCAACCTGATTGAAGAAGGCATAGATGTGTCGATTCGCATCACGGGTGATTTAGACCCCAGCGACATTGTTCGAAAGCTGGGCACGTGCAAAATCTTGACCTTGGCATCGCCCCACTATTTGGCCCAGTACGGCACGCCCAAGCATCCGCGCGAGTTGCAAAACCATGAGTGCTTGGCCTATGCCATGGACATGAAGCCGGCCAACTGGATTTATGAAGTCAATGGCGGCAACTTCAATGTGCCAATTCGGGGTCGCATGATGGCCAACAACGGAGAAGCGTTGATGCAAGCAACAGCGGCAGGGATTGGTATCACCCGGCAACCCGATTTCATTGCGCAGCCTTTTCTGAACCGCGCAGAGGTGGTGGAA
>JAHEBO010000080.1 GCA_024642215.1 Limnohabitans sp.
CGAACAGGCACAGGTGTCGGTTTGCCATCTGCATCGATGGCCACATAGGTTAAGCGCGCTTCTGTCACCTTGATGAACTCACCTTGGTTGGAAAAGCGTTCTGCAAACACCTCCACTTGCACCGTGATGGACGTTCGGCCCACGCGGGTGATGCGTGAAAAAAACGAAAGCAGATCACCCACTTTGACCGGTTGTTTGAAGATGAATTCATTCACCGCCACCGTGGCCATGCGCCCGCGGACCAGCCTGGCGGGCAATACAGCGCCTGCCAAGTCGACCTGCGCCATGACCCAGCCACCAAAGATATCGCCATTTGCGTTGCAGTCGGCGGGCATGGGAATGACCTTGAGCACCAGCTCTTGGTCGGTGGGCAAGGCTACTTTTTCAGGAGGGTTCATAGAGGGACCTTCGGTGATGACGTCAAGACGGGGGCACAATGAGGGCTTGATTTTGATTCAGATTGTGACCCATGCGCCATCACGGTGAAAGTTCTTCCGCCCCAACAGCACCTGCCACCCCGGGAGCCGCCGTAGCGCAGCCGCCCCAACAAGACTCGGACGGCCGTACCTTGAAGCGTTTGTTGCCCTATTTGTTGGCTTACAAATGGCGTGTGGCCGCTGCGCTGATGTTCATGGTGGGCGCCAAGCTGGCCAATGTGAGTGTGCCTATTTTGCTGAAAAACTTGGTGGATGCCATGAGCTTCAAGCCAAGTGATCCGGCACAAGTCTTGGTGGTGCCTGTGGCTTTGCTGGTGGGCTATGGCGCGCTGCGCCTCATGACCTCGGCGTTTACAGAACTGCGCGAGTTGGTGTTTGCCAAGGCCACGCAAGGCGCAGCACGCAGCATTGCGTTGGAAACTTTTCAACATCTGCACGCCTTGAGCTTGCGCTTTCACTTGGCCCGCCAGACGGGTGGCATGACGCGCGACATTGAGCGCGGCGTGCGCGGCATTGAGTCGCTCATCTCTTATTCGCTTTACAGCATCGTGCCAACCCTCATCGAGGTGGCCTTGGTCTTGTCGATATTGGCTGTGAAGTTTGATGCGTGGTTTGCTTGGATCACGTTGGCGGCCTTGGGCTTTTATATTTTCTTCACGGTGCAGGTGACCGAATGGCGCACCCACTTTCGAAAACAAGCCAATGAGTTTGATTCCGCAGCGCATACCAAGGCGATCGATTCCTTGCTGAACTACGAAACCGTTAAGTACTTTGGCAACGAGGCTTACGAGGCCAATCGTTATGACGAAAGTTTAGAGCGGCTGAGAAAAGCACGCTTGAAATCGCAAACCTCCTTGTCGCTTCTGAATACAGGGCAACAACTGATCATTGCCGCTGCTTTGGTGGCCATGTTGTGGCGCGCCACGCAAGGCGTGGTCGAAGGCCGCATGACCTTGGGTGATTTGGTCATGATCAATGCCTTCATGATTCAACTCTACATTCCGCTCAATTTCTTGGGCGTGCTGTACCGGGAAATCAAACAAAGCCTGACCGACCTCGACAAGATGTTTGTCCTGATGGACCGCGAGCGCGAAGTGGCCGATGTGCTCCATGCCCCTGATTTGAATTGCCAAGCGGGCGCGCATTTGAAATTTGAGAACGTCTCGTTTGCGTATGAGTCTGACCGGCCCATTTTGCATAACATCAGCTTTGAAATTCCTTCTGGCAAAACGGTGGCCGTGGTCGGCCCCTCGGGCTCTGGCAAATCCACCTTGGCGCGTTTGATGTTCCGTTTCTACGACGTGCAACAAGGTCGCATCAGCATCAATGGCCAAGACATTCGCCAAGTGACCCAGCACAGCGTGCGCAAGTCTTTGGGCATCGTGCCCCAAGACACGGTGCTGTTCAACGACACGGTGGCCTACAACATTGGCTACGGCCGTACCGGTGCCACACAAGCAGAAATTGAAACGGCAGCCAAGGCGGCGTGCATTCATGACTTCATTGTGTCCACCCCCAAAGGCTATGCCACCTCGGTGGGTGAGCGCGGCCTGAAGTTGTCGGGCGGCGAAAAACAACGCGTGGCCATTGCCCGCACCTTGCTCAAAAATCCACCCATCTTGGTGTTTGACGAGGCCACCTCGGCCCTCGATTCGGCCAACGAACGCGCCATCCAGGCCGAGCTGGCCAGTGCCGCGCAAAACAAAACCACGCTGGTCATTGCACACCGCTTGTCGACGGTGGTGGATGCACACGAGATTTTGGTGATGGAGGCCGGTCACATCATCGAGCGCGGCAACCATGCGCAATTGCTGCAATTGGGCGGGCGCTATGCGCAAATGTGGTCCTTGCAACAGAACTCTGAGGCGGATGCAGGATAATGTTGGCATGGAAACCAAGTGGCTTGAAGACTTTGTGAGCTTGGCTGAAACGCGCAGTTTCAGCCGATCCGCGCAGCTTCGCCACGTGACGCAGCCAGCGTTTTCTAGGCGCATTCAGTCCTTGGAAGCGTGGGCCGGTGTGGCCTTGATCGATCGCAGTTCTTACCCCACCCACCTCACGCCCGCTGGCGAAACTTTGTACGCCCAAGCTTTGGAACTCTTACAGTCCTTGCACAACACCCGCGACATGTTGCGGTCTCAAGGCTTGGCAGAGCAAGACCTGATGGCCTTGCTCGAACCTTCATTGCAAAAATCTTGATTGGCA
>JAHEBO010000039.1 GCA_024642215.1 Limnohabitans sp.
GCCACGGCCACCATCTGTGCCCGTTACGGCCTGGAGTGCGTGGTTTACATGGGTGCGGAAGACGTCAAACGTCAAAGCCCGAATGTGTATCGCATGAAACTCTTGGGCGCTACCGTGGTTCCTGTAACCTCTGGCAGCCGCACCCTCAAAGACGCCTTGAACGAAGCCATGCGCGATTGGGTCGCCAACGTCGACAACACGTTCTACATCATCGGCACTGTGGCCGGGCCACACCCCTACCCCATGATGGTTCGCGATTTTCAAAGTGTCATTGGCAACGAATGCCTTGAGCAAATGCCCAAGCTTTTGGCTCAAACAGGTTTGCACAGCCAACAACCCGACGCGGTCATTGCCTGCGTAGGCGGCGGCTCCAATGCCATGGGTATTTTCTATCCCTACATCAACCACAAAAACACCCGCCTCATTGGCGTTGAAGCAGCGGGCGAAGGTTTAGAGAGCGGCAAACACTCAGCCTCTTTGCAGCGCGGTAGCCCCGGTGTGTTGCATGGCAACCGCACCTACATCTTGCAAGACGACAACGGTCAAATTACAGAAACGCACAGCATCAGCGCGGGCCTCGACTATCCAGGCGTGGGACCTGAGCATGCCTTCCTCAAAGACATAGGCCGTGCTGAATACGTCGGCATCACCGACCAAGAAGCATTGGACGCGTTCCATTACTTGTGCCGCACCGAAGGCATCATCCCTGCCCTCGAGTCCAGCCATGCTGTGGCCTATGCCAAAAAATTGGCCGCCACCCTGAAGCCCGATCAATCCATCTTGGTCAATTTATCAGGCCGTGGCGACAAAGACATCGGTACCGTGGCCGACCTGAGCCAAGCCGATTTCTACTGCCGCCCCAGCTGCCAAGGTCAAGGCGTCAAAGGTGGTTTGGCCATGGGCGAGCAAATTGTGAAAGTCGTCAAATGAGCCGCATTGAAGCCACCTTCCAGCAACTGAAAGCCACAGGCCGCAAGGCGCTCATTCCCTACGTCACTGCCGGCTTTCCCTTTGCAGACGTGACACCTGAGTTGATGCATGCCATGGTTGCTGCAGGCGCCGACGTCATTGAATTGGGTGTGCCTTTCAGCGACCCTTCTGCTGACGGCCCCGTCATTCAGAAAGCCGGCGACAAAGCGCTGGCATTTGGCATTGGCACCTCCCATGTCATTGACATGGTGAAAGCCTTTAGACAGACCAACACCACCACGCCTGTGGTGCTGATGGGCTATGCCAACCCCATTGAACGTTACGACCTGAAGCACGGCAAAGACGGCTTCATTCGCGACGCCTCAGCGGCTGGCATTGATGGCGTCTTGGTGGTTGACTATCCGCCCGAAGAATGCGTTGAATTTGCCGCCAAACTGCGCGCCCACAGCATGGACCTGATTTTCTTGTTGGCCCCCACCAGCACCGATCAGCGCATGCAGCAAGTGGCCGATGTGGCCAGCGGCTATGTGTATTACGTGTCGCTCAAAGGCGTGACCGGTTCGGGCGCTCTGAACACTGACGAAGTGGAAGCCATGTTGCCCCGCATTCGCCAAAAAGTGAGCATACCGGTGGGGGTTGGCTTTGGCATTCGCGATGCCCAAACAGCTCAAACCATTGCCAAAGTGGCCGATGCCGTGGTGATTGGTAGCAAAATCATCCAATTGATAGAAAATGAACCCCGCGATAAAGTATCAGCAGTAGCTGGTGACTTTTTACGTGGCATTCGCCAGGCCATGGACGCCTGAAACAACCCATAAGGACCTCGACATGAGTTGGCTCGAAAAACTGCTTCCCCCCAAAATCCTGCACACCGACCCGGCCGACCGCCGCAGCGTGCCAGAAGGCTTGTGGATCAAGTGCCCCCAGTGTGAATCCGTGCTTTACAAAACTGACTTGGAGCAAAACCAAAACGTTTGCCCTACATGCAGTCACCACCACCGCATTGGCGCCCGCGCCCGTTTGAACAACTTTTTGGACAACGAAGGCCGCTATGAAATTGGCCAAGAAGTGGTGCCTGTCGACGCTTTGAAATTCAAAGACAGCCGCAAGTACCCTGAGCGCATCAAAGAAGCCATGAGCAACACCGGTGAAACCGATGCCTTGGTGGTCATGGGCGGCGCCATCCACAGCATCAATGTGGTGGCGGCTTGCTTCGAATTTGATTTCATGGGCGGCAGCATGGGCTCCGTGGTGGGCGAGCGTTTTGTGCGCGGCGTCGAAACCGCCATTGAGCAAAAAGTGCCTTTCATTTGCTTTACCGCCACCGGTGGTGCGCGCATGCAAGAGGGCTTGTTGTCCTTGATGCAAATGGCCAAAACCAATGCGGCCCTCACCCGCTTAGCCAAAAAAGGCTTGCCTTATATCAGCGTGTTGACCGACCCCACCATGGGCGGTGTGTCAGCAGGTTTTGCCTTCATGGGCGACGTGGTCATTGCCGAACCCAAAGCCCTGATTGGCTTTGCGGGTCCTCGCGTGATTGAAAGCACCGTGCGCGTCACCTTGCCAGAGGGCTTCCAACGCGCTGAGTTTTTGCAAGAAAAAGGCGCCATTGACTTCATCAGCGATCGCCGTGAATTGAAGATGACCATTGCAAGTACTTTGGCCATGTTGACCCGCCAATCAGCCGACGCGGTTAGCTGATCACGCGCTAACAGCGGGCAGCCGCCCGCTGTGTTTAAAGTCCGCCAAACTGCAAACCAGCCAGCAACATGCCGGCAATTTGCAAGGCTACCAACAAGACCAAAGGCGATAAATCTATGCCGCCAGGCTGAGGCAAAGCACGGCGAATGGGTGCCAGCCAAGGCTCGACCAAACGCGATAGCAACATCATGCTGCCACTGTTGGGCTGAACCCACGACAAAATGGCATACAGCATCACGATGGCACTCAATCCAGACACCAGCCAATGCAGCAATCCAAACACACTGGCCAGCATCACCCCTAAAAACAAGCCTTGCATCCCTGACAAGACCCACATCAGGGCCAAATGGCTCAGTTTCATCAACCAAGCTGCCATCAAACTGGATGTGTCTAGGCGCCCTATGGCCGGCACAAAGCGGCGCAGAGGCATCACCAACCAGTCGGATACGGCAAACACAAAGCGGCCTATGGGGTTCTGGAATGGCAGACGTTGCCACTGCATCACCAACCTGAGCAAACACGCGCCGCCCACCAGTCCAGTGGCCACATCCAAGATCAAATTCACAATTTGTAGAAACACAGCAGTCCTCCAAGCCTAGAGATGATAGCGGCAGGCTCAAGCAATCGTAAAATAACGGGTTCGCGCTGTATTTCAGCGTCTTAATGGGCTTTCAATAGCCCCCACTTAAAAAGTGCACTTCATGTCAGACACGCCAGCAGAAAATCAAACCACCCCCGTCGTTGACGAGAACCAGCTGATTGCAGAACGCCGCGGCAAACTCAAAGCCCTGCGGGAAGCTCAAGCGCAAGGCAAGGGTGTTGCATTTCCCAACGACTTTAAGCCTGAAGACCGTGCGGAACCCCTCACACAGGCTCACGGCGAGAAAGCAGCTGAAGCCTTAAAGGGCGAGGGCATCACGCCCGTCACTGCCAAAATCGCAGGCCGCATGATGCTCAAACGCGTGATGGGCAAGGCCAGCTTTGCCACACTGCAAGATGCCACTGGCCGGTTTCAAATTTATGTCACGCGGGATGACATTGGCGAAGAAGCCTACAACGATTTCAAACACTGGGACTTGGGCGACATTGTGGCCGCCGAAGGCTACTTGTTCAAAACCAAAATGGGCGAGCTGTCATTGCATGCATCAAGTGTTCGCATGCTCACGAAGAGCTTGCGCCCTATGCCCGACAAGTTCCATGGCGTGGCCGATCAAGAAATCAAATACCGTCAACGTTATGTTGACTTGATGATGGACGAAGACGCGCGCAAACGCTTCACAGCGCGCAGCAAAGCCGTCAGCGGTATTCGTGAGTTCATGGTCAAGCACAACTTCTTAGAAGTTGAAACACCCATGTTGCACCCCATTCCTGGCGGTGCCAATGCGCGCCCCTTCGCCACACACCACAATGCACTCGATCAAGAAATGTTCTTGCGCATTGCACCCGAGTTGTACCTGAAGCGTTTGTTGGTGGGCGGTTTTGAACGTGTGTTTGAAATCAACCGCAACTTCCGCAACGAAGGCATTTCCGTCCGCCACAATCCAGAATTCACCATGATGGAGTTCTATGCGGCTTATTGGAACTATCAAGACTTGATGGGTTTTACTGAAGAATTGGTGCGCGATGCGGCCATGAATGCGGTGGGCCATTTGCAACTCACCTACGCTGGTAAGCCTGTAGATTTGGCGAAGCCATTTGCTCGCTTGACCATTCGTGAAGCCATTTTGAAACACACAGAAGCTGGTGACAAAGTAGACGATGCTGCTTGGCTCATTCAAGCTTTGCAAAAACTGGGCATGAGCGAAGCCAAAAACAACTTGTCTAAAAAATCTTTGGCCGGTTTGCAGGTTTTGTACTTCGAAGAAACTGTCGAAGAAAAACTGTGGGAGCCTACGTTCATCATGGAACACCCCACCGAAATTTCACCCTTGGCACGCGCCAACGATGAGCGCCCTGAAGTGACAGAACGATTTGAGCTTTACATCACAGGACGTGAATTTGGCAACGGCTTCTCTGAGTTGAACGATGCGGAAGACCAAGTGGCGCGCTTCCAAGCACAAGTGGATGCCAAAGACAGTGGCGATGATGAAGCCATGTTCTTTGACCACGACTTTGTGCGCGCTTTGGAATACGGCATGCCACCTGCAGGCGGTTGCGGCATTGGCATTGACCGTCTGATGATGCTACTGACAGACAGTCCCAGCATTCGAGATGTGATTTTGTTCCCCGCCCTCAAGCGCGAACAGGAATAAAAAGAAAGACAAGAGCGCCTAGCGCGCTCTTTTTTATGGCTTGGGCAAACGCTCGTGGGAGCGATCCTCGCTGGACACTTCCTTGGCCTCAACGTCCACTACCTCGGTGTTATTTTGTGCACCTCTGCCCCAAGCACCAAAGGGTGATTTGCTGCGCGCCATGTCTTGGTAACGTTGCCAGACCACTGCCACTTCTGGCTTGCGTCCGCGCACCAAAGACCACAATGCGCCAAACAGCAAAGAAAACAACAGCACACAGAGCAAGCCAAGTACAAACACCAGCCCCAGAAGGCTGAAGAACACTCTGAAAATCCAAGCGATGAATTGCATATCAGGGCAAGCAGGCTAAGGCTTGTTGGTAATTGACCGAACGGACCAAATCATCCCAAGCCAAAGCTGGCGATGCAGGCAACAGCGCCAAGCGGCGCGCTTCACTCAACTCATCGGGCTGCCACCAAGCCTTCACTTGCGCCTCGGCAAGGCCATCCAAGACCTCGTCAATCACCCTGCTGCCTTTCAAAGACTGATTGCACAACAATGCCAAGTCACAACCTGCATTGAGCGCGGCCAAAGCGCCCTGTGTAAAGCTGATGGGTTGGCCATCTAGAACACGGGCACCCGCCATGGACAAATCATCACTGAAGACAGCACCTGTAAATTCCATTTGTTCTCGCAAAATGTCCTGGATCCAAGTTTTCGAAAATCCAGCGGGCCGTGCGTCCACCTTTGGATAAATGACGTGTGCGGGCATCACGGCAGTCAGCTCGTTGTTCAGCCACTCATAAGGTTTGGCATCTTCTTTCAAGATGGCTTTCAGACTTCGTTTGTCAACGGGCATGTCTACATGCGAGTCGGCTTTGACATAGCCATGTCCAGGAAAGTGTTTGCCACAATTGCCCATGCCTGCTCGCAGCAAACCTTGCATCAGGCTTTTGGCCAACAAGCTCACATGTCTTGGATCGCGGTGGAAGGAGCGGTCACCAATGACGCTGCTTTCGCCGTAGTCCAAATCGAGCACCGGCGTAAAGCTGAAATCCACACCGCAAGCGCGCAATTCGGCAGCTAACAAATAGCCTACCGCTGAGGCTGCTTTGCAGGCGTGCAACACGCCCTCGCCCTCAAGTCCCTTGCCATCCTTGGACCACATCTGTCCCAAACGGCGCATGGCTGGCAAATGCGTAAAGCCATCGGTTCTGAACCGCTGCACACGGCCGCCTTCATGGTCGACGCAGATCAATAAATCTTTTCTGACCGCTTTGATGTCGGCACACAAAGCGGTGAGTTGTTCGCGGCTTTGCCAATTGCGGCCAAACAAAATAATGCCACCTGTTAAGGGATTTTTGAGGCGCTTCTTGTCAATCGCTGTGAGCGCGAGACCTTCAATGTCAATGATGAGCGGTGCTTGGATGTTCATTCAGTTCTTTCCACCACGCAATAACTTCCGGCGTAATCCGCCTCGTCCGTTACGCTAATGTGTGCTTTTAAATGTTGGGACTCAAACCAGGTTTTCAAGGCACCGTGCAAAACAATCACCGGTTGGCCTGAAGCCAGCTTGCCAATTTCGCAAGAACGCCAAGTCATGGGCATGCGCATGCCCATGCCAATGGCTTTGCTGAAAGCTTCCTTTGCAGAAAACCGTGTTGCCACATATCGCACGCCGCGTTCTGCCCACCTGGCACTACGCGCTTTGTACGTGGCAAATTCTGCATCGCTCAAGACTTTTTGGGCAAAGCGATCGCCGTGCTTTTCCAAGCTGGCGCGGATGCGACGCACATCACAAAGATCGGTCCCTATGCCGTAAATCATGGCGGCCTACCTGTTATCGGCCCAAGGCCTTCAAGTAGCCATGCACGGTAGCTGCATAACCCACTTCCAATGCATCGGCAATCAATGCATGACCGATGGACACTTCCAATAGCCCTTGCACTGCTTGAGCAAACAGAGGCAAGTTGTCTTGGTTCAAATCGTGTCCCGCATTGACGCCCAAACCTTGCAGCATGGCGGCTTTGGCGGTGTCGACATACTGCATCAAACAGGCTGCATTAGCGCTTGTGCCAAAGGTGGCCGCATAAGGCTCTGTATACAGCTCCACGCGGTCTGCGCCAATTTGCTGCACCGCTGGCATTTGTTCAGGATCAGGGTCCATGAACAAACTGACACGAACCCCCATGGCCTTGCATTCGTCTATCAAGGGTTTTAGTTTGTCGGCGTCTTTGGGGAACGACCAACCATGGTCACTGGTGAATTGGCCTTCACTGTCGGGCACAAAGGTCACTTGATGCGGTCTGTAGGTGCGAACAAAGTCCATCAACTGGTGAAACGGATTGCCCTCAATGTTGAACTCTCGATCGGGCCACTGCTTCATCAATTCAGCCAATTCAAGCACATCGGATGCACGAATGTGACGTTCATCAGGGCGAGGATGAATGGTGATGCCTTGTGCACCGGCCGCCAGGCACATTTGAGCAGCCTTCAAGACACTGGGAATACCCAGGTGGCGTGAATTGCGCAGCAGCGCCACCTTGTTGACATTGACGGACAGCGCCGTTTTGGAATGATGGGTCATGAAGGGCTCACAAACTTTGAATGTCGATCATCATTTGACGGGTCTTTAAAGTACCGACGCCACAATGGTAATTGAGTAAGGTGCGGAGTTGGGTGCGAAGTGGCGTTAGCATGTCTAAGCTCAAACGAAGTGTGTCTGTAAAAGCCGAATTGCCATCCAATGCATTTTGCAGCGCCAGCCATTGCTGACCGCTTAAAGCATGTCGGTCATCGCGGTGAGCCAAGCGCAAGCCTCCTTCTGGAACCAAACAATAGTCCCGGGTCTCGTCCAAGTCGGCCATGGTCAGGGTTTGGCAGTTCAAGCTGGGCAACAAACCAATTTCCCGGAGCAACAAAAGCTCAAACACGCGAAGCGAGGCTTGAAGCAATTCACCGGGTTCAGTGGCCATCACTCGCACGGTGGCCGCATAAGCATCAAACAATTGGGGGTGAGGATCTTCACGGGCCAGCAACTTCAGTAGCAGCTCGTTTAAATAGTAGCCAGAGAGCAACGCATCGCCTGTTGGCATGACATGTCCCCCTACCCACTCGGCCGATTTCAAAGTGCGAATATCGGCATCACCACCGTACGCAACTTGAATGGCTTGAAGCGGCAACAGCACAGGCCGGAATGAAGAGCTTGGTTTTTTCGCACCCTTGGCTACCAGCGCAATGCGACCATGGTGCCGTGTGAACACTTCCAAGATGAGGCTGGACTCGCTCCAATCGTAGCGATGCAGCACATAGGCCGGCTCATCCGAAATTCGCTTCAAGACAGCGGCCATGGCCTGAGCTTTTTATTCGTAACCGAAAGAGCGAACACGCGCTTCGTCGTCGGCCCAGCCAGATCGAACCTTGACCCACAACTCGATGAACACTTTGGCATCCATGAGCTTTTCCAGTTCTTGACGTGCTTCGGTGCCAATGCGTTTGAGACGCTCGCCTTTGTCGCCAATGACCATGGCTTTGTGACCTTCGCGCTCCACCACAATGGTGGCGGCAATTCGAATCATGCGATTGGCAGAACGACTGGGTTCTTCTTCGAATTTATCGATGACCACTGTAGAGGTGTAAGGCAACTCGTCGCCCGTAAAACGGAACAATTTTTCCCGAACAATTTCACTCGCTAAAAACTTCTCGCTGCGGTCGGTGAGTTCGTCCTCGGCGTACCACCAAGCTTGTTCAGGCAAGTACTTCTCGCAATAACCCATCAAGCGCTCAATGTCCTTGGCATTTTTGGCCGACATGGGCACAAACTCCGTGAAGGGATGGCGTTCTTGCATCTCTTTAAGCCAAGGTGCCAAATCTTCGCGTCGGTTGATGGCATCGAGTTTGTTGGCGATGAGCAAAACGGGCACATCGGGTTTGAGCAAAGCCAAGACTTTGGCGTCGGCTGTATTGAACATACCAGCTTCAACCACAAACAATACCAAGTCCACATCGCCCACGGCGCCCAGCACGGTTTTGTTCAAAGACTTGTTCAAAGCCGTGTTGTGGCGGGTTTGAAAACCAGGTGTATCGACAAACACAAACTGCGTGGCGCCTTCGGTGCGAATGCCCGTGATGCGGTGACGCGTGGTTTGCGCTTTGCGCGAAGTGATGCTGATTTTTTGGCCCACCAAGGCATTGAGCAGTGTGGATTTGCCCACATTGGGTTTGCCAACAATGGCGACCAAGCCACAACGTTGGGCTGGGTTGGTTTCTGTGTTCATCCGCGTGCCTTGACTTTCAAAATTTCAAGCATGGCAGCTGCCGCGGCTTGCTCACCGGCACGCCGCGAAGGACCGCTACCGTGTTGTGAGAGACTGAGTTCGGGGATGTCGCAAGCGACATCGAAGATTTGGCGGTGCGCTGCACCCGAGGTGGCCACCACATTGTACTGAGGCAGTTGCATTTTGCGGCCTTGCAACCACTCTTGCAATTCTGTTTTGGGATCTTTGGCGGCCGCTTGCATTTGCGGTGTGATCTCGACATTTTGAAAAAGAGCATGCACCCATTTTTCGGCCACGTTGTAGCCCGCATCTAAGAAAACGGCGCCAATGAGTGCTTCTAACGCATCGGCCAAGATAGAAGGACGACGCTGACCGCCGGATTTCAACTCACCTTCGCCTAGTTTCAAGCAAGTAGGGATGTCGAGTTTGAGCGCCAGCTGGTGCAATGTTTCTTGCTTCACCAAATTGGCACGAACGCGAGACAAATCGCCTTCAGGCAAATCGCGCAACTGCTCAAACAGCAAATGCGCCACAGCCAAATTCAAGACAGAATCGCCCAAGAATTCGAGACGTTCATTGTGATCAGCCGAAAAACTGCGATGCGTGATCGCACGCTCCAGCAAGGCGACATCCTTGAAGTTGTGCTTCATGCGCTCTTGCAACTGAATAAGACCGTCGTTCAAACTGTTGACCTGTTCAATGTGTAAAAGTGTGCGAACCTGATCGTGCCCAAGGGTGTGATCAATTGAATGAGCCAATGCGACCCAAGTTGCCAAAGTTCATCCATACAAAGAATGCTTTGCCCACAATGTTGGCATCGGGCACAAACCCCCAATAACGGGAATCAAGGGAATTATCGCGATTGTCGCCCATCATGAAGTAATGGCCTTCAGGAACCTTGCAAACAACGCCTTCAACGGTGTAATTGCAATTCTCACGAAATGCAAAATCGTCGGCCCCTGGAATAAACGCAGGTCGCTCATCGTCCACGATCAAATTGTGCGTTTTGTCACCCAGTTTCTCTTGCGATTGCTTGAAATAGCGCATGACAGACTCATCAAAAAATTCTGGCAGCGCTTCGGTGGGTATGGGCTTGCCATTGATGCTCAGTCTCTTGTTCAGGTAAGCCACTTCATCGCCTGGCACGCCAACCACTCGCTTGATGTAATCGACGCTGGGGCGTGGTGGGTACCTGAAAACCATGACATCGCCGCGCGCAACGGGGGACCCTTGGGTGATTTTGACGTTGGCCACAGGCAAGCGAATGCCATAGTGAAACTTGTTCACCAAAATCAAGTCGCCCACCCACAAGGTGGGAATCATGGAACCTGATGGAATTTTGAAAGGCTCAAACATGAAGGAGCGCAAAACAAAGACCACCAATATGACTGGGAAAAGACCTGCGGTCCAATCTAGCCACCAAGGCTGCATAAGCAATCGGTCACGTGCTTCGCCAGTGTCTGTGTCGACACGGTCAATGCCCATTTTGGACAGTTCTTGCTGGCGCTTGGCTTTTTCCCTGTCTAACTGCTCAACGGCTTTGAGTCGCTGGGGCCAAAAGTAAAATTTCTCGGCCAACCAATAACAGCCAGAAATGACCACCGCCATGAGCATGAGCAAGGCGAAATTGCCTTCAATCATGCCCAAATACCAGGAGCCAGCATACGAGCAAAATGCGGCCAGGACAAAACCCGTGAGAACTTGCATCAATCTTCCACCTGCAAAATGGCCAAGAACGCCTCTTGCGGCACCTCAACCGAACCAATTTGTTTCATCCGCTTTTTACCCGCCTTTTGCTTTTCGAGCAATTTGCGTTTGCGGGTAATGTCACCACCATAGCATTTGGCCAGCACATTCTTGCGCAAAGCCTTGACGGTTTCACGGGCAATGATGTTGGCGCCGATGGCAGCTTGAATGGCCACATCGAACATCTGGCGGCTGATGATTTCACGCATTTTGGCAACCACGGCCCGTCCACGGTAAGCGGCTTGGGTGCGGTGAACAATGATGGACAAGGCATCGACCTTTTCGCCATTGAGCAAAATGTCGACCTTCACCACATCAGAGGCGCGGTACTCTTTGAACTCGTAGTCCATTGATGCATAGCCACGAGAGACGGATTTCAACTTGTCGAAAAAGTCCAAAACAATTTCGCCAAGTGGCATTTCGTAGGTGAGCATGACCTGGCGACCGTGGTAGGCCATGTTGATTTGCACGCCGCGTTTTTGGTTGGCCAAGGTCATGACCGGCCCCACATAATCTTGCGGCATGTACAAATGGACCGTGACGATGGGTTCCCGGATTTCTTGCATCTTGCCCTGATCGGGCATCTTGGCAGGATTTTCCACCATGACCACTTCGCCATCACCCCTCACCACTTCGTAAACCACGCTGGGTGCCGTGGTGATGAGGTCTTGGTCGAATTCGCGCTCTAAACGCTCTTGCACAATCTCCATGTGCAACAAACCCAAGAAGCCGCAACGGAATCCAAATCCCAAAGCCTGTGAAACTTCGGCCTCGTAATGCAAAGAGGCATCGTTGAGTTTGAGTTTTTCCAAAGCATCGCGCAGCGAGTCGTATTGGTTGGCTTCGGTGGGATACAAACCAGCAAACACCTGCGGCTGAATTTCTTTAAAACCTGGCAAAGCTTGTTCTGCTGGTCCTAAATTGTTGGGCAATTTCTTTTCAAGCGTGATCGTGTCACCCACCTTGGCCGCTTGCAACTCTTTGATGCCCGCAATGATGTAACCCACTTGACCTGCTTCAAGGCTTTCACGAGGTTCATTGGCCGGCGTAAAGACGCCCATGGTGTCTGCGTTATACACAGCCTCTGTGGCCATCATTTTGAAACGCTCGCCCTTGCCCAAGCGACCATCAACCACGCGTACCAACATCACCACGCCCACATAGGTATCAAACCAGCTGTCAACGATCATGGCGCGCAAAGGCGCGTTGGGATTGCCTTTCGGCGCTGGAATTTTGGCGACGATGGCTTCCAGAATTTCTTCGATGCCCATGCCGGTTTTGGCAGAGCAAGGAATGGCTTCACTGGCGTCAATGCCGATCACATCTTCAACTTCCGCCTTGGCGTTTTCTGGATCTGCTTGCGGCAAATCCATCTTGTTTAAAACAGGCACCACTTCAACACCAAGGTCGAGAGCGGTGTAGCAATTGGCAACGGTTTGAGCCTCGACGCCTTGGCTGGCGTCCACCACCAACAAAGCACCCTCGCAAGCTGACAAGGAGCGTGAAACCTCATAGGAGAAGTCAACGTGACCGGGTGTGTCAATCAAATTGAGGTTGTAAATCTGGCCGTCTTTGGCTTTGTATTGCAGCGACGCCGTCTGCGCTTTGATGGTAATGCCGCGTTCTTTTTCAATGTCCATGGAGTCCAAGACTTGCGCTTCCATGTCGCGCTCTTGCAAACCGCCGCAACGTTGAATCAGACGATCGGCGAGCGTCGATTTGCCATGATCGATGTGCGCAATGATGGAGAAATTTCTGATGTGATTCATCAAGGACCAGCTACAAGTGTTTGAGATTCAAAGGACTAGACAAGAAAAAAGGGCGCGTCGAATGAGGACGCGCCCTGAACCAACAATCAATGGCAACTGCGATAGTTGGGACTTCATTGTAGGCAAAAAGCC
>JAHEBO010000043.1 GCA_024642215.1 Limnohabitans sp.
TTTGTGGCCAAGCTCTACAAAAATGTGCCTGTGTTGGCCAAGGGTGGCCGCGATGCCACCACCATCTTCTTGCAGCGCAATATTGGCGATGTACTGGTCACGTTTGAATCAGAAGTGATTTCTGTTGACAACGAATTTGGTGCCGGCAAGGTCGATGCCATTCACCCTTCCATCAGCATCGTGGCCGAAAATCCAGTGGCCGTTGTAGAGCGCACTGTGGCCAAGAAGGGCACTGGCGATTTGGCCAAAGCCTATTTGAACTACCTCTATTCCGATGAAGCGCAAGAGATTGCCGCCAAGCACGCCTTGCGTCCCACCAACCCCGCCATCTTGAAAAAATACAGCAAGACCTTCAAGCCTTTGCAGTTGTTCACCGTGAACGAAGTGTTTGGTTCTTTCGCAGAAGCGCAAAAAGTGCACTTCAACGATGGCGGTCAGTTCGACAAGTTGTACACCGTTAAGTAATTCATGCTCTCTCGTTCCGCTGCTGCGGCGCCTGCCAAGCGCAGAGCGCCCGCCCGGGTTTTGCCCGGGTTCAACATCACCTTGGGGTACACCTTGATGTACCTCTGTTTGATTGTGCTCATTCCTTTGTCTGCACTGGTGTTCAAAACATTCACACTCACATGGGATCAGTTTTGGGCGGCTGTCACGGGCCCCCGCGTGATGGCGTCTTATCGCCTCACCTTTGGTGCCTCATTAATTGCGGCATTTGTCAATGTGGTGTTTGGTTTGTTGGTTGCCTGGGTGCTGGTGCGTTATCAGTTCTTTGGCAAGAAGGTTGTGGACGCTTTGGTCGATTTGCCATTTGCATTGCCCACTGCGGTGGCAGGTATTTCACTGACCGCTTTACTGGCAGGCAACGGTTGGGTGGGGCAGTACCTTGAGCCACTCGGCATTCAATTGGCCTTCAACCCCAACGGCATTGTGATTGCCCTCATCTTCATCGGCTTGCCCTTCGTGGTGCGCACGGTTCAGCCCGTGCTTGAGGATGCAGAAAAAGAATTGGAAGAGGCTGCGACTTGCTTGGGTGCCTCGCGTTGGCAAACGTTCACCAAGGTGATCTTCCCCTCCATTGCACCTGCATTGCTCACAGGTTTTGCCATGGCCTTTGCACGGGGCATGGGCGAATATGGCTCGGTCATTTTCATAGCGGGCAACATGCCCATGATTTCTGAAATCACACCGCTCATCATCATTGGCAAGTTGGAGCAATACGACTACGCGGGCGCGACAGCAGTGGCCACTGTGATGTTGGTCATTTCTTTCATCTTGCTACTGATCATCAATGGCTTGCAAGCTTGGCAGCGTCGTCATACAGGAGCGCCTGCATGAGCACGAACCTCATTCGCCGCGCAGAAGCCGGCACCACAGAGTCTGCATGGGTGCGCTACACCCTGATTGGCATCACGCTGATTTTCTTGTTTCTGTTTTTGGTGTTGCCACTGGCTGCAGTTTTTGCAGAAGCATTGCGCAAAGGTTTTGATGCTTACTGGGAAGCGCTCAAAGAACCCGATGCCTGGTCTGCGATTCGCCTCACGCTCATCACAGCTTTGATTGCCGTACCTCTTAATTTGGTGTTTGGTATTGCGGCCGCATGGTGTATTGCCAAGTATGAGTTCAAAGGCAAGTCGGTCCTCACCACCTTGGTGGATCTTCCATTCTCAGTCTCCCCCGTGGTGGCTGGTTTGGTTTATGTGCTGATGTTTGGCGCGCAAGGCTGGTTCGGTCCTTGGTTGCAAGAACACGACGTCAAAATTATTTTTGCTGTGCCTGGCATTGTGTTGGCCACCGTGTTTGTCACGTTCCCATTCATTGCGCGTGAACTCATTCCCCTTATGCAAGCGCAAGGCAACGACGAAGAGCAGGCTGCCATTGTGTTGGGTGCCACCGGCTGGCAAACCTTTTGGTATGTCACGCTGCCCAACATCAAATGGGGTTTGATCTACGGCGTCATTTTGTGCAACGCGCGTGCCATGGGTGAGTTTGGTGCGGTGTCGGTGGTGTCGGGTCACATTCGCGGCCAGACCAACACCATGCCTTTGCATGTGGAAATTTTGTACAACGAGTACCAATCGGTGGCGGCCTTTGCCGTGGCGTCTTTGTTGGCCTTGCTGGCGCTGGTCACCTTGGTGATCAAGTCAGTGGCTGAGTGGCGCCACGAGCGCGAGATAAAAGCCATTGGCGATTTGTCACCAGAAAATGTCAAGGCGGCGCCTGTGGGCGCCTCAGTGAAAGCCGCTTGAAGGCTGCAAGAAAGTATCTCCATGAGCATCGAAATCAGAAACGTTCACAAACAGTTTGGCGACTTTCACGCACTGCGTGATGTCAGCCTAGACATTGACTCCGGTGAGTTGGTGGCCTTGCTCGGTCCTTCCGGTTGCGGCAAGACCACACTGCTGCGCATCATTGCAGGCTTGGAAACAGCCGATGCAGGCAGCATTGCCTTTAGCGGTGAAGACACCACACACGTGCATGTGCGAGAGCGCCAAGTGGGCTTCGTGTTCCAGCACTACGCCTTGTTCCGCCACATGACGGTGTTTGAAAACGTCGCCTTTGGCCTGCGCATGAAGCCACGCAGCCAACGCCCCTCAGAAGCCGTCATCAAACAAAAGGTGCACGATCTCTTGGGTTTGGTACAACTCGATTGGTTGGCCGATCGCTACCCTTCACAACTCTCTGGCGGTCAACGTCAGCGCATTGCCTTGGCACGCGCATTGGCCGTTGAGCCTAAAGTCTTGTTGCTTGATGAACCCTTTGGCGCCCTCGATGCCAAGGTGCGTAAAGAATTGCGCCGTTGGTTGCGCCGCTTGCACGACGATTTGCATGTCACCAGTATTTTTGTGACACATGACCAAGAAGAAGCTTTGGAAGTGGCCGACCGTGTGGTGCTGATGAACAGCGGCCGCGTAGAGCAAATTGGCTCCCCCCAACAAGTGTGGGACCATCCTGCCAGCCCCTTTGTGTATGGCTTCTTGGGCGATGTGAACTTGTTCCATGGCCGCGCCCACGAGGGTGAAATGCTCATTGGGGGCGACAACGCTGTCAGCCTCAACAGTCCAGAGCACCAACACGTACAAGACAGCAAAGCCTTTGCTTATGTGCGTCCGCACGACATTGAAGTCAAGCGCTACAGCACAGGCGATGCAGGCATCAAAGCCAAGCTGACCCGCGCCATCGTGGTGGGACCGATTGCTCGCCTTGAATTTGAGCCGGTCGACCATCATGACTTTGCCAAAGACACCGTGATTGAGGCGCAACTGTCAGCCCACTTGTTTGCTGAGCAGCAATACAAAGAAGGCGAAACTTTGGTCTTGACCCCACGTAAGGCACGCATCTTTGTTGAAAGCTAATCAGGCAAAATAAGGGCATGACCCAAGACATCGTCGTTCAAGCCCCCGCGCAAGCTGCGCAACTCTTCTTGCTGTTCCATGGCTATGGTGCAGATGCACAAGACATGCAGCCTTTGGCAAAGCGTTTTGCAGAAGAATTTCCGCAGTCCTGTGTTGTGTGTGTGCAGGCCACAGAACCCGCCGAGGCAGGCTTTGGTTGGCAATGGTTTCCGCTTCAAGGCGTCACTGAAGAAAACCGTCCGCAACGTGTGAAAGATGCCATGGCTGGTTTTGTATCGCACGTTCGTGCATGGCAACAACGCGCGGGAGTGGGCCCTGACGCCACGGCATTGGTGGGTTTTTCGCAAGGTGGCATCATGTCTTTGGCAGCCAGTTTGCAAGAGGCCAATTTATGTGGACGCGTCATGGGCTTTGGCAGTCGATTTGTCGACCTACCAATGCAGGCGCCAGAAACCGTCACCTATCATTTGTTCCACGGCAAATCCGACAATGTCATTCACTATGGCTACGCGGTCAGTGCTGCCGAACATTTGGTGGCCATTGAAGCCGATGTCACGGCCGACGTATTACCTTACATCGGCCACGAAATTCATCCCAACATGATCGACTTGGCCATCGAGCGCCTCACCACGCACATGCCCAAGCGCTTTTACAAGCAAGTGCAGGAAGCCGATCCGGGTGATTCACCCGTGCGTCACTGAGTCACTGCTTCGCCTAATCCGCAACCCATTAAAATGGCTGCATCCCGTCCTTGCCACTTTTTCAGAGGCAAACCTCAAGAGATCTTTGTCATGAAATTTGCAACCCTTTGTGCCGCTCTCATCGCCTGCTTGTTACTGCAGGGATGTGCTGTGGTTGCCGTGGCCGATGTGGTGGCCTCGACCGTCATTTACACCGGCAAAACGGTGATCAATGTGATTGACGCTGTCACACCCGACATCGTCAATAAAAAGAAAAAAGATTAAATACCGAGCCAGCCGTTGGTGCGCGCAAAGTGCAAGGCTTGCGTGCGGCTGTTCACACCCAATCGGCGGAACAAGCGCCAGAAGTGAACCTTCACGGTGTGCTCGCTGATGGTCAGTTTGTCGGCAATGTCGCGATTGCTCAGGCCTTGGTCCAACATCAAAATCAATTGTTTCTGCCGTTTTGACAGCTTGGTGGGGGCCGCCGTGCTGGCCTCTGCTTCCGCTTCTTCTGGTGCTGGCAAGAAGGTGCGCAGACCATCGATGATGGTATTGGGCGGGCTGGCTTTTTCTAAAAACAAGTTGGCGCCTGCATCCAGGCAAGCTGCTTCGCACTCGCTGGCTTCAGAGCCTGTCACGATGACCAAGGGCACGTTGGGAAACTTGGCTTTGACTGCATGCACGCCCGACAAACCCAGGGTATCGGGCAATTTCAAATCGAGGCAAAACAATTCGGGTTCACCTTGGCGCTCTACCGTTGATTCCAAACTGCTGAGCTTGGGCACAGACACCACCTTCAAACCGGGGCGCACCCGTTGTACCAACATGGTGAGGGCATCGCGCATGAGGGGATGGTCGTCAATCACGTAAACGGTCATGGTGGGCTCAAGAATGAAACTTAAAGTATGAGGGTATCAGCAAAGTCTGCAACAAATCAAGCAACTTTTATGCAATTTGAACACTTTTTAAAGAATTGTTAGATTCACAGCGACAACTTGTTGCTTGTCATGACAACGGTTTGCAAGTTGTCCTATTTAGGTCTTGTTTTTTGCTTTTTCCGCTATTTCAGCACGCAAGGTGGCCAAGGATACGGCCACATCGTGGGCACTCACACCGTCCCCCAAACCAACTTGTGTGCCCAAAGCGGCCATCGCTTTGGCATCGTCTTGCTGCAATTGCGCAATGGCCATCCCGGCATCTTTGGGTGAACTAAAGCCCAAGCTTTGCAACAAAACGCGGCCTTGTGGATCGACCAGTTTGAAATAAAACTGTCCGTCTTGTTCACGGTATTGTTTGAAGGAGGGGCTAGCAGCGCGAGCAATAGGGGTGCTGGTTTGCGCAGTGACCGCGCTGGCCAATGAACGCAAGCCCACAGCATGACGCAACTCTTTGATGAATGGCGTGGCCAATTCACGCGCTTTGGCGGCGCCTTTGAGCAACATGGCGTCCACTTGCGCAGGGTTGTTGATCAGTTCCTCGTACTTGGCACGCATCGGCGCTACTTCACGGTCAATGCGTTCAAACAATATTTGCTTGGCATCGCCCCAACCAATGCCATCTGCATAGGCTTTGGCCAAAGTGGCCGTTTCTTCTGCACCGGCGAAGGCTTGGTAGATTTGAAACAGTGCCGAGCCTTCGGTGTCTTTGGCTTCACCAGGCGCACGCGAATCGGTCACGATGCTCGAAATCAATTTCTTCAGCTGCGCGCTCGATGAAAAAAGTGGAATGGTGTTGTCGTAGCTTTTGCTCATCTTGCGGCCATCCAAGCCAGGCAATAAGGCCACGGACTCTTCAATCACGGCTTCAGGCAAGACCAAGTGCTCGCCATACAAATGGTTGAAGCTGGACGCCAAGTCGCGCGCCATTTCAATGTGCTGAATCTGATCTCGGCCCACAGGCACTTTGTGGGCTTTGAACATCAAAATGTCGGCCCCCATGAGGACGGGGTACATGAACAAACCCGCGGTCACATCGGCATCTGGATCATTGCCTGCCAAGTTGTTTTTGTCGACAGACGCTTTGTAGGCGTGTGCTCGGTTGAGCATGCCTTTGCCCGTGACACAGGTGAGCAACCAAGTCAGTTCAGGAATTTCAGGAATATCAGATTGGCGATAGAACATCACGCCGTCGGGGTCCAAGCCTGCTGCAATCCAACTGGCAGCAATTTCCAAGGTGGAGCGTTGAATGCGTGCAGGGTCATCGCATTTGATCAGTGCGTGATAGTCGGCCAAAAAGTAAAAACCTTGGGTGGCTGGGTTACGGCTGGCTTGAACTGTGGGGCGAATGGCGCCCACATAGTTGCCCAAGTGAGGTGTGCCGGTGGTGGTGATGCCGGTTAAAACACGGGTGCGTTGGCTGTTGTCAGTCGTCATGGCAAGGGCTGCTTCAAGAGAAAGATTTCAAAATGAGTTCGATCAGACCAAATGTGGCGCTCATAACGGGGTCTAGCCACAAGTGATTGACCACGCCTGTAATGGCCAAGGCCATCACAATGAAAAAGCCATAAGGCTCGATGCGAGAAAACTGATAAGCCTGCTTCCATGGCAACAAGCCCACCACAATGCGGCCGCCATCTAAGGGCGGCAGTGGAAACAGGTTGAAGGCAAACATCACCACGTTGCTCAGTACGCCGGCTTTGCACATGGCCAAGAAGAATTTTTCAGTGACGCCAAAGTCGGTGTACACCACAAACAGCAGGGCCCACACAATGGCCTGGACCAGGTTGGCGGCGGGCCCTGCCAAAGCCACCCAGACCATGTCGCGTTTGGGGTGGCGTAAATTGCCAAAGTTGACCGGAACTGGTTTGGCATAGCCAAACAACAATGCCCCTCCGGTGCTGAAGTAAAGCAGCAATGGCAACAAGATGGTGCCGACAAGGTGAATGTGCGAGAAAGGATTGAGTGTGACGCGGCCCATCATGTAAGCCGTGCGATCGCCAAAGTACTTGGCAGCATAGCCGTGGGCAGCCTCATGCAGCGTGATGGCAAAGATCACGGGAATGGCATAGACCGAAACGGTTTGAATGAGGTTAGAGGTGTCCACGGGGCAATTGTCTCAAAGAGTTGGGAGGCATGGGTTGATTACAAACCCAGAAGGGCGATGTCGCCCAAGCCTTGTCGCACCACTTCAATGCTGTCGCCCGTGCAATCCACGACAGTGGTGGGTTCACGGTTGCAGGCGCCAGCATCGATCACCCCCGCAATGAGTTTTTCATAACGGTCTCGAATTTCTTCGGGGTCGTTTAAGGGATCTGCTTCGCCAGGGGGGATGAGGGTGGTGGCCAACAAGGGTGCGCCATGAAGGGACAAGAGTTCTTGTAAGACGGCGTGTTCAGGGACTCGCAAGCCAATGGTCTTGCGCTGTGGGTGGCTGACTCTGCGAGGCACTTCTTTGGTGGCTTCCAAAATGAACGTGAACGCGCCAGGTGTGGCTTGCTTCAACATTCTGAATTGGGTGTTGTCTACTTTTGCATAGTTGGCCAGTTCACTCAGGTCGCGGCACAAAATGGTTAAGTGATGCTTGTCATCCACGCCACGTACTTTGCGCAAGTGATCTGCTGCAGCTTTGTCGTCCATGTGGCATACCAGCGCATAGCTGGAATCGGTGGGCACGGCCAACACGCCGCCTTGGTTGAGCAAAGTAACGGCTTGCTTGAGCAAGCGCTGTTGTGGGTTTTCGGGATGAACAGAAAAATATTGGGCCATGACAATTCAAACTTTTAAGACTCGATGGGCAAAACTTGAATGCGACTTTCCCGCACAGTCAACCATGCGCCCAAGGCGCCGCACAATGTCACGACACCCATGCCTATCAGGGTCCATTGGTCGGGCATGTGGTCAAACACCCACCATCCGCCCAACATGGCAAAACCAATTTGAGTGTAGAAATAAGGTGTGAGCACTGTGGCTGGCGCTTTTGAAAAAGCTTTGATCAAGAGGTAGTGCCCCACGGTGGCAAAGCTGCCCATGATCAACAACTGAACCCATACAAAGCCATCTGTTGGAAGTTCCCAGACAAATGGCAGCACGAACGCGCCCAAAGCCGTGCCGACCCAACCTGTGAGAATGTTCATGGTGATCGGGTCTTCGGTTTTGGCCATTCTGCTTGTGAGCAAATGAAAACTGCCATTGGTCAAAATGAGCATCAAGGGAAAAATCAAGACCCAATCAAAATGCTGTGTGCCCGGCCGCACCATGATCATGGTGCCCATAAAGGCGCCAAACACCAAAGCCCAGCGCAGCTTTCTGACTTTTTCGCCAAGGACCATGGCAGCCACAATGGTGACGACCAAAGGCGTGATGGACGCAATGGCCGTGAATTCGCCAACGGGCATGTACTTCAGACCATAGAACGCACAAAGGCTGCTACCAAACAAAAGTGCACCCCGCGCCAATTGAAACTTGGGGTGCGCTGTTTTGAACAGCGCCATGCCGCGCTGAGGCAAAAAGAACACGGTGCTGAACAAGGCTTGAATCAAATAACGAAACCACAAAGCCAGCATCAAGGGCACACTGGCACTGATGTGTTTGGTGGTGGTGTCTAAAACCGCAAAGCATGCGACAGACAAAACGACGAATCCAATGCCAGCCAGCGTTTGAGCAGGAGCGTGTTTCACTGGATGCGGTCTGACAACAATTCCCACACGGGTGTCAGTTGACCGGGTAGCCAGGGCAGGGTGCCAAGGTCGGTGTGACTTTCCTCGGGGCTGTGAAAGTCGCTGCCGCGAGAGGCCGCCAATTCAAATTCAAGCGCTGTTTCTGCATACTGCAAGGCATCTGCACTTGAGTGGCTTCCCGTGATCACTTCTACCCCGCGGCCGCCGTGATTTTTAAATTCCGTGAAGAGCGCAAACTCTTCGTTGGCAGTGAGGCCATACCGTGCAGGGTGTGCAATGACGGCAAGGCCACCTGCACCCGTGATCCATGTCACGGCGTTTTCAAGTGAGGCCCAACGGTGAGGCACAAAGCCTGGCTTGTTTTCGGTGAGGTATTTGCGAAACACTTCGGAGGTGTCTTTGCACACGCCAGTTTCGACCAAGAAACGTGCAAAGTGTGTGCGCGAAATGAGTTCTGGGTTGCCAACGTATTTGAGGGAGCCTTCATAGGCCCCAACGATGCCCACTTTGGCCAAGCCGTCTGACATTTCTTTGGCGCGCTCACTGCGGCCGCCGCGTGTATTGCGAAGACCCTGTACCAGTGCTTCGTTGTTGTGATCAAAACCCAAGCCCACAATGTGGATGGTTTTGCCTGCAAAGGTGATGGAGATTTCAACGCCCGTGAGGTACTTCATGCCCTCGGCTTTGGCTGCTGCCATGGCGCGGTCTTGACCGCCTATTTCGTCGTGATCGGTGAGGGCCCACAGTTGAACGCCATTGGTTTTGGCACGCGCGGCCAATGCTTCAGGCGTGAGCGTGCCATCAGAGACCACGGAGTGGCAATGTAAATCGGCGTTGAGTAAGGGTTCCACAGGGGTATTTTAGGCGCTGCGCAAGAAGTCGCCGCCTCTGCCCGATAATTCGGGCAGAAATAGTGAGATTTTTATGGCCTTGATGATCACCGATGAATGCATCAATTGCGATGTCTGCGAACCTGAATGCCCCAATCAGGCGATCTACCTCGGCCCGGAAATTTACGAAATCGACCCGTCCAAGTGCACAGAATGCGTGGGGCACTTTGATGAGCCGCAGTGTGTGCAGGTGTGTCCTGTGGCTTGCATTCCGGTCAACCCACAGCATGTTGAAACCAAAGAGACCTTGTTTCAAAAGTACCAGCGACTGCAGAACGCGGGCTAAAGTCCTTAGACCCCTTCAGGTCGGGGTGGTTTGGGGCGAGGTGGCTTGCTGGTGTGAATCTGCACCATGGCCTTTTCCATGTCGCCCTGAATCAGCAGATCTGCCGCTTTCACCGAGCGGGCAATGCTCTCTTGAATCAAATCGCGTTGTTCGGCCATGGGTTTTTTCAAGACCCAATTGACCACTTCGGCTTTAACGCCTGGATGACCAATGCCTAAGCGCAAGCGCCAGTAATCACCGGTTCCCATTTGTGCGTGAATGTCGCGTAAGCCGTTATGACCTGCATGGCTGCCACCAAACTTCAACTTGGCTTGACCTGGCACCACATCGAGTTCGTCGTGCGCCACCAAAATTTCCTGAGGTGCAATTTTGAAGAACTTGGCCAAGGCACCTACCGATTTGCCCGACAAGTTCATAAAGGTTTGAGGCTCGAGCAACCAGACAGTTTGACCTTTGACTTGGGTGCGCGCCACTTTGGCGAAGTAGCTTTTGTCAGGCACCAAGTTGACATTGAGTTCGCGTGCCAAGGCGTCGATCCACCAAAAGCCAGCGTTGTGGCGGGTGTCTTCGTATTCGGCACCTGGGTTGCCCAGGCCAACAAACAGTTTGATCATGGCTAAGTATAGAAAGATTCAAGCTCAAAAAAAACAACCCGCACGAGGCGGGTTGTTGGAACACTTCAAGCGATGAAAAGAATTACTTCTTTTTGCCTTTAGCGTCAGCAGCTGGTGCAGCAGCTTCAGCAGGTGCTTCTTCAGCAGCTGGGGCCACAACAGACACCAACACGGGGTTTTTCTTGCCGTGTGTGACAGCCTTCACGCCCTTAGGCAATGTGATGTCGGCCAGGTGCAATGAAACACCTTTCTTCAGACCAGACAGATCAACGTTGATGGCTTCTGGCAAATCAGCTGGCAAGCAGGTGATTTCCAATTCGTTCATCACGTGGTTGATCAAGCAGGCGTCCACTTTCACAGCAGGTGAAGACTCTTCGCCTGAGTAGTGGAAAGGCACTTTACGGTTCAAAGTGGTTTTGGCATCAACGCGTTGGAAGTCGATGTGCAAAACCAATTGTTTGTAAGGGTGCATTTGGAAGTCACGGAGCAACACTTTGGTTTCTTTACCGTTCAATTCCATGTCCAAGATGCTTGCGTGGAAAGCTTCTTTTTTCAGGGCGTGCCACAGGGCATTGTGGTCGAGTTCGACCAATTGGGGTTGTTGATCCACACCGCCATAAACAATACCAGGTGTCTTACCTGAATTGCGCAGACGGCGGCTCGCACCCGTACCTTGCATAGAGCGCTCAAAAGCGACAAATTTCATAACTCACTCCAAGTTGAGCCGACCGCGACCAGTGCGACTCTGTTTTTAAAAGGCTTGCAACATGCAAGCCACATTGATGTTCCCAATCAGTCTTGATCGGAGAACAAACTCATGACCGAATCGCCGTTGGCAATGCGCTGAATGGTTTTGGCCAGCAGCGGTGCAACGGTGAGTTGGCGAATTTTGGGGCAAGCCGCAGCGGCTTGTGACAACGGGATGGTGTTGGTCACAACCACTTCATCGAGGGCAGAGCCTTTGGCAATGCGGTCAATGGCGGGGCCCGAGAAAATAGGGTGTGTGCAGTAAGCGTAAACTTTTTTGGCGCCACGCTCTTTCAAAACCTCAGCGGCTTTGACCAAAGTACCTGCAGTGTCAATCATGTCGTCCATGATGACGCAGTTGCGGCCATCGATGTCGCCAATGACGTGCATCACTTCACTGACGTTGGCTTTAGGACGACGCTTGTCGATGATGGCCAAGTCGCAATTGAGTTGTTTGGCCAAAGCACGTGCGCGAACCACACCACCCACGTCGGGTGAGACCACAATGAGGTCTTCGTAGTTCTTTTGGCGCAGGTCGCCCAAAAGCACTGGAGATGCGTAAATGTTGTCGACGGGAATGTCGAAGAAACCTTGAATTTGGTCGGCGTGCAAGTCCATGGTGAGGACATGGTTGACACCCACCGCTTGCAACATGTTGGCCACCACCTTGGCCGTAATGGGCACACGTGTTGAACGTGGACGACGGTCTTGGCGGGCATAGCCAAAGTAGGGAATGATGGCGCTGATGCGACCGGCTGAGGCGCGCTTCAAAGCGTCGACCATGATCAGCAGTTCCATCAGGTTTTCGTTGGTGGGCGCGCAAGTGGACTGGATGATGAACACATCGCGTGCGCGCACGTTTTGCTTTAACTCGACGGTGACTTCACCATCGGAGAAGCGACCTACATCGGCCAGACCCAAAGAAATGTCCAACTCGTAGGCCACTTCGGCGGCCAAAACAGGGTTGGCATTGCCAGTGAAGACCAAAAAGTCGGAATTTGAATGAGTGATGGATGGCTGCATGAGCTTCTCAGCGAGATCAAACGATGGGCCGATGCGTGTTACCGCATAAATTTCAGTCATGGCGCGACAGGTCGCGCTTAGATGCACTGTTTGACGCACGGTGCAGTCATTTGAAAAATGACTGCACATGAATCATTTGGCAGGGGAAGAAGGACTCGAACCTTCGCATGCCGGAATCAAAATCCGGTGCCTTAACCAACTTGGCGACTCCCCTACACGGGTTGCCAGCTTTAGAAAACCAGAGCTGGCGACCGATCAATCGTCGCTGGAGGCCCATCCCTTTTGGGGGTGAACTTCCAAATTGCCACACATTCGGATTTTCCAATTTTGCCAAGTTGCTGGAACTTGAGGCATTTGACTTAAATCCGTGCCGCGTGGCACTTGCGCAAACACTGCAC
>JAHEBO010000017.1 GCA_024642215.1 Limnohabitans sp.
CGCCAAGTCCACAAAACAGTTTTGCGAATGAGGTCGTCTGAAGGTCTGGCACTGTGCGACCAGGCAAGGTGCAAAGCGATACGACCTTCTGCTAATGCACTGGCAGCTTGGGCTGCTGCTGTGGCCGTCAAGGGGGCCGCTGTTGCACTGGTGGCCTCAGGTTCTGGCAAGGAAAGCTTGGCGTCTAAGAACTCCAACGCACGGCCACGAAACACGGCCAAGGCACGATGAGAAGGCACACGGCCAACGGGCTCGCTGTAATCAAAGTAATCTCTGAACTTGGCCACTTCGGCTTGGTTCTCATCTTTGCCGGAAGCCAAGTGGCTTGTGAACAGGCCCTCTTTCCAAAGCCATTCGCGCAGGGCTTGAATGAGGGAGGCATCTTCGGCCCAACGTTCAGACAGTATGTCGCGCACGCCATCTAGCACCGCGCCTACCGAAGAAAAATCAGCGCCTTCAATGGCATCCGCTGGTTTTAAATAGGCTTGTGCTTCGTCTTGGGGGTTGAGCGAAGGGTTGGCCCACAAGGCGTCTGCCAAGGGCTCAATGCCCGCTTCTTTGGCAATCATGCCTTTGGTGCGGCGCTTGGGCTTAAAGGGCAGGTACAAATCTTCCAAGTCTTGCTTGGTAGCCGCTTGGTCAATGGCCAATTGCAACTCGGGGGTGAGCTTACCTTGATCAGCAATGCTTTTGAGAATGGTGGCACGGCGCTCTTCCATCTCGCGCAAATAGCCTAAACGGTATTCCAGTTCACGCAATTGAATGTCGTCCAAGCCGCCTGTTACTTCTTTGCGGTATCGTGCAATGAACGGCACAGTTGCACCGCCATCTAACAAACTCACTGCCGCCTGAACTTGTTCAGGGCGGATTTTGATTTCAGTGGCCAATTGGCCCAATATTTTCTGCATCTCGTCGGCTAACTTCTATGGATTTTTACAACTCAACCGACGAGTTTGCCACACTCCGGTGGCTCTTTTTTAGCTGCGCAGTTCAGCTTTGAGTTTTTCGCCAATATCGGGGCGAGCTGCAAACGGATTGGGTGGGTTTTGCTGCTGCACAATGGCTTCCATACGGGTTTGGACATTGCCCAAAGCCTGTGGATGGCTGTAAATGTAGAACTGGTCGTTGGCAATGGCCTCAAAGACCATTTCAGCCATTTGGGCGGCAGACACCTTGCCGCTGCTCACTGCTTTGTCGCTCATGGCTTGGCCAATCAATTGGCTCTTGGTGGCCTTTTGATGGGGCAATTCGGCGGGACGGTTGCGGTGGCTTTGGCTAATGCCCGTGGGCACAAAGTAAGGGCACAAAACGCTGGCACTGACCTGGTCGGAAACCAACTTCAAGTCTTGGTACAAAGTTTCGGTCAGAGCCACCACCGCATGTTTGCTGACGTTGTAAACGCCCATGTTGGGCGCTGTGAGCAAACCCGCCATGCTTGCGGTGTTCACAATGTGGCCCTCATAGCTAGGATCTTTTTTAGCGGCATCTAGCATCATGGGCGTGAACAAACGCACGCCGTGCACCACACCCCAGACATTCACGCCCAACACCCATTGCCAATCGGCCACGGTGTTTTCCCAGACCAAACCACCAGAACCAACGCCGGCATTGTTGAACACAAAGTGAGGTGCGCCAAATTGCGCTTGAACATCGTTGGCCAAGACTTCCATCTGCTCTGCGCTTGAAACATCTACGCGTTTGGCAAAAACCTTCACGCCTGTGGCTTTGATTTCAGCTTCTGCTTTGTCGAGTGCATCTTGCTGCACATCAACCAGCACCACATTCATTTTCAAGCGAGCCGCAATGCGTGCGCACTCCAAGCCGAAACCAGAGCCGCCGCCAGTTAAGACGGCTGTTTTGTTTTCAAAATTGCGAATCATGATATGACCTTCTTCAAAATAAATCCGTTACGTGGGAAGTGAACATGGACCGTGCCAGCACGGTCATCTTCACGGCGCAATGTGAGACGAGTTTTGGTCGCTGCAACCAAAATACCTGTGGTGGGTTCTAAACCAAAGTTATCTGCAGTGATGGTGACTTCGGAACCTAAGGCAATGCCATGATCGTCCACAAATGCAAGCTGTGAAACATCTTCGGGTGTTGCATTCTTGGCCACCTCAACCGCTTGATCCGACTTCATCTTGTCGTGCTGACCATGACCAATGGCTTTCATGCGCGCCATCCAATCTTTGAGCAACGGTGTTGCGTTCAAGATGCCCGCCACACTGGGTGTTCGCTCTAGCGTAAACCACATGGGGTGATAAGCAGAAAAGTCGGCAATGGTGGGCATATCGCCCATCAAATAGGGGTGCTCTGTCAGCATGTCAGACAGACGACGCAGTTGGCTTTTGTAAGTGCTGGTGCCCTCACCCAGTGACATTCTGGGGGCACCACCGCGCATGGCTGCTCGGTCGGCCACAAACGCTTGAACGACCGCCTCGGGGGCGCCTGCAAACACATCGGCCACACCCGAGGGCTGAAAGTTATAAGCCATGGCTGCTGGGAACACTTGGCTGTCTGCCCATTGCGCCACAATTCTGGAAGCGCCATTGACAGGCGATGGATAGAGGCTGGGTGTGGGTGCCAGTTTTTCTAAAACATCAGCAATCAAAGCGGTATCGCAATAAATGTCGGCGCCGATTTGCAGCACAGGGGTTCGACGATAACCACCCGTCAAGGACGTGAGGTCGGGTTTGGGCATGATCATGGGAATGATCACGCTTTGCCAGGCCAACTTTTTGCAACCCAAAATCAAACGAATTTTTTCTGCAAAAGGTGACGTTGGGTAATGGTGAAGAATCAGTTGGCTCATGGCTTGGCTTTCTTAGATGGGTTTAGATTTAAACCAGTTTCACCAGTTGTTTGCCAAAGTTTTGACCTTTGAGCAAGCCCAGGAATGCCTCAGGTGCTGAAGCAATACCTTGCGCAATGGTTTGACGTGGGTTGAACTTGCCGCTGGCAATGAGTTCAGCCAATTCAGCCAAGGCCTCGGGCCACACTTCCATGTGCTCGCTCACAATGAACCCTTCAATGGTCATGCGGCTCTTCAAGATCAAGGTGGGGTTGGTCATGGCCAAGGGTTCGCCGTTATAGCCAGCAATCATGCCGCACACGGCAATGCGCGAAAAGTCGTTGGCGCGCAACATCACCGCATCAAGCACCATGCCGCCCACGTTTTCAAAATGACCGTCGATGCCATTTGGGCAGGCATCTCTCAAGGCTTTCGACAAGGAGATGTAGTCTGCGTGTTCTTTGTAATCGACGCAAGCATCGAAGCCCAATTCATTGACCACGTAATCGCATTTGGCTTTGCCACCCGCTATACCCACTACACGGAAACCACGTGCTTTGGCCAAGGCGCCAAATGCGCTGCCCACAGCGCCACTGGCAGCGCTCACTGTGACGGTGGCGCCAGGTTTGGCTTGAATGATTTTGACCAAACCGTACCAAGCCGTTACGCCGGGCATGCCAACAGCGCCCAGGTAATGGCTGATGGAAATCTTCTCTGCATTGACATGCTTGAGCGCACCGACAGCATCGGCATTGATCACGCTGTACTCTTGCCAGCCACCCATGCACAACACCGTTTGACCCACTGTGAACTTGGCGTGCTTGCTTTCAACCACTTCACCCACGGTGCCACCAATCATGGCTTCGCCCAGGGGTTGTGGCTGTGCATAATTTTTGCCCGCATTCATGCGGCCGCGCATGTAAGGGTCAAGGCTGAGGTAATGGTGCTTGACCAATACTTGTCCGTCTTGCAAGGCGGGTGTTTCTGCGGTGATCAATTTGAAGTTGGAGGTTGTTGCTTCGCCTTCAGGGCGATTGTCTAAAACGATGATGTGATTGGTAGGCATGTTTGTCTCTTGGTTGAAATTGTTTAGTCAGTCGAAATAGGCGAAGAAACTGATGGGGTTCGCTTGACGAACTTGAAGGTCCCTGTGGCATGGGCACACAGCTGGCCTGCAGCGTCGTACACCTTGCCATCTGTGAAGGCCATGGTCTTGGTGCGATGAAGCAGCAAACCTTTGGCCACCAAATGCTCATCGCCTGTTGTTTTGGCGGGTCTCATGAAACTTGTTTTCATTTCAATGGTGACCACCCCCATCTCTTGTTCCACACTGCGCGCAGCCGTGGCCATGACCACGTCGAGCAAAGTCATCACAGCCCCGCCATGGGTAATGGCGAAAGAGTTGTGATGCTCCGCGCGAGGGCTGTAATGCAGCTCGGAGGTGCCGTCTTCGAACTTCTCTAGCGTGAAGCCGAGGTTGTCCACAAAGGGAATGTGGACGCCAAATGGAATGCTCATGTGAAGGCTTAACCGCCAATGATGGCGCTCACGCCACCGTCCACTGCCAACCATTGGCCAGTGATGTGCTTGCCGGCTTCACTGGCGTAGAGCAATGTCAAACCTTTCAGGTCTTCGTCATCACCCAAACGACGCAAAGGTGCGTGGCTGGCCATTTTTTCGGCGCCCATTTTTTCGAGCAAGCCATAGGTCATTTTGCTTGGGAAAAATCCTGGACAAATGGCATTCACGGTAATGCCATGCTGTCCCCACTCGCCTGCCAATGCTTTGGTGAAGTTGACCACAGCACCTTTCGACGTGTTGTAGGCAATGGTTTGCATCTCGGGGGGGTTACCTGCTAAGCCCGCAATGGAAGCCACATTCAAAATGCGTCCGCGGCCGTTAGGAATCATGGACAAATTGGCCACTTCTTGAGCCAAGATGAAATAGCCACGCACATTCAAGTTCATCACTTTGTCCCATGCGGAGACAGGATGAACTTCTGCAGCAGCGCCCCAAGTGGCGCCGGCATTGTTGATCAGAATGTCGATGCGGCCCATTTTTTTAACGGTCTCTTGCGCCAGACGACGAATGTCTTCTTCCTTACCGCAATCTGCGGCAATGTAATCTGCTTCAATGCCAGCCGCTTTCAGTTCGGCCACAGCTTCCTGCAAATCATCGGCTTTGCGTGAGCTCAACATCACGCGGGCACCGGCTTCACCCAGTGCATGGGCCATTTGCAAACCCAGGCCACGTGAGCCACCGGTGACCAAAGCGGTTTGTCCTGTTAAGTCGAAGAGTTGTTTGACGGTACGTGTCATGTTCAATCCTATTAAAAAAAATTAATTCCAAAAATCCATGCACTGTCGCTGCGCAACAATGGCTTTCATGAACGGCTTGATGGCCAGGTGATCCGGATGATTTTGATAGGCAGTCAGGGCTGCTTCATCTTTGAAAACTGAATTCAAAATCACATCACAGGTGCAATCAAGGCCGTCAGTCTTGAGGCCCACCTCAAACAGCTCGATGCCAGGCACCAAGCCAGAACAACTCATCAGCACTTCACGCGCTTTCTGCATGTTCTGTGCTTTGGTCTGACCTTCTGCTTCGTCCTTTAAAGTCCACATCACGATGTGACGCAAACGTTGTGGTGCGCTGTTGACTTGGCTCATCAAAATGCCTCTTCAGACAAATTGGCACAGGTCATATCGCGATTGCCGACCACATTGAGCCAGGCATCAATCTTGGGCAACTCGTAACGATAGAAATACTGAGCCGCCGCTTGTCGGCCTGTCTGTGCTGGTGTTGTGTTCCCTCTGCAAGATGCACTGACATCCAACCAAACCCATGCCAAGACCAAGTGCCCAAAGGCTTGCAAATACGGTACTGCATTGGCCAGGGCCTCTTGCGGTTGTCCTGTTGACCAAGCCATTTGAGTGGCTTTCGTCACTTTTTGGAGCGCGTCAGTCAAAGCTTTGGCGTTGTCCGCCAAATCGGGGAAAGCTTGGGCTTTTTGAGCGGTTGCCATCATGCGTGCAGCCAACAGCTTCACGCCTCTGCCCTCTTCCATCAACACTTTGCGACCCAACAAGTCCATGCCTTGTATGCCGTGAGTGCCTTCATGAATCATGTTGAGGCGGTTGTCGCGCCAGTATTGCTCCACAGGAAAATCTCGGGTGTAACCATAGCCACCATGAATTTGAATGGCCAAGCTGTTGGCTTCCAAACACCATTCGCTGGGCCAGCTTTTGGCAATGGGCGTTAACACTTCTAGCAACAAGCGTGCTTCGTCGGCATTTTCGGTAGAGCCTGTGTGCTGCTCGTCCACCAATTTAGCGCAATACAACTCAAGCGCCAACGCACCTTCGCAATAAGATTTTTGTGCCAGCAACATGCGCTTGATGTCGGCATGCTCAATGATGCGAACCTGCGCTTGCGCCGCATCTTTCACCACCTTTTGTGTGCCACCCGCAACAGGGCGACCTTGCGGACGGTTTTTGGCGTAATCCAAACTGGCTACATAACCTGCCATGCCCAACATGGTGGCTGCCAGACCTACACCAATGCGCGCTTCGTTCATCATGTGGAACATGTAACCCAGTCCTCGGCCGGGTTCGCCCACCAAGTAACCCACGGCGCCTGCGCCATCGGAGTCGGTGTTGTCCGTGGAAACTTTGAACTTGCCTTCGCCAAAATTGAGCAGTGTGTTGGTGGTGCCACGCCAGCCGCACTTGTGGTTGAGACCTGCCAAGGCCACATCGTTTCGAACACCCGTCAATTGACCTTCGGTGTTCACCATCTTCTTGGGTACGATGAACAAGGAAATGCCTTTAACGCCCGGGATCAATTTACCATCTGGGCCCGGAATTTTGGCCAAGACCAAATGGACGATGTTCTCGGTGAGCTCGTGTTCACCGGCCGAGATCCACATCTTGTTGCCCTTGAGGCGATAACGCGCACCCAAAGGGTCTTGCTGAAAGGCGGCCCCATCGGGTGTGGCCCGAGTCATCACGTCGCTCAAGGAGGAGCCTGCTTGGGGTTCCGACAAGCACATGGTGCCTGACCAGCGGCCCGAAAACTCATTGAGCGCAAAAACCTGTTTTTGCAATTCAGAACCGTGCGCCATGAGCAAATTGGCATTGCCAACGGTGAGCAAACCCGAGCCCATGCTGACCGAGGCCATGGCAAAAAATGTATTGGCTGCGGCTTCGACGGTGTAGGGCAATTGCATGCCACCAATGTCGTAATCTTGTGCCGCGCTGAGCATGCCTGATGCCGCATAGGCTTTTTGCGCATCGTGTGTGGCTTGCGGCAAGATCACTTTCTCGCCATCGAAACGTGGCTCTTCGGTGTCCACAAGGCGATTGAAAGGTGCGTATTTTTCGCGTGCAATTCGCTCACAGGTATCAAGTACGGCATCAAACGTTTCTTGACTGTGGTCGGCAAAACGATCGCGTTGCTGAAGTTGGTTCACGTCCAACCACTCGTACAACAAAAAATCCAGAGTAGTCCGAAGGCTCATGGCAAATAGGTCTCAGTGAAAATAAAAACGGGCGGCCTGCATGGATAGCGGGACGCCCGTGGATGCTTAGTGGATGCTGAGCGTGTGCGTTTAGAGCACTTCAAAAATACCGCAAGCACCCATGCCACCACCAATGCACATGGTGACAGCCACACGCTTAGCACCGCGGCGTTTGCCTTCGATCAAAGCGTGACCGGTTAAGCGCTGACCGCTCACACCGTAGGGGTGACCCACAGCAATGGCACCGCCATTGACGTTGAGGCGATCTGCGGGGATGCCCAAGGTGTCACGGCAATACAAAACTTGAACTGCAAAGGCTTCGTTCAGTTCCCACAAATCGATGTCGGAAACTTTGAGACCTAAACGTGACAAGGCTTTGGGGACTGCGTAGACTGGGCCAATGCCCATTTCGTCGGGTTCGCAACCTGCAACCGCAAAGCCCAGGAAGCGACCCAGGGGTTTCAAACCACGTTGCTCGGCCAACTTCTCGTCCATCAGAACGCATGCACCTGCGCCATCAGAAAACTGACTGGCATTACCCGCAGTGATCAAGCCACCTGGCAATGCTGAGCGCAGTCCAGCAATGGCTTCAACAGTGGTGCCTTCACGCAAACCTTCGTCTGCGCTCACGGTCACTTGCTTGGTCATCAGGCCCATGGTTTTGTCGATGACACCTGCAGACACGGTGATGGGCGCAATTTCGTCATTGAACAAGCCAGCAGCTTGTGCAGCACAAGCCTTTTGCTGGCTGGCAGCACCGTACTCGTCCATGCGATCACGGCCAATCTTGTAGCGCTTGGCCACTTGCTCAGCCGTTTGCAACATGTTCCAGTAAATCTCTGGCTTCATTTTGGCCAAGGCCAAATCTTGCAACATGTGTTGGTTCATTTCTTGTTGAACGCAAGAAATGCTCTCAACGCCACCTGCCACATACACCTGGCCTTCGCCAGCAATGATGCGCTGCGCTGCCAAAGCGATGGTCTGCAAACCAGATGAGCAGAAACGGTTGACTGTCATGCCGGACACAGAAATGGGCAAGCCCGCTTTCAATGCAATTTGACGTGCAATGTTGGCACCGGTTGCACCTTCGGGTGTGGCGCACCCCATGATGACGTCTTCAACTTCAGCGGCGTCAATGCCAGCACGTTGAACGGCGTGTTGAACGGCATGGCCACCCAATGTGGCGCCATGGGTCATGTTGAAAGCACCCTTCCAGCTTTTAGCCAGAGGTGTGCGTGCGGTCGAAACAATGACGGCGTTGGTCATATTGAATACCTCTGATCAGTTGAATGTTTTGCCGTCTGCCACCAAACGGGCAAGCAGCGGTGCGGGTTGCCAGAAAGAGGCATCGTCGCGTGGGTTTTTGGCAAAGCGTTTCATGGCTTCTGCCACGTTGAACAAACCAACTTGGTCTGCATACAACATGGGGCCGCCGCGGAAAATGGGGAACCCATAACCGGTGAGGTAGACCATGTCGATGTCGCTGGCCTTGCTGGCAATGCCCTCTTCCAAAATGTGAGCGGCTTCGTTCACCAAAGAGAACACCAAACGTTGCACGATTTCTTCGTCAGAAATTTTGCGCGGTGTGATGCCTTCAGCGACGCGGTGTTTTTCAATCATCTCCACCACCAATGCACTTGGGATGGCATCGCGCTTGCCGGCTTGGTAGTCATACCAACCTGCGCCTGTCTTTTGACCATAACGGCCCATCTCGCACAACAGGTCGGCTGTTTTGCTGTACTTCATGCCTGGACGCTCAACATTGCGGCGCTTGCGAATGGCCCACCCAATGTCGTTGCCGGCCAAGTCGCCCATACGGAAGGGGCCCATGGCAAAACCAAATTTTTCAACGGCCTTGTCAACCTGTGCAGGTGTGCAACCTTCTTCAATCAGGAACCCAGCTTGACGGCTGTATTGCTCAATCATGCGGTTGCCGATGAAGCCATCACAGACGCCAGAAACCACGGAAGTTTTCTTGATCTTCTTGCCCAAGGCCATGACGGTGGCCAGCACGTCTTTGCTGGTTTTAGCACCGCGAATGACTTCCAACAATTTCATGACGTTGGCAGGGCTGAAGAAGTGCATGCCCACCACGTCTTCTGGACGCTTGGTGAAAGATGCAATTTTGTTGACGTCCAAAGTAGATGTATTGGAGGCCAAGATGGCACCAGGCTTCATCACTTCGTCGAGCTTCTTGAAGACGGCTTCTTTGACGCCCATCTCTTCAAACACGGCTTCGATGACCAAGTCGGCGCTGCCAATGTCGTCGTAGCTCAAAGTGGTCGTGAGCAAAGCCATACGTTGGTCGTATTTGTCTTGCTTCAACTTGCCCTTTTTAACTTGCGCTTCATAATTTTTACGGATGGTGGCCACACCACGGTCCAAAGCTTCTTGCTTCATCTCGAGCATCTTGACAGGAATACCAGCGTTCAAGAAGTTCATGGAAATGCCGCCGCCCATGGTGCCTGCGCCAATGACGGCAACAGACGCAATGTTTCGCTTAGGTGTGTCACTTGGAACATCTGGAATTTTGGACGCAGCGCGATCGGCCATGAAAATATGGCGCAATGCACGGCACTCAGGTGTCCACATGAGGTTGGTGAAAATTTCACGCTCAAAGACCATACCGTCTTCAAATTTTTTCTTGGTCGCTGCTTCAACAGCATCCACACACTTGGGAGGCGCTGGATAGTTCTTGGCCATGCCTTTGACCATGTTGCGAGCGAACTGGAAGTAGGCGTCGCCGTGAGGATGTTTGCAAGGCAAATTGCGAACCAATGGCAGCGCAGAACCGTCAGCATGCTGTGCGGCCAACTCTTTAGCGTAAGCCATGGCTTCAGCTGCCAAAGATTCGGCAGAAGTGGCCATGCGATCAAATAACTTTTGGCCGGGCAACATGGCCAGCATTTCGCTGTTGATGGGTTCGCCGCTGACAATCATGTTGAGTGCTGGCTCGACACCAATGACGCGGGGCAAACGTTGTGTACCGCCTGCGCCGGGAATCAAGCCCAACTTCACTTCAGGCAGTGCCACTTTGCAACCAGGTGCTGCCATGCGGTAATGGCAACCCAATGCCAATTCCAAACCACCGCCCATGGCGACGGAGTGAACTGCGGCCAAGACAGGTTTGGCGGAGTTTTCGCAGGCGCGAATGACGCTGAGCAGGTTGGGTTCTTGGATTGCTTTGGGCGATCCAAATTCGTTGATGTCGGCACCGCCAGAGAAGGCATTGCCAGCACCGGTAATGATGATGGATTTAACGCCAGGGTCACTGTTGGCTTTGCTCAAGCCGTCTGTGATGCCAACGCGGGTTGCAAGGCCTAGCCCATTGACGGGAGGGTTGCTCATGGTGATCACGGCGACATCGCCTATGACTTTGTATTCAGCGGTCATGCTGTATTTCCTCTAAAGGTGGTGTCAATCCCAAAATAGAACGGGCGTTCTATTTTGGCTAATTCTAGGGTGTTTCTGCGCTTGTGTGTAGGAGAAATGTCGCTCATGGGACGATGGAAATCGTCACAGTTGAGAGATCAAACCTCTAACCACTCCTTGCGGATGTAGGTATTGGCATTGAGTTCGGCGGGTGTGCCCTCAAACACAATGCTGCCGTGGCCCATCACGAGCGCACGGTCGGAAATCTTCATGGCGATGGTGAGTTTTTGCTCAATCAACAATACGGAGATACCTCTGTCCTTGAGCTTTTTAAGGTATTCACCCACCAACTCCACAATTTTGGGCGCCAGACCTTCCGTGGGTTCATCGATGATGATGAGATCGGGGTCACCCATCAACGTACGGCACAAGGTCAACATTTGTTGCTCACCGCCAGACAATACCCCGGCTTCAGTGTGTTGACGCTCCAATAGACGTGGAAACATTTGGTACATGTCGTCAAAGGTCCAACGGCTGCCCTTGCCTGAACCCTTTTGACCCAACAGCAGGTTTTGATGAACTGTGAGTTTGGGGAAAATATCTCGGTTTTCTGGCACATAGCCGAGGCCTAAATGCGCAATTTCAAATGCCTTTTTGCCAACAATGGGCTGGCCTTTCCAATCAATTTGACCTTGGCAGTCCACCAAGCCCATGATGGCCTTGGCGGTTGTAGAACGACCTGATCCATTGCGACCTAGCAAGGCCACAATTTCACCGGGTTTGACACTGAAGCTAACGCCGTGAAGCACATGGCTTTTGCCGTAAAAAGCGTGAAGATTGTCGATGTGCAACATGTCAGTGACCTCCTGCCTGTTCGTCGGCCACATGAGAGCCCAGATAGGCTTCTTGAACCCTGGCATTCGACCTCACGGCCTCCGGTGTGTCAAAGGCAATGACCTCGCCATACACCACCACGGCAATTTTGTCGGCCAGTCCAAAGACAACGCCCATGTCATGCTCCACTGTCAGTAGGGTTTTGCCGACTGTCACTTCTTTGATCAAACTGATGAAGCGTGTTGTTTCACTCTTGCTCATACCAGCTGTGGGCTCGTCCAACAAAATAACGTTAGAACCGCCCGCAATGGTGATGCCAATCTCTAGTGCACGTTGTTCAGCGTAGGTCAGGTTCATGGCCAATAAATCGCGCTTCTTGTCGAGGCGAATCATTTCCATGTACTTCTCAGCCAACTCGTTGGCATCTTTTAAGCCAGACAAAAATTTCAAGAAGGTGTATTTGTAACCCAGGCTCCACAACACAGCGCAGCGCAGGTTTTCAAAAACACTGAGCTTTGGAAAGATGTTGGTAATTTGGAAACTGCGAGACAAACCCATGCGATTGATTTCGTAGGGCGCTTTGTGGTCGATGCGTTGACCATTCAGCAAAATTTCACCACTGGTAGGACCAAACCGACCGCTGATCAAATTGAACAAGGTGGATTTACCTGCGCCATTGGGACCAATGATGGCGACACGCTCACCCGCATTCACTGCCAAATTGGCGCCACGAATGATTTCTGTTTTTCCGAAATTTTTTCGGAGATCTTTGAGTTCTAGCGCATAAGACATCACGCTGTCTCCCGACGTTTAATTTCTTTTTCAATGTCGATTTGAATGTCACTCCACTCGATCAAGAAGTGACGGCGAGCTACTTCAAACAAACCCAAACCTGTGATCATGACAAAGACGGCGCCCACCCAACTGTCGACACCCTTTGCATTCAAAGTAACGCCCATGAACTTCAGGGTATCGCCCAGTGCTGAATTCAATTGCAAGTGGTAAACCATTTCAATCATGGCACCTGCACCAATCAGGGCCACAAAGGCTGTCGCAAAAAGGCCCAAGTAACTGACCCAAATTTGCTTGAGCTTGCCAAAAGATGCAACCCGCAAGTTCATCATGATCAAGCTGGCAATTCCGCCTGGTGCATACATCACCATGAACAAGAACAACAAGCCAAGGTACAACAGCCAAGCTTTTGTCAACTCAGACAAAAGTACAAAGGCCAAGACCATGAGAATGCCACCAATGATGGGTCCAAAGAAAAATGTCGCCCCCCCTAGAAAGGTAAAGAGCAAGTACCCACCAGAGCGCCCTGCCCCCACCACCTCGGCGGTGACAATTTCAAAATTGAGTGCACCCAGTCCGCCCGAAATACCGGCAAAAAAACCAGCAATGATGAACGCAAAGTAACGCACACGCTGCGTGTTGTAACCAATGAATTCCACACGTTCGGGATTGTCACGAACGGCATTCAAAATACGACCCAAAGGTGTTTGGGTGAATGCGTACATCAGTGCCACACACACAAAGGTATAAATGGCAATTAAATAATAGATTTGAGTTTGAGGCCCAAACGTAATGCCCATGAAGGCTTGACCCGCCACGCGGTTGCCAGAAATGCCCGCTTCGCCACCAAAAAATTCGGAAAACATCAAGGACATGGCGAACACAAGTTCTGCCACACCCAAGGTGATCATGGCAAAAGGGGTACCCGCTTTTTTGGTGGTGACATAACCTAGAAGCACAGCAAATCCAATGCCGGCAATGCCCCCCACCAGTGGAATCAGACTAACGGGAATATGGGATTGACCACCACTGACTGCATTCAAGGCATGAATGGCCACAAAAGAACCAAGCCCCGTGTAAACCGCATGCCCGAAACTGAGCATGCCGCCCTGTCCCAACAACATGTTGTAAGACAAACAAGCAATGATGGCGATGCCCATTTGCGCCAACATGGTGCCAGACAAATTGCTGGTAAACATCAAAGGTGCAAAAATGAGGACGATGGCAAACAGGCTCCAAATCACCCATCGACCGACGTTGTAAGGTTTGAATTTGTAGGTACTACTCATGACATCATCCTTCTCGGGTACCCAGCAGTCCCTTTGGACGGAAAATCAAAATCAAGACCAAAAACAAGTAAGGCAAGATAGGCGCCACTTGTGAAACGGTCAACTTAAGAACAGAGTTATTCAACACTGCATCTGACAAACTGAAACCCATGCTCTTGGCGACACTGATAAAAGAATAATCAAAGGCAATCGCAAAGGTTTGAATGACACCAATCAAAATGGATGCCAAAAAGGCGCCTGACAAAGAGCCCATTCCGCCGACCACCACCACCACAAAAATGACAGATCCAACTGTGGCAGCCATGGCAGGTTCCGTCACAAAGGTACTGCCACCAATGACGCCGGCCAATCCAGCCAACCCAGTTCCAGCGCCAAACACCATCATGAAAACGCGCGGTACGTTGTGACCCAGTGACTCCACTGTTTCCGGATGCGTCAAGGCGGCTTGAATGACCAAGCCAATGCGTGTTTTGGTGAGCAACAGCCAAAGCGCCAACAGCATCAGTAAGGCCACCACCATCATGAAACCACGCGTGGCTGGAAATGGTGTGCAAACCAATCGAATGGCAGCATCGGCTGTTTGGCACATTTCAGCAGGCGCAGCACCCCACACAACTTGAAGACCGTTGAGAGAGTGATTGACCAATGTAAAGGCCGAACCTTTGAGCAGGTCGGGGGGAACAAACTCGACGGCGGTTCTGCCCCAAATGAGCTGAACCAATTCATAGACAATATAGGACAAACCAAATGTCACCAGAAGCTCTGGAACATGTCCAAATTTGTGAACCTTGCGCAAGGTCAAACGTTCAAAAACAACGCCAACACCGCCTACCAAAATAGGTGCCACAAGCAAAGCTGGCCAAAAACCAATGACGCTTGTCAGGGTGTATCCAAAATAGGCACCAATCATGTAAAAGGATGCGTGGGCAAAATTTAAGACGCCCATCATGCTGAAAATAAGCGTCAAGCCTGAACTCAGCATGAACAGCAACAACCCGTAGCTCATTCCATTGAGCATAGAGATGATGAAAAACTCCATAAAACTACTTTCCGCCCCCAAGGCAAGTCACATCAAATAAGAAGGGCCCGACCCCCAATGGAGCGGGCCCTTCAGAAGACTCACAATCAATCAGCCAGGACGCTTCATTTGGCAGCTGGTTGGCGTGCTTGAAACGTAAGATGGGAACTCTTTCACAGGCACCAAAGTCATGCCAGTGTTTTCCACGCTGTAGTTGTATTTCTTGTCAACCTTGCTCCAGACAGTCAGATACAAAGGTTGTTGCAACTGGTGATCCGTTTTGCGCATCTCAACTTCGCCGTTGAAAACGCTGGTGGTTTTCAAGCCTTCCAAAGCTGCAGCAACTTTGACAGGGTCTGTGGATTTTGCTTTTGCCATGGCATCACCCAAAGTGGCGAAGATGCTGTGGACAGAGCCTGTATAGAAGTCGTCATTGAACTTGGCTTTGAACTCGTCTTGCCATTTGTCCATCTGACCACCCATTTTGTAGTGACCGTAGGCAATTTGGAAAACACGGCCTTCGCCGTTCTTGCCCAATGCTGTAGGTGTACCGGTCACACCTGTGTAGTAAGTGTAGAAATTACCGGTGTAACCACCTTCGTTGGCAGCCTTCACCAACAATGCCAGGTCGGAACCCCAGTTGCCAGTCACGACTGAATCGGCGCCAGAAGCCTTAATTTTGGCAATATAGGGAGCGAAGTCGCGAACTTGGGCCAATGGGTGCAAATCTTCACCCACGATTTGAACGTCAGGACGCTTGCGGCTAATGCCCTCTTTGAAGAACTTAGCAACTTGGTGACCGTGAGAATAATTTTGGTTGAGCAAGAAAATTTTCTTGGTTTCTGGACGGTCCTTCATGAAGGTCGTCAAGGCTTCCATCTTCATGGACGTGTCTGCGTCATAGCGGAAGTGCCAGTAGCTGCATTTGCTGTTGGTGAAGTCAGGATCCACTGCAGAGTGGTTCAAGAAAATAATTTCTTTGCCAGGATTGCGTTCGTTGTGCTTGTTCACTGCTTCGATCAATGCACCAGCAACGCCAGATCCGTTACCTTGTGTGATGTAACGAATACCTTGGTCGGTAGCTGCTTTCAAGACGTTCAAGCTCTCAGCAGGGCTGAGTTTGTTGTCGAAACCAACCACTTCAAATTTGACGCCAGCCGCGTTGATCTTGCTGTATTTTTCAGCAAAGAACTGGAAACTTTTGAGCTGGTTGTTGCCCACGGGTGCCATCAGGCCAGACAAAGGGTCAATCCATGCGATTTTGACGGTTTCGCCTTTTTGAGCGAATGCACCGAATGCACACATTGCCAAAGAGGCAACAGCAATAGAACGAACTGCAAATTTCATATTTAGCTCCACTGTTATGAAAAAACTTAACGGTTATCAGCGTAACTGTTTTGTAAGCTTTGCTGGTCGGGGTTTGCCCTAGGCGGTATCGCCCACGCGACTCACAGCCGAAGTCAAAGCTTGATGCGGATTAAAGGCCCGGTAACTTGTAACCCGTCAGCTGTTCACGCAATTTGGTTTTGAGCATTTTCCCTGTTGCCCCTAAGGGAATCGCTTCCACAAAAATTGCATCGTCTGGGATTTGCCATTTGGCTGTTTTGCCTTCATAAAATTTCAGCAATTCCGAGGCAGTCAAAGGGCTGCCAGGTTTCTTGACCACGCACACAACCGGACGTTCATCCCACTTCGGATGTGGCATGCCAACACAGGCTGCCATTGCGACATCTGGATGCGCCATGGCAATGTTTTCAATGTCAATCGAGCTGATCCACTCGCCACCTGACTTGATCACGTCTTTACTGCGATCGGTGATTTGCATAAAACCATCTTCATCGATGGTGGCCACATCACCGGTTGGAAACCAACCGTCAACCAAAGGAGAAGGACCTTCTTGTTTGAAGTACTCACGAATGATCCAGGGTCCTTTCACGAGCAAGTCACCATAACTTTTACCATCATGCGGCAATGTTTCACCGGCATCGTTGACGATCTTCATGTCGACGCCAAAAATAGAGCGTCCTTGCTTCAAACGCAATTTCATTTGCGCTTCTGGCGGCAAACTCAGGTGCTTGTTTTTTAACGTACACAATGTGCCCAAAGGACTCATTTCTGTCATGCCCCACGCGTGCAAGACATCCACACCATAGTCATCGCGGAATGCATCAATCATGGCTGGAGGACAAGCTGAACCTCCGATCACAGTACGTTTCAACGTTGCAAAACGCAAATTGGCAGGTTTCATATGACCCAACAACATTTGCCAAACAGTAGGAACACCTGCTGCGAAGGTCACCTTCTCAGCCTCAATCAATTCGTACACCGATTTGCCATCCAATGCAGGTCCGGGAAACACCAACTTGGCGCCGGTCATGGCGGCGCTGTAGGGAATGCCCCAAGCATTGACGTGGAACATGGGCACCACTGGCAAGATGGCATCACGTGCCGAGATGCACATCACGTCAGGCAATGCAGCCGCATACGCATGAAGTAAAGTAGAACGATGGCTGTACAAGGCCGCTTTTGGATTGCCGGTAGTGCCACTTGTGTAACACATGCTGGAGGCTGTATTTTCGTCAAGCTCAGGCCAAGTGTAGGCAGAGGGCTGCTTGCCAATCAAGGCTTCGTAACTGGTTAAATTGGGAATGCCTGTGTCAGATGGCAACTTGTCTTGATCGCACAAGGCCACCCAATGTTTGACCGTGGTGCATCGCGCATGGACCGCTTGTACCAAAGGCAAGAAAGTCATGTCAAAACAGAGAACTTGATCTTCAGCGTGATTGGCAATCCACACCACTTGGTCTGGATGCAAACGAGGATTCAGGGTGTGCAAAACTCGTCCAGAGCCACTGACGCCAAAGTACAACTCCAAATGTCGGTAGCCATTCCAAGCCAAGGTGGCCACACGTTCACCTTGCGCCAATTTCAAACCATCGAGTGAATTGGCCACTTGACGAGATCGACGCGCCACATCAGCCCATGTGTAGCGATGGATGTCGCCCTCTACCCGCCTAGAAACAACTTCACCATCACCATGGTGACGGTCTGCAAAATCAATCAAATTAGAAATGAGCAATGACTGCTGCTGCATGAGTCCAAACATAGGTGCCTTTACATCTCAAAAAAACGAATAAGTCGCTTTTTAGCACGAGACCTTTGCTGATGGTGTAAACCCTGTGTCTTGATGGGTACATCCAAAGGCATCGACAATCAGGACATGACTTGGATCAATCGCTTTGCTTCACTGGGATCTGTTTTTGCAACAGAAGTTCTTCCTACACCTGTACCGGCTCCTTATTGGGTGGCACAGAATCAAACGCTCCTGAAGGCATGCGGTCTTCCGCAGAGCTGGCTCAACACAGACGAAGCTTTGTCTGTGTTCAGCGGCAATGGCTTGTGGGAAGGCATGGCACCTCGGGCCACGGTCTACAGCGGCCATCAATTTGGCCACTGGGCTGGGCAGCTTGGTGACGGGCGGGCATTGAGCTTGGGAGAGTTTGAAACAAACCAAGGCTCTTTTGAAATTCAACTCAAAGGAGCTGGTAAGACACCATTTTCAAGAATGGGAGACGGTCGCGCAGTTTTGAGGTCAAGCATCCGGGAGTACTTGTGCAGTGAAGCCATGGCTGGCTTAGGCATCCCCACCACGCGTGCGCTCTGTTTAACGGGCTCAACTTTGCCTGTGCTGCGCGAGTCGCTTGAAACAGCAGCCATCGTGACCCGTGTTGCGCCCAGCTTCATCCGTTTTGGACATTTTGAGCACTTTGCCAATCAATCTTCTGATCCTGGTGCTTTGAAATTGCTGGCCGATTTTGTTCTAGAACATCATTTTGAGGGACATGAAGCCAGCCTAGGCAATCCCTACGCCGACTTGCTGCATGAGGTGAGTTTGAAAACGGCCCAATTGGTTGCCCAGTGGCAAGCCGTTGGTTTCTGCCATGGCGTGCTCAACACAGACAACATGAGCATGCTTGGGCTGACGCTGGACTACGGCCCCTTCCAATTTTTGGATGGCTTTAATCCGCATCACATCTGCAACCATTCAGACCATCAAGGTCGGTATGCGTATGACAAGCAAGCTCAAATTGCCTATTGGAATCTCTTTTGTTTGGGGCAAGCTTTGATGCCATTGATTGACGATCAAGCCTTGGCCATGAATGCCTTAGAACCCTATAAAGGCGCCTACACAGCGCATTGGACACATAATTTCTCAATGAAACTAGGCCTTTCACAGACCCACGAAGAGGATCCCCAAGCCCACATGGCATTGATCCAAGAGTTGATGCAGCTCTTAGCTTCAGAAAGAACAGATTTCAGCCTGTTTTGGCGCCGACTCAGTCATGCGGCGCTGCAGTCCCAACAAGCACACCCCGCTTGGCAGGCTGTGAAAGACATGTTCATAGACATTGGCAAGTTTCAAACGTGGCAAGATCGCTACATGGCGCAAATTCAAGCGCAAGAAGACGACGCTGCCCTCCAACGCATGCTCGCGGTCAATCCCAAATACGTTCTTCGCAATCACTTGGTTGAATTGGCCATTCAAAAGTCCAAACAAGGCGACCATTCCGAGGTCGATACACTCTTCAAATTGTTACAGTCACCCTTTGATGAACAACCTGAGTTTGAAGCCTATGCAGACCTGCCACCCGCCTGGGCGTCTGACATTGAAATCAGTTGCTCTTCTTAATGCCCACGAAAAATAAAACACATGTCCGCTAATCAATTTCCCAAATCAGACGATGAATGGCGCGCATGGTTGCTCGCAAGAAATGCAGAACCTTTGGCATTTGAAGTAACTCGCAAAGCAGCCACTGAGCGCCCTTTTACTGGCAAATATGAAACGCACTGGGAGCCCGGTCAGTACAAATGCATTTGCTGTGATGCCATTCTGTTTGATGCCAACACCAAGTTTGATGCAGGTTGCGGCTGGCCTTCTTTTTACCAAGCCGCTAACGAACATGCGGTTGCACAAAAGGTTGACAGAAGTCATGGCATGCTTCGAGTTGAAAGTGTGTGCGCGCAATGCGGCGCGCACTTAGGACATGTGTTTGAAGATGGCCCAGAACCGACAGGACTACGCTACTGCATGAACTCAGCCTCACTGAATTTCGAAAAAAAATAAGATGAAAATCGCGCTTGATTTATTTCCCATTCTCCTTTTCTTTGCAGCCTACAAATTTGGCAGCATCTATCTGGCGACAGCCGTTTTGATGGCAGCAACTGTTGTTCAAAGTTTGTGGATGTTCAAACTGGAAGGCAAATTGGCCACCATGCAAAAGGCCACTTTGGCCCTGATCTTGGTTTTTGGCAGCTTGACGCTTTTCTTCCAAGATGAACGCTTCATCAAGTTCAAACCAACCCTGCTCTATTTCTGTATGGGTTTGGGCTTGCTGGTTTCTCAATTTTTGTTCAAGAAAAACTTTTTAAAAACCATGCTGGGCGCGCAAGTCAACTTGCCAAGCGCCAATTGGCACACTCTCAGCCTCGCCTGGACAATTTACTGTTTTTTCATGTCGGCATTGAATGCCTATGTCGCCTATTACTACTCAACAGAAGAATGGGTGAATTTCAAAATTTGGGGCTATGTCTTTCCGTTGACTTTTATCGTAGGAACGGGCATTTACATCGCAAAGCACATTCCAGCAGAAGAGACGGTTTCAGAGAATAATGCAGAGGATCCATCGAAATGAGCTTGAAAGGCATTGCCAACCTCCCTGCCAACGCGTCTTGGCAACCCTTGATGACGTCTGTCCTTCAGCAGCAATTTAAACCCACATTGTTGGAAGTCATTGATGAAAGCGCCCAACATGCGGGGCATTCTGGCGCAAGTGCGAGTGGCTTGAACAGTCATTTTCGGGTTCGAATTGCGTCTTCTCAATTTGAGAAACTCAGCAGAGTCCAAAGGCACCGTCTTGTGTATGATTCGCTCCAAGAATTCTTAGACAACGGACTTCACGCCCTGGCCATAGAATTTCGATAATATTTTTTGATTTGCAAATGAGGATCCTGATGAAAATTTCAAAATTGGCCCTGAGCTTGGTGGCAGCACTGAGTTTTTCTGCATGGGCGCAAAATCTGGCTGTGGTCAATGGCAAGCCTGTTCCCAGTTCACGTGTTGAAGCTCTAAAGCAACAAGTAGAGCGTTCGGGTCGACCCGTCACCCCCGAAATCTTGGCGCAAATCAAAGAAGAATTGATTGCCCGCGAAATTTTCATGCAAGAAGCACGCAAGCGCGGTCTTGATGCCAGCGAAGATTACAAAGCACAACTCGAATTGGCCCGTCAAAGCTTGTTGATCCGTGAACTCTTTGCCAACTTCCAGAAAAAGAACCCTGTCACCGATGCAGAAATCAAAGCGGAATATGACAAATTCGTGGCAGCCAATGGCGGCAAAGAATATCGTGCACGTCACATCTTGGTTGAAAAAGAAGACGAAGCCAAGGCCCTGATTGCTGACCTTAAAAAAGGTGGCAAATTTGAAGAGTTGGCCAAGAAAGCTTCAAAAGACCCAGGCTCTGGCGCCAACGGTGGTGACCTCGATTGGGCCAATGCCGCAAGCTACGTGCCTGAGTTTTCAAACGCCATGGTGAAATTGGAAAAAGGTCAAATGACAGATGCGCCAGTGAAAAGCCAGTTTGGCTTTCACATCATCCGTGTGGACGATGTTCGCGATGCACAACTTCCTAAGCTTGAAGAAGTGAAACCGCAAATTACACAACAACTGACACAGTCTAAATTGGGCAAGTTTCAAGAAGACTTGCGTGCCAAAGCAAAAGTTCAGTAATCTAAACACTGATCACCGCCTCTTGTGATTGAGGCGGAACAGAGCACTGAACACCGAAAGGTGTCAGTGCTTTTTTTATTTCAGCCAACGACGTGCGTTTTGCCACATGCGCAACCAAGGACTGTGAACAGAGACGTCACCAGAGGTGAAACTCATTTGAACATTGCGGAATACGCGCTCAGGGTGCGGCATCATGGCTGTAAAGCGACCATCGGCCGTGGTGACTGCCGTTAAACCTGCTGGGCTACCGTTTGGATTGGCTGGATAAGTTTCAGTGGCTTGACCCCAGTTGTCAACAAATCGCATCGCACCAATGGCTTTGTCTGCATCACCGCGGTATTTGAAATTCGCAAAACCCTCGCCGTGCGCCACTGCGATAGGCAAACGACTACCCGCCATGTCTTGGAAGAACAAACTGGGCGATGGCAACACCTCCACCATCGACAAGCGTGCTTCAAAACGCTCGCTTTGGTTGGTGGTAAATCGAGGCCAGTGTTGTGCCCCAGGAATGATGTCTGCCAACTCTGCAAACATTTGACAACCATTGCAAACGCCCAAGCCGAAAGTATCGGTGCGTGCAAAGTAGGATTTAAATTGCTCGGACAAAGCGGCGTTGAATGTGATGCTGCGAGCCCAGCCTATGCCAGCACCTAAGGTGTCGCCATAGCTGAAACCGCCACAAGCCACCAAACCTTGAAAATCTTTCAAGCTAACACGGCCGCTTTGCAAGTCGGTCATGTGCACATCGTGTGATTCAAATCCAGCCTCTGCAAATGCATAGGCCATTTCAATGTGTGAATTGACACCCTGCTCGCGCAAAATGGCCACTTTGGGTTTGGCCAAATTCAACCAAGGTGCTGCCACATTTTCCTCAGGCTTAAAGCTCAAGGCCACGTGCAAACCAGGATTGTCAGGATTGCCAGCGGCTGCGTGTTCACTGTCTGCGCAAACTGGGTTGTCACGCAGTTGGCATATTTTCCAACTGACGCTGTCCCAAACTTGATGCAAGTCTTCCAGTTGCGCTGTGAAAATTTCTTGGGTGTCACGCCAAATGCTTAATGCACCGACCCCTTTTTGGACAGTCGACTGAGTGGGGCGTGTTTTGCCAATGACATGGCTGTGTTTGGACAAGCCGTGCTCGCGCAAAGCTTGCATGACTTCTGCACGGTCTTGTGTGTTCACCTGAATCACCACGCCAAGTTCTTCATTGAACAAGGCCTTCAGGGTCAATTCATTGCGACGCGCACTGACTTGTTGAGCCCAGTTTTTAGCATCACCATGATCGGCACGACTGTCAGAGATACCGTCTCCTTCTGTGACAAGTAAATCCAAGTTGAGCGCAACACCCACCTGCCCCGCAAAGCACATTTCGGCCACAGCGCAGAATAAACCGCCATCGCTGCGATCGTGATAAGCCAACAGTTTGTCTTGACGACGCAAGCTGTTGATGACCTTGACCAAATTAACCAAATGCGCCGGTGTTTCCAAATCGGGCACCCGATCGCCCGATTGCTTGAGTACTTGGCTCAAAATGCTGCCACCCATGCGTGACTGACCATTGCTGAGATCGATCAAAATGAGAGATGTGTCATCCAGTGTGGCATTGAGCTGAGGCGTCAGCGTGCCGCGCACATCGTTCAAACTGGCAAAGGCCGTCACAATCAAACTGACAGGCGACGTCACTTTGTGCGTTTGACCATTTTCTGACCATTGCGTTTTCATCGACAAACTGTCTTTGCCCACAGGAATAGACACTCCCAAAGCAGGACACAGCTCAAGCCCCACCGCTTTGACGGTTTCGTAAAGCGCGGCATCTTCACCAGGCTCGCCACAGGCAGCCATCCAGTTGGCGCTGAGTTTGACGCGGTCGAGCTCTATTGGTGCCGATAACAAATTCGTGATGGCTTCTGCCACGGCCATGCGGCCAGAGGCAGCAGCATCGACGCTTGCCAATGGCGTGCGCTCTCCCATGCTCATGGCCTCGCCTTTGAAACTTTGATAATCGGCCAAAGTCACAGCGCAATCGGCCACTGGGACTTGCCACGGCCCCACCATTTGGTCTCTGTGCGTCAGCCCGCCCACGGTGCGGTCACCGATGGTGATGAGGAAACGTTTAGAAGCAACCGTAGGATGGCTCAACACCTGAACCACCGCATCTTGCAAGTCAACACCGGTGAGGTCAAGTGCTGTGATGTTTCGTTTGACGCTTGCGACATCGCGGTGCATTTTAGGCGGCTTGCCCAAGAGCACGTTCATCGGCATGTCAACCGGTTTTTGTACTTCTGGTGATGTGGCTTGATCATCGTTCAAGATCAGTTGAGGCTCATCTGTGGCAACACCGACAACCGCAAAGGGACAACGCTCGCGTTCACAAAACGCTTTGAACGTGGCCAAGGATTCTGGTGCGATGGCCAACACATAGCGCTCTTGACTTTCGTTCGACCAAATTTCTTTGGGTGACAAGCCAGAAGCTTCTAAAGGCACTGCACGCAAATCAAAGCGTGCACCACGTCCCGCATCATTGGTAAGTTCTGGGAATGCATTGGACAAACCACCGGCACCCACATCGTGAATGGCCAAAATAGGATTGTCTTTGCCCATGATCCAGCAATGGTTGATAACCTCTTGTGCGCGACGTTCAATCTCAGGATTGCCGCGTTGGACAGAGTCAAAATCCAAGTTGGCCGCATTGGTGCCCGAGGCCATTGAACTGGCCGCACTACCGCCCATGCCAATGAGCATGCCAGGGCCACCCAGTTGAATCAGCAAGGTGCCAGCAGGAAACAATATTTTTTGAGTTTGAATGTCATCAATCACACCCAAGCCACCAGCAATCATGATGGGCTTGTGATAACCACGCACAACGCCATCAACTTCTTGCTCGTACTCTCGGAAATAGCCCAATAAATTGGGCCGACCAAATTCATTATTGAACGCAGCACCCCCCAAAGGGCCTTCGGTCATGATTTGTAAAGGACTGGCAATGTGGTCGGGTTTACCGTTCTCGCCGTCCCACAGCTTAGAAACTGTGAATCCTGTCAAGCCCGCTTTGGGTTTGGAGCCGCGTCCTGTTGCGCCTTCATCGCGAATTTCTCCGCCAGCCCCAGTTGAGGCACCTGGAAAAGGTGAAATGGCTGTGGGATGGTTGTGGGTTTCAACTTTCATCAGCACATGGTGCAGTGCATTTTCTTTGACATATGCACCACCTTGCTTGGCCACAAACCGCTCAACATCATGCCCCGTCATGATGGAGGCATTGTCTGAGTACGCCACTACTGTGTGTTGGGGATTTTGCTGGTGCGTGTGACGAATCATGCCAAACAAACTGTGCGCTTGAGCTTGTCCATCAATGGTGAATTGCGCGTTGAAAATTTTGTGCCGGCAGTGCTCGCTGTTGGCCTGCGCAAACATCATTAACTCAACATCAGAAGGGTTACGACCCAATTGCTGAAAAGACGTCAGCAAATACTCAATTTCATCTTCGGCCAATGCCAAGCCAAATTGTTGATTGGCCTCTACCAAGGCTTGACGCCCACCCTTCAAAACATCGACATGCAGCAAGGGCTGTGCCTGCAGTTCTGTGAAAAGCGCCAGGGCATCTGTGCGATCCGACAAAATGGACTCGGTCATGCGATCGTGCAAAAGATCGGCCAATTGCAACTTCTGGCTAGAGCTCAAGTTTTGCAATTGCTCAGCAGATTGCAGTTGCAAACTGTACTGCACCAAGCGCTCCACTCTGCGCAACGTCAAGCCGCAGTTGTGGGCAATGTCTGTGGCTTTTGAAGCCCAGGGTGAAACTGTACCTAATCGGGGCGATACACACACATGCCAGGCGGCAGTGGTCATGGCAGGCTTAACAGCAGGATCTCCGTAAGTTAGCAACTGAGACAGAATGGTCTGAGATGCCGAATCCATGGGTGACACGCTGCCCACGAGGTGCAAATAATGACCTGACAGACCCGTGACGTCAGGGCAAATGGCCTGAAGTCGCGGCAAAAGTTGCTGGATACGAAAATCACTGAGGGCGTTACCGCCGTCCAAGATGAGAGTTTGCAGGGTCACAGTGTGGCCTTGATGGCTGAAGGAAAAGTGTCTCAAATGCCGCTGACTGGGGCATTGAATGAGTCATTATTTTAACCGCCAACAGGCCTATTTTCTGCAAAGTTACTGGATGAATGGGATAATCATGCCCCATGACGATTACCCCAAAAGACCCCCAAGGCGCTGAAGGCATGCGTGTCGCCGGCCGACTCGCCTCCGAAGTTCTCGATTACTTGACGCCCTTCGTAGTGCCCGGCGTCACCACCAATGAGTTGGACAAGCTTGCCCACGACTACATGGTCAATGTTCAGGGCACCATTCCTGCGCCATTGAACTACCAGCCCGCCGGCTACTCACCCTATCCTAAGTCCATTTGCACGTCGATCAACCAACAAGTGTGTCATGGCATACCCAACGAGAAGCCGCTCAAAAAGGGCGACATCGTGAACATTGACATCACAGTGATCAAAGACGGTTGGCACGGCGATACCAGTCGCATGTTCATGGTGGGCGAAGTGTCTATTGCAGCCAAGCGCCTCTGTCATGCCACATACGAAGCCATGTGGCATGGCATTGCACAAGTCAAACCAGGCGCCCGCTTGGGTGACATTGGCTGGGCCATTCAAAAGTTTGCCGAAAACATGGGGTTCTCCATCGTTCGTGAATTTTGTGGCCATGGCATTGGTCGCGTGTTTCACGAAGAACCCCAAGTATTGCACTATGGCAAGCCTGGCACCTTGGAGGAACTGAAGGCTGGTATGACCTTCACCATCGAGCCCATGATCAATGCCGGAAAACGCGAGATCAAAGAGATGGGCGATGGCTGGACCATCGTCACCAAAGACCGTTCGTTGTCAGCGCAATGGGAACACACCATTTTGGTAACTGAAACCGGCTACGAGGTTCTCACCTTGTCGGCAGGCAGCCCACCCATTCCAGCATTCATCAAAGGCTAAACCCATGGCTGACTTGTCGGTATTCAGAGACCAATATCGTCAAGAGAAGCAAGCCTTGTGGGCACACATTGCCAACAGTGCGGCCAATGGCCGTGGACTCAAGCGCAGTCTGATGCGCTTGGCACAGCTGGCCGATAAGCTATTGATGCAGCTTTGGAACCAAGCAGGTTTTGTCAATGGTGAAAGTCTCGTGGCTGTTGGTGGATTTGGTCGAGGTGAATTGTTTCCCTCGTCCGATGTCGATGTTTTGGTTTTGCTGCCCGATCATGCCAACCCCGATGAATCCGAAGAACTCAAAGCGCGCTTGGAAAAATTCATCGGCAGTTGTTGGGACAGCGGTTTAGAAATTGGGTCCAGTGTTCGCAGCTTGAAAGATTGCTTGGACGAATCTGAAAAAGACATCACAGTCCAAACTTCACTGCTCGAGAGTCGCTACATCACGGGCAGTCAAACGCTGTTTGATGATTTTGTGGCCCGCTACCAAGCCGCAATGGACCCACAGGCATTTTTTGTCGCCAAGTCTTTAGAGCTTCACCAGCGCCATAACAAATTTGAAAACACCCCCTACTCCTTAGAGCCCAATTGCAAAGAGTCGCCCGGTGGCTTGCGTGATTTGCAAATCATTTTGTGGGTTGCAAGGGCTGCAGGTTTGGGAAGCACCTGGGATGATCTGGCACACAAGGGTTTGGCAACGCCCCTCGAAGTGAAGCAAATCAAACGCAACGAAGCGGTTTTGAGTCTGATTCGCGCCAGGCTTCATTTGCTGGCAAAACGTCGAGAAGACCGGTTGGTATTTGACTTGCAACACGCATTGGCAGAGAGCTTTGGCTACCAAGCCAAAAGTACGCCTGAAGGCAAACACACGCAACGCGCCAGTGAAGTGCTCATGCGTCAATACTATTGGGCCGCCAAAGCTGTGACGCAGTTGAATCAAATTTTGATGCTCAACATTGAAGCGTATTTACAAGCGCAACGTGGTGACATCCGAATTGAATTGCGCCGCTTGAACGATCACTTTTTTGAGAAAAATGGTCTGCTAGAAGTGGCACAGGACGACTTGTATCAACAGCACCCCCACGCCATTCTTGAAACATTTTTAATGTACCAACAAACGCATGGTGTCAAGGGTCTGTCAGCCAAAACACTCCGTGCGCTTTACAACGTGCGAAATGTGATGGACGCCAAGTTCAGACGTGACCCTGTCAACCGTGCCACATTTTTGCAAATACTCCAGCAAGGCCAGGGCATTACACATGCCATGCGCTTGATGAACCAAACCTCCGTATTGGGTCGTTATTTGTGGGTGTTCAGAAACATTGTGGGTCAGATGCAGCACGATCTGTTTCATGTGTACACCGTTGATCAGCACATCATGATGGTGCTGCGCAATGTTCGCCGTTTCTTCATTGCAGACCATGCGCACGAATATCCATTCTGCTCACAACTTGCTGCGGGTTGGGACAAGCCCTATATTTTGTACACGGCAGCCTTGTTTCATGACATTGCAAAAGGCCGCGGCGGCGATCATTCGAAATTGGGCGTGGTCGAAGTGAATCAATTTTGCAGGCAGCATGGCATTCCAAAAGAGGATGCCAAGCTCGTTGCATTCTTGGTCGGTGAACACCTGACCATGAGCCACGTTGCTCAAAAAGAAGATTTAAGTGACCCGGATGTCATCTCGGCTTTCGCCAAACGTGTGGGCAACGAACGTCACCTCACCGCGTTGTACCTGCTCACCGTTGCTGATATTCGCGGCACCAGCCCCAAAGTTTGGAATGCATGGAAAGGCAAACTACTCGAAGACTTGTACCGCTACACATTGCGCGTGCTGGGCGGCCGCGCACCTGATGCCAACGCCGACATTGAAGCGCGCAAGCGAGATGCTTTGATTGAATTGGCACGACACTCCGAACCCCATGACGGTCAAAAAGCCTTGTGGGACACTTTGGATGTGGGCTACTTCATGCGACACGATGCCAGTGAAATTGCTTGGCACGCACGTCAGCTGTCTCGCTATGTGGCCAAACAAGGCGAAGAAGCCGTCGCAGAATTAGGCGGCAAAAGCATTGTCAGAGCACGAATTTCACCCATTGGCGAAGGTTTGCAAATTCTGGTTTACACCGCCGACCAACCCGATTTGTTTGCCCGAATTTGCGGCTATTTCGATCAGGCTGGCTTCAGTATTTTGGATGCCAAAATTCACACTGCCAAAAATGGCTATGCGCTAGACACCTTCCAAGTTGTGACTTCATTGTTGCCAGAACATTATCGCGAGTTGATCACCATGGTGGAATCGGGACTGTGCACCACCATTGACCGTCAAGGCACCCTGCCCGCGCCCACCAAAGGCCGCGTCTCAAGACGCGTGAAAAACTTTCCTATCGCGCCGCGCATCACTTTACACCCTGATGAAAAAGCGCAAAGTTGGCTCTTGGGAATTTCTGCAAGTGATCGCTTGGGATTGCTCTACAGTGTGGCCACAGTGCTTGCCAAACACGGCATCAGTTTGAAGTTGGCCAAAATCAGCACATTGGGCGAACGCGTAGAAGATACGTTCCTCATTGAAGGTTCTGCACTTCAGCACAACCGTGAACAAATCGCCATTGAAACTGAACTGCTGCAAGTTCTACAAGCCTAAAGGCCAGACAGCTTCACTGCACTACAGTGCGGCAATGCATCAGCTTTTCTTGCGTGGCGGCAAGCCCGTGTGTTGGGTCAGAACCTGGCCCTTGCGAGGCGAACCACCCGGCGTGCTGTTCTTTCGGCGTGCGCTCTGATAGTCGTCCGACAAAGGTTGCCAAGTCGGAATCAGATGGTGTTTGCCATTGCCGATCAGGTCGGACCGTCCCATGGCTTTCAGCGCATCGCGCAACAAAGGCCAGTGTTTGGCATCGTGATAACGAAGGAAGGCTTTGTGTAAACGGCGACGCTTCTCACCTTTCACAACATCCACTTTTTCGCTGTCGCGCGTTACTTTGCGAAGTGGGTTGCGGGTGGTGTGGTACATGGTCGTGGCACTTGCCATCGGGCTTGGATAGAAGGTCTGCACTTGGTCTGCACGAAAACCGTTCTTCTTAAGCCAAATGGCCAAATTCATCATGTCTTCATCGCTGGTGCCAGGATGGGCCGCAATGAAATAAGGCACCAAGAATTGTTTCTTGCCAGCCTCAGCACTGAACTTGTCGAACATGCTTTTAAAGCGGTCGTAGGTGCCAATGCCAGGTTTCATCATTTTGGACAAGGGGCCTGACTCGGTATGCTCGGGTGCAATTTTCAAATAACCGCCCACGTGATGCGTGACCAATTCTTTAACGTATTCGGGGCTTTGCACTGCCAAGTCGTATCGCAAGCCTGAGCCAATCAAAATTTTCTTGATGCCCTTGAGGCTGCGTGCCTTGCGGTACATCTGTACCAAGGGACCGTGATCGGTGGTGAGGTTACTGCAAATACCTGGGAACACACAGCTGGGCTTTCGACAAGCAGACTCAATCTCGGGGCTTTTACAGCCCAATCGATACATGTTGGCAGTCGGTCCGCCCAAGTCTGAAATGACACCTGTGAAACCTTTGACCTTGTCACGAATTTCTTCAATTTCGCGCAACACAGAGGCTTCACTGCGGCTTTGAATGATGCGGCCTTCATGCTCAGTGATGGAGCAAAAAGTACACCCGCCAAAACATCCGCGCATGATGTTGACTGAAAAGCGAATCATTTCCCAAGCTGGAATTTTGGTGGCGCCATCGTGTGAGCCATTTTCATCGGCATAACTGGGGTGCGGGCTGCGCGCATAGGGCAGGTCAAACACCGCATCCATTTCAGCGGTGCTTAAAGGAATGGGCGGCGGTGTGATCCACACATCTCGTGCCGTATGGTCATCGCCGTGAGCTTGAACCAAACAACGGGCATTACCCGGATTGGTTTCGAGGTGCAAAACGCGATTGGCGTGCGCATACAAAACAGGATCGCTTTTAACTTGCTCATAGCTTGGCAAGCGAATCACACTGCGATCCCGGGGCGGAACCTTGTGCAAGCCTTTTCCCTTAAGGGCAGGCATATTTGGGTTGGAGACAAACTGAAGAGGCTGTCCAGTTTGCAGGGATGGTGCAGTTGCTTTGGCATTTTCTTGGTTAGCCACAGCTTGCGCTTCATCTTCTCTTGCGCAGCTTGCACCATTATTTTTGGCCTGCTCTGAAATCATCAAATAAGGATTAACATGGGCTTCAACGTGGCCTGGCGAATCGACCGTTGTTGAATCAATCTCAAACCAGCCTTCAGGTGTTTGACGGCGCACAAATGCAGTTCCACGAACATCGGTAATGTCTTGTACAGGAACTTTGGCAGCCAAACGGTGCGCAATTTCAACCACCGCGCGTTCGGCATTGCCGTATAACAGCAAATCGCATTTGCTATCGACCACAATTGATCGACGGACTTTGTCAGACCAGTAGTCGTAATGTGCGATGCGACGTAAAGAACCTTCAATGCCGCCCAACACAATGGGAACGTCTGGAAATGCTTCTCGACAACGCTGGCTGTAAACAATGGCCGCACGGTCAGGGCGCTTGCCCCCCACATCACCTGGCGTGTAAGCATCATCAGAACGAATTTTGCGATCGGCCGTGTAGCGGTTGATCATGGAATCCATGTTACCTGCCGTAACACCCCAGAATAAGTTGGGCTTGCCTAAAGCCCTGAAGGGCTCTGCGCTTTGCCAATCGGGTTGGGCAATGATGCCAACCCTGAATCCTTGGGCTTCTAACATGCGGCCGATCACGGCCATGCCAAAACTTGGATGGTCGACGTAGGCATCACCTGTGACCAAAATGATGTCGCAGCTGTCCCAACCCAATTGGGTCATTTCTGCTTTGTTCATTGGCAAAAAAGGAGCCGTACCGAAGCGCGAAGCCCAGAACTTGCGGTAGCTGTTCAGGGGTTTCGCTTCACGCGGGAAAAAGGAGACATCGACAAAGGCGTTCATGGACCAAAAGGGATAGCAATCCCCCGAGTTTAGAGCCTCAGCGGGTGCTGTGCCGTTTGAAAGGTCTTTCTCATCGGATAATCAGGGCATGCCCATGACCTTGCTTGCGCCGGTAGACCACGAGTTGATCATCAAAAAGAGTCGATTTCTGGCCCGTGTGCAGCCCATCAAGAATCGCGCAGAAGCCCAAGCCGTGGTTCAACAACTCAAACTCGCCCATCCCGATGCAGTTCATGTTTGTTGGGCCATGCTGGCCGGCGGCGACTCAGCCGCACAAGACGATGGCGAACCTGGGGGCACGGCTGGGCGACCCATGATGGAAGTTCTAAGGCACCAAGACCTCGAAGGTGTCTTGGCCACGGTGGTTCGATACTTTGGCGGCGTCAAATTGGGCGCAGGTGGCTTGGTCAGAGCCTATACCGACGCTGTAGCGCAAGCGCTTTTGTTGGCTGAAAAATCAGCCATCGTTGTCAAAATCAAGTTGATTTGCGTGGTTCCGTATGACATGGAGGGCTGGCTACGGCGCCAAGCCCAAATGGCGGACGTGAACATCCTGAACGTGGCGCACAACAGCTTGGTTCAATTTGAATTTGAATTGCCGCAATCACAAGCCGTCTTGTGGCAAAAACGTTTAAATGACTTCGGCCAAGGCAAACTGGTTTGGACTGACCCAAGGACCTAGTGTTCACTCGGCGATAATTCAACCATGAGCACAGAATTATCCGAACTCAAACAACCTCAATCCAAAACAGAGCTTTTCGTGGTCTTCACCTTGCTGGCCCTTCAGGGCATTGGCGGTGTGTTGGTCATCGTTCAGCACGAATTGGTTGAGCGCCGTAAGTGGCTAACACAAGCCCAATTCGTTGAGGAATGGTCTGTTGCGCAAGTCATGCCAGGCCCCAATGTGGTCAATCTTTGCTTGATGTTGGGCGGCAAGTACTTTGGCCTGCCTGGTGCAATGGCAGCCGTCTGTGGTCTGATCCTGGCCCCTTTGGTGTTGGTCTTGACTTTGGCTATTTTATTTGGTGGGGTGGCTGACAGTGCCATTGCACAAGGGGCCTTGAAAGGCATGGGCGCTGTATCCGGTGGGCTGATCATTGCAACGGGTTTGAAACTTGCAAGCACCCTGCCCAAAAACCCCATGGGACTCTGGCGTGCCATCGTCTTTGCCGTGCTCACCTTTACAGCCGTTGGTATTTTCCGCATGCCGCTGATCTGGGTCTTGCTGAGCCTTGGCATTTTGGCTTGCGTTTTGGCTTATCGTGCTTTAGAGATCACGCCACTTGCCACCGGGAAGGATCAAGCATGAACTTGATGCTGAACTTAAGTCCACAGGATTGGTTCGACCTCTTTGCACACTTTGCGGTGCTGTCAGTGCTCGGCATTGGTGGCGCCATCACCACAGCACCTGAAATGCATCGTTTTTTGGTAGATGAAAAACAATGGCTAACGGATGCCTCATTTTCTTCGTCCATCGCATTGGCTCAGTCGGCACCTGGACCCAATGTGCTGTTTGTGGCCTTGATGGGTTGGAACGTGGGATTGAATGCAGGGGGCGGCTTGTCGGCCGGACCTCAAGCGTGGTACTTGGGTTTGCTGGGCGTCACGATCACCATGGTTGGCATCATGCTGCCCTCCTCTATCCTGACTTACAAAGCCACACAATGGACGCACAAAAATAGAAATCTTCGGTCAGTCCGAGCTTTCAAGACCGGCATGGCACCCATCGTGATTGGTTTGCTGGTGTCGACTGGCTGGCTGCTGTCGGCAGCGCATCGCGATGTTCAGCAAGACTGGAAACTGTGGCTCGTGACGGCCATCGCCACTTTGCTGATGATGAAAACATCCATCCATTTGCTGTGGTTGGTCGCCATTGGCGGCATTCTGGGCGCGGCCGGAATGCTTTAAAGCAAACGCTGTCGAACCGCCTCGTACAAGCAGACACCGCTGGCCACAGACACATTGAGGCTTTCGACTGCCCCCTGCATAGGAATGCTGACCAATTGGTCACATGTTTTGCGCGTGAGTTGACGCATGCCGGGTCCTTCAGCACCCAGAACCAATGCAACGGGTGCTTTTAAATCAACTTGGTAAATGTTTTGAGGGGCATCGCCACTGGTTCCAATCACCCATATAGCGCGCTCTTTCAATTCGCCCAAGGTTCGTGCCAAATTGGTCACCATGAAATAAGGGACCGTTTCAGCAGCGCCACTGGCCACCTTGGCAACAGTGGCATTGATGCCCGCAGCGTGGTCTTTAGGCGCAATGACCGCATGCGCACCTGCGCCATCGGCCACTCGCAAACAAGCACCCAAGTTGTGCGGATCGGTAATGCCATCGAGGACCAACAGCAAGGGCGGGCCTTGAACTTGATCAAGCAAATCATCCAAAGAATGGACTTGAGGCAATGATTCGACCCGTGCAGCAACACCTTGGTGACCATGACTGCCCGCCAACTTGGCCAGTCGCATGCTGTCGGCTTCAATCAAACGAACACCCGCTTCTTGCGCGCGCTCTATGAACTGACGCATGCGAGCATCACGTCGCGTGGATTCAAAATAAATTTCAACGATAGATTGCGGCGCCGTTTTCAAACGGACACCCACGGCATGAAAACCGAACAGAACTTTGGGAGATGACATGCCCCGATTATCCTTGGGATATGAGCTGTCCAGCCCTCAAAGTGAGTGTTCTGTTGCAGCGCTGGGCTAATTTTTGATCATGTGTGACCAAAATCAGGGTGGTGCCACGCGCTTGGTTCATGGCCAGCATCAAATCCATGATGCTTTCACCCGTTTGGGCATCGAGGCTGCCAGTGGGTTCATCAGCCAACAACAGTTGAGGCTGCACCACAAACGCCCTGGCCAAGGCCACACGTTGTTGCTCGCCGCCGCTCAACACTTTTGGAAAATGGTTCAAGCGCTCTGACAAACCCACTTGCCCCAAAATGTCCTTGGCCAAGCGCGAGGCATTTTTGTTGCCCGCCAGCTCTAAGGGCAGCATGACATTTTCAAGTGCGGTGAGATGGCCCATCAGCTGGAAGTTTTGAAAGACAAAACCCAGCTGCTGTCCACGCCATGCCGCGCGCTCATCTTCCGTCATGTCGAATAAGGATTGGCCCGCTAAAAAGACACTGCCCTCTGTCGGCGTGTCTAAACCTGCCATCAATGACAGCAAGGTGCTTTTGCCAGAGCCTGAGGCCCCCAAAATGGCCACAGTTTCCCCTGCATTTACGGAGAAATCAATATCACGCAAAATAGACAGGCTTCCACCGACATCTTGCACTGCTTTGCTCACGTGCTGAATTGAAATGATTGTTTCTGACATGCACCAACCTTTATTGCGACTTCGACACTTTAACCGCCTTGTTGTGGGCTTGTTGGCCACAGGTATTTCGCTTTGCATGGTCAACGCTCACGCCAACGAAAACCTTGCAGCCCAAACCGAAAAAAAGGTCTTGATTGTGGGCGACTCTTTAAGTGCAGAGTATGGGTTGACGCGCGGAACCGGCTGGGTTCAGCACATGTCTCAACAAGCCAAAAGCGAATCAGTGACCGTTCAATGGGTCAATGCCAGCATCAGTGGGGACACCACATCTGGCGGTGTCACACGCCTGCCTTCACTTCTCAAACTTCACCAACCCCACATTGTTGTGATTGAATTGGGCGGCAACGATGCCCTGCGAGGTTTAGACATGAATCTGACGCAAAGCAATCTGATGCGCATGATCAAGACAAGCCAAACAGCTGGCGCCAAGGTCTTGGTCATTGCGATGCAGGTACCGCCCAACTATGGGGCCAATTACTTAAAACAAATGTCGGCCGCCTATGAAAAGGTGGCTAAGTTGACGGGCGCGCAGTTGAACCAGCAGTTTTTAAAAGGCGTGGCCGATGACGCTGATCCTTTGAAATGGTTTCAAACAGACCGGATTCATCCGAACGAAAACGCCCAGCCCCTGATGATGAAAAACATTTGGCCTCAATTGAGAAAAATGTTGCAGACCAAGCCTTGAAAAGGCTATAGCAACTCAGGGCTGTGGCAAATCGGATGACGCAGGCACTTGTTCTGCACCATCACTTAGCTCGTGGTCATTGAACTCGCCATCGGGTGTGTCCAATTTGCGTTCAGACTTCGCTTTAAGCTTGTCTTCTTTCTTGCGCTTCTTCGCCAATTCTTTTTGACGTTTTTCGTAGCCGTAATTGGGAGTTGCCAAGATATTACTTTCTAATGAATGGCATCCACTGTATCAGCTTGCCATCCATCTCTTGCCAAAACCCGTTAAATATTCAAGCAGCTCGAAACAGCCTGCGACAAATCTGCGATCAAATCGTCGGCAGACTCAAAACCGGTTGAAAAACGCACCAAGAAGCCTTGCTTCAAATGAGAAGGCCAGTTGGAGCGCATGCTGGCAATGTCGTAAGGCACAACCAAGCTGACAGGGCCGCCCCAGCTGTATCCAATTTTGAACAGCTTCAAGCTGTCGCAGAAAGCATCAACTTGTGCCTGCGTGAACTTGGGGCTCAGCATGACACTGAAGAGCCCCGCGGCATGCCCATTACTGCCTTGAGGTGCACACAAAGCTTTCCAGTGGTCATGCCCCGGTGAGCCTTGCAGTGCAGGATGCATCACTTGGACACAGGCAGTCTGTGTTTGCCACCATGTGGCCAGTTTGCGAGCAGCATGGTCTTGTGCTTCATAGCGCAAGCTGATGGTAGGCAATGAACGCAAAATGGATTCGACATCATTGGGGCCCACACAAATGCCCAAACGCATCATGGTGAGCTTGAGCTTCAAAGCCAAACCATCGTCACGCGTCATGACACTGCCCATGAGCACGTCCCCACCGCCGCTAGGGTACTTGGTGAGTGCATGTGCCGTGAGGTCGACAGACAAACTGCCATCGCCCAGCAAATCAAATGGCTTGAAGGCTAAGCCTGCGCCCCAAGTATTGTCCAGCGCCGTGACCACGCTGTGTGCTTTGCATATTTGGACCAATTTGACGAGGTCGGGAAATTCCATACTGACTGACCCTGGCGCTTCCAACCAAACCAGTTTGGTGTTGGGCTGAATTTTGGTGGCCAAATCCTCAGGGTTGAGTGCGTCATAGTAAGCATGCGTGATGCCAAAAGACTGCAACTCACCTTCTGCCAAAGTCTTGTTGGGGCCATAAGAATTGTCGGGCAACAGCACGTGATCACCCGATTTTAGGACCGCAAATGCTGCGACAGCCAAGGCTGAGAGTCCGCTGGGTGTGAGAACGCAATGTTTGCCACCTTCTAAGGTGCAAAGGCGCTCTTCTAGAGTAAAGGTAGATGGCGTACCGTGGGTGCCATAGGTGTAAGCAGATTTGTCTTTCCATTCTCGCTGGCGCATGGCAGCCACATTGGGAAAGAAAACCGTGGAGGCTTTGAAAATACCCGGCTGAGGGGCGTGAAACTCAGCCGGTGGCGTGTAGCCGTGATGAATCAGTTGGGTAGCGGGATGGGATGCATTATTTTGAGTCATCCCAACATCGTACCTTCAGACCTTCCACTTTTCCATTAATTTTTCAGGATTGAGGCTGTCATAACCTTCAAAAGGTTGGTGAATCCATGGATTGGTAGGCAAATAATCAACTGAATAGTCTGGCTGAAAACCAGAAAGACCTTTGGTCCAAATGACCGCACTGCGCAATTCAGTGATGGGCTTGTAATTTGTCTTGAGCATGTTGACCACGGCGTTGAGTGTGTGACCAGAATCTGCCAAATCATCGACCAACAAAACCCGTCCGGCAATTTCGCCTTTGGGTGTTGTGATGAATCTTGCAATGTCCAAATGACCTTGCACAGTACCCGCATCAGCACGGTAAGAGCTGGTGGACATGATGGCCAAAGGTTTGTCAAAAATGCGTGACAGGATGTCCCCAGGACGCATGCCGCCTCGGGCCAAACAAAGGATTGTGTCGAACTCCCAGCCCGATTGGTGAACCTTGATGGCCAATTTCTCAATCAGGTTGTGGTATTCGTCGTAACTTACGTACAAGTGTTTGCCGTCTTCTGTCAGCATGAAAAATCTCCAAGAGTTGGTTCACTGCACACCTGTGCAATGAGGTGTTGAAATTGAGTTAGTGCGTAGCCGCAAAAGGGTTGTGCATCAAAATTGTGTGATCACGATCTGGGCTTGTAGACACCATGTGAATGGGCACACCCGTTACTTCTTCAATGCGTTTCAAATACAAGCGCGCATTCACTGGCAGCTTGTCAAGTTGCGTCACACCCACGGTGCTGTCAGTCCAGCCTTGAATGGTTTCGTAGACAGGCTTGCAACGAGAAATATCGTCTGCACCCATTGGCAAGATGTCCACCACTTCGCCGTCAAGTTCGTAGCCAGTGCAAAGCTTCAATTCTGTCAGACCATCCAGCACGTCCAACTTGGTAATGCACAGACCAGACAAACCATTCACTTGGGCACTGCGCTTGAGCAAGGCAGCATCAAACCAACCACAGCGCCGACTGCGGCCGGTGGTGACACCTTTTTCTGCACCCACAGTGCTCATGTGCCAACCGGGTGTGCCCTCTTTTTCCCATTCGAGTTCTGTTGGGAATGGACCACCACCTACCCGTGTGCAATAGGCTTTGGTGATACCCAAAACATAATGCAACAGGCCTGGACCAACGCCAGACCCAGCAGCCGCATTTCCAGCGACGCAGTTGCTGGATGTGACGTAAGGATAGGTACCGTGATCGACATCCAACAATGTGCCTTGCGCGCCTTCAAACAACAAATTGGCACCTAATCGGTGTGCATCATTGAGTTCTCGTGAGACGTCAGCCATCATGGGTTTCAGCAATTCAGCATGTTCCATGGCTTCTTTGTAAACCACATCGAACTGAACTTGACCATTTTTAACGTAGGGCTTGAGTGCATCACCAAAAGTGAATTTTTCGGAGCCCAAATAGGTTGTCAGCACATGGTTGTGCAAGTCCAGCAACTCTTTGAGTTTGCCAGCGAAACGCTCTGGGTATTTCAAGTCTTGAACGCGCAATGCACGTCTTGCAATTTTGTCTTCATAGGCCGGGCCAATACCCCGACCTGTGGTGCCGATTTTTTCAGCGCCGCCTTGTTCACGTGCAGCTTCGCGTGCAACGTCAAGTGCCGCATGGAATGGCAGGATCAAGGGGCAAGCTTCGCTGATGCGCAAACGTGAACGCACTTCCACGCCAGCTTTTTCCAAACCTGCAATTTCTTCAAACAACTTGCCAGCAGACAGCACCACACCATTGCCGATGTAGCACTTAACACCTGGGCGCATGATGCCACTGGGAATCAAGTGCAGCGCTGTTTTGACGCCATTGATGACCAAGGTATGCCCGGCATTGTGGCCGCCTTGAAAGCGCACAACACCTTGCGCACTCTCGGTAAGCCAATCTACTAATTTGCCTTTGCCTTCATCACCCCATTGGGTGCCTACAACGACAACGTTACGTCCTTTGGTCATGTTCATTCTGCTTTATTTTCAATGGCTTTAACTACCCATTGCCCCGCCACTTCCATGAGTTGGCGATCGCATTGGAATTCATCAATTTCGCTGTCGTGCCCCGGCAAATGGCAGACAACGGTTTCGCCCAGCTGGCGAAGTTTGGCAATGGCCGATCGGAGGTCTGCCGACGTTCCCCAGGGCGCACGAATAGCGGCCTTCAGCGGAAGTTGAGGCACAACACCGACCCACTGTTTCAGATCCAAACTGAATCCGACCGCAGGTCGATCGCGGCCAATTTCGTGGCCAAAAACGGCACCGACACCGTCGTATCGACCCCCACGGACCACAGCATCACTGGCGCCCTTGGCATATATGGCAAAACGCAGGCCGCTGTAGTAGGCGTAACCACGCGCATCTGCCAGGTCAAATTTAAATTGAATGTGGGGCAATTGCTCACTCAACCATTTCAATTCTTCAATGGCCAATTTAATTTGAGGATTTGCAGGCAAGCGCTCAAGGGCAAGGCTTAAGACGGAAGCATCGCCATACAAATCGATGAGGGTCATCAAACCAGCTTGTATGTCTGGCGGAAAATTGTGAGACAACTCCGCCAATGCGGAAGAGTTCTTGGAAGCCAAAGCGGCATAGACTTCGCCCCGCATCAGTTCTGTCAGTGCCAAACCTTCTAGCAAGCTACTGACAATCCGAGCATCGGCCAAGTCAACCAAGACCTCACCCATTTGCGCAGCCTGCAAACAATCGAGGGCCAATTGCAAGACTTCTAAATCGGCTTCTAAGCCAGCGTGTCCGAAGATTTCTGCGCCCAATTGAAGCGGCTCTCGGGTGGCATGCGGACGATCGGGCTGGGTGTGCAAAACAGGGCCGCAATAACAAAGGCGTGTGACACCTTGTCGGTTGAGCAAGTGCGCATCAATTCGAGCAACTTGTGGCGTGGTATCGGCCCTTAAACCCATCATGCGACCAGAGATTTGATCGACCAATTTGAAAGTTTGCAAATCAAGGGCTTTGCCAGTGCCGGTGAGCAATGACTCAATGTGCTCGAGCAGCGGCGGAGACACCAATTCAAAGCCATAGCTTCGAGCTGTGTCTAATAGCAATCTTCGGAGTTCTTCGATGTGTCTGGCTTCTGAGGGCAAGACATCGGCGATGTGATCCGGCAGGACCCAAGCGGACATGGCAAATAAGGGGGGCTGTTAAAACAGGGATTTTACCGGCTCAAAAGGGTCTAAATGAGCCAAGTCAAAAGAAAGAGGCCCAGTAAGACAGTGGTCAGCCCAAAAAAACGAATTTGACCGTCTTGCAGTTGAAGCAGTTGTGTAAACATTTCTCGCCATTTGGTGGGCGAAATGAGGGGCAAAAGCCCCTCAAATATCAACACCAAAGCGACTGCCGCCAATACGGACGACCAAAAACCCACTTATTTCTTTGCGGGTGCAGCAGCAGGTGCCGCATTGCCTCGCATGGTTTTGAAAAAATCAGAATTATTGGGATCTAACACCATGACATCACTCTTCTTCGCAAAACTGGCTTTGTAGGCGTCCAAGCTTCGGTAGAACTGCGCGAACTGGGGATCACGACCAAATGATTCGTTGTAAATACGTGCAGCTTGCGAATCGCCCTGCCCTTTGATTTTTTGAGCCTCACGGTAGGCGTTGGCAATGGTGACTTCACGCTGACGATCTGCATCGGCGCGAATTTTTTCGCCCTCAGCCGCACCCGTAGAACGAAGCTCGTTAGCAACACGCTTGCGCTCAGCTTCCATGCGACGGTAAACAGATTCTGTAATGGCATCGACGTAATCGGCACGCGTAATGCGAACGTCAACCACGTCCACGCCCCATGGTTTCTCTCCACGCACTTTTTCCAAAACTTCACGCTTGACATCGTTCATGAGAACGTCACGGCTGAGCGACAACAAATCTTTCACGGTGCGCTTGTTGATTTCTTCCTGAAATGCATTTCGAACCACACGGTTCAATTGGTTTGCACCGGATTTTTCATCAAGTCCCACATTGCGAATGTAGGCCATCGGGTCAGTAATGCGCCAACGCACATACCAATCAATGACGACACGTTGCTTTTCAGCGGTGAGCATGGGCTCGGTGTCTGGACTGTCCAGGGTCAACAAACGCTTGTCAATGTAGGTGACGTTTTGAAGCGGTGGTGGCAATTTGATGTTGAGGCCGGGCTCCGTGATCACTTCCTTGATTTGACCCAGTGCGTAGACCACACCAAATTGGCGTTGGTCCACCACAAACAACATTGAACTGGCCAAAGCCAGGACCAGCAGCAGGGACGATACCCAAATTCCAATACGATTCATTTTGCTGAGTCCTTAACGAATTTCACGTTCGCGAGAGCGGAGGCTCTCTCGAGATCTAGGGTCGGTGGGCGCAGTGCCTTGAACCGGCGCAGTCGGCGCGCTGCCATTGGCCGTTGAATCCGATGCAACTGCAGGCGCCAAGGGTGAGCCAGTGACTTGCATCAATTTGTCCAATGGCAAATACATCAGGTTAGAGCCTTGCTTGCTGTCCACCACAACCTTGGTCACGTTGGTATAGATTTGTTGCATGGCATCAAGGTACATGCGGTCACGTGTAACTTGTGGCGCTTTTTGGTATTCAGGCAAGATGGCCTTGAAACGCTGCGCATCACCTTCAGCCTGCGCCACAATGCGCTCGCGATAGGCTTGTGACTCTTCTTTCAATCGAGATGCCGCTCCCACAGCACGTGGCACCACGTCGTTGGCGTAGGCTTGCGCTTCATTCTTAGCACGTTCTCGCTCTTGACCTGCTTTAAGAACATCGTCAAAGGCGGCTTGCACTTGCTCAGGCGGACGAACACCGCCTTGCTGTAAGTTGATGCCCACCACTTCAATGCCCACCTTGTAGCGGTCGAGTATGTTTTGCATCAAGGCTCGAACGCGAGGCGCGATTTGGTCTCGTTCTTCTGCAAGAGCCGAGTCCATTTTCATTTTGCCCACCACCTCACGCACAGCCGTTTCTGCGGCCTGAACAACGGCTTCTGTGGGATTCTTGCTTTCAAACAAATACGCACGGGCATCGTTCAATCGATACTGCACGGCAAATTTAATTTCAACGATGTTTTCGTCTTCAGTCAACATGGCCGATTCGCGAAGGCCGGTCGCCTTGATGACGTTGTCACGACCGATGTCAACAGAACGAATTTGGGTGACAAACACCAACTCGTGCTTTTGAATGGGGTATGGCAAGCGCCAGTTAAAGCCGGCACCGACAGTGGCTTTGTATTTGCCAAATTGTGTAATGACCGCTTGTTGACCCTCTTGCACGATGAAGAAGCCTGTGCCCATCCATATCAGCAACAAAGCACCCAAAATAACGCCCACACCCAGATTTCTGAATATCGGAGGGATGCCATTGGGTGACGAACCATTGGGTGGACCTTTGTGTGGCGGCCCCCCATTTTTGCCGCCCAAAAACTGAGACAGCTTGCGATTTAAGTCACGCCACAACTCATCCAAATCGGGGGGACCCGAAGATGCATTCGGTTTATTCGAGGACGACCCCGATGGGTTGACGTGGGGTGGCTGGGGCTGGCCTGTGCCTGCCGGAGGCACGGAAGGTTGCGCGCCCGCATGGCCTTCTTGACCTTCTTGCGAAGGTTTGTCATCACCACGACCCCAACGCGGGTCGTTCAAATTGAACATGCCGCGAAGTCGCTGCGGAATGGCTGTCCAGCCTAAAACACGGGGATTGAAGTTCATTCGTTTTCTAGCTTATTGATCTGCTTGCACTCATTGTGCCCAATCCCAGTCGCAATTATGGGAATTCATCCGGATTTTCCCCGGAATTATCAAGGGCAAAACGCGGATCTGTCTCAGGTTCGGACTCAGAGGCATTGCTCATCACCTCTTGTGCCAGCAATTGACGCAGCAAGGGCAGTCCTTCGCCGGTTTGAGCACTGACGAAAATACGGGTTAAGGCTTGACCGTCAACTTCGTACTGGTCCTGAAAAATCAAGGGTCGACGTTCAGGTGGAAGATTGTCGATTTTGTTAAAAACCAACCACTGCGGCACATGATCGGCGCCAATTTCGTGCAGCACACGCTTAACTTCCGCCATTTGCTCCGGGAAGTTGGGGTTGGCGGCGTCCACCACATGAATCAACAAATCAGCATCAGCCGCTTCTTGAAGTGTGGCTTGAAAGGCGTCAATCAAGCCGTGCGGTAAATCGCGAATGAAACCCACGGTGTCAGAGACAGAAGCACTGCGCCCAGCTTCACCCAGATACAACTGGCGCGTGGTGGTATCGAGGGTGGCAAACAGTTGATCTGCCGCGTAAGCGCGCGCTTTAACGAGGGCATTGAACAAGGTTGATTTGCCAGCATTGGTATAACCCACCAAGGAGACATTGAATGCATTTTTGCGATCTCGCTGACGTCTTTGAGTGGCGCGTTGTTTTTTAACCTTAGACAGACGGTCTTTGGTCCGCTTGATGGCATCGCCAATCATTCGGCGATCAAGTTCAATTTGTGTTTCACCTGGGCCGCCTCGGGTTCCAATGCCGCCGCGTTGCCGTTCCAAGTGGGACCACCGTCGCACCAAGCGTGTACTGAGGTACTGAAGCCGTGCCAACTCGACCTGCAACTTACCATCATGGCTTCGCGCGCGTTGTGCAAAGATCTCCAAGATCAACAGTGTTCTGTCGTTGACAGGCAAACCCATGTGACGCTCTAAATTGCGTTGTTGAGCCGGACTCAGTGACTGGTCAAAGAGAATTTCTTGAGCACCCATTTGCTCAGCCATGAATTTGATTTCATCGGCTTTACCTGACCCCACAAACAAGGCTGCGTCGGGTGCTTTTCGCTTGCAAGTCATTTTGGCCACTGGCCGCATGCCAGCAGTTAGCGCAAGTTGACTGAGTTCATCCAATTCACCATCGAAATGAGGCAAACCAAAATCAACCCCCACCAGTAAGGCAGGTGTTGAATCCATCGAATCTTTGCTCAAGAGAGACGATTAAGCGGGAGTGTCTTCAGGCGCATCAGTGCCAGAAAGGCTGACTGCACGTCCGGGGACAATGGTTGAAATGGCATGCTTGTAGACCATTTGTGTCACTGTATTGCGAAGCAACACAACGTACTGGTCGAAGGACTCAATTTGGCCTTGTAGCTTGATGCCATTGACCAAATAAATGGAAACAGGCACATGCTCGCGGCGCAAGGCGTTGAGGAAGGGATCTTGCAAAAGTTGCCCTTTGTTGTTCACGATATTCTCCGTGTTCTGAATTAAATTAAGGGTTTCACCTTAACACATGCTTGGAATGCAAACCATGCAAAGGCCTTCAAAACCTTAAAAATTAGTCTGAATCCCGATCGGCGTATGGATTTTGCGACGTTTTCATCTCAATCCGCAAAGGCGTACCTGATAGGTCAAAGGCTTTCCTGAAACGACCTTCAAGATAGCGTTTATAGGTTTCGGTAACGTGCTCTAAGGAGTTGCCGTGAATGACAATGACGGGAGGATTCATACCACCCTGATGCGCGTAACGAAGTTTTGGACGGAACATGCCACCACGCTGCGGACTTTGAAACTGAACCGACTCCAACAACAAGCGGGTTAAAACTGGGGTGGTCATTTTAACCATGGCCGATTTGTGCGCCTGGGTAATGGATTTCCAGACGGGACCCAATCCCTGACGTTTTTTTGCTGAGATGGTGTGTAGGTTGGCAAACTTCAAAAACGGCAGTCTATTTTCAATTGAGCGATGGACAAGCTCTCGTTGGTATTCATCCACTGCATCCCACTTGTTGACGGCCAAAACCACAGCGCGTCCGCTGTCTAAAATAAAACCGGCAATGTGTGCATCTTGCTCAGTCACACCTTGAGTGGCGTCCAACAAAAGCAATACAACATTGGCCGACTCAATGGCTTGAAGTGTTTTGACCACTGAAAACTTTTCAATGGCTTCAAACACTTTGCCCTTGCGACGCAAACCTGCTGTGTCAATGAGTTCGAATTTTTGACCATCGCGCTCAAAAGGCACTGTGATGGCGTCTCGGGTGGTACCAGGCATGTCAAAAGCAACCAAGCGTTCCTCACCCAGCCAGGTATTGATGAGTGTAGATTTGCCGACATTAGGACGACCGGCAACGGCAAGCTTGACAATGCTGGTGTCCACTTCCGCATCAAGATCGTCTTCGGGCAACATGAGAGGGTCTAAAGCCAACTCCACCAAACTGCGCACACCTTGACCGTGAGCCGCCGAAACAGGAATGACTTCGCCCAAACCAAGCTCATAAAATTCGCTGATCTGAACACCCTCACGCATGCCCTCAGCTTTGTTCGCAACCAAAACGCATGGCTTGCCAATTCGGCGGAGGTATTTGGCGATGTCATGGTCTTGCGCAGACACACCAGCCCGGGCATCAACCACAAAGACAACCACATCAGCCTCGGCTACGGCTTGTTGCGTTTGCTTGGCCATTTCTTTGTAAATACCAGTACTGGCATCAGGCTCAAACCCGCCGGTGTCGATGACGATGTACTCGTAACGGCCTTGGCGACCTTGGCCATAGTGGCGGTCACGTGTGAGTCCTGCAAAGTCGGCCACGATGGCATCTCGACTTTTGGTAAGACGGTTAAAAAGGGTGGACTTGCCTACATTGGGGCGTCCGACCAGGGCCAGTACGGGTTTCAAATCAATCTTTCAGTTGGGTTTTAGTCGGCACGCAGGGCTTGAACCAAGCCGCTTTTCGTGATCACAACCCAAGTTTTTTCATGTCGCAATGCAGGCATGGCAATGCCGGATGCATCAATTTGTGAGCGGGCTAAGGTTTGACCGTTGCTCGCATCAAGCCAATGCATCCAACCAAGATCGTCGCCAACGACCAATTGGCCATTTGCTGCGGTAGGCGCCGTGAGGCCACGGAAACGCAGCGAGTCAGATTGCCAAAGAACTTGGCCACCTCCACGATTCCACGCCATCAACTTACCATCGGACTCAGTGCCAAAAAGCGCAGTCTCCGAGCCAGTTAAGCCCACATGACCTTGAGAGGCACGCGTCCACAAGTTGGCGCCCTTGCTTGCATCAACGCATGTCACAGAGGTTTGGAACGCCCGAGCACAAAGGGTATTGTTGATGCGAGACACTCCCGACACCAAATCAACCAAGCGCTCGACCTCATTGGTACCTCGGGATGAGCCCACAGTCACTTCCCATTTAGCAACACCATTGGCAGGATTCATGGCCACTAATCGGCCAGACAATCCCACCAGTAAATTGTCTTGGAAGCTGGTCAAAATGCCAGATTGCTTCAGGACCAATGCATCGCCTGCGCGTTGCTGACTCCAAAGCTTCTGACCTGATGCGCCGTCAAAGGCGATGACGGTGCGATCGGCCGTGAGAACAAACACACGCTCGCCCGCGACCAGTGGGGAGGTAAACGACAAGGCTGGCAGTTTGACACGCCACAACACCTTGCCTTGAGACAGCGTGATCAATTCATTGGCTTGCGAAATGACAGCCAGACGATTGCCGTCCGATCCAACACCGGCAGCCATCGGTGTGTTCAAGGCCAGACGCCAAATTTCGATGCCGGTATCGGGATTCAATACAGCGACAAGGCCATTGGTGGCAACGATGGCCAATTGATTGTTTGACAACTGTGCACTGAGGGGCGCTGCGACAGAACTCAGCTGGGCTGACCAAGTTTTGGAGACATTCAATTGCGGCTTGAAATCGGCCAAAGCTGTCGGTGTAGGCTTGTCGGGCGTGCTAGAACATGCGCTTAGAAAAAGGGCCAAGACAACAAGTGCCAAAGCCTTGAAAGCATTCAAAAAGCGCTTGAAGTTGGAGCCTGTCATTTTGTGGCACCTTTGGCCAGTGAGGGGTCCACGCCCAAAGCATTCAATTTGGCCGCTACCAAACGGCGATATTCTGCATTGTCAGCCAACTGTGTCCAGGCATCGGTGTAAGCTTTGACGGCTTCGACAGGCTTATTTTGAGAGACCCAAATGTCGCCTTGAACATCGGCAGCCAAACCAGCAAAAGCGGGCGTAAAGGTTTTAGACAAGGTTTTGAGAGCCTCATCGAAAGACTTTTGCTGAACTTGCAGATTGGCCAATCGGATGCGCGCCAATTGCGCACTGGCTTCGTCAGAAGCATTTTCGCTAGCCCATTTCAAAGCAGCTTGTGCAGAATCAATTTTGCCGGACTGCTGCAAAACCTTTGCGGCGAGCAATGCAGAATGTGCAGCAAAGGTGGTTCGTGGGAAGCGCTCCTTCATGTCATTCCAAGCACGTTCAAGCTTGGCAGCATCACCAGATGCAGCCGTGCGCTCGACTTCATCAAACAAGGCCGATGCCTTCGCGGCTTGCTGGCGCTCCCAGTATTGGTAGCCATTCCAGCCAGCGTAAGCAGCCATGACCACAATTAAAAACCATGTGATGGCGTTACCGTATTGTTTCCAGAAATGCTTGATTTCATCAAGTTGTTCTTGTTCTTCGAGGTCGAGATGTGAGGACATATTCAGCTTTGTATCAAGAGGTCAATTGTAGGCTGTGCGCCCATGCACCTAAATTTTCCAGTGATTCTGTTCTTTGCGCACCGCCGCCATCTCGCAAGGACTTCACAGAAACGGTGTTTTGAGCCAACTCATCAGCGCCAAAAATCAAGGCAAATTGCGCACCACTGCTGTCGGCCTTTTTGAATTGGCTTTTCATGCTGCCAATACCTTCGCCCGACCCCGCATGCATTTGGACATGGACGCCCATTGCTCGCAGCGTGCGCAAATGCTTCAGAACAGTCGGCAAACTGTGTGCGTCTGGCACGATGGCATAAGCATGGGGCACTGACTCGGGAAGAACGGCACCCTGCTCTTCTAACAAGGCCAAGACACGCTCAATGCCCAAAGCCCAGCCCACGGCGGGGGCAGGTTTGCCACCCACCTGCTCAATCAAATAGTCATAACGGCCACCTCCGCAAACTGTGCCTTGAGAACCCAGTTGATCGGTGATGAATTCAAACACGGTGAGGTTGTAGTAATCCATGCCTCGCACCAAACGGGGATTCAAAGAATACGAAACCCCATTGGCATCCAAAATTTGTCGCAAGGCATTGAAGTGCGCCAAAGATTGTTCGCCCAAAAAATCCATTAATTTGGGGGCGGCCTCAACCACGTCCTTCATGGCCGGATTTTTGGTGTCCAAAATGCGAAGTGGATTGGAATACAAACGACGTTTGGCGTCTTCATCAAGCACATCTTGGTGTTTTTCAAAATGTGAAATAAGCGCCGCTCGGTGGGCTAAACGCTCTGGCGGTTGCCCCAGACTGTTGAGTTCCAATCGAACATCTTTGAGACCAATGGCTTGCCATAAATCGTGGGCCAGCAAAATAACTTCAGCATCAATTTCAGGACCTTGAAAACCCAATACTTCAGCGCCGATTTGATGAAACTGACGGTAACGGCCCCTTTGTGGACGTTCGTGGCGAAACATGGGTCCCATGTAATAAAGTCGTTTGCCACCTTCATACAGCATGTTGTGCTCAACCACAGCACGCACAACGCCTGCAGTACTTTCGGGTCGCAAGGTTAAGGCTTCGCCATTCAGGCGATCTTCAAAGGAATACATTTCCTTTTCGACAATGTCTGTGACTTCCCCCAAGCCGCGCACAAACAAGGCGGTGGGTTCAACGATGGGCGTGCGAATATTGCGATAGGCATAACGGGCCATCAGGCCGCGAACGGTGGCTTCCAGCCACTCCCACTTGGCTGAATCGCCTGGCAGGATGTCGTTCATGCCCTTGACGGCCGTGAGCTTTTTAAAAGCTGCCGGTTGTGGGCTAGTTTCTGTAGGTTTCATGTCGGATATCAAAAATTCATTTATCAGAGCTTGAGGTGCTGCCAAACCGTTGATCGATGTAATTGGCAACCAAGGTCTGAAACTCTTGCGCAATGTTGTCGCCACGCAAGGTCAGTTTTTTCTCGCCATCAATAAAGACTGGCGCAGCAGGTGCTTCTCCGGTACCGGGCAAGCTGATGCCAATATCGGCATGTTTACTTTCACCAGGCCCATTCACGATGCAGCCCATCACCGCCAATTTTAAGTTCTCAACACCTGGATAACGAGAACGCCAAACAGGCATTTGAGCACGCAAGTAATCGTCGATTTGTTTGGCCAGCTCTTGGAAGGTGCTGCTGGTGGTTCTACCGCAACCAGGACAAGCCGTGACACTTGGCACAAAAATTCGAAGCCCGAGGGATTGCAAAATTTCGTTGGCAATGACCACCTCTTGCGTGCGGGCTTCACCAGGTTGTGGGGTAAGGGAAACGCGAATGGTGTCACCAATGCCTTCTTGCAAAAGAATGGACAAGGCGGTGGCAGAAGCCACCGTGCCTTTGGTGCCCATGCCGGCTTCCGTCAGCCCCAGATGCAAGGGGTAATCGGTGCGGCGTCCAAGCTCACGATAAACAGCGATCAAATCTTGCACGCCGGAGACTTTACAAGACAAGAGAATTTGCGATCGCAACATGCCCATGCTGTGAGCCTTGTCTGCTGAGCTGATGGCAGATGTGATGAGTGCTTCATACATCACCTGACGCGCTTCCCAAGGCTTTGCGCGCTGACTGTTTTGGTCCATGAGGGAGGCCAGCAATTCTTGATCCAAGCTGCCCCAATTGACACCAATGCGAACAGGCTTGTCCCATTTCATGGCCGCTTCAATCATTTGGCCAAATTGCAAATCGTGCTTGTCACCTTTGCCAACGTTGCCAGGGTTGATACGGTATTTGGACAAGGCCTCTGCACAAGCGGGATGATCATTTAACAGACGGTGACCGTTGTAATGAAAATCGCCAATGAGGGGGACGTCGATGCCCATTTTGTCGAGTTGATCTCGAATGTGCGGAACAGCTTCTGCCGCCTCTGGCGTGTTGACAGTCAATCGAACCATTTCGGAACCCGCTAGGGCCAGCTCCTTCACTTGAATGGCAGAACCGATGACGTCTACGGTATCTGTGTTGGTCATGGACTGAACCCGCACAGGCGCATCGCCCCCTACGGTAACAATGCGCTGCCCCCATTGAACGACGGCTTGCATGCTTCGCCGAGGCAATGGCGAAGCAGCTGGAATAGCGACAGTCTCTTTCATTTGTGTGTCTCTGCAGGCGAGTTGGAAGATGTGGCAGATGGCGTTGTCGATGTAGGCATTGCTACAGGTGCCGCTGCAGGCGTTGAATTGGCAATGTCAAAAACCATGGCCTTAGGCAAGTCAGCTTGTGCAGCGTCGTTTGCTGCAGGTTCTTGCAGGGGCGGCATGGTTGGCACCACTTCGCTGGACTGAGTTTGACCTTCTAGGTGCAGCACAGACACCATCCAACTGCTACCAAACACAAGGGCCAACAAACACAGAAACAAAATCAGGAGCCACAGCTTCAAACCATGGCCCATGATGCCAGTGCGTGTTGAGTTGTAATTGGACTGATAGGACGGTGCCTGATCGGCACCAATGATGTTCAAAGGTTTGAGTCCATTGGCGGTGGCAGGCATCAGTGCCAAAACTGGCACTGGGTCCATTTTGACAAAACGGCATACTTTGGCGGCCAACGCGCGCGCAAAAACGGTGCCAGACAAAAACTCGTATTGATCGGCTTCAAGCGCCTCAAGCTGCTTGACCGTCACCTTCAAATTAACGGACAAAACGGCCATGTGAACGCCCGCACGTTCTCGGCCTGCTTTGATCAAAGCACCTGGTGAGGGGGTCATCATGGGCATGGCAGCATCATTCAAAGACTCAGTCATGCGATGCCCCTTCTTGGTATGCGCGCCATTGCGCTGAATTTGAAAATAGAAGTCCTAACATCTTGCCCCAATGGTTCTTTTTGACTGCTTGATTTTGACGCTGTGCAAGTTGCACAGACAACCATAGCGATTGTGCACTCACAGAGGGAGAATCATTCAATAAATCGAGAATTTTCTCAGCTTCTGCGTGGCTTCCAAGCTCTATTTTGAGTCTGGCCAGCATCAAGCCTTCAGAAATGAAGCTGGGCTGCCTTTGAAGTGCTTGGCTCATTTTGAGATTGGCGTTTGTCAACTGACCGTTTTGGCGCAAACAGTCGCCCCAAATCCACAAGCTTTTGTCCCGCTCTAAACCCTCAGAATGGGCATGTGCAAACGCTAATTTCTCAAACGCTGACTCAAAACGACCCTGCTGACATTCAAAAAACCCCCAGTTATGCGCAATTTGCGGGCTGTTGGGCGCCAATTGACTGGACTGTTGAAAAAAGTGTGCAGCCAAATCTAAACGGGCTTGTCGCTGAAAAATGATGGCTTTCAGAGCCAAGGCTTCGGGCAAATTGGGGGAAAGTGCCAAGACTTTGTCGGCTTCTGACATGCCATGGGCCATCATGTCAGCCTGCACATAGGCTGCGGCCAATGCCAAATGCGCTTGCGTGCGGGCATCTTGTTGCGCCAAAGAATGACTGCAGCTCAGAAGCGCCCATGACACCCAAAGCAATGGGCGAGAAAGAAAATGTAAACACCGACCCAGCACACCCGCCTCAAAGGAGGGTGCCAAGGTGAGATACACCATTAAGAATGACCCGGATTGAGTGAGGCGGGCTCTTTGAACCACTGAACCGGCACAGCACGCTGTTGTGCGATTCTGCTGGCCACATCGGTACGGTCTTTGACATCCCCGGCCAGCTGGCCACAGGCGGCATCAATGTCATCACCCCGAGTTTTGCGAACGGTTGTGACAAAACCAGCTTGAATCAAAATATCGGCAAACTTGGCAACGGTGGCATCGTCGGACCTCAGCAAACCAGATTCTTTGAAAGGGTTGAACGGGATCAGGTTGAATTTGCAGCGCAAGCCTTGGGCTGCGTGACGACGGATCAATTGGACCAATTCTTGGGCATGTTCTGCTTGATCGTTGACACCCTTCAACATGCAATATTCAAAGGTGATGAAATCGCGAGGCGCTTTGGCCAAATAGAGGGTGCACTCCGACAGCAATTCATCCAGAGGGTACTTGCGGTTGAGTGGTACCAAGTTGTCACGCAGAACGTTGTTGGGCGCATGCAATGACACGGCCAACGCCACAGGGCAATCTTGCGATAAACGCGTCATCATGGGAACAACACCTGAGGTTGAGACCGTGACACGTCGTCGCGACAGCCCATATCCGTGGTCGTCCAGCATGGCTTTCAATGCGGGGATCAGGGCGCTGTAATTTTGCAGGGGTTCACCCATGCCCATCATGACCACATTGGAAATAACACGCTCAGTTTGGTGCAAATGCTTGCGTAAAAAGTGTTCCGCAAACCACAACTGCGCCAAGATTTCAGCGGTGGTGAGATTGCGGCTAAAGCCTTGGTGTCCAGTAGAGCAAAAGCGACAGCCAACAGCACACCCAGCTTGAGACGAGACACACAAGGTGCCGCGGTCATCTTCAGGAATAAAGACCGTTTCGACAGCATCGCCGCCACCTACATCAAAGAGCCACTTGATGGTGCCGTCTTTGGAAATTTGCTGTGAAAGGATGGTCAAAGGCGCCACATGGGCATGGACTTTGAGTTTCTCTCGGAGGGATTTGGCCAAATCGGACATGTCATCAAACTGAGACATGCCGCGCTGGTGAATCCAGCGAAAAAGTTGGGTCGCACGAAAACGTTTTTCGCCAAGACCTTCACAAAAAACGGCCAAGCCTTCAAGGTCGAAATCAAGAAGGTTGGCCGTCATGGCGGAAGAATGTGGGTTCTATGCCGCAGAGAATGGACTGAAAATGATCAGCGTGGCTTAACGTGAGTAAACGTTCATGCCAGGGAAGAAGAAGCTGATTTCAACAGCTGCTGTTTCGGCTGCATCAGAGCCGTGAACTGCGTTGGCATCGATGCTGTCTGCAAAGTCAGCACGAATGGTGCCGGGAGCCGCTTTCTTGGGGTCCGTAGCGCCCATCAGGTCACGGTTTTTCAAAATCGCGCCTTCGCCTTCCAAGGCTTGGATCATGACGGGACCTGAGATCATGAAATCGACCAGATCTTTGAAGAAAGGACGCTCTTTATGAACTGCATAGAAAGCCTCAGCTTCGCCGCGTGACAGGTGCGCCATTTTGGCAGCCACAACTTTGAGGCCAGCTGCTTCGAAACGTGCATAGATTTGACCGATGACGTTTTTAGCGACTGCGTCAGGCTTGATGATGGACAGTGTGCGTTCGATTGCCATGATGAGATTCCTCTGTTTTATTTTAAAAATGGAGCTTCAAAACTTTGTTTTTAAAGCGGGGTTGCACTTAAGCAAGCCCGCTATTCTAACCCGACCTAGGGGTTTCCCCATGGGTGAAAAGGATTTGTGAGCCAATGTGACTGGGGAGGGGATGGTGCCATCCTCCCCTGCCCTTTCCCTTGCTTATCGGCTACGCCCGCCGTTGCGTCGTGGTCCGCCTGAGCGTCCGCCAGGTCCTTGCTCTTTTCGCTGACGACTGAAACTGTCTGCGCCAATGTAGCCGACAGATGTTTTCATCGGGTCGGGTTGCCCCCCTTCAGGCTTAGCGCGCCGCTGACCGCCCGCACCTTGTCCAGGTTTCTTGGCGCCAAAAGCACGGTTGCGGGGATTTTGCGTACGACGTTCTGGAGGCCGACTGGGTTTGGCTGTCGTTGCGTCTGCCTCTTCACGTGCGGCATCCGCTTTGTTGGCGGCATGGGTCAAGGCACGGATATCGGCCTCATCCAGCTCCATGAATGTGCTTCTTCGCAAGCCATGCGGCAAGACCATAGCACCATAGCGAATTCGAATCAATCGACTGACTGCGTGCCCAACGGCTTCCATCATGCGCCGAACTTCGCGGTTTCGGCCTTCCGAAATGGTCACGCGGTACCAGCAATTAGAACCTTCCCCGCCGCCGTTTTCTATCGAACCAAACTGGGCCATGCCGTCTTCGAGCATGACACCATCCAACAATTTCTGTTTTTCTTCGTTGCTCAATGCGCCCAAAACACGCACCGCATATTCCCGCTCTAATCCAAAACGCGGATGCATCAATCGATTGGCAAGCTCACCTGAGCTGGTAAACAACAACAAGCCTTCGGTATTCAGGTCAAGACGGCCGACTGACTGCCATTTGCCGTGTTGAAGTCGAGGCAATTTGCGAAATACTGTAGGGCGATTTTTAGGGTCATCGTGCGACACGATCTCACCTGCGGGCTTGTGATAAGCAATGACGCGCGCTGGCGGTGGATCAATCCGAACGCGAATGAGGCGGCCATTGACTTTGACTTGATCGCCGTATTGAATGCGTTGCCCCACGTGGGCTGGTTCATTGTTGACCGAAATACGGCCTTCCAAAATGAGCTGCTCCATTTCTAGGCGAGAACCTAGGCCTGCTTGCGCCAAAACCTTGTGCAGCTTCGGAGACTCGGCTTGAGGTGGCAGGACACGCTTGGTCAAAAGCGGAGAAACAACGCCCTCAGCCTCTTGGTCAAATTGACCCGACACCACATCCTCAATGGCAATGGGACGGAAGATGTCGTGATCGGGTTCTTCGGGCGTCAAAGGTGTCTGGGGCAGGTCTGGCAACTCAGTCATTTGGCGGGCTTTCTGATGCAACGCTTGTGGGCGCGTCGGTTTCGGTCGGTTCAACGACCACTTGCTGTTCTGCCATTGTTTCTGAGCTGACGGGCTCCATCTCAAGCGCCACGGCATCTCTGACAATTTCGATGTCTGTGGCCTCCAAGGCATCGTCCAAAGACAAGGTGGCTTGGTTAGCGTCTTCATCTGGCGGGTTAAGGCTGGCCAACACTGCTGCTTGACCATCAACACTGGCCAACAAAGGCAATTGATCCAGTGAGGCCAGACCCAAGTCATCTAAAAAATGTCGAGTGGTGGCATACAAGCCAGGACGGCCCACCGACTCACGATGGCCAATCACCTCAATCCAACCACGATCTTCCAACTGCTTCAAGATTTGGGTGTTGATGGTGACGCCACGAATGTCTTCCATGTCACCCCGAGTCACCGGTTGCCTATAAGCGATGATGGCCAAAGTCTCCATCACAGCACGGGTGTATTTGGGTGGCTTCTCAGGGTTGAGGCGATCTAAATAAAGACGCAGCTCGGGTCGGCTTTGAAAGCGCCAACCGGTGGCCACAGAGACTAGCTCAAGCCCACGATCGGCCCAGTCAAGCTGCAGCTCTTCTAAGAGTACTTTAAGGGTGTCAGCGCCTAAGGCGTCGTCAAACAAAACACGCATGTCACGAACCGTGACGGGTTGTGTTGAGCAAAGCAACGCTGTTTCAAGGACACGCTTGGCCTGGGCCGTATTCATGGTGTCAATCTTCCGGGATAAAAACGCCTGAGGCGCGAACTGAAACGCACACAGAGGTTGGCTTGAAACCAACAGGGGCATAACGCCACTTGGTGCGAGACATCAAAAGAATTCAAGCGATTCAGAAGAAGCACTTGGGCCTGGGATCAGGCATTTTCATTGTAACTGAGCGACAACGCCTTGAGCAAATCCTGAAAATCTTGAGGCAAGGCAGACTTGAAGCTCAATTTTTCAGCTGTGATGGGGTGTTCAAAGGCCAACTGCTCGGCATGCAAGGCCTGTCTTGGCATGAGAGGCTGAGGCGATCCACCGTAAAGACTGTCGCCAACCAAAGGCAACTTGAGAGACGCCATGTGGACGCGGATTTGATGCGTCCGCCCCGTCTCCAATATGCAACGTACCAAAACACCCTGTTCACTTTGCGTCAGCACGTGAAAGTGGGTGGTGGCTGGTTTGCCTGAATTTTTGGCCAAATCCACGACAGCCATTCGCAGCCGCTGCGAAGGATCGCGTCCAATGGGCAAATCGACAGTTTTTTGCTTAGAACCCGTCCAAGCCTTGTCGCTGATGGCCAAATATTGGCGTTTAACATCTCGAGCGGCAATTTTCTTGACCAACGCATCCATGGCTTGGCGCGTTCTTGCCACAACCATCAAGCCACTGGTGTCTTTGTCAAGTCGGTGAACAATGCCAGCCCTGGGCAAATCCATCAACTGTGCGTCAAGTCCCAACAAGCCATTCATCAATGTGCCTGACCAATGGCCTGGTGCAGGATGCACAACCATGCCTACTGGCTTGTCAATGATTCGCAAATGCGCGTCCTCGTAAACGACCTGCAAATCCATTGACTCGGGCTTGAAGGCTTGGGATTGAGGAGTAGCCCGTAACGCAATGGTCCACGCCTCACCCGCTTTGACCTTGAGAGAAGACTTCAGGGCGGGTTGCCCTGCACGGGTAACCGCACCATCCTCCAACAATTGCTGCAGGTAGCTTCTGGAAAATTCAGGCACAGCTGAGACCAACATGCGATCGAGCCGCTGACCATGAAATTCTGGGCTGACCACAATGTCTCGAATCTCGACTTGGTTCGACCGTTCGCCCTGCTCGGCCAAGGCTTCATCGACAAGATCATCGGTCTCGTCTAGATCTGAGGGGCTCGATATAATCAATTTGGTTTATTTCCAAGGTTGCCAGATGTTGAAGATCAGATTATCGGTGCTTGCGCTTACGCTTGTTGGCTTTGCCGCCACATTCCTTGTTGGATGTTCAAGCACCCCTGCTGATCCCACGGCGGCTTGGGCCCCCGAAAAGATCTACAGTGAGGCTCGAGATGAGGTCAATGCTGGCGCATGGGACCGAGCGGCCATGCTGTTTGACAAACTGGAAGGTCGCGCAGCAGGCACGCCCTTGGCGCAACAGGCACAAATTGAAAAAGCCTACGCGCAATACCGCGCCACAGAAAAGGTTCAGGCCATTGCCACATTGGATCGATTTTTAAAATTGCATCCTGCCAGCCCCGCTGTTGATTACGCCTTGTATCTCAAAGGTTTGGTCAATTTCAATGACAACCTGGGGCTATTTTCCTTTCTCACCAAGCAAGATCTGTCTGAACGCGATCAAAAGGCGGCCAAAGATTCTTTTGAGTCTTTCAAAGAATTGATCTCTCGTTTTCCAGATTCAAAGTACAGCCCTGATGCACGTCTGCGCATGACCTACATCGTCAATTCACTGGCATCCTACGAAGTGCATGTGGCACGTTATTACTACAGCAAGGGAGCGTATGTAGCCGCTGTGAACCGCGCACAACTGGCCATCACCGATTATCCCGGCGTACCGGCCATCAAAGAAGCTTTGGAAATTTTGATCAAATCCTACGGCGCTTTGGGCATGCAAAACCTCCAGCAAGATGCCCAACGCGTATTAGAAAAGAACTTCCCTGCAGCCCCTGCACCGACTAAGCAGCAGTCGACGACGTGGTGGAAATTTTGGTGAGCTGAGACAAGGCCAATCCAAATTCAACTTCGTTGTTAATTTTGCGCATGGGCGGCAAACAGGCTAGCAAACGCTTGCCATAAGACATGCTTGTTAAGCGAGGGTCGCAGACCACAAGGAGCCCCGTGTCGGTCTCACTGCGAATCAATCGGCCTGCACCTTGCTTCAAAGTCACGGCCGCTTCTGGCACGCTGTAATCAGAAAAAGAGCTTTTGCCCATCAACTCCAAACGCTGGGCACGCGCCTCAACCAAAGGGTCGTTGGGCGGAGGGAACGGCAACTTGTCAATGACCACCAATTGAAGCGCGTCACCAGGTACATCAAAGCCTTCCCAAAACGAAGCGGATGCCACCAGCACACAGCCCAAGCCGCCTTGGGTAGTGCCCTCTCTGAAACGTTCCATCAAACGTCGCTTGGGACCTTGACCTTGTACCAAAATTTCCAGCTCACCACTGTGCCCCAAAGATGCTGTTAAGGCTTCACCAATGTTGCGCATGGCATTCAAAGTGGTGGTGAGGACCAGCGTGCGCCCACCCAGTTGTCTGGCGTATTTTTCGACCCACGCGGCAACACTGCGCGTATGGTTGAAATCACTGGGCTTGGGCATGCCTGGCGGCACATAAATGGCCGACATCAATTCGTAATCAAAAGGACTGGCCACTCTCAATTTTCGGGCGTCGCTTAAACCACACGGTTCTGTGAACCAGCGCATGTTGGCGTCTTCGCCCAAAGTGGCCGAAGTAAAAACCCAAGCTCGATGCGCTTGGCTTGGTTTAGCGTCCGTACCTGCGTCTTCTGGCATCGCAGACGTGTCGGGCCGGTGAATCATGTGTGACTGAACGGCACGCGAGATATCAAGAGGCGACTCAACCAAACGCATCTGAGTTCCCACTTCGACCCAGCGAACCGAGCCTTCCGCACAAGGCTCTTGAAAGTCATGAAGGGTGGACAGTTGCAATGTGACACGTTCATGCAAGCGGACAAAGTCGGGGGCCATTTCACTGACCGTATCTAACGCGGCTTGCGCCGCATTCAGGGCCACTTCCAATTGGGCCATGGCGGTCAACCATTCAGCTGTTTCGATCTCATCAGGAACAGGTTCGGCCCAGCGCAAACGTGAACCCGGCCGGGCGTACTGGGCTGTTAGCCGCAAGTCGCGTGTGGATTTTTCGAGAACGCTGCAAATCAGATTCCAATCGACCAAGCCTCTGGCCAATTGCACACCAGCTCCCAAAATATCGCGCGTTAGCTCCAACATTTGACTGGTGCTCAGGTGGCGGCCTAAAAAGTTAATGCCAATTTCATTGAGCTGGTGAGCCTCGTCAAAGACCACTGTTTGAACGGAAGGCAGCAATTCGGCCATACCCGTTTCTCGGACATTCAAATCTGCAAAAAACAAATGGTGGTTGATCACCACCACGTCTGCGGCCATGGCTTCCTTGCGAGCCAAATTCACGTGGCAAGATTTGAACTGTGGGCATGGCGAACCCAGGCAATTGTCTCGATTAGATGTGACCAGCGGAATAACAGGAGAACGATCATCAAGGCCAGAGAGTTCCGACAAATCTCCCGTTCGGGTGGACTGTGCCCATGTTTCAATTTTGCTGAGTGCATGCGCGTGGACACGCAAAGATGCATCACTGCTTTGACGTGCTTGAGACAAGCGCTGGGTACACAAATAACTGCCACGACCTTTGAGCAAGGCCACTCGGACAGGAAGGTTGAAGGCATCAATCAGTTTGGGAATGTCACGTGAAAACAGTTGGTCTTGCAATGCCTTGGTTGCCGTAGAGACCAAGGCTCGCTGCCCACTTAACAACACAGGCACCAAATACGCATAGGTTTTACCTACGCCAGTGCCGGCTTCCACCACCAATTCACCCCCCCCTGAAATGGTTTCGGCTACAGCAATGGCCATGTCGGTCTGTCCTGACCGGGGTTTAAATTGTGCATTGGCTTTGGCCAGGACACCGTCTGTCGTGAAGGCGCTGGCAACTGTTTCGAAGTAAGCGCTCAAGAATTGCCCTTGCTCGGTGATTTGTCAGACAGGCGTTGCTGACGTTCAAATTCTTTCAACTCACGCTCTCTTGTGTTGAGTTGAATTTCACGTTGATCAAGCGGCGCAAGCGCCTGATATTTTTGACGTCGGGCGTTGGCCAAGCAATCGTTCACAGCAAATTTTTGCCAGCAACTTTTGGAGTCCGTTTGGAACCGATCTAAAACCAGCTTCTTTTCTTGTGAAATAGACGAACGTTGCACTTGAATGGCGACCGACTCCTGTGCCGATGCTGCTTCAGTTTGCGCGCAGCTGCTGAAAACGGCACACAAGGCAATCAAACACAGCAGACGTTGCAATAGGTCAGTCAATCTCATGTGATGTGGGTGTCTACCGTTCGATGCTCTAGTGCCAGAAATTCTGAGGATTGCATTTCGTGTAAGCGAGAAATGGTACGAGGAAACTCGTGAGCCAAAGGACCTTCGGTGTAAAGCGCTTCAGGTTCTACTTCAGCAGAAAGAATCAATTTAACACGTCTGTCATACAGAACATCAATCAACCAGGTAAATCGCCTTGCTTCTGATGCCAAACGTGGCGGCATCATGGGGACATTGCTGAGCAGCACCGTGTGAAACTGGGTGGCAATTTCCAAATAATCAATTTGCGAGCGCGGGCCGCCACACAAAGCTCTGAAGTCAAACCACACAACGCCACCAGCCCTGCGTTTGCTTGTAATTTCACGGGCTTCAATGTGAAGAACGGGATCTTCATCGTGGCTACTGGCCAGTCGAGTGAAAGCATCCGACATTTCGGCATCGGCTTCTGCGCCTAATGGGCAGTGATAGAGCTTCACCATTTCCAGCGTGCGACGGCGATAGTCTGTGCCGTTGTCAACGTTCAACACGTCCATGCGCTGGTTCAACAAGGCGATGGCAGGCAACAAGCGGTCACGATGCAATCCATCGGGGTACAAATTGTCGGGTTTGAAGTTGGACGTGGTGACAAAGCTCACGCCGTTTTCAAAGAGCGAAACCAACAAGCGATGCAAGATCATGGCGTCGGTAATGTCGGCCACGTGGAATTCATCAAAACAAATCAGTTGGTAGCGTTTGGCCATACGTCGACCCAACTCATCCAATGGATTGACAGTGCCCTGCATCAAAGCGAGTTCACGGTGTACTTCACGCATAAACTCATGAAAATGCAAACGCGTTTTATCCAATACAGGGACTGCATTGTAGAAACAGTCCATTAAGAAACTCTTGCCACGCCCCACCCCTCCAAACATATAAACGCCACGCGGCAGCTCGGGTTTTTTCTTCAAAAATCGAAACGGGCTTTTGATACTCTCTTGATAAGCCGCCCATTCTCTTGCGCACCGCTCCAAAGCTTCAACCGCACGCAATTGGGCAGGATCAGCCTGATAGCCTCGGTTCAGAAGTTCTTGGTCATAGGCTGAGCGAACGGACATGGGTGGGTGCTTTACAAGACAGGTTCTTTGAAATGAGAAAACCCGGGACTGGCCCGGGCTTCGTAGTTTAACGAGACTTCAAAAACTTAGAAGTTCAGAGTTCGTTTGTCCACTGCCAAAGCAGCTTCTTTGGTGGCTTCACTCAAGGATGGGTGTGCATGGCAGATGCGGGCAATGTCTTCTGCGCTGGCACGGAATTCCATGGCCACAACGGCTTCTGAGATCAACTCGCTGGCCATGGGGCCCACGATGTGAACGCCCAAGATTTCGTCAGTCTTGGCGTCGGCCAAGAACTTGACCATACCTGTGGTGTCGCCCAAGGCACGTGCACGACCATTGGCCAAGAACGGGAAGGTACCGGCTTTGTAAGCCACGCCGTCCGCTTTGAGCTGCTGCTCTGTGCGGCCCACCCAAGCAATCTCGGGGCTGGTGTAGATGACCCAAGGAATGGTGTTGAAGTTGACATGGCCATGTTGACCGGCAATGCGTTCGGCCACGGCAACGCCCTCTTCTTCGGCTTTGTGCGCCAACATGGGGCCACGCACCACGTCACCCACCGCCCACACGCCGGGCAAATTGGTTTTGCAATCAGCGTCCACCACAATGGCGCCGCGCTCGTCCAATTGCAAACCAACCGCTTCAGTGTTCAAACCAATGGTGTTGGGCACACGGCCAATCGACACAATCAATTTGTCTGCATCAATGCTTTGGGCTTCGCCCTTGGCATTGGTGTAGGCCACTTTGACGCCTTTTTTGCCGTTCTGAATTTCACCGACCTTGACGCCGAGTTCAATTTTCAAACCTTGCTTGTCGAATGCTTTTTTGGCTTCCTTGGCGATCTGCTCATCGACAGCGCCCAAGAAAGTTGGCAAACCTTCGAGGATGGTCACTTCGGAACCCAAACGACGCCACACGGAACCCATTTCCAAACCAATGACGCCAGAACCAATCAATACCAATTTCTTGGGGACTGCGCCAACCTTCAATGCACCGTCGTTCGACAGCACATTGACTTCATCAAAGGGGGTGCCAGGCAAAGCACGTGCATTGGAGCCTGTGGCCACAATGATGTTCTTACCCACCAATGTTTCATTGGCGGCACCTGTCACGGATACTTCGTAACCGCCTTCAACAGCTTTGCTAAAAGCAGCACGGCCGTGGAAGAAAGACACTTTGTTCTTTTTGAACAAGTACAAAATGCCATCGTTGTTTTGCTTCACAACGTTGTCCTTGCGGGAAATCATCTTGGCCACGTCCATGCTGACGCCTTTCATCTCAATGCCGTGATCGGCAAAGTGATGGTTGGCTTGCTCGAAGTGCTCTGAAGATTGCAACAAGGCTTTGGAGGGAATGCAACCGACGTTGGTGCAAGTACCGCCAGGGGCTGG
>JAHEBO010000018.1 GCA_024642215.1 Limnohabitans sp.
TGGTTTTGCCGCAAGCGCTGGGGAATGCCGCAGCCACGTGGTACTTTTTGCCTTGAGGATTGGTCACGCCCAAAATGAGCATGTGCTCGGCCAACCAACCTTGCTCGCGGCCCATGCTGGACGCAATGCGCAAAGCCAAGCATTTTTTGCCCAACAAAGCATTGCCGCCGTAGCCAGATCCGTATGACCAGATTTCGCGTGTTTCAGGGTAATGAACGATGTACTTGACGGTAGGGTTGCAAGGCCATGAGGTGGTGTCTTTGGCGCCATTGACCAAAGGTGCGCCCACGGTGTGCAAGCAAGGCACAAACTCGCCATCGGTGCCGATCACGTCGAACACGGCTTTGCCCATGCGGGTCATGAGCTTTTGATTCACGGCCACATAAGCGCTGTCGGTCAATTCAATGCCAACGTGCGCAATGTGCGAGCCCAAGGGGCCCATGGAGAAAGGCACCACATACATCGTGCGGCCTTGCATGCAACCATCGAACAAAGGGTTCAAGGTTTGGCGCATCTCGGCAGGCGCCATCCAGTTGTTGGTGGGGCCAGCGTTCTCTTTCTTTTCAGAGCAGATGTATGTGCGGTCTTCAACACGGGCCACATCCGAGGGGTCTGAGCAAGCCAAGAAACTGCCTGGGCGCTTGGCGGGGTTGAGCTTTTTGAAGGTGCCGCTGTCGACCAATTGTTGGCACAGGCGGTCATATTCTTCTTCGGAACCGTCGCACCAGTACACATTGGCGGGCTTGCACAAGGCGGCCATTTCGGCCACCCAAGCAATCAGCTTGGGGTTTTTAACGTACGTGGGTGTATTCAGGTTCAAGCCCTGCATCACGGGTGAGTTCATGGGAAAAGCTCCAAAGTTTAAAAATCGTTTTTTGCAAGGGCCCCATCTTGGGATGAACCTCAAAGAGCAAGCGAATGACACTTGCAAAAAGCGACAAAGGAGCGCCAAAAAGCGCCTTCGACTGGCCCGCCTCAACCGGTCTTGTAACCGTCTCGTAACCAGACCTGAATTTTAGGGAGGCTGGCCTGAATTGGGAATGGCAAATTGCGGAATCAGGCCAAAATATATGCAAAACTTGCATAAAGTTGGTTTGTGGTGGGTGGTGCTTTTAGACGCGACAGATTCTCAGCACCTCTTGGCCGTAGGCTTCGAGTTTTTTAGCGCCCAAGCCACTGATGCCATGAAGGTCTTCAAGGTTCTGCGGTGAGGCTGCCGCGATGGCCGCCAAAGTGGCATCGTGAAAAATGACATAAGCGGGCAAGTTGTGTTCCTTGGCAACTTCGGCGCGCCATGCTTTGAGGTTGATGTAGCGGACCAGCGCGTCTTGGCTGAGGTTGGCGGCGGCAGGGCCGGGCGCTTGGGGTTTGCGGCTGCGCTTTTCGGGCTTCTGGCTCAAAGACTCACGCAATTGGACACTGATTTCACCCTTTAGAACGGCACGCGAACCCTCGGTAAGCTGCAAGGTGTTGAAGACTTGGCCTTGCACATTCAATGCACCCATGGCGATGAGTTGACGCAAGACGCCGCGCAACTGAATCTCACTGAAGTTGGCACCAATGCCAAAGGTGCTGAGTTGGGTGTGTCCGTACTGCGTCACTTTCTCGGTGGCTTTGCCGCGCAAGATGTCCATGATGTGGCCAGCCCCAAATGAAAAGCCACTGTGTTGTTCGGCGCGAAAAACGGTGGAGAGCAATTTGCGCGCAGCATCGGTGCCATCCCAAACCGCAGGCGGGTTTAAGCAATTGTCACAATTGCCGCATGGCTTGCTGGCTTCATCAAAATAAGACAACAACCGAACGCGCCTGCAATCGGTGGCCTCGGCAAGCGCCAGCAAGGCATCCAGCTTGCCGCGCATGACTTGTTTGAAGTTTTCCTCTGCAGGGCTTTCATCGATCATGCGTCGTTGATTCACCACATCTTGCAAACCGTAAGCCATCCAAGCATCTGCTCGCAATCCGTCGCGCCCTGCGCGCCCCGTTTCTTGGTAATAGCCTTCAATGTTTTTGGGCATGTCGAGGTGCGCTACAAAACGCACATCGGGTTTGTCGATGCCCATGCCAAATGCAATGGTGGCCACCATGACAACACCCTCGTCGCGCAAAAAACGGTCTTGGTGTTTTTGCCGCAAGGCCGCGTCTAAGCCGGCGTGATAAGGCAAGGCATCGATGCCAGTTTGCGCCAACATGTCAGCCACTTCTTCAACCCGTTTGCGTGATTGGCAATACACAATGCCCGCTTCACCTTCATGCTCGCGCTCAATGAAGCGCAGCAGTTGGGTGGACGCATCTTTTTTCTCGACGATGGTGTAGCGAATGTTGGGACGATCGAAGCTGCTGATGAAGAGTTGGGCTTCTTCAAGTTGCAGTCTTTCAATGATGTCGGCACGTGTGAGGGCGTCGGCCGTGGCCGTTAAGGCAACACGCGGCACACCTGGAAAACGTTCATGCAAGACGGTGAGGCTGCGGTACTCGGGACGAAAATCATGGCCCCACTGGCTGACGCAGTGCGCTTCGTCAATGGCAAACAAACTGAGAAGGCCTTGCGCATACAGCGAATCGAGTTGCGCCAAAAACCGCGGCGTGTTGATGCGTTCAGGTGCAGCGTACAGCAGCGTGATTTCGCCTTTTCGCAACCGCTGCTCGATGGCACTGGTTTCGTCTTGGCTGAGTGTGGAATTTAAAAAAGCTGCGCTGACACCCGCTTCGTGCAATGCGCCCACTTGGTCATGCATGAGCGCAATGAGGGGTGATACAACGATGGTGATGCCTAAACCAGCTTGCTGACGTGCAATGGCGGGAATTTGATAGCACAAGCTTTTGCCACCGCCTGTGGGCATGAGCACCAGGGCATCGTGTCCATTGTTGACATGCGCAATGATGTCTTGTTGGGGGCCTCTGAAAGACTCGTAGCCAAAGACCTCTCTGAGAATGCTCAGGATGTGCGTGGGCGGGGTGGATAAAGCAGCGGTGGTCACGGTGGGTATTGTCCACCATGTGTCCACCCAGTCATCAGGTCACCTGACCCATCTTGCCATTTCTGAGGCAATGCAAGCGGGTCTGCACGGCCCTTCGGGTCAGTTGATTTTGAATTGAGTGGCTTTGATCACGTTGGTCCAACGGATCACTTCATCGGCAATGAATTTTTCAGGATCTGACAGTGTGAAGGGGTCTGCCCCTGCCTTTTCAAGATCTTGCAAGAACGCTGGATCGTTGCGTACCTTGTTGTGGGTGGCGCGCAAAAATTCCAACACATCCCGCGGCACGCCTGCAGGTGTGAAGACGGCATTGAAAACTTGTACGCGCATGTCGGGAATACCACTCTCTACAGAGGTTGGAATGTCGGGTGCGGCCTTCAATCGCGCATCGCTGTTGACGCTCAAAATCCGCGCGCGACCTGCACGGTGCTGCGCCAGGACTGCAGACGACATGATGGGCGTGATCATGGGGACATGGCCTGCCACCAAATCTTGCATGGCGGGACCGCCGCCTTTGTAAGGGACATGCTGCACGTTGAGTTTGCCGCCTTGCAGTTTGAACAATTCACCTGTGAGGTTGGTGATGGTGCCCGGGCCGGCTGAGCCATAGGCGTACTTGCCAGGACTGGCCTTGATCAAATTCACCAACTCTTTGAGGTTGTTGGCCGGCACACTGGGGTTGACCACGATGCAGGTGGGATTGATGCTGACCATGCCAACCAAATGGAAGTCTTTGATGGCGTCGTAGGTGGCAGTGCCTGAAGCCAGTGGGTTGATGATCTGAGTGGAAGACGTGCCCAGCAAGAGGGTGTAACCATCGGCCTTGGCCCTGGAAGCTTCTGCTGCGCCAATGGCCCCGCCAGCGCCTGCTTTGTTGTCAACAATGAAATTGGCACCCGTGTGCGCGATTGCAAACTTGACCCATAAGCGGCCAATGATGTCGCCATCGCCACCCGGGGCGAAAGGCACAATGACCTTGATAGGACGATCGGGAAATTTGGCTTGCGAGAAGGCGGCGGAGGGTGTTAAACCAGAGAGCAGGGTGCTGCCACTCAAGGCCAAAAATTGACGTTTTTTCATGCGCCAAATATAGAGAGATTGGCAACATCCTTCAATTGGGAGTGGGCCTGACTGTGACGAAATCTCATGAGTCAGTTTGTTTTTCTACAATAGCGGTATGAAAGCCTTGATTTACACCCGCGCCCAAGCCCTGCCAGCCATTCTGGAAAAACGCATTGCCATCTTGGATGGCGCCATGGGCACCATGATCCAGCGCTTTAAATTGAGCGAAGCCGATTACCGCGGCGAACGTTTCAAAGACTTCCCCAAAGATGTGAAGGGCAACAACGAATTGCTCAGCCTCACGCGCCCTGATGTGATTCGCGACATCCATGAAAGCTACCTGGCCGCTGGCGCCGACATGATTGAAACCAACACCTTCGGTGCCACCACCATTGCGCAAGCCGATTACGACATGGCCGATTTGGCCATTGAAATGAATCGCGCCTCGGCCGCCTTGGTCCGCGCCGCGTGCGACAAATTTTCAACACCCGATAAGCCGCGCTATGCCGTGGGCGCTTTAGGCCCCACACCCAAAACAGCCAGCATCAGTCCTGATGTGAACGATCCCGGCGCACGCAATGTGGATTTTGAAACCTTGCGCAAAGCCTATTACGAGCAAACCCAGGCTTTGGTAGAAGGCGGCGTGGATGTGTTGTTGGTGGAAACCATCTTTGACACCTTGAACGCCAAAGCCGCCTTGTTTGCGATTGAAGAGTATTTTGAAGCCAGTGGTGAGCGCTTGCCCCTCATCATCAGCGGCACCGTGACCGATGCGTCAGGTCGCATTTTGAGTGGTCAAACCGTGACAGCGTTTTGGCACAGCGTGCGACATGCGCGCCCATTGGCCATTGGTTTGAACTGTGCTTTGGGCGCCACTTTGATGCGTCCCTATGTTCAAGAGTTGGCCAAAGTGGCGGAAGACACTTTCATCAGCTGCTACCCCAATGCCGGATTGCCCAACCCCATGAGCGAGACTGGCTTTGATGAAACGCCCGATGTCACCAGCCGTTTGTTGCATGAATTTGCGGCCGAAGGTTTGGTGAACATCGTGGGCGGATGTTGCGGCACCACGCCCGATCACATTGAGGCCATTGAACAAGCGGTGAGTCCGTTGGCGCCTCGTGGTTTGCACAAAGCTGCGTTTTACAAAGAGGCTGCTTAATCGCTTGCATTTAGCCAGTTAAAATAACGGCATCCCAAGGAGCGTTGCAGCCCGCAGGCCATACAGGCCGCAGGTCAGGCTTGGGGTTCAATCTGGGGTTCGCCCCATTCCTATTGCAAACCACGCTCACCTGCGATCCAAGAGGTGAGTTGTGTCTTCAGTTGCTGTTCCCCCATTAAAGCTGTCAGGTCTAGAGCCGGTGCAAATTGGCACGGGTACGCTCTTTGTCAACATTGGTGAGCGCACCAACGTCACAGGCTCCAAAGCCTTCGCCCGCATGATTCTGAATGGCGAGTACGAGCAAGCCTTGGCCGTGGCCCGTCAGCAGGTGGAAAACGGCGCACAGATCATTGACATCAACATGGACGAAGCCATGTTGGACAGCCAAGCGGCCATGGTTCGGTTCTTGAACCTCATCGCCTCCGAGCCCGACATTGCCCGCGTGCCCATCATGATCGACTCTTCCAAGTGGAGCGTGATTGAGGCCGGCCTGCGTTGCATTCAGGGCAAAGGCATCGTCAACTCCATCAGCATGAAAGAAGGCGTGGAAGGTTTCAAGCAACAAGCGCAGTTGATCAAGCGCTATGGCGCAGCAGCCGTGGTGATGGCGTTTGATGAAAAAGGCCAGGCCGATACGTATCAGCGCAAAATTGAAATATGTGAACGCGCGTACCGCGTGTTGGTGGATGAGGTGGACTTCCCGCCTGAAGACATTATTTTTGACCCCAACATTTTTGCAATTGCCACCGGTATTGAAGAGCACAACAACTACGCTGTCGATTTCATTGAAGCCACGCGTTGGATCAAACAAAATTTGCCGGGCGCCAAAGTGTCGGGCGGTGTGTCCAATGTGTCGTTCAGCTTCCGCGGCAATGACCCTGTGCGCGAAGCCATTCACACGGTGTTTTTGTACCACGCCATTCAAGCGGGCATGGACATGGGCATTGTCAATGCGGGCATGGTGGGCGTGTACGACGAACTCGAACCCGACTTGCGCGAGCGCGTAGAAGACGTGGTCTTGAACCGTCGCCCTGATGCCGGCGAGCGGTTGGTCGAAGTGGCTGAGAACGCCAAAGGCGCGGCAAAAGATGACTCGCAAAAACTCGCATGGCGCGGCACGCCCGATGCGCCAGTGACCGTCTCCGCGCGCTTGTCACACGCCTTGGTGCACGGCATTACCGACTTCATCACCGAAGACACCGAAGAAGCCTATCAAGAAATTTTGGCCAAGAACGGCCGACCCCTGCACGTCATTGAAGGCCCGCTGATGGACGGCATGAACGTGGTGGGCGACTTGTTTGGCCAAGGCAAGATGTTCTTGCCGCAAGTGGTCAAGTCGGCGCGCGTGATGAAGCAAGCCGTGGCGCACTTGGTGCCCTACATCGAAGAAGAAAAACGCCAGCAAGAAGCCGCGGGCCAAGACGTGAAGTCCAAAGGCAAGATTGTGATTGCCACTGTCAAAGGCGACGTGCACGACATTGGCAAAAACATTGTGACCGTGGTGCTTCAGTGCAACAACTTTGACGTGGTCAACATGGGCGTGATGGTGCCTTGTCACGAAATTTTGGCCAAGGCCAAAGAAGAGAATGCAGACATCATTGGCTTGTCCGGCCTCATCACCCCCAGCTTGGAAGAGATGCAGTACGTGGCCAGCGAAATGCAAAAAGATCCGCATTTCCGTTTGCGCAAAATGCCTTTGCTGATTGGTGGCGCCACCACCAGCCGTGTGCATACGGCCGTCAAAATTGCGCCGCACTACGAAGGCCCTGTGGTCTATGTGCCCGATGCTTCTCGCAGCGTGAGTGTGGCGCAAGGTTTGTTGTCAGATCAAGCCGCCACTTACATTCACGAGCTCAACGCAGACTACGCCAAAGTGCGTGAGCTGCACGCCAATAAAAAGCAAACGCCCATGTGGCCTTTGGTCAAAGCGCGTGGCAACAAAACCAACATTGACTGGCAAGCGTTCAAATCGCCCACGCCCAAGTTCATTGGACGCCGCGTGTTCAAGAACTTTGATCTGGCCGAATTGGCACGCTACATCGACTGGGGCCCCTTTTTCCAAACCTGGGATTTGGCCGGTCCTTACCCCGCCATTTTGAAAGACGAAGTGGTGGGCGTTGAAGCGCAAAAGGTGTTCAACGATGCGCAGAAGATGCTGCAAAAAATCATTGAAGGCCGTTGGATCACGGCGCACGGCGTGATGGGCTTGTACCCCGCCAACAGCATGAACCACGACGACATTGCTTTGTATGCCGATGAGTCGCGTCAAACGCCCGTGCTCACCTGGCATGGCTTGCGTCAACAAACAGAAAAGCAAACCGGCAAGCCCAGCCGTTGTTTGGCTGATTTTGTGGCGCCACAATTAGATGCAAAGGGACAGCCCACCCACTTGCAAGACTATGTGGGCGTATTTGCAGTCACTGCAGGCATTGGTGTTGAAAAACGCGAACAAGCTTTTGAAGCCGCGCACGACGACTACAGCGCCATCATGCTCAAAGCTTTGGCCGATCGCTTTGCAGAAGCTTTTGCTGAGTGCATGCATGAACGAGTGCGCAAAGACTTGTGGGGCTATGCCGCACAAGAAAATACATCACTCGAAGATTTGATTGCCGAAAAATACCAAGGCATTCGGCCTGCACCAGGCTACCCTGCATGCCCAGACCACTCGGTCAAAAAGCAAATGTTTGAACTGTTGCAATGCGAAGAGATTGGCATGGGCCTCACAGAGAGTTTGGCCATGACGCCTGCCGCCAGCGTGTCAGGCTTTTACCTTAGCCATCCCGACAGTCAATACTTCAACGTGGGCAAAGTGAGTGAAGACCAAGTGCAAGATTTGGCCAAGCGTCAGAATTTGAAAGTGTCAGACATTCAGCGATTGTTGGCGCCCAATTTGTGAGCACTTTGATGGGCGCTTTTTTGAGCGCTCTTTTGCGCCCACCACAAACACGCCACACCCACCACGCCCGCCAGCAATAAGCAACGCAGGCCGTTCGTGTAGCCCACTTCGGGCGTCCACATCAACCCCAAAGCCCAAGGTGCCACAGCGCGCCCCATGGCCAGTGGCACGCCCAACACACCATTGAGTTGACCCACATGATCGCGACTCACATATTGCGCCATGGCCGTGCCTTTGACGATGGTGTTTAAGCCATTGCCGAGGCCATAGAAGGTCACGAACAACAAAGCGGCCCAAGGCGCTAAACCGCCTGCGACCAAAAACACCAAGCCTAAAGGAACGAGGCATGGAATCCATTTGTTAGCGGCATGGACATCCAAATGTTTTTCAAATAAAAACAACAAGAAGCGCCCTAGCACTTGAATGGCGCCAATCGAAGCGGGAATGGCAATGACCCAAGCCGGTGACAGGTGTGCTTCTTCCAGCAAACTCACCATGTGTGCAGGCAAGGCAGAACTGACGATGGCTGTCATCAGCATGAAGCCGGCCAGTAACCAAAAGGGCGCACGCTTCAAATGCACTTGGATGGAAACTGGTTTTGTGTGCACATCTGAGTTTGCGCTTTCAGTGGAAAGCGCTTTCTTTTTGGCTGCACCTTGGAGCAACCAGGCATGCAAGGGCAAACAAATGACCCATTGCAACAAGGCCAGCACCCACAAGGCATGGCGCCATCCCAAACTTTGAATCAGCCAAGAAGACAGCGGAATGAAGACGGTACTGGCCAAGCCGCCTAAGAAGGTCATGATGATGATGGCGCGACGAAAGTCGTTTGGAAAACGCCTTGTGACCACTGCAAACACAGGTGCGTACAAAGTAGCGGACATGCCCAGGCCCAGGCCCAGCCAAACCGCATAAAAGCCAGCCAGTGAATCGACAAAGCTGTGCGCCAACAAACACAGTCCTACCCAAGCAGAACCCCAAGTCATCACGCGACGCTCATGCCCACGGTCAATCCATCGCCCAATCGGATACGCCATCAGGCCATCTGCGAGCAGCGCCAAACTGAAGCCCAATGAGGCATCTGCACGGCTCAAACCCAACTCGCGTTCTACCGGCCCCATGATCAATGAGAAGGTGTAGAACACACTGCCCCACGTGATCAACTGGGCCCAAGACAGCCAAACGGCAAAGGGCGCCAGCTCGGGGGCATGGTGCGTAATTTGGGAGAGATCCCAATATGGCCTGATTCTGCGCATGACTGCATTATCGGTGCCCAGCAAATGGCCGGCGATATTGAACTGCTTCGGCAATGTGTTCGGATTGAATCGACACAGACGCTGCAAGGTCTGCAATGGTTCTGGCAATTTTCAAAACACGGTGCGTGCTTCGGCCACTCCACGCAAAATGCGTGGCCACTTGGGTGATATAGACCTTCGCGTCCAACCCCAGCTTGGCGTGAAGGTCTAGCGCGGCGCCACTGAGCGCTTGATTGGTGCAGCCTTGTCGAAGCATGGCTGTGTGTCTGGCCCGATGACAGCGGGCCTTGATGGTGGCGGTGTTGTCACCCGCAGGGGCATGGATCAAATGTGCGGCACTTTGACTGGGCACCTCGATGTGCAGGTCAATGCGGTCCAACAAGGGACCGCTGATTTTGTTGCTGTACCGATGCACTTGATCGGGCGTACATCGGCACACAGGGCTTTGTTGGCCTGGCGTTCGCACCTGCCCCGCATAACCGCAGGGACAAGGGTTCATCGCGGCAATCAACTGAAATCGCGCTGGAAATTCTGCCGTGTGCGCTGCCCGCGAAATGGTGACGCAGCCCGACTCCAAAGGTTCACGCAAAGCCTCTAAGGCCGATCTTGGAAATTCAGGAAGCTCGTCTAAAAACAAAACGCCGTGGTGCGCCAACGATATTTCACCTGGTCTGGGAGGTGACCCTCCGCCCACCAAAGCGACGGCACTGGCCGAGTGATGGGGATGCCGTGTGGGGCGCTTCAGCCATTGATCAATTTGAAAGCGGCCTGCCAAACTGGCCACCGATGCCGTCTCCAAAGCTTCTTCCACACGCAAGTCGGGCAACAAGCTGGCGAAGCGATGTGCCAACATCGACTTGCCCGAGCCAGGGGGCCCCACCAACAATAGACTGTGTGCGCCGGCTGCCGCAATTTCAAGTGCGCGCTTTGCACCGGCTTGGCCTTTGACATCCGCCAAGTCCAGTGAAGACGCAGCAGGCATCTGATTTGAGTGAGAAGGCTCTAACAAACGCTCCCAAGTGGCCATGGTCGATTCGTCCAGGCTTTGCTCTGCCAAACGAAACTGGTCGGCCACTTCGCGCAGGTGCCGCGCGCGGTAAACAGTGGCACCCGGCACCAATGCGGCCTCCTCGGCGCTGCCGGGCGGCAGCACCAAATGAGGGGCGTTGACTTGCTTGTAAAGCGCCATGCCCATGACCAAGGCGCCTCGCACAGGCCGAAGCGCGCCAGACAAGGACAGCTCCCCAGCAAATTCATAAAGGTGCAATCGGCTGCCATCGATTTGACCACTGGCCGCCAAAATGCCCAGCGCAATGGGCAAGTCAAAGCGGCCCGAATCTTTGGGCAAGTCAGCAGGCGCCAAGTTCACTGTGATGCGTTGGTTGTTGGGAAACTCAAACCCCGAGTTTTGCAAAGCAGAACGAACGCGTTCCCGCGCCTCCTTCACTTCAACATCGGCCAAGCCGACCAAGGTGAAGCTGGGGAGGCCATTGGCCAAATGCACCTCGACAGTGACAGAAGGCGATTGAAGACCCAGCAAAGCCCGACTTTGCACCAAAGAAAGACGCATATGTACTCCTCGCACCAATGTGGTGCCTTGTGTGTCAGGCTGGGATCAGTCAGACCTAGGGCGGTGCAAATGGCATTGGAACATTGGCCTCGATAAAAAGCACGCCTCTCAGAGTGGTGGTAGCAGGCGAAAAGGGCATCGTCCAGCCATTGGCATGCTAAATGCTTGAAGGCACCAGTCTCACTCTCATTTAATAGGAGCTCCCAATGAAAAAGATCGTTACCCCTCTGATGTTGGCCCTGTCTTTGGCCGCTGCTGGCAGCGCATTTGCGCAAGCTGCACCCGCTGAACCCGAGTCCACAATGTCGTTCAATGTAGGTGCTGTGAATGAATACCGTTACCGCGGAATTTCACAAACTCGCATGGACCCTGCATTGCAAGGTGGTGCTGACTATTCAGACAAGAGCGGTGCTTATGTCGGTATTTGGGGTTCTAGCATCAAGTGGATCAAAGACTCTGGTGGTAAATCCAATGCAGAAGTTGACTACTACGGTGGTTACAAGTTCTCTGTAGGCGAAGTTGCTTACGACGTGGGTTTTTTGCACTATGAATATTCTGGCAATGGTTTGGCTGTGAGCGCCAACACCAATGAGTTGTATGGCGCCGTCACCATGGGCCCCACCACATTGAAGTATTCACAAAGCACAGGCAATTTGTTTGGCTTTGCCAACAGCAAAGGCAGCTCTTATGTTGACCTGACTGCTAATTTTGATTTGGGTGATGGCTACTCATTTGCCCCTCACTTGGGTTACCAAAGTGTCAAAGGCGCCGGTAACAGCATTTATTCCTACACCGATGCAGCCCTCACATTGGGCAAAGACTTGGGCAATGGTTTGGCCGCTTCAGCCGCCATCATTGGCACCAATGCCAAAACTGGCTCTTACGTCAGCCCCGCTGGCAAACAACTTGGCAAAGCAGGCTTGGTTGTTGGCATCAAGTACACCTTTTAATTGATCGAAACACAAGGAGCCATCATGAAACTGGTGACCGCCATCATTAAACCCTTCAAACTGGACGAGGTGCGTGAAGCCCTCTCTGGTATTGGTGTCCAAGGCATTACTGTGACCGAAGTCAAAGGCTTTGGTCGTCAAAAAGGCCACACCGAGCTGTACCGCGGTGCTGAATACGTGGTTGATTTCTTGCCCAAGGTCAAGATTGAAGCCGCTGTGTCCAACGAGTTGGTCGAGCGCGTGATCGAAGCCATTGAGTCGGGTGCTCGCACCGGCAAGATCGGTGACGGCAAGGTGTTTGTGTACGACTTAGAACAAGTCATTCGCATTCGCACCGGTGAAACTGGGGCAGAAGCCCTTTGATGCCCCAGAAAGAGAGAACAGAATGAAAAAATTACTAGCCTCCCTCGCGTTGGGATTGACGCTGTGTTTTGGCGGTGCAGCATTTGCACAAACTGCCCCCGCAGCCGAAGCAAAAGTTGAAGCCAAAGCTGAAGCCAAAGCTGAAGCAGCCGCACCAGCGACTGCGCCAGCCGCAGCACCCGCTGCTGCTGAAGCAGCACCTGCCATTGTTCCTAACAAAGGTGACACGGCTTGGATGATGGTCTCCACCATCTTGGTGATCTTGATGGTCGTGCCAGGCTTGGCCTTGTTCTACGGCGGTTTGGTCCGCAGCAAGAACATGTTGTCTGTGCTGATGCAAGTCATGGTCACTTTCTCGTTGATCACTGTGTTGTGGTTCATCTACGGCTATAGCTTGGCGTTCACTGAAGGCAATGCCTACATTGGCGGCCTTGATCGCTTGTTCATGAACGGGATCTGGGACAACGCCACCGGCACCTTCGCCAATGCGGCAACTTTCAGCAAAGGCGTAGCCATTCCTGAAATTACCTTCGCAGGTTTCCAAGCGACATTCGCAGGCATCACTTGCGCCCTGATCGTGGGCGCATTCGCAGAGCGCATCAAGTTCTCCGCAGTCTTGCTCTTCATGACTTTGTGGTTCACTTTCAGCTACTTGCCCATCGCTCACATGGTCTGGTTCTGGATGGGTCCTGACGCTTACACAGCGAAAGAAGTTGTGGACGAAATGAACAGCAAAGCCGGCATGATCTGGCAATGGGGCGCGCTCGACTTCGCTGGCGGTACCGTGGTTCACATCAACGCTGCGGTGGCTGGTTTGGTCGGTGCCATCATGGTTGGCAAGCGCATTGGTTATGGCCGCGAAGCCATGGCACCTCACTCTTTGACATTGACCATGGTCGGTGCTTCATTGTTGTGGGTGGGCTGGTTCGGTTTCAACGCGGGCTCTGCCCTCGAAGCCAACGGTTTTGCAGCCCTTGCTTTCGTGAACACTTTGTTGGCCACAGCCGCTGCCGTGTTGGCATGGTGTGTCGGTGAAGCGCTGATGCGTGGCAAAGCCTCTATGTTGGGTGCTGCATCCGGTGCAGTGGCTGGTTTGGTGGCCATCACGCCAGCGGCTGGCAACGTCGGTATCGGCGGCGCCTTGGTGATTGGCATCATTGCTGGCTTTGCATGTTTGTGGGGCGTCAATGGCCTGAAGAAAATGTTGGGCGCAGATGACTCCTTGGACGTCTTCGGTGTGCACGGCGTGGGCGGTATCGTCGGCGCGTTGCTCACCGGTGTGTTCAATTCACCAGCCTTGGGCGGCCCTGGCTTCGTGGCCGACTGGGTCACAGCCACTGGCATCACCGCTGCTGATTACTCCATCGCTGCACAAGTTTGGACACAAGCCAAAGCCGTGCTCGTGACAGTTGTCTGGTCTGGTGTGGTTTCCTTTGTGGCCTTCAAGTTGGTTGACCTGACTGTTGGACTGCGTGTTTCTGAAGAAGCAGAGCGCGAAGGTTTGGACATCAGCTCACACGGCGAAACTGCTTATCACGGTTAATCTGACAAGATTTCCCAAAGACTTTCCGAGAAGTTAGTCTCCATCCTCACAGCCCGCTTCGGCGGGCTTTTTTTCGCCCCTTGTTTTTGTTACCAAGGCTTACATGCCCAAATTAATTGACAATGCCAGCAATGCTTCAAACTGAGCGTATCGATGACTGCTGAAATTCCTTTTGTGCGACCCGCATGGCACTGCATGACAACCCAAGCCGATGTCCTGGGCGAGTCGCCCTTTTGGCATCCTCAAGAACAATGTTTGTATTGGGTCGATATTCCGGGACGCCGATTGCGGCGCATGAAGGTTTCATCTGATTTGTCGCAAAGCCATGCAGTTGAAGATTGGCCTTTGCAAGAAGAGCCTGGTTGTTTTGCGCCTGCAAGCAAAGGCGGCTGGGTCATGGCGTTGCGAAGCGGTGTGTACCGCGCACATGAATGGGGTGGCGCGTTGCACTTGTTGGCCCCTGCGCCCTACGACACAAGCAAATTGCGATTCAACGATGGCAAGTGCGACCCTGCCGGCAATTTTTGGAGTGGCACGATGTACGAGCCGCGCGATCAGGCTGCTGGTGTTTTGTATGCCTTACAAGCCAACCATGCGCTGCAGTCCAAAGCTGATCAGGCCACAGTGGCCAATGGCCTGGCATGGTCGCCCAACGCCAAAACCATTTACTGGTCTGACACGGGTGCACATTGCATTCGCGCGTGGGACTTTGATGTGGCAACACAAAAAATGACCAACGAACGTGTCTTTGCGCAATTCCCCGCCAAACCCACAGACTGGACCTATGGCTCTGACGTGGCACGGTCTTACGCCGGACGCCCTGATGGCGCCGCCGTGGATGCAGACGGTTTTTACTATTCGGCCATGTACGAGGGTCACCGCTTGGCCAAATTTGCACCCGACGGCAGGTGCGTCGCCTTTATCGAAACGCCTGTTCAGTGCCCCACCATGCCATGCTTTGGCGGTGAGGATTTGCGCACCCTCTTCATCACCACATCGGCGCATGGCAGAAGTGCCGCAGAGCTTCAAGCCTTGCCCAATTCGGGCTGCGTTTTTGCCATGCGGGTCGACACACCTGGCTTACCTGTGTGTTTTTTCAAAAACTGAATTGACCCAATTCTTGCCGTCCAGTTCGGCAAAAGTGGCCAGAAACCGAACGCCTCCGTTTAACATGCTGCTATGAACGCAAGTCCTATTTCCAGCTCAAGTCCAAATACCGCGCCAGATCTGCCTGCGATTTTGGAGGCCGTGCGCACCGCTGCAGCAGCGGTGCCAGCGCACCGCAAATGCTTTCGCATCCACGGTTCGGGCAGCCATGACTTTTATGGCGAAGCCTTGGAGGGCGAGCTGTTGGAAACGCGTGGTCTGTCGGGCATTGTGCAGTATGAGCCTAGTGAGTTAGTCATCACTGTCGGCGCAGGCACGCTATTAAGTGATTTAGAAAAAACGCTTGCCGCGCAAGGACAGTGTTTGGCGTTTGAGCCACCCGTGTTTGCAGCCAATCGCGCCACCAGTCAGGCCACCGTTGGCGGCATGGTGGCGACGGGTTTGAGTGGTCCAGCGCGCGCCAGTGTGGGCGCTGTTCGGGACTTTGTGCTGGGTTTGAAGTTCATCAATGGCCGCGGTGAGCACCTGACCTTTGGTGGGCAAGTGATGAAAAACGTGGCCGGTTATGACGTCAGTCGCTTGTTGGCGGGCAGCTGGGGCACGCTGGGTTTGATCACGGAAGTGTCATTGAAAGTATTGCCCGTGGCACCCGCGCAGGCGCATCTGATGTGCCAATTGCCACAAGATCAAGCGCTGGCTTTGTTGCACCGCTGGGGTGGTCAGCCTTTGCCTTTGAATGCCAGTTGCTGGGTCAAGGACAGCAGTCTGCCGGGCCAACCCAACATGTTGTTTGTTCGACTTCGTGGCGCACAGGCAGCCGTAGAGGCCGCCAAAGTTCGCATGTCGCAGGACGTCGCGGCCTTGAAAAGTGAGTTGATTTTGCAAGCACCAGAAAGTGCTGGCCAAGATTGGACCGACTGTGCAGACCAGCGCTTGCCATTTTTCACACCGGTCTCAAGCTCTCCCGAGTTGGCACTTTGGCGCTTGTCGGTGCCCCAGACGGCGCCGGTTTTGAACTTGCCTGACAGTGCAAGTTCACCGTTGATTGAATGGCATGGCGCACAGCGCTGGGTATGGGCGCCCTTGTCGGCTGCTGATGCCTTGCGCAAAGTGGCGGCGGCGGTAGGGGGGCAAGCGACGCTGTTCAAACGTCCGCATCAAACCAGCGCAGCAACGCCAGTGTCCGTTCCAGTTTTTACGCCGCTCGATGCGGTCCAACAACGCATTCAGCAAGCGTTGAAACATGAATTTGACCCTGCCGGCCTGTTTGGCCCGCGCAGATTGAACGCGCATTTCTGAGGCTCAACATGCAAACCCAACTCGCACCTGAGTTTCAAAACACCCTGCTTGGACAAGAAGCCGAAGCCATTCTGCGCCAGTGCGTGCACTGTGGTTTTTGCACAGCCACTTGCCCCACGTACCAGTTGATGGGGGATGAATTAGACGGCCCTCGTGGCCGCATCTACTTGATGAAGCAAGTCTTCGAAGGTGCCGAGCCCACTCGAAAAACACAATTGCATTTAGACCGCTGCCTCACCTGCCGCAATTGCGAAAGCACCTGCCCCAGTGGCGTGCAGTATGGCCATTTGGTGGACTTGGGACGCAAGGTGGTCGATGCCAAAGTGCAGCGCCCCCTGAAAGAACGCGCCTTGCGATGGCTGTTAAAAGAAGGATTGACGTCTTCCTTGTTTGCGCCTGCCATGAAAGTGGGGCAAAGCGTCAGGACTTTGTTACCAGCAAGCTTGAAGGCCAAAGTGCCTGCGCCTCAAGCGGCTGGCGCATGGCCGACGCAAACACACGCACGAAAAGTACTGATGTTGGCTGGGTGCGTCCAGCCCGCCATGATGCCCAATATCAACACCGCCACTGCGCGCGTGCTCAATGCTTGCGGCATTGAGGTCATCGTGCCACCTGAAGCAGGTTGCTGTGGCGCTGTTAAATTTCACTTGAACGATCAGGTGGGAGGTTTGGACCACATGCGCCGCAACATCGATGCGTGGTGGCCCTGGGTCACGCAAGGTGTCGAGGCCATTGTGATGAATGCATCGGGCTGCGGTGTGACGGTGAAAGAATACGGCCACTTGCTGCAGCACGATCCGCAATATGCAGCAAAAGCCACACGCATTTCAGAACTCACGCGTGACCTGAGTGAACTCTTGCCACTGTGTCTGCCAGAACTTCAAAAGCGGTTGAAGCCCGAGGTGGTGGCTGCGGCTGGCCCCTTGGCGTACCACCCACCTTGCACTTTGCAGCATGGTCAACAACTCAAGGGCGGCGTGGAAGCGCAGCTGGGCCAACTGGGTTTTCAGTTGCGCGTCACGGAACTAGAGTCCAACTTGTGTTGTGGTTCTGCAGGGACATACTCGGTGTTGCAAGCCGACACGGCCTACACGTTGCGCGACCGCAAATTGGGTCATTTGCACAAACTGCAACCCAAGGCCATTTTGAGCGCCAACATTGGCTGCATCACACATTTGCAAAGCGGTGCCGACGTGCCCGTGCGGCATTGGGTTGAGTTGGTGGACGAGGCCTTGGCCAATAGCAATTGAGTGGCGCTTGAGAAGGCGCTTGATTTATGCGGCCAGTGCGGCTTCAATGTCTTTGCTGATTTTTTCAGGCTTGTCCATGGGGGCGTAGCGTTTTAAGACGCGGCCATCGCGGCCCACCAAAAACTTGGTGAAGTTCCATTTGATGGCTTTGCTGCCCAACAAGCCTGGCGCCTCTGTGCACAACCATTGGTACAAGGGATGTGCTTCAGGGCCATTCACATTGATCTTTTCCATCATGGGAAAACTGACGCCGTAATTCAATTGACAGAAGCTGGCAATCGACGCGTTGCTGCCGGGGTCTTGGCTACCAAATTGATTGCAGGGGAAACCCAAAACAGTCAAACCTTGGTCTTTGTAGGCTTGGTGAACTTTTTCCAGCCCGCCAAATTGCGGTGTGAAGCCGCAGGCACTGGCCGTGTTGACAATCAGCATCACTTGGCCGCGCAGCGACCCCAGTGACAAGGGCTGGCCATTCATTTGTACGGCATCAAAGTCATAGATCGATTTCATGGTGTACACCCTGCGTGAGGAAAAAATTCAAGGCGGCCAATTAGCCGTGAAGATGGTCGTTTTTGGCAACATCGATCAAGTGATTCAACACCGCACTGTGCTCGCGCATGTTGCGCTCATGCCAGCGTTTGATGACCCACATGATGCTGGCCACTACAAAGCCAAATGCGGTGATGGCCCCAAAGGCGGACAAGCCCATGCCGGTGGAGAAACTGTAAAAGCCCCCCAATAACAAGATACAAGTTTGCTCATTGAAGTTTTGAACCGCAATGGAGCGACCCGCGCCCATCAGGTTGTGGCCGCGGTGCTGCAGCAAGGCATTCATGGGCACCACCAAGAAGCCCCCCAAGGCACCCAGCAAAATAAGGAAAGGGGCCGCAACCCACACGTTGTCGATGAAGTTCATAGCCATGACCAACACGCCCATGCCAATGCCCAAAGGCATCACGCGCGTTGCCTGATGCAACTTCATCCGGACCGAGGCGACGACAGCGCCCACCGCGGTGCCAATGGCCACCACACCCACCAGGCTAGAGGCCTGTGTGGTGGAGTAGCCCAAAGCGGCCGCACTCCATGCCAAGACGATGTACCGTAAATTGCCTGAAACGCCCCAAAACAAGGTGGTGGTGGCAAGCGAGATTTGACCCAAACGGTCTTTCCAGAGGCGCGTGTTGCAATCCCAAAAGTCGGGCAGCAGGGCCAATAAATTTTGCGGCATGGCACGCATCACCACGCCGGTTTGAGGAATGCGGGTGTTGAACCAGGCGGCCAAAGCGTAGAAAGTGATCAGCAGCAAAATGGCGGCTTCGGGGGCTGTGTCGATGCCTGTGTCAATGAGAGGGAAGTCAAACTTGAGCAAGTACTCAGACACATGCACGCCCACCAATTGACCGCCCACCAACACACCCAAAATGATCGATGCAATGGTGAGGCCTTCAATCCAGCCGTTGGCCTTGACCAATTGAGATGCAGGCAAGAGTTCGGTCAAGATGCCGTATTTGGCAGGCGAGTAAGCCGCGGCCCCCAAACCCACAATGGCATAAGACAACAAAGGGTGTGTGCCAAACAACATCATCAAACAGCCAAAGACTTTGATGGCATTGCTGATGAACATGACCTCGCCCTTGGGCCTGGCGTCGGCAAAGGCGCCGACAAAGGGGGCCAGCACCACATAAAACAAAGCAAACATCGGCACCAAAGCTGCGCGCTGCCACTCTGCGCCGCCGCTGGTGCGAATCAGTTCTACCGCCGCGACAAACAGCGCGTTGTCGGCCAGCGAACTGAAAAACTGGGCCGCCATGATGGTGTAAAAACCGCGCTTCATGAAATCATGCAGTGAATCGATCAGGCAAAAGGCCGGTTTCGAAAATTGGAAAAAAGGATCAAAGCAACACTTGCATTGCAGGTGTTGGCGTAAGTTTCGGTTATATCACGCTCTGTAGTGCCACAATCTAGGCTTCTACCCGCGAGATTGATCGCTGTTTTTGTAACGATCTGATATGCCAAGACCGATTCAGGCCACCATCGACATCCAAGCCCTGCGCCACAACTTGTCGCAAATCAAAGCCGCGGCACCCGATGCCTTGGTGTGGGGTGTGGTGAAAGCCAATGCCTATGGCCATGGCATTGAGCGCATCTTTGAAGGCTTGCGCGCCGCCGATGGCATTGCGCTCCTTGATTTGGCAGAGGCGGAACGTGTGCGGCAGTTGGGCTGGCGTGGCCCCATCCTCTTGTTGGAAGGGGTCTTTGAGACCCGCGATTTGGAGCTGTGCTCTCGACTCAACCTCTGGCATGTGGTGCACTGTGAAGCCCAAATTGACATGCTGGCTGTGCATAAAACCCATCAGCCACATCGGGTTTTTCTCAAAATGAACACAGGCATGAACCGTCTGGGCTTTGCACCCCAGGCGTTTAGAGCGGCATGGACCCGCTTGAATGCGCTGCCTCAAGTGGATGAGATCTCGCTCATGTCGCACTTCAGCGATGCCGATGGCGACAAAGGGATTGCCGCGGCCATGGCCCTGTTTCATCAACACACCCACGACTTGTCTGGCGAACGCAGTTTGTGCAACAGTGCGGCAACGCTGCGTCATGCCAAAGACCTGGCGGTACGTGCAGACTGGGTCCGTCCTGGCATTGCTTTGTATGGCAGTTCGCCCGATTTTCCTTTGCACTCGGCGCATGACTGGGGCTTGAAGCCTGTCATGAGTTTGAACGCCGGCATCATTGGCGTGCAACATTTGCAAGCTGGGGACGCGGTGGGTTATGGCTCTTCTTTTGTGGCCGATCGTCCCATGCGAATTGGCGTGGTGGCGTGTGGCTATGCAGATGGCTATCCCAGAAGTGCCGCCACCGGTACGCCAGTGTGCGTCGATGGCCAAGCATCGCGAACAGTGGGCCGTGTCAGCATGGACATGATCACGGTAGACATCACCGATGTGCCGCATGCCGATCTAGGCAGTGAAGTCACTTTGTGGGGCCTGCCGCAGAAAACAATGCCCAAGGTGCATGCGTCCGTGGGTGTCCCCATTGATGCGGTCGCGCAAGCGGCGGGCACAGTGGGTTATGAATTGATGTGCGCCTTGGCCGCACGCGTACCCGTGGTGGTCAAGGATTGAAACACGCCCCGCAGCAACGCTTGGCCCTGGGTGCCGCCCTCATTTTGATTTTGATCTGGGGCGCCAATTTCAGTGTTCAAAAGTATTTGCTGAACACACTCACACCCAGTGGTTTTTTGCTGGCGCGTTACCTCATCATGCCCTTGTGTGCTCTTCTCTTGATGCGCATGACTTTGGGTCAATTTTTGCCGCCGCTGCCACGTCAAGATGTCTTTGAGTTGGCGCGATTGGGTTTTGTGGGTCATAGCTTGCACGTCGGAATTGTTTGCTATGGCATTCATTTGTCGACGCCGTTTTCAAGCTCAGTGATTTTGGCTTGTGGCCCCATCTTTACCTTGTTGATCTTGCGTTGGAAGGGACATGAGAAGCTTCAACGTACGCAAGTATTGGGCGTCACGGTGGCCTTCATTGGCGTGATGCTGTTCTTGTCTGAAAAACTGTTGAAGGGCGACTTGCGAGCAACCGGCGGCGATGTGATTTTGTTTGTGGCGGCGCTGCTGTTTTCTTATTACACCGTGCAAGCCAAGCCCATGCTGGAGAAACATGGCAGTGTGCTCACCATGGGTTACGCCACTTTGTGGGGTGGTTTGCCAGTCATGTTGTGGTCCATTCCCACAGGTCTTGAAGCACCTTGGGGCAGTTTAGGCTGGCAAGGATGGGCCGCCATGGGGTGGTCTATTTTGATCTCCGCCTTTGGGGGTTGGTTGGTGTGGGGCTGGGTGAATCAAGTCAGAGGCGTGGCCAAAACCGCACCCTTGATGTACCTGATGCCGCCAGTGGCGGGTTTGTTTGCTTGGGCGCTGACCGGCGAGCAATACACCGTGATCAAGTTGGTTGGCGCTTTCATCGCTTTGCTGGGCGTGGCCTATACCCAGTTTGCGCCTCAGCGCAAAAATCCGTCGTAAGTCGTTTTCAAAATTAAGGCTGCCACCACGGCCAAAAACACATAGCGCACAAAGCCTGCACCATGTTTCAGTGCCAAGCGTGTGCCCAGCAAACTGCCCACCACGTTGGCCAACGCCATGGGCAAGGCCAGATGCCACCACACATGACCTTGAAGGGTGAACAGCACCAAGGCAGAGAAATTGGTGGCAGTGTTCATCAACTTGGCCGAAGCCGAAGCATTGAGAAAGTCATAGCCCAACAAGCGCACATAAGCGAAGACAAAAAAGCTGCCGGTACCTGGGCCAAAGAAGCCATCGTAAAAGCCAATCAACAAGCCCATGGCAACGGCGGCAAAGGCTTCTTGTCGACCTTTGAAACGGGGCGCATGCAGTTGCCCCATGTCTTTCTTGACCAAGGTGTAGGCCAACAAGGCGAGCAAAATAAAGGGCAGTGCTTTGCGCAAAAAACTGGGATCAACTTGCGTGACGGTCCACGCGCCTAACAACGAGCCTAGCAAACCTGCGCTGGCTGCTGGCATCAATGCGTTCCAGCGCATCTCCACCTTTTTGCTAAATTGATAGGTGGCAAATGCGGTGCCCCAAATGGCCGCACTTTTATTGGTGGCCACCAAGGTGGCGGGGGGTGCCGTGGGAAATGTGGCGAAGAGTGCGGGGATCAAAATGAGGCCCCCTCCGCCAACGATCGAATCGACCATGCCGGCAAACAAGGACGCCAGAGAGACGATCAGTAATTCCATGAAAAAAAAGCGCCGCTTTCGCGGCGCCTATCAAAAGTCACATCTCGTTGTGGATGTTTATGTTCGAGTAGTTTGGGTGTCTCCTCAGCCCTCAAAACGAACCCAAACTGCAGTTCATCGAGTGAATGCAATGTAGCTGTCTTCATAAGGCAAAGCCATCAGGGATTTCCCGCGCCAAAAGCATCATGAGATGCCTTGCGATGTTGTGAGCGCATCGAGTGCCATCCAATGTGCGGCTTTTTCTGCAATCATCAACGTAGGGCTGTTGGTGTTGCCACTGGTGATGCTGGGCATGACACCTGCATCGACCACGCGCAATCCTCTGATGCCGCGCACTTGCAGTTGGCTGTTGACGACGGCCATGTTGTCGTCTTCCTTGCCCATGCGGGTGGTGCCGACCGGGTGAAAAATGGTGCTGGCAATGTCACCCGCCAACTTGGCCAGCTCTTCATCCGATTGGTATTGCACACCGGGCTTGAACTCTTCGGGCTCAAACGGCGCCATCGCAGCTTGCGACATGATTCTGCGCGTGACGCGCAGGCTGTCGGCAGCCACCTTTCGATCTTCAGCTGTGCTGAGGTAGTTGGGCGCAATGGCGGGGGCATCTTTAAAGTCAGGGCTCTTCAAGGTGACGCTGCCGCGGCTGGTGGGATTCAGGTTGCACACACTGGCCGTGATGGCAGGAAAATTGTGCAGCGGTTCGCCAAACGCATCCAAGCTGAGGGGCTGCACGTGGTATTGAATGTTGGCCCATTTTTGCGATGGATCACTTTTGGTAAATGCACCCAACTGACTGGGTGACATGCTCATGGGGCCACTGCGCGACATGGCATATTCCAAACCAATTTTGGCTTTGCCCCACCAATTGTTGGCCAATGTGTTGAGGGTCTTGGCGTTCTTTACTTTGTAGACCGAACGTATTTGCAAATGATCCTGCAGGTTGGCGCCTACCCCTGGCAAATCATGCTGAACTTCAACGCCCACTGGCTTGAGCGCATTGGGATTGCCAATGCCAGACAACTGCAAAATTTGCGCAGAACCAATGCTGCCGGCACTCAAAGCCACTTCACGTGTGGCGGTTGCGGTAACCAATTGGTGGCCATCCCACACCCTCACGCCGGTGCAACGCTTGGCACCATCGGCATCGGTTTCAATCACCAAGCCGGCGACTTGTGCCTGAGTCCACAACTCAAAGTTGGGCCTTGCAAAACAGGTGGGTCTTAAAAAGGCTTGTGCTGTGTTCCAGCGCCAACCACTGCGTTGGTTTACATCAAAATAACCAACGCCCTCGTTGTTGCCTTGGTTGAAATCTGCAGAGGCAGGAATGCCCGCTTGTTGCGCCGCTTGTGAAAACGCATCGAGCACGTCCCAACTCAAGCGTTGTTTTTCAACGCGCCACTCGCCACCCGCTTGTCTTGCTTTCAGGACTTTGAAGTAGTCGGCCGATGCTGGGACGGACGCGTCTGAACCGTCAAACAATTCTGGCTTGACGCCTTTGGCGCCGTGAAGTTGGGTGGCGCCTTTGTAATGGTCTTCGTGCGCTTTGAAATAAGGCAGGCATTGGTCCCAGCGCCAATCTTCACTGCCCGTGAGCTGCGCCCATTGGTCGTAATCACGTGCTTGACCGCGCATGTAAATCATGCCGTTGATGCTGCTGCAACCGCCCAAAACTTTGCCGCGCGGATAGCGCAAGCTTCGGCCATTCAAACCATCGGCCGCTTCGGTTTGGTACAACCAATCGGTGCGCGGGTTGCCAATGCAGTACAGATAACCCACCGGAATGTGAATCCAGTGGTAGTCGTCTCGCTTGCCCGCTTCAATCAACAGCACCCGTTTGCTGGCGTCGGCAGACAGGCGATTGGCCAACAGGCAACCGGCCGTTCCTGCGCCAACAATGATGTAGTCAAAGGTGCTGTCGTTCATGCGTTATTTGGCGGTGGGCATGACAAACTCGGCGCCCTTGCCAATGCTCTCGGGCCAGCGCTGCATGATGGATTTTTGCTTGGTGTAGAAACGCACACCTTCTTCGCCATACGCGTGCATGTCGCCAAACAAGCTGCGCTTCCAACCACCAAAGCCGTGCCAAGCCATGGGCACAGGAATGGGCACGTTGATGCCCACCATGCCCACTTGAATGCGACGTGAAAACTCACGCGCCACGTTGCCATCGCGTGTGAAGCAACTCACACCGTTGCCAAATTCATGGTCGTTGATGATTTGCACCGCTTCACCAAAATCTTTGACACGCACGCAAGACAACACAGGACCAAAAATCTCTTCTTTGTAAATTTTCATGTCGGTGGTGACGTTGTCAAACAAGGTGCCGCCCAGCCAGAAGCCGTTGTCACAACCTGCGCCTGCTTTGGCGCCATCAAACTGACGGCCATCGACCAACAGCTTGGCGCCTTCGGCCACACCTGCATCGATGTAACCCGTGATGCGTTGCTTGGCCGCAGCGGTCACGATGGGGCCCATTTCGGCGGCCAAGTTGGTGCCGTTCAAAACTTTGAGGGCGCGTGTTTTTTCCAACAGCAACGGCATTAACTTTTCGGCGACATCGCCTACCAAGACAGCCACACTGATGGCCATGCAGCGTTCGCCTGCAGAGCCGTAAGCTGCGCCAATCAAGGCATCTACCGCTTGCTCAATGTCGGCATCGGGCATGACCACCATGTGGTTTTTAGCGCCGCCCAAAGCTTGCACACGTTTGCCGTGGCGCGCGCCGTTTTCATACAAACTGTTGGCGATGGGGGTGGAGCCCACAAAGCTCACAGCTTTGACGTCGGGGTGTTCGACCAGTGCGTCGACCGCTTCTTTGTCGCCTTGCACCACGTTGAACACACCATCCGGCAAGCCCGCTTGTTTGAGCAAGTCGGCCATGAACAAACTGGGGCTGGGATCAAGAGGGCTAGGCTTCAAAATAAAGCTGTTGCCGCAGGCAATGGCCACAGGAAACATCCACATGGGCACCATGACGGGGAAGTTAAAGGGCGTGACGCCCGCCACCACGCCCAAAGGCTGGCGCATTGTCCAGTTGTCGATGCCCGTTGAAACTTGGTCGGTGAAGTCGCCTTTGAGCAATTGCGGAATGCCACAAGCAAATTCCACAATGTCGATGCCGCGCGTCACTTCGCCTTGTGCATCGGTGAACACCTTGCCGTGCTCGGCCGTGATCATCTGCGCCAACGTATCGCGGTGCTGGTTCAACAACTCCAAGAATTTGAACATCACGCGCGCGCGGCGCAGTGGCGGTGTATCGGCCCATGCGGGAAATGCGGCCTGTGCCGCAGCGACGGCTTGCGCGACATCTTGCACATTGGCCAAGTTGACGCGGCCCGTGACTGCGCCGGTTGCAGGGTTGAAGACGTCTTGCGCCCGAGTCGATGTGCCAGCCGTTTTTTGGCCAGAAATAGAGTGAGCAATCGAAGTGACGGTCATGGCTTTTCTCGGTAGATGTAGAACAGGTGAATGTTAATCGCTTGTGGCGGTGTTGTTTTCCTTGGCCGTGGCGGGGTGCCTGCGCCTGAACATGCCCCAGCCTTCCATGTGCAGCACACTGTCGCCGTGTTGGTTGTGCATGTCCCAGGCGGTGCGGACCAAACCGACGTCCGGCTTAGAACGCATAGGGCGGGTTTCTAAGATGGTGTGCTTGAGACTTAAGGTGTCGTTGGGAAAAACAGGTTTTTTCCACTGCAGGTTTTCAAGGCCCGGCGAACCCAGGCTGGCCGACTGCTGGAGGAAATTCGTCACCATCAAACGCATGGCCATCGAGCAGGTGTGCCAACCGCTGGCGCACAAGCCGCCAAACACAGAGGCTTTGGCGGCATCATCGTCGAGGTGAAAAGGCTGCGGATCAAATTGAGACGCAAAGGCAATGATTTCCTCGCGTGTGGGCTTGATCGTGCCTAGGTCGCGTTCGCTGCCAGGCTGCAGGTCTTCCCAGTAATAAAGAATCTTGTCAGAAGTTGCACCCGCCATCAGCGCCCCCCCGACACATCGATCAGGCTCATGGTGGTGTAGCTGGCTTCTTCAGACAGCAACCACACGATGGCCTGTGCCACTTCCATGGCCGAACCACCGCGCTTGGCAGGCACCAAATGCTCGAGGTCTTTCACGCGATTGGGCAGTCCGCCTGAGGCATGAATGTCAGTGTCAATCAAACCGGGACGAATGGCGTTGACACGAATGCCTTCGCCTGCAACTTCTTTGGCCAAGCCGAGTGTGAAACTGTCGATGGCGCCTTTGGCTGCGGCGTAATCTAAATACTGACCAGGCGAGCCCAGTCGCGCAGCCGCGCTGGACAAATTCACAATGCTGCCGCCTTGGCCGCCGTGCTGGGTGCTCATTTGCAAAATGGCTTCGCGCGCGCAAAGCATGGACCCCAACACATTGATGTCAAACATCCGGCGCCAGCGGGCCATGCTCATTTCGTCCAGTCGCGCAGACACGTCTACCACGCCTGCGTTGTTGACCAGGCCTTGAAGGGGGCCAAGCTCGGCGCGCACTTTTTGGAACATGGCCAAGACTTGGTCTTCATTCGCCACATCTGCTTGAACGGCAATGGCACGTCCGCCGGCCGCCTTCACTTGCTGCACCACGTCGTCGGCAGCTTGAGCATTTGAGGTGTAGTTAACCGCAACATCCCAGCCCTTTTGAGCCGCCAAAATGCAGGTCGCAGCGCCAATGCCGCGACTACCGCCTGTGACCAAAACTACTTTGCGCATTCTTTGTCTCCTGCAGAATAATGTGTAAACGGTTAAAACACTGTCTGGTGCTTCGGCATTCAGTATGCAGATTACCTTAACTAGGAGCTTTTTGTGAGTCACTCAGTCGACTATTACTTTGCGCCCCAAAGCCCTTGGGCTTATTTGGGACACCAACGCTTTCAGCAAATTCTCACCAAGGCGGGTGCAAGTGTGCGTGTCATGCCCATTGACTTGGGCGGCAAAGTGTTCCCCATCTCAGGTGGTCTGCCTTTGGGACAACGTGCCCCGCAAAGGCAAGCCTATCGCTTGACGGAACTGGCGCGCTTTAGCAAATGGCTCGGTGCACCCTTGCATTTAAAACCAACGTTCTTTCCGGTGAATGGTGACGATGCCGCCAAGCTCATCATTGCCGTCGACATGGCGGCAGGTCCGCAAGCGGCCATGGCGATCAGCGGGGCCGTTTTGTCGGCTGTTTGGGCCCAGCAGCGCAACATTGCCGATGAAAAAACATTGGCCGATCTCCTGAAAGAGCAAAACTTGCCAGCCAGTTGTTTAGAGCAAGCACACAGCCAAGCCGTGCAGTTGCGCTACGAGTCGTACACACAAATGGCCATTGACGCGGGGGTGTTTGGCGCACCGTCCTACGTGGTCAATGGCGATATTTACTGGGGTCAAGACCGCCTTGACTTTGTCGAGCGGGCCCTTGTTGGTTCACAGCATTAAAGGAGTAAGTCATGGGTACATTCATTCAACTAACGGCCGCTGATGGCACGCAATTTCCGGCTTATGTGGCAGAGCCTGCAACACCTGCCAAGGCTGCTGTGGTGGTCATACAAGAAATTTTTGGCGTGAACGTTCACATTCGTGAAGTGGCCGATGCATATGCCAAAGAAGGCTACTTGGCCATTGCGCCTGCCATGTTTCACCGCGCGCAAGCCAATGTAGAACTGGGTTACGCAGAGGCCGACATGGGCGCTGGCATGGCACTCAAAACCGCCATTGAATCCTTGCCCGCACCCGGTGCATTGCAAGACATTCAAGCCAGCATTGATCATGCGCACAAATTGTGTGGCGGGAAAGTCGGCGTGGTCGGCTATTGCTGGGGCGGCTTGCTGTCTTGGCGTGCTGCTTGCATGCTGAACGGCTTGTCGGCTGCTGCGCCTTATTACGGCGGCGGTATGACCACCGAAGCAGAGTCAGCCCGTCAAACCAAGGTGCCCGTGATGGCACACTTTGCCGAAGAAGATAAATGGATTTCGATGGACTCTGTCAAAGCGTTCCAAGCCGCACACCCTGATGCGCAAGTGTTCACCTACGCGGCGCACCATGGCTTCAATTGCAACCACCGCGGTGCATGGCAAGCTGAAGCGGCTGCGTTGGCCAAGCAAAGAACCCTGGATTTCTTCAAGCAGCACTTGAGCTGAGTGAGCGATTTTTAGCGGCCTGATCGCGCCAAATAGCGCTTGCGCCAAAACAGCCAAGCCAAGGTGAGCGCGATCAGCAGCATGCTGCCAATCGTCCACCAAAAACCAGCGCTGTTGTGAAGCAAAGGAATGACCTCAAAGTTCATGCCAAAAACAGCAGCGATCAAATTCAAAGGCAAGAAAATGGCCGTGATGGACGTGAGCGTTCGCATGGTTTCATTGGTGCGATTGCTCTGTGCATTGAAATGAATTTGCACCGCTGTTTCGATGCTTTGTTCTAAGCGCCGCACGTGATGCACCACGCGGTCGATATGTTCTAAAACATCGCGGCTACGCACTTTCAAAATTTCGTGCTCTTTGATCAAAGCACTGGCAGTGGGCGGCGCCCAAGTGTTCAAAGACTCCAGCCAATCTTGCATGGCACTGCGTTGGTCTTCGCAGATCTCATCGAGGTGATGCAAAGACAAACGCGCCTCGAGCAGGGCAGACCAGTTGTTGAAGCGGGTGTCGGGGTTGATCAACTCAGCCTGCCAATGGTCTAGCTGTCGCGTCAGATCTCTTCGCAAATCCAAATACACATCGACCACTTGGCTGACCATGCGCAGCATCATGTCGGCTGGACTGACCGGTATGCCGCGAGCACCCGTCGAGCGTTCGTCTGAAACTTCAAGGGCGGCGGTGGTTGGCGGTTCAGCAGAGACGGCTCTTTGCCCGTGGTTGCTGGCCGCCATCAGCCGGGCAGCATAGGCTTCACGAATGGCGCAGTCATCGGGATGGACCGTGAGCAGCACATTGTCAAAAATGGCAAAGCCAATGGGGCTGGTGTCCACCCTTCTGAGCGCCGGTGGCCCTGACAGTTTGCCTTTGATTTTCAAGCCTGGGGGTGTGTTGCTGGCCTCACGCTCATTGGATGAACTTGCAGCCAGTCGACGAAACACCAGCACGTCGTAGTAAGAGGTTAAATCAAAGCGCGAAGGCAATTGGCCATTGAGCAAATCGGACATGTGCAAATCAAGCAAATGATGGCCAGTGAGGATTTGCAAAGTTTGCTGAATCTGATGCTGCTCAGATTTAAAAAACGTTCTGGAGCAGGCAATCCAAACATAGCCGTTTGCAGGCAATGCATGCGGCAATGACAGCGCGTCTTGAACGTGATGGTCGTTAACGGTGAAAACGCGCATGCAGTGTGGATGGGAACGTGAGCCGATTTAAGCTTTGGCCAACAGCCGCGCAGCATCTCGCGCAAAGTAAGTCAAGATGCCATCGGCGCCAGCCCGCTTAAATGCCAGCAAGCTTTCCATCATCACCCCATCATGGTCTAGCCAGCCATTTTGAGCTGCCGCTTTTAGCATGGCGTATTCGCCCGATACTTGATAGGCAAATGTCGGCACACCAAACTCGTCTTTGACGCGGCGCACCACATCCAAATAGGGCATGCCTGGTTTGACCATCACCATGTCGGCACCTTCAGCAATGTCCAATGCCACTTCTCGCAAGGCTTCGTTGGTATTGCCCGGATCCATTTGATAGGTTTTTTTGTTGCCTTTGCCCAAGTTGGCGGCCGAGCCCACAGCATCCCGGAAGGGGCCGTAGAAAGAGCTGGCGTATTTGGCGCTGTAGGCCATGATCTGAGTGTGCACATGACCCTTGGCTTCCAGTGCCTGTCGAATAGCGCCGATGCGGCCGTCCATCATGTCGCTAGGTGCCACGATGTCAACGCCTGCGTCAGCCTGCACCATGGCTTGTTTGACCAGTTGTCCCAAAGTGGGGTCGTTCAAAATGTAGCCATCGTCGTCCAACCAGCCGTCTTGTCCGTGGCTGGTGAACGGGTCGAGTGCCACATCGGTCATCACGCCCAATTCGGGAAAGTGTTTCTTCAAGGCCCGAACCACCGTTGGCACCAAGCCGTCGGGGTTGAGCGCCTCATTGCCTTCTGGGTCTTTGAGGGCGCTGTCAATGACCGGAAAAAGTGCCATGACAGGGATGCCCAACTTGACGCAGTCTTCTGCCACTGGCAGCAACAGGTCCAAACTTAAACGTTCAACGCCAGGCATGGAGCCCACGGCTTGACGCTGATTTTTGCCATCCAGTACAAACACGGGGTAAATCAAATCGTCAACGGTCAGTTGATTTTCACGGACCAAGCGTCTAGAAAAATCGGTGCGGCGCAAACGTCGTGGGCGGCTAAGGGGGTAAGGCGTGTGAATCGGTGTCATTTGAAAATTGTGCCTGAAGTTTCTTGTTTTGAGTGGATTGCAAAACGCCACTTGCCTAGAAATCTTGATGCACATCAAGTTGTAGAGCTTGTTCAACCGCAAGCCCCAGCGCTACACTTGCCGCATGCTCTGGATTAAAGCCTTTCACATCGTTTTCGTGGCCAGCTGGTTTGCGGGTTTGTTTTACCTGCCGCGCATCTTCGTCAATTTGGCCATGGTGCCTGAAGATTCAGTGGCTGAGCGAGAGCGACTCTTGCTGATGTCTCGCAAGCTTCTCAAATTCACCACCTTGTTGTCTGTGCCCGCCATTGCGTTGGGTGTTTGGTTGTGGTGGGGCATTGGCATAGGCTGGGGTCCTGGCAATGCTTGGATGCACGCCAAATTGGCGGTGGTGTTGCTCATTGTGGGCTATCACCACGCCTGTGGCCGGATGTTGAAGAAATTTGAAGCCAATCTAAATACCCACAGCCATGTTTGGTACCGCTGGTTCAATGAAGCGCCTGTTTTGATGCTGGTGGCGGTTGTTATTTTTGTGGTTGTGAAGCCGTTTTAAGGTCCATGCAAAAGACTGCGGCATGGCCCTTGGCTGGTATTTATGCCGCACTGATCGTCTACGCCAGCCTTTACCCATTTGATCACTGGCGCTCGCAAGGCGTGGATTGGACTGCCTTCTTGTTGGCGCCCTGGCCGCGTTACTGGACAGGTTTCGATGTTCTGGCCAATGTTTTGGGTTATGCCCCTTTAGGTTTTATTGGTGTGCTGGCCCTCAGACGCAGTGCCAGACATTGGCCGGCTGTCACGTTCACCGTTGTGTCGGGTTCTTTGTTGTCCCTGAGCCTTGAGTCTTTGCAACTCTTTTTGCCAGCAAGGGTGCCCTCCAATGTGGATTGGGAGCTGAACACGGTGGGCACACTGTTGGGTGCATCGCTGGCTTGGACGCTGGAGCGCTTTGGCTTCTTGGACCGATGGACGCGTTTCCGGGCGAAATGGTTCTTCTCAGATGCCAGAGGCGCTTTGGTATTGTTGGCTTTGTGGCCTGTTGCTTTGTTATTTCCTGCGCCCGTGCCTTTCGGCCTGGGCCAAATTCTGGAGCGCACCGAAGATGCCTTGGCCTTGTGGTTGCAAGACACGCCTTGGCTTGATTGGCTGCCCGTTCGAGAAGTGGAGTTACAGCCACTGCTGCCCATATACGAAGTGATGTGCGTCAGCTTGGGGCAGTTAATTCCCAGCATGTTGGCGTTCACATTGATACGCCATTTGCATCAAAAAGCCATAGCTTTGGCGCTGTTGTTGGCGTCCGGTTTGGGCTTTACGGCATTGTCTGCGGCCCTCACTTATGGCCCCTTGCACGCTTGGGGATGGATCAACCCACCGGTTCAATTGGGCTTGATCTTGGCGGCCTTGTTGGCTGTACCGATGATGTGGGTTCAAGAAAAAACACTCCAAGTGCTAGCGCTCGTTGGCTTGGTACTGCAGCTGACGATGCTTAACAACGCATCAGCGAGTGCTTACTTTGCTTTGACTTTGCACAACTGGGAGCAAGGCCAGTTCATTCGTTTTCATGGCCTGATTCAGTGGATGGGTTGGCTTTGGCCTTTTGTTTTGTTGGTCTATTTAATGCAGCGTTTGTCTTCATCTCGTCCCTCTAAAATGAGCAAATGAGTGAACACAACCCCCTTTATTACGAGCGCCATATTTTCTTTTGTTTGAATGAAAGAAAAAACGGCGAAGCGTGTTGCGCCTTGCAAGGCGCTCAAGCAGCTTTTGACCACTGCAAATCCCGAGTGAAGGATTTGGGCTTGGCTGGTGCCGGCAAAGTCCGCGTCAACAAAGCCGGTTGCCTAGACCGTTGTGCGGGCGGGCCTGTGGCCGTGGTTTATCCCGAAGGCACTTGGTACAGCTTTGTCGACAACTCAGACATTGATGAAATCGTCGAGAGCCATCTCAAAAATGGCCAAGTGGTCCAACGTTTGGTTACACCACCCAACGTGGGGCGCTGATGAATTCAGCAACGCAGGCCGTTCAGTTTCAGGGCCCAGCCGGTGTGTTGGAAGGGCTTTTGGATGAATCGATGGAAGGCGCCTGCAAAGGCACTGCCGTCATCGCCCATCCGCACCCTTTGTTTGGCGGCACGATGCAAAACAAGGTGGTTCAAACTTTGGCCAAAGCCTTTGTTCAAAATGGCTGGCGCGCCATTCGCTTCAATTTTCGAGGCGTCGGCGCCAGTGCCGGTGTATACGACGAAGGTCGCGGTGAGTTGGATGATTTGATGGCCGTCATCGCGCAAAGTCAAAGCCATTTCGACACCCCCAAGGGGCTTGCATTGGCCGGCTTTTCATTTGGCGCGTTTGTCACCAGCCATGCCGCAGTGCAGATGGCGCCAAAGGGTCATTTGGAAAAGCTCGTGCTGGTGGGAACCGCGGCATCACGTTTTGAGGTGGCCGCTGTACCGCCAGCGCTGCACGACATCACTTTGGTGGTCCATGGTGAAGTGGACGACACCGTGCCTTTGGCCAGTGTGATGGATTGGGCCCGCCCTCAATCATTGCCGGTGACGGTCATTCCTGGCGTTGAACACTTCTTTCACGGCCAATTGCCCTTGCTTCGGTCTTTGGTTAGCCGCCATCTGCGTGCCTAAGTCCAGTCAGTTCAACATGATTTCTTTATTTTTGGCTTCTCGCCGCAAAGCCTTGCGCGCAGCGCTTTGTTTGGGCGCCATGACCTTCGCTTTGTGTCTGTCGCCCTTGCGTGCGCAAGCCCAAGTGTCGGCCCCCGAAGCGCCCGAAATCGCAGCGCGTGCATACCTTCTGTTGGATGTCACGGCCAATCAAATTTTGGCGTCACGTGATTTGGACATGCCCTTTGAGCCCGCGTCCTTGACCAAACTGATGACGGCCTATTTGGTGTTTGATGCTTTGAAGTCTAAAAAAATAGACATGAAGCAAACTTTTGGGGTTAGCGAGCGCGCTTGGAAGATGTCTGGATCGCGCATGTTCATAGATCCCAAAATGAAGGTGCCAGTAGAAGACTTGATCAAAGGCATGATTGTCCAGTCGGGCAATGACGCCACGGTGGCGTTGGCCGAAGGGGTTGGCGGCACGGTTGAGCGCTTTGTCCAAATGATGAATGACCAAGCCAAAGTGCTTGGCATGAAAAATACCCTCTACAAAAACCCAGAAGGTTTGACGGAGTCGGGTCACATTACCACCGCACGAGACTTAGGTACCTTGGCTGCCCGCTTGATGCGTGACTTTCCCGACCATGTGGGCTTCTATGCCATTAAGAAATACCGTTACCCTGGCACACCCGCTGCAAATGACAGCAATCGCAACTTGCTACTTTTCAAAGACCCCACTGTGGATGGCTTGAAAGCGGGTCAAACGGATGCTGCGGGGTACTGCTTGGTGGCCACCGCCAAACGTGACTTCCCCCATATTGGCCCGCGCCGCTTAATGGCCATTGTGATGGGAACAAGCAGCGAGGTGGCGCGCGCAAACGAAGCGCAAAAACTGCTGAACTGGGGCTACACCGCGTTTGAAGCGGTCAAGTTGTATGAGGCTGGCCAACCTGTCTCAACCCCAACCATTTGGAAGGGCAAAGAATCAACCGTCAAGCTTGGCCGTGCGGATGCGCTGGTGGTGGCCGTGCCTACGGGCACAGCTGCGCAAATCAAAACCCAACTGGTTCGCCCCGACCCGCTGGTGGCGCCCGTCACCAAGGGCCAAGCCATTGGAAGTCTCAAAATTTTCCGTGGCGAGCAGTTGTGGGTGGACATGCCTTTGCAGGCATTGGACACCGTTGAGCAGGCCGGCGTGCTTGGCCGAGCTTGGGATGCTGTGCGTTTGTGGATCAAATAAGAAAAGTTGGTGCTTGCCAACTTTGATCAGCGGCACGTCTGTGTAGATTTTTTTGCACAGCCCCTATTCAAACGCTATACTAGAAGGCTTTTCCGCATTTGGGGCGGGAAAGATTTTTTGTTAATTCCAAACGTTTAGGGACGTTTTTTTAAATGCCAACCATCAATCAATTGGTGCGTCAGGGGCGCGAGGTCGAAAAGACCAAGTCAAAAAGCCCTGCGATGCAAAACTCTCCGCAGCGCCGCGGTGTGTGCACCCGTGTGTACACCACGACGCCTAAAAAACCTAACTCCGCTCTGCGTAAAGTTGCCAAAGTGCGCTTGACCAACGGCTTCGAGGTGATCTCCTACATCGGTGGTGAAGGCCACAACTTGCAGGAACACTCCGTGGTTTTGGTACGTGGTGGTCGTGTGAAAGACTTGCCTGGTGTGCGTTATCACATCGTGCGCGGTTCACTCGACTTGCAAGGCGTGAAAGATCGCAAGCAATCGCGTTCTAAATATGGCGCTAAGCGCCCGAAGAAAGCTTAAGTTAGCTTTCAAAAAAGGTGTTGTTCTGGTTTTTAGACGAGCCGGTTCAACGAAGTGACTCCATGTTGGAGTCGAGTAAGTGCAAATTCAAGATGAATTTGCAGGGTGTCTGGATCGGACGTCCAGCCATCAACTGAAGCAAAGAGGTGAAATATGCCACGTCGTCGTGAAGTCCCTAAACGTGAAATCCTGCCGGATCCCAAGTTCGGTAATGTCGAACTTTCCAAATTCATGAATGTGATCATGGAAGGCGGCAAAAAAGCGGTTGCCGAGCGCATCATTTATGGTGCCTTGGAAAACATGGAAAAGAAAACAGGCAAAGACCCTGTTGAACTTTTCTCAATCGCCATCAACAACGTCAAGCCCATGGTGGAAGTTAAATCCCGCCGCGTGGGTGGTGCCAACTACCAGGTGCCTGTCGAAGTTCGCCCTGTCCGTCGCTTGGCTTTGTCCATGCGTTGGATCAAAGAAGCGGCCCGTAAGCGTGGTGAAAAATCCATGGCTTTGCGCTTGGCCAACGAGTTGCTCGAGGCCAATGAAGGTCGCGGCGGCGCGATGAAAAAGCGTGATGAAGTGCACCGTATGGCTGAAGCCAACAAGGCCTTCTCACACTTCCGCTTCTAAATCCCGGAGGTTGTCGCGCAGCCTCGTGCTGCGCAGCCAACCACCGCAAAGCCCTGTAGAGACCCTGCAGGGCATTTGCATTTTTTGTTTTAACTGAAATCCAAGAGGTTGATCATGGCTCGCAATACTCCCATCGAGCGCTATCGCAACATCGGTATTTCCGCTCACATTGACGCGGGTAAAACCACTACCACCGAGCGTATTCTTTTTTATACCGGTGTGAACCACAAAATTGGTGAAGTGCATGATGGCGCCGCCACCATGGACTGGATGGAGCAAGAACAAGAGCGTGGTATCACGATCACTTCTGCTGCCACCACTTGTTTCTGGAAGGGCATGGATGGCTCTTTTGCAGATCACCGCATCAACATCATTGACACCCCTGGCCACGTTGACTTCACCATTGAAGTTGAGCGTTCAATGCGCGTGCTCGACGGCGCTTGCATGGTTTACTGTGCTGTGGGCGGCGTGCAGCCCCAGTCTGAAACTGTGTGGCGTCAAGCTAACAAGTACAAAGTGCCCCGTTTGGCCTTCGTGAACAAGATGGACCGTACCGGTGCCAACTTCTTCAAAGTTGTGGACCAAATGAAGTTGCGCCTCAAAGCCAACCCCGTGCCAATCGTCATTCCAATCGGCGCTGAAGACAACTTCACCGGCGTGGTTGACCTTCGCAAAATGAAGGCCATCATCTGGGACGAAGCTTCACAAGGCATGAAGTTCACTTTCGAAGAAATTCCCGCCGACTTGGTCGAATTGGCCAAAGAGTGGCGCGAGAAGATGGTTGAAGCTGCGGCTGAAGCCTCTGAAGAATTGATGAACAAGTACCTTGAAGAAGGTGACTTGACTGAAGAAGAAATCACGGCTGGTTTGCGTACACGTACCATCAACAGCGAAATTCAGCCGATGTTGTGTGGCACAGCCTTTAAAAACAAGGGCGTGCAGCGCATGTTGGACGCTGTGTTGGAATTGATGCCTTCTCCTCTCGACGTGAAAGCCATCAAAGGTTTTGACGAAGACGAAAAAGAAGTCACACGCAAGGCCGACGACGAAGAGAAATTCTCTGCATTGGCATTCAAATTGATGACCGACCCCTTCGTGGGCCAGCTCACTTTTGTGCGCGTTTACTCTGGCGTTCTGAAAAAAGGCGACACCGTTTACAACTCTGTGCGCGGCAAGAAAGAGCGTATCGGTCGTATCGTGCAAATGCACGCCAACAACCGTGAAGAAGTTGACGAAATTCGCGCCGGCGACATCGCTGCTTGCGTGGGTTTGAAAGACGTGACCACTGGCGAAACATTGTGCGACCCCAACGCGGTCATCACTTTGGAGCGCATGGTGTTCCCCGACTCCGTGATTCGTCAAGCTGTCGAACCTAAGACTAAAGCCGACCAAGAAAAAATGGGCATGGCCTTGTCACGTTTGGCTGCTGAAGATCCATCTTTCCGCGTTCAAACCGACGAAGAATCTGGCCAGACCATCATTGGCGGTCAGGGCGAATTGCACCTCGAAATTATCGTGGACCGCATGAAGCGTGAATTCGGCGTTGAAGCCAACGTGGGCAAGCCTCAAGTGGCTTACCGCGAAACCATCCGCAAAACTGTCGAAGAAGCCGAAGGCAAATTCGTTCGTCAGTCTGGCGGTAAGGGTCAGTACGGTCACGTGGTCTTGAAGGTTGAGCCACAAGAAGCCGGCAAAGGTTTCGAATTCGTTGACGCTATCAAGGGCGGTGTGGTTCCTCGCGAATACATCCCTGCAGTGGAAAAAGGCGTGATCGAAGCTTTGGGCCAAGGCGTGTTGGCGGGCTACCCAGTCGTTGACGTTAAAGTCACATTGCACTTCGGTTCATACCACGACGTTGACTCCAACGAAATGGCTTTCAAAATGGCCGCCATCTTTGGTTTCAAAGAAGGTTGCCGCAAAGCAAGCCCCGTCATCTTGGAACCCATGATGGCTGTTGAAGTTGAAACACCTGAAGACTACGCTGGTAACGTGATGGGCGACTTGTCCTCACGCCGCGGTATGGTTCAAGGCATGGACGACATGGTCGGCGGTGGCAAAGCCATTAAAGCTGAAGTACCACTGTCTGAAATGTTCGGCTACTCCACCACATTGCGCTCGATGTCACAAGGCCGCGCGACGTACACGATGGAATTCAAGCACTACGCTGAAGCTCCACGTAACGTTGCAGAGGCGATTGTTGCTTCACGCGCAAAATAATTGGTTTGCGGGACTGATCAAGCTGCGAAGCAGTTTGCTCTGTCCTCAACTGATCAATCTTCCTTAGCAGGATAGAAAAAAGTTAAACCTGTCTGCGATCCAGTGCCACGCTGTACCCGTGCGGTGTGAACAAGCAATTGGATGCAAACATAAAACCACAACACGGGCTTTGTTCTTTGGAGAATTGAAATGGCAAAAGAGAAATTTGAGCGGACAAAACCGCACGTGAACGTTGGCACCATTGGTCACGTTGACCACGGCAAAACAACATTGACAGCTGCGATCACAACCGTGTTGGCAGCCAAGTTCGGCGGCGCTGCTAAAGCGTACGACCAAATTGACGCGGCCCCTGAAGAGAAGGCTCGCGGCATTACCATTAACACAGCCCACGTTGAGTACGAGACAGAAAACCGTCACTACGCACACGTTGACTGCCCAGGCCACGCTGACTATGTGAAGAACATGATTACTGGCGCGGCTCAGATGGACGGCGCTATTTTGGTGTGCTCTGCTGCTGACGGCCCCATGCCCCAGACACGTGAGCACATCTTGTTGGCTCGCCAAGTGGGCGTGCCTTACATCATCGTTTTCTTGAACAAGTGCGACATGGTGGACGACGCCGAGTTGCTCGAGTTGGTGGAAATGGAAGTTCGCGAGTTGTTGTCCAAGTACGACTTCCCAGGCGACGACACACCGATCATTCAAGGCTCAGCCAAGCTGGCTTTGGAAGGCGACAAGGGTCCTTTGGGCGAAGAAGCCATCATGAAGTTGGCAGCAGCTTTGGACTCCTACATCCCTACGCCTGACCGCGCAGTGGACGGTGCTTTCTTGATGCCAGTGGAAGACGTGTTCTCCATCTCTGGTCGCGGCACAGTGGTGACTGGCCGTATCGAGCGCGGTATCGTCAAGGTTGGCGAAGAGATCGAGATCGTTGGTATTGCTGACACGCAAAAGACAACATGTACAGGCGTTGAGATGTTCCGCAAATTGCTGGACCAAGGTCAAGCTGGCGACAACGTGGGTATTTTGCTCCGCGGCACCAAGCGCGAAGACGTGCAGCGCGGCCAAGTGCTGTGCAAGCCCGGCTCGATCAAGCCCCACACACACTTCACAGGCGAGATCTATGTCTTGTCTAAAGATGAAGGTGGTCGTCACACACCATTCTTCAACAACTACCGTCCTCAGTTCTACTTCCGTACGACTGACGTGACAGGCGCTATTGAATTGCCAGAAGGCAAAGAGATGGTGATGCCTGGTGACAACGTGTCGATCACTGTGAAGTTGATCAACCCGATCGCCATGGAAGAAGGTCTGCGTTTTGCGATCCGCGAAGGCGGCCGCACTGTGGGCGCTGGCGTTGTTGCCAAAATCATCGCTTAATTCATTAAGCCTAAGTTTGGAGCACACGCATGTCAGCTAAACAAAAAATTCGCATTCGCCTCAAAGCGTTTGACTACAAATTGATCGACCAGTCTGCTGCTGAGATCGTAGACACTGCCAAGCGCACCGGCGCGATTGTCAAGGGCCCCGTGCCTTTGCCAACACGCATGAAGCGTTTTGACATTCTGCGTTCACCGCACGTCAACAAGACCAGCCGTGACCAGTTCGAAATCCGTACGCACCAGCGTCTGATGGACATCGTTGACCCTACAGATAAAACTGTGGACGCATTGATGAAGTTGGACTTGCCTGCTGGCGTGGACGTCGAAATCAAATTGCAGTAATTTGCAATTGCAAAACAGTTGAGGTGTTGCTTGCCTGGGAAACTGGACCTGCAGCGTCCTCTTCGGGGTCTGAAAAAGCCCCAAAAAGACTCGAATTAAAAAACCGCTTGCCATGTTCTGTGACGCGCGGCTATAATTCGAGGCTCAGCCCGTTTTGGGTTGAGATTTATTAACCTTCTTTCATATAAAACTCAGTGGCCAATTGAAGTCGCTGGGGTGGAAGTTTTGGAGAAAAAAACATGAGTCTTAGCAACTCCCTAGGGTTGCTGGGCCGCAAGGTGGGCATGATGCGTCTGTTCACTGATGATGGGGACGCAGTGCCTGTCACAGTGGTAGATGTTTCAAACAACCGCGTGACCCAGGTGAAAACCCAAGAGAACGATGGCTACGTTGCCCTTCAGGTAACGTTCGGCTCGCGCAAAGCATCGCGCGTGACCAAGCCAATTGCTGGCCACCTTGCGAAAGCAGGCGTTGAAGCCGGTGAAATCATTCAAGAATTCAAAGTGACTGCTGATACAGCAGCTCAGTACGCCGCTGGCGCTGCTGTGCCTGCTACGGTGTTTGCTGTGGGCCAAAAAGTGGACGTGCAAGGCACTTCCATTGGTAAAGGCTTCGCGGGCACCATCAAGCGTCACAACTTCAAGTCACAGCGCGCGTCGCACGGTAACAGCCGTTCGCACAACGTGCCAGGCTCGATCTCTATGGCGCAAGACCCAGGTCGCGTGTTCCCAGGTAAGCGCATGTCCGGTCACCTCGGTGATGTCACATGCACAACCCAGAACCTCGACGTCGTGCGCGTAGACGAAGTCCGTGGCTTGCTCCTGATCAAAGGTGCAATCCCTGGTTCCAAAGGCGGCTTCGTGACTGTGCGTCCCGCTATCAAAGCTAAAGGAGCGAACTGATGCAGCTCGAACTCCTGAACGACCAAGGTCAAGCCGCTTCTAAATTCGAAGCGCCAGAAACCGTGTTCGGTCGTGAATACAACGAAGACCTGATTCACCAGATCGTGGTGGCTTATCAAGCCAATGCCCGTCAAGGCACCCGCGCTCAAAAAGACCGTGAACAAGTTCACCACTCAACCAAGAAGCCCTTTAAACAAAAAGGTACTGGCCGCGCACGTGCTGGTATGACTTCTTCGCCTCTGTGGCGTGGCGGTGGTCGTATTTTCCCGAACATGCCCGACGAAAACTTCACACAGAAGATCAACAAGAAGATGTACCGCGCTGGTATGGCTTCGATCTTCTCTCAGTTGGCACGCGAAGGCCGTTTGGCTGTGGTGGACTCCTTCAAAGTTGAGTCTCCTAAAACCAAGCAATTGGCTGCCAAATTCAAAGCCATGAACCTCGACTCTGTCTTGGTCATTGCAGAAGAAGTTGACGAAAACCTCTACTTGGCTTCACGCAACTTGGTCAACATCCTGATTGTTGAGCCCCGTTACGCCGATCCAGTTTCTTTGGTTCACTTCAAGAAAGTGGTTGTCACCAAAGGCGCTGTCGACAAACTCAAGGAGATGTTCGCATGAGCACACAAAAGTTTGACGAAGGTCGTCTGATGGCTGTGTTGGTTGCCCCCATCGTGTCCGAAAAGGCCACCATGGTTGCAGAAAAATCAAACGCTGTCACATTCAAAGTGCTGCAGGACGCTACCAAGCCTGAAATCAAAGCTGCTGTGCAGTTGATGTTCAAGGTGGAAGTAAAAGGCGTGTCTGTGGTGAACACCAAAGGCAAGACCAAGCGTTTTGGCAAGACTGTGGGCCGTCGCGATAACGTTCGCAAGGCATACGTCACCTTGATGCCGGGTCAAGAGCTGAACCTCTCAGGGGAGGCCGCTTAATCATGGCAGTCATTAAACTCAAACCAACCTCACCAGGCCAACGTGGCGTGGTGAAGGTGACTCGTGATCACCTGTACAAGGGCGAGGCCTACGCGCCTTTGCTCGAAGCACAGCATCAAAAAGCGGGTCGCAACAACAACGGTCACATCACAACCCGTCACAAGGGTGGTGGTCACAAACATCACTACCGTGTTGTTGACTTCAAACGTAACAAAGATGCAATTCCAGCCAAAGTGGAACGCATTGAGTACGATCCAAACCGTACAGCGCACATTGCGTTGGTCTGCTACGCAGACGGTGAGCGTCGTTACATCATTGCACCTCGTGGTTTGGAAGTTGGCGCAACATTGTTGTCCGGTTCGGAAGCTCCGATCCGTGCAGGCAATACATTGCCCATCCGCAACATTCCAGTGGGTTCAACCATTCACTGCATCGAATTGAAACCAGGTGCCGGCGCTCAAATCGCTCGCTCTGCTGGTACTTCTGCCACATTGTTGGCCCGCGAAGGCATCTACGCTCAAGTGCGTATGCGTTCCGGTGAAGTTCGCAAGATTCACATCGAATGCCGTGCAACGATTGGTGAAGTCGCCAACGAAGAACACAGCTTGCGCCAGTTGGGCAAAGCCGGTGTGAAGCGTTGGATGGGTATTCGTCCTACCGTCCGCGGTGTGGCGATGAACCCTGTTGATCACCCACACGGTGGTGGCGAAGGTCGTACCGGTGAAGGCCGTCATGCAGTTGACCCATGGGGTAACCTGACTAAGGGCTACCGTACCCGTAACAACAAGCGCACGCAGGTCATGATCGTGTCGCGTCGCAAGAAGTAAAGGGTAGCCAATGACTCGCTCACTTAAAAAAGGTCCATTCGTTGACCATCACCTCGTTGCCAAGGTTGAAAAAGCCGTTGCAACGAAAGACAAGAAGCCCATCAAAACATGGTCACGTCGTTCTATGGTCTTGCCCGATTTCATCGGTTTGACCATTGCTGTGCACAACGGCAAACAACACGTGCCTGTTTATGTGACTGACCAAATGGTTGGCCACAAGCTGGGTGAATTCGCTTTGACCCGGACATTCAAGGGTCATCCAGCGGACAAAAAAGTCCAGAAGAAATAAGGAAAGACCATGGAAACACGTGCAGTCCTCAGGGGCGTCCGTTTGTCGGTCGATAAAGGCCGCCTGGTCGCCGATTTGATTCGCGGCAAAAAAGTGGATCAAGCTTTGAACATCCTCACATTCACGCAGAAAAAAGCTGCTGGCATTGTGAAGAAGGTTTTGGAGTCCGCTATCGCCAACGCTGAACACAACGACGGTGCTGACATCGACGAGTTGAAGGTGAAAACCATCTACGTCGAACAAGGCGCCACACTCAAGCGTTTCACAGCCCGCGCCAAAGGCCGTGGCAACCGTATCAGCAAGCCCACATGCCACGTGTATGTGACGGTTGGCAACTGAAAGGCCTAGGAAGAATATGGGACAAAAAATCCATCCTACCGGCTTCCGCCTTGCGGTCAGCCGCAACTGGGCAAGCCGTTGGTACGCAAGCAACCGTGATTTCGCCGGCATGTTGGCCGAAGACATCAAGGTTCGTGAATACCTCAAGGCCAAGTTGAAGAACGCTGCTGTTGCACGCGTCCTCATCGAGCGTCCTGCTAAAAATGCACGCATCACAATTTTCTCGGCTCGTCCTGGTGTTGTGATCGGCAAAAAAGGCGAAGACATCGAGAGCTTGAAAAAAGAACTCGCAGCTCGTTTGGGCGTGCCAGTCGCAGTGAACATCGAAGAAGTGCGCAAGCCCGAAATCGATGCCCAACTGATTGCTGACAGCATCACACAACAGCTCGAAAAGCGGATCATGTTCCGCCGCGCCATGAAGCGCGCCATGCAAAACGCCATGCGTCTGGGTGCCCTCGGCATCAAGATCATGTCTGCTGGCCGTCTGAACGGTATCGAGATCGCACGTACTGAGTGGTACCGTGAAGGCCGCGTGCCTTTGCACACTCTGCGCGCTGACATTGACTACGGCACTTCTGAAGCCAAGACCACCTACGGTGTGATCGGCGTGAAGGTCTGGGTCTACAAGGGTGACAACCTGGGTCGCAACGATGCACCCGCTTTGGCCGAACCCCGTCAAGAAGAAGAGCGTCGCCCACGTGGCCCGCGTCGTGATGCTCGCCCGGGTGACCGTGCAGGCCGCGGTGCGCCCCGTCGTGCTGGCGGTACCAACACAGCACCTGTTGACGGCAGCGACAAGCCCGCCGAAGCTGGTGGTGATGTCAAACCCACCGTTAAGCGCGTACGTAAAGTAGCCGCGCCAGCTGCAGCAGCTGACGGTGCCAAAGGAGAGTAAACATGCTGCAACCCGCTCGCAGAAAGTTCCGTAAGGAACAAAAGGGCCGCAACACCGGCGTCGCAACCCGTGGCAACACGGTTGCGTTTGGTGATTTCGGTTTGAAGTCCACCGACCGCGGCCGTTTGACGGCCCGTCAGATCGAAGCCGCACGTCGTGCGATTTCACGTCACGTGAAACGTGGCGGCCGTATCTGGATTCGTGTGTTCCCCGACAAGCCAATCTCTACAAAACCTGCAGAGGTTCGTATGGGTAACGGTAAGGGCAACCCCGAGTACTACGTGGCTGAGATTCAGCCCGGTAAGGTGTTGTATGAAATCGTTGGCGTGCCAGAGCAATTGGCCCGTGAAGCGTTTAAATTGGCCGCAGCCAAACTGCCCTTGCGCACGACTTTTGTCGCACGCATGATTGGCCAGTAATTCAGGAGATATCACAATGAACACAACTGAACTGCGCACCAAAGACGACGCTGGCTTGGCTAAAGAAATCAAGGACTTGCAAAAGGCCCATTTCAATTTGCGCATGCAAAAAGCCACTCAGCAACTCGGCAACACGAACCAACTGCGCGAAACTCGCCGCAGCATCGCTCGTGCCAAAACCATCCTTGCTGAAAAGCAAGCCGCCAAATAAGGAGTGACCATGACGGAAGCTAAAACATCCCTCAAGCGCACCTTGATCGGCAAGGTGGTCAGCGACAAACGCGCCAAAACCGTAACGGTATTGGTGGAGCGTCGCGTGAAGCATGCTTTGTACGGCAAGATTGTTGCCAAATCAAGCAAGTACCACGCACATGACGAAAACGGACAATATGGTTTGGGCGACGTGATCGAGATCACCGAGAGCAAGCCAATTTCCAAAACCAAAAACTGGGTTGCCACCCGTTTGGTTGAAAAGGCTGCCGCAGTTTAAGCTTAATCAGCTTGCACTCAGCAAACCTTATCAAAACGACTCACAATTGTGAGTCGTTTTTTTTCGTCTGAGCATTTTCATGCTTGCACGAATTGACGTTTATTCACCCCTCATTTAAGGACACACCATGATCAAAGTTGGCGACGCACTTCCTGCAGTGACATTGACAGAATTCGTTGAAGTAGAAGGCAATGGTTGCAGCATTGGCCCCAACCCCGTTGATGTCGCCAAAGCCTCGGCTGGTAAAACCATTGCCTTGTTTGCATTGCCTGGCGCTTTCACACCCACTTGTTCGGCCAAGCACGTGCCTGGTTATGTGACGCAATTTGATGCCCTCAAAGCCGCGGGCGTGGACGAAATTTGGTGCGTTAGCGTGAATGACGCGTTTGTCATGGGCGCTTGGGGTCGTGAACTTCAAACTGCAGGCAAAGTGCGCATGCTGGGTGATGGCAGCGCTGAATTCACAAAGGCAACTGGTTTGACTTTGGACCTGACCGCGCGCGGCATGGGTTTGCGCAGCAACCGCTACTCGATGTTGGTCAAAGACGGCAAAGTCGCAAACTTGAACATCGAAGGTCCAGGCAAATTCGAAGTCAGTGATGCTGACTCGATGTTGGCTCAAGCCAAGGGCTGATCAAAATGGGGCCTCAGCCTGGAGGCCTTCATTGACGATGCGTTTGTACAGCGATGAGCCGAAGGGCTCATCCGGTTACAACATCACTTTGAGGTAATGCGCACCCGGCAAGGGGTTGTGATAGTACGGTGGGATTTCTACAAACCCCAAGTCTTCATACAAAGCGCGCGCAGACTCCATTTCGTCCAAGGTGTCTAGCAGTACGCAGCTGTAGCCAGATTGTCGAGCTGCATCCAAAATAGCCTCGGCCAATTGACGGCCCAAACCCAATCGGCGAAATGCGGGCCTCACATACAGTCGTTTCATTTCTGAGGCATTTGGCGAGTCGGATGAATCTAGCGGCCTCAGTGCGCAACACCCCGCCACTTCGCCATTGACCATGGCCAACAGCAAAGCGCCTCTTGGCGGTGCATATTCCCCAGGCAATAGCTGCAGTTCGGCTTCAAAATCTTGAAAACACAGATCGACATGGAGTGACTGTGCATACTCGATGAAGATGCGCCGCACGTCAGCCATGTCTTCAATGGCAAGGGGCGCGACAAGGGCGATGGAGGGGGCAGGTAAATCTGACAAATGAGTACGGGGCGTAATTGAATTTAAGTGTAGCGCCTAAATGAAGCCACAAACTACAAGGGGGCTGCTGCATTGATCAGGAAATACACCAAGCCAGCCGCAAGCGCAAAACAAACAAGTGCTTTGAGCCAATCGCGCGGCTTGTCACTCGAAGGGTCTGCAGCCTCTGCAGACATTTTGTTGCCCCACACCATGGCACGGCTCAGGTTTTCATTCTTTTTGAAATAGTGCCATGCAATGGCCAACAAATGCGTTGCAATTAACAAAAGCACGATGCCTTTGCCAAGACCTTTGTGCCATTGCGTGAATTTCGACACAATGTTTTCAGACACCCAAACCGTTAAGGGGCCAGCGTTTGCAATTTCATCGTCACTGAAAAGACCCGTTGCCACTTGAAGTGTCAACAAAGCCAAAATGGCGATGACAGACAAAGAGCCCAAGGGGTTGTGGCCTAGATAGTCTTGATGGCTTTTCAGGTTTGAAACATATTGGCGCAGTTGAAGGGGTGAGCACGACAGTTGTTGCCATTTCGACCAATGCCCACCCACAAATCCCCACATCAAACGGAAAAGTAAGAGGGATAAAACGGCATAGCCACAGCGGAAGTGCCAGACCATGGCATTGCCGCCAATGTTGCCAGTGACAACCAAAGCGAGGACCAATGTTGCAAGTGACCAGTGGAACAGGCGCGTAGGCAAATCCCATACTCGGATTTGAATCATGAGGAGACTTTCATTGACTTTGAGTGGTCTGCAAAAAAACCAAAAACATGCGAAACTGTAAAGCACCACCACCTTAAACGGAAGACTTATGAAAAAACTTGTTACAGCCCTTGCGGCATTGTTGTCCCTGATGATGGCCTTGCCTGCTGCTGCGCAATTTGCAAAACCTGAAGATGCCATCAAATACCGCAAAGCATCTTTCACCGTGATGGCTGCACACTTTGGTCGTGTCGGCGCCATGGCCACAGGCAAAGCACCTTACGATGCCAAAGCAGCCGCCGAAAATGCCGACATTGCAGTCGCCATGTCCAAGTTGCCTTGGGCCGCTTTCCCTGAAGGCAGCGACAAAGGTGAGACGCGCGCCAAGCCAGAAATTTGGAAAGACAGCGCCAAGTTCAAAGAAGCTGCAGACAAGATGCAAGCCGAGCTGACAAAGGTGGCCGCTGCCGCTAAAACCGGCAATGCCGATGCATTGAAAACCGCCTTTGGACCTGCTGCATCAACTTGCAAAGGCTGTCACGACAACTTCCGCAAAGACTGATTTCTGAATCTTCAAGCTTGGTTCGCGCAATCTAACAAGAGCGCCGTCAACGCCTGCGGGGCACTGATCATCGGATCATGCCCCGTTTTCATTTCGATCACCCGCGAATTGGGCAACCATTGCCCGTCCCAAAATTGAGGGTCAACGACACGGCGTCTTACAGCATCGATGGTTGCCAAAGGCGGTACGGTGCAATTGATGAATGTTCTGGGGACACTTGCAACGCGTGCTGGGTCGAAATTCAACACGTGTTGGTACGTGCCGCCGGGGTGTGGTGTTTGCCGTCTTTGTACCCACTCATAGCCTTCAGCACTGAGGCCAAAAACAGAAGCATCGGGCGCTGGGAAACTGTTGTCAATGCTGTCGGCGGCAGCATCAATCCGGGCTTTTTGAGTGGCACTGGCGTGCGTGCTGCTCCAACTTTCACCAGGTTTGGGAATGACCGCGTCTAAGTAAACCAGGTGTTTCAAACGGTAGGCGCGGCGATCGGCCACGGCAGTGCCCAACATACCGGCATAGGAATGAACGACCAAAATAGCCTCGTTCATCTCTTCTGTGTCCAAGGCCTGCAAGACATCTTGAATATGTGTCTCTAAATCAATGCCTCTGTGCAAGAGGTGTGAGCGCTCACCTAATCCCGTTAGGGTGATCGCGTGTGCACTGTGGCCTGCGCGGATCAACGCTTCCGTCACATGACGCCAGCACCACGCACCATGCCAGGCACCATGAACCAATAAATACTGAGCCATCAGATCACACCTTTGTTTTGCAGTTGTTCAATTTGCGCAGTGTTGTAGCCCAGCACTTCTTCGAGCAGTTGCGCGGTGTGTTGCCCAAGCTGGGGCGGGACATGGTCTTGCCTGACAGGTGTGCGGCTGAGTTTGAGGGGGCTGGCCACCAGCTTTAAATCTTTTTGATGTGGGTGTTGCCATGTGCTCACCATGTTGCGAGCGGCCACTTGAGGGTCGGCAAACACTTCAGACAAATTGTTGATAGCACCACAAGGCACTTTGGCGGCTTCAAGTGCGGACAGCCAATCGGCCTTGGTTCGGGTCAACAGGATGTGTTCAAGCATGGGGACCAAGATGGCCCGGTTTTTAACGCGCGCCGTATTTTTGGCAAAACGTTCATCACGTGCCAATTCGGGATGTCCCGCAACGTCGCAGAACTTGGCGTACTGGCCGTCATTGCCCACGGCCAAAATTAAATGGTCACGGCTGCCTGCTTCGGCATCTGCCGGGGCTTTCACTTCAAACACTTGGTAAGGCACGATGTTTTGATGCGCGTTGCCTGCGCGGCCTGGCGTCTTGCCACTGACCAAATAGTTGGCCCCTAAATTGGCCAACATGGCCACCTGGGTGTCGAGCAAAGCCATGTCGACGTATTGACCTTCGCCTGTTCTTTCGGCGTGTCGCAGGGCTGCCAAAATACCCACCGTGGCGTACATGCCTGTGAACAAATCTGCCACGGCCACGCCGACCTTTTGAGGGCCACCGCCCAGGTCATCACGCTCCCCAGTGACGCTCATCAAACCGCCAATACCTTGCACGGCGTAGTCATAACCTGCACGCTCGCTGTAGGGCCCGGTTTGACCAAAGCCGGTGACGCTGCAGTAAACCAATTTGGGGTTGAGGGTCTTCAAACTTGCGTAGTCCAAGCCATAGCGGGCCATGTCGCCGACCTTGAAGTTTTCAATGAAAACGTCGCAATGGGTCACCAACTCGCGAATCAGGGCTTGGCCTTCTGATTTGGAAATGTCGCATGTAAGTGAGCGCTTATTTCTATTGGTCCCCAAATAATAGGCGGCTTCAGGCGTGTCATTGCCCTGTGCGTCTTTGAGGAAAGGCGGTCCCCAACTGCGGGTATCGTCACCGGCGCCAGGGCGCTCAATTTTGATCACGTCGGCCCCTAAGTCGGCCAAAGTTTGAGTACACCAAGGGCCCGCGAGCACGCGGGACAGGTCGAGGATGCGGATGCCGTCAAGTGAATTCATGACCTGATTGTCGCGAAAAATCATCACACATGCAGGCACCGATAATGAGCGCATGAAAGAATTTATGGAAAGCCTGTCATGACCGAGCATCAGAACCCAAGCCCCGTGCTTGCGCAGCGTCAAATGGTGGGGGTCTTTGTCGTCTTTGCATTTGCCTATTTTTTGTCTACCTTGATGCGCGCCATCACGGCAACTTTGTCGCCAGCCTTGACGCAAGAGTTGGCGTTGTCGGCCCAAGACCTTGGCTTGTTGGCAGGTGGTTATTTCTTGGGCTTTTCGGCCACGCAGTTGCCGCTGGGCAAATGGCTGGACCGGTATGGTCCTAAAACAGTCATCTTGTCGTTTTTGATTGTGGCGGTGTTGGGTTGTGCGGCTTTTGCAATGGCCCAAAGTTTTGTGGGCTTGTGGTTGGCGCGGTTTTTATGTGGTGTGGGGGTGAGTGCTTGTTTGATGGCCCCGTTGACGGGCTATCGTCGCTGGATGGATGCTGGCGCTCAGTTGCGTGCCAACTCGTGGATGCTGATGACGGGCTCTTTGGGCATGCTGTCTTCTACGCTGCCCGTGCAATGGTTGATGCCCCTCACGGGGTGGCGTGCCATCTTTGCGGGTTTGGCTGTTTTGGTGGTGGTGTCCATGTTCCTCATTTACAAAGTGGTGCCTGTTTGGGAAAAACCACAAGCCGCGGTCAATTCGGCTGTGCAAGAGGAATCTGGTTATGGCCCAGTTTGGCGTAACGCCTATTTTTGGCGCATGGCCCCGGTAGGGTTCTTTTGCTATGCAGGCATGCTGGCTGTTCAAACATTGTGGGCGGGCCCATGGATGACGGTGGTGGGTGGCTACACCCCCTTGTCGGCTGCCACAGGTTTGTTTGCCATCAACTTGAGCATGTTGAGCACTTTTTGGGTGTGGGGTTTGATCACCCCTCGCTTGGCCAAGCGCGGCATCACCGCCAACAAGTTAATTGCATGGGGACAACCGCTTAGTTTTGTGGTGTTGTTCGGCGTCATCTGGTTTGGCCCCGATTTGGGCGCTGGTACAGCCGCTGCCCTGGCCTTGTTTTGTGTTTCCAGCACCTTTGTGGCCTTGGCCCAGCCTGCAGTCGGCATGGCGTTCCCGCCACATCTTGCCGGACGCGCACTTTCCGCCTACAACTTGGTCATCTTCGTGGGCGTCTTTGTGGTTCAGTGGGGCATTGGCCTGGGTGTTGACTTCTTCAAATCGCTTGGCTGGGCACCTGTTTTGGCCTTTCAGGCTGCCTTCTCAGTTTTTGGTTTGTGTGCGGTTTTGTCCTATGTTTATTTTCATTGGGCAAACCGCGATAATTCGGCATGATTGGAATTCTCATCGTTGCTCATGCACCCTTGGCTTCGGCCTTGCGCGATTGCGCTTTGCATGTGTTTCCCGAGTGTGAATCGGGCGTATTGGCTTTGGACATCGCGCCCAATGCCAGTCCCGAAGAAAGCTTGATCTTGGCCAAAGCGGTCATGTCAAAACTCAACACCCCTGAAGTGCTCTTGCTCAGCGATGTGTTTGGTGCCACGCCCTCCAATGTGGCGCAAAAACTCAATGACGGTATCGACACGCGACTGTTGGCGGGTGTGAATTTGCCCATGCTGCTGCGCAGTGTTTGTTATCGTCACGAAACTTTAGATGCGCTTGCTGCGCGTGCGCAAGCGGGTGGCACCCAAGGCATCCTGCCTGTTGGTTGCACTGCGCCTCAAAATCAATCAGGACCTCGACATGCCTCAAGCTACCACGACCATCAGCAATAAGTTGGGCCTTCATGCCCGCGCCTCTGCAAAACTGACCAAGTTGGCGGGCAGCTTTCCTTGTGAAGTTTGGATTGCCAAAGGCGAGCGCCGTGTGAATGCCAAAAGCATCATGGGCGTGATGATGTTGGCGGCCGGCATTGGCAGTGACGTGATCATCGACACTGACGGCGAACAAGCACAAGAAGCGCTAGACGCTTTGTTGGCTTTGATCGCCGATAAATTTGGTGAGGGTGAATGACTTTCAGCATTCATGGCTTGGCGGTTGCCAGAGGCATCGCCATCGGACGCGCGGTACTGGTTGCTTCCAGCCGCGTAGACGTTGCGCACTATTTCATTCAGCCTTCGCAAGTTGACGCTGAAATTGCCCGCTTGCGTTTAGCGCGTGATGCCGTGATCGAGGAGCTGAAGCGGCTGCAAAAAGATTTAACGGATGACGCACCTCCCGAGCTGGGTGCGTTGCTTGATGTGCACTTGATGCTGTTGGAGGACGAGAGCTTGTCCATGGGTGTGAAGCACTGGATTGAAGACAGGCTTTACAACGCGGAGTGGGCTGTGAGCAGCCAGATGGAAGTGATTGGCCGCCAGTTTGACGAAATGGAAGATGCTTATTTGCGCGAACGCAAGTCAGATCTTGAACAAGTCACTGAGCGCGTCTTGCATTTTTTAAAAGGTGGCACATCACCGGTGGTGCGCACCAAACCTCACGCAAGACCGCAGCAAGAATTGCAACTGGGCGACACCATGGATGTGCCGCTGGTGTTGGTGGCGCACGATTTGTCGCCGGCCGACATGCTGCAGTTCAAGCAAAGTGTGTTCACCGGCTTCGTGACGGATGTGGGCGGCAAAACCTCACACACCGCCATCGTGGCCCGCAGTTTGGACATCCCTGCTGTGGTGGGCGCCAGAAGCGCCAGCCAACTCATTCGACAAGACGATTGGATCATCATCGATGGCGACATGGGCGTGGTCATTGTCGACCCATCCCCCATCATCTTGGCCGAGTATGGCTTCAAGCAACGCCAAGGTGATTTGGAGCGCGAGCGCCTTACCCGACTGCGACATACACCCGCCGTGACATTGGACGGCCAAAAAATTGAACTGCTGGCCAACATTGAAATGCCCGAAGATGCCGATGCGGCCATCTTGGTGGGTGCGGTGGGTGTGGGCCTTTTCCGAAGTGAATTTTTGTTCATGGGCAGACAAGGTCACTTGCCCGATGAAGAAGAACAGTTTCAACAATACCGTCGTGCCGTTGAAGGCATGCAAGGACTGCCAGTTACCATTCGCACTGTCGACGTAGGCGCAGACAAACCCTTGGACGAAGCCAGGCACGATGCAGCGCATTTGAATCCTGCGCTGGGTCTGCGCGCCATTCGTTGGAGTCTGGCCGACCCTGAAATGTTTTTAACGCAACTGCGCGCCATCTTGCGCGCAGCCGCTTTGGGCAAAGTCAATCTGCTGGTGCCCATGTTGGCGCATGCCAGCGAAATTCATCAAACGCTGGCGCTGGTCAAGCAAGCTCAGATGGATTTAGATGCGCGCGGTGTGGCCTATGGCAATGTGCGATTGGGCGCCATGATTGAAATTCCTGCAGCCGCTTTGTCCTTGAAATTGTTCTTGAAGCATTTTGATTTCTTGTCGATTGGCACCAATGACTTGATTCAATACACCTTGGCCATTGACCGCGCCGATGAAAGCGTGGCGCACTTATACGATCCATTGCATCCTGCCGTTTTGCGCTTGGTGGCCGACACCATTGCAGAAGGCGCTGCACAGGGTAAGACCGTGTCGGTGTGCGGTGAGATGGCCGGCGATGTCAACATGACACGCTTGCTGTTGGGAATGGGCTTGCGCAGTTTCTCGATGCATCCATCGCAAGTTTTGCTGGTCAAGCAACAAATATTGCGCGCTGACACAGAAAAACTCAAAGCATTGGCGAAGCAAGTGCTGGCGTCTGAAGATCCTGCCAGTTTGTTAGCTGGACTCTGACGTTTCAAACTTCGGGTCGTTGGCCGCGTCTTGTGGCCCTGTGTTGCGACCCAACCATGCGCCGCCCACAATCAACAAGCCCGCCCAAGCCACCAGGGGTGAGAGCGCCTCTTGCCGGTCTATCAACAACAACACGGTAGAACCTAAGGGCGTGATGAAACTGAGCAAGCCAATCTGCTGTGCATTGCCGCTTTTAAGTGCAGCATCCCACAGATAAAAGGCCACGCCCAATGGACCCAGCCCCATCCAAATCAAGAGACCTGCGTCTTGGGCGTTCAATGACACCGGCGATTCGAGCACAAGGTGGCAAGCCAAGGACAAGAGCCCCGAGACCAAACCAAAGGTGCCGATGGCCGCGGTGTGAAAGGCTTTCACGCGTTGTGTCAGGAGTGAGTAGGTGGCCCAAATGAAGGCAGACGCCAAAGCCGCCAAGTAACCCACATTGAATTCAGCACTGATGGCGTTGCCGCCTGTCATGACCAAAGCGGCGCCTGCAAATCCTGCAATGGCGGCGATCACTTGCCGAAACCTCAGGTGGGTGGTTTTGTTGAACAGCGGTGCAAGCACAACGATGAGCAAAGGCCACAGGTAATTGACCAAGTTGGCTTGCACAGCAGGGGCTGTGCGAAACGCGACGAACAGCAAAAAGTGATACCCAAACAAGCCATAGATGCCCAAGGCCAAAGTAGATGTTGGCACAAGGGCCAAGCGCCACTTGAAGCCAGACCAAGGCAGGGCCACCAAGCTGCCGATCAGCAAGGCGCAGCCGGCCGTGAGGAAGGGTGGCAAGTGCGACAAGCGCACGCCCACAGGTGCCAGTGTGGCCCACAGCGCAATGGCGCCCATGGCCAGCCAAGTTGCGCGAACAGAGGCTTTCAACGCGACAAGCTCGCGCCGTGCGCCTGTTGGTCGGCGTGGTAACTTGAACGAACCATCGCACCCACAGCCGCGTGTTTGAATCCCATCTCGTAGGCCTTTTCTTCAAACATCTTGAAGGTGTCGGGGTGCACATAGCGCTTGACTGACAAGTGGCTGTTGGAGGGGGCCAAGTACTGACCCAAGGTGAGCATCTCGATGTTGTGTTCGCGCATTTCGCGCATCACCGCCAGAATTTCTTCGTCGGTTTCACCCAAGCCCACCATCAAACCTGATTTGGTTGGCACGTTGGGAAACAAGGCTTTGAATTTTTTCAGCAGTTGTAACGAGAACTGGTAGTCGGAGCCGGGACGGACTTCCTTGTACAAGCGAGGCACGGTTTCCAAGTTGTGGTTCATCACATCAGGGGGGGCGGCTTTTAAAATTTCCAAGGCGCGATCGTCGCGGCCACGGAAATCGGGCACCAACACTTCAATTTGCGTTTGCGGTGACAGCGCACGTGTCTCGCGAATGCAGTCGACAAAGTGACCCGCACCACCATCGCGCAAGTCATCGCGGTCGACGCTGGTGATCACGACATAGCTGAGTTTTAAATCGGCAATGGTGCGTGCCAAGTTGCCTGGCTCGTTCACATCCAAAGGATCTGGGCGACCATGGCCCACGTCGCAGAAGGGGCAGCGACGTGTGCATTTGTCGCCCATGATCATGAAGGTGGCGGTGCCTTTGCCAAAGCACTCGCCGATGTTGGGGCAGCTGGCTTCTTCGCACACGGTGACCAATTTGTTTTTGCGCAGCACGTCTTTGATTTCGTAAAAACGCGTGGTAGGTGAGCCCGCTTTCACGCGGATCCACTCTGGTTTTTTCAGCACTTCACCGGGTTCAACTTTGATGGGGATGCGTGACAGTTTGGCCGCTGCTTTTTGTTTGGCGCTGGCGTCATAGTTCTCGACAGTTTGAGCCTCACGCACAACGTTGCGTGTGGCATCGGTATCTTTGGTCATCGCATTCTTTCAGTGTCTCAGAGACTTTGGGTCGGCATCAGGGCGACAGCAAGGGTGTGAGCTTGTGCGCCAATACTTCGGCCGCTTCGTCCCAAGTGGTATGGACCCCAATTGTAAAAAGGTCCACCGTTTGTAATCCGGCATAGCCGCAAGGGTTGATGCGCTGGAAGGGCTCTAGGTCCATTTTCACATTCAGCGCCAAGCCATGGTAGGTGCATTGTCGACTGACTTTGATGCCCAGTGCGCTGATTTTTCCGAGTCCTTTAAAGGGGTCGCCCGGGGTGGCTGGGCCCGTGAGGGCGGTGTGCGCAAAGGGATCGGCCAATCGGACATAAATGCCAGGGGCATTGGGCACTCTGTGACCCGTGACACCGAAGTGGGCCAAGGTTCGAATGACGGCTTCTTCCAGGCGGTACACATATTCTTTGACGAAATAACCCGCTCGTTGCAAGTTGACCAAAGGGTAGGCCATCACTTGGCCGGGGCCGTGGTACGTCACTTGACCGCCGCGATTGGTGGCAATCACGGGAATGTCGCCTGCGTTGAGGACATGGCCAGCCAAGCCAGCTAAACCTTGGGTAAACACGGGCGGGTGCTCGCAAAGCCACAACTCATCCATGGTTTCGGGCGTTCTGTTCGCCGTGAAATCTTGCATGGCTTGGTAGGTGTCTAAGTAGGCCACCTGGCCTGGACGTTTGACCAACATGTGCAGCACTTTGTCTCGGCGTTAAAGGGCTACTTTGACCATGGGATGGCCGGTCAGTGCACGGTACAGGTTGTCGAGCTGTTCTCTGCTGGTGGCCTTGATGGTCAAGGTGACGCTGAGGTAGTTGCCGGCTTTGCTGGGGCGCATTTCAATGGTGGCCGGATTGAAGCCAGGGTCGAACTGCTTGGCCACTTCGGCCATGGCTTCTGCAAAGCCGTCAACGCGTGCACCCATGACCTTGATGGGAAAGTCGCAGGGGTATTCAATCAAGGACTCTTTGCGAGGATCGTCGTTGAAGGGGGGGGTGTGAGAGGCACTCATAAATTGTCTAGAGAAAAAAGGCTTATCGCCAAATGACCACGGCACCCACTGCCAACCAGCCAAGTGCAAAATTCAAAATCATCAGCGGATGTATTTTGGCCAATTGTGACGCGGCTGAGGGCAAGTCTGCCAGTGCCAGTGCCAATTTCATTTTTCGAAAAGGGCCTGCGTAAATGTGCCCAAAAATAAGGCACATCAAAGCCCCAATGCCCAACATGGCGTGCCAGCCTTTGGGGGCCAGTTTCATGTCGACGCCCACCAGCATCGCACCACCTGTTAACAACAGCAACAAGATGCAAGCGGCAACCACTTTGAAGAATCGGCCCATGGCCGCCGCCAAAAAAGGCACGCGAAGTGGCGGCTCAAACATGGCAATGGCCGCAGGACGGACGGCCCAGATCATGGCAGCCATGCCACCCAGCCAGATAACACCTGCCGCCAAGTGGGTAAATTTAATGAGTTCGTACATGGAAAAGTGACCCCAGGTGAAGTGCAAATGACAAGAATTTAAGAACTTCCATTGTGGCCTCTTTTGCCCCTATGGGTTTTCACTTATAATCGTGAGCTTTGCGGAACCTTGGGATATTTCTGTAACCTGTGTGTAAACATAGTTGACCAGAATCCCGCCACAAGATTTGCCCGATGAAGACAGCGACAGAAAACGGTCAGGTCCTTGGTATCAAGGGTGCATACGATGCAAACGATGCGTATGACTCGACAGATGCCGAAGACTTCAAGCCGCTCACCGCTGAAGAAGTGCAGAAACTGCGCCTTCAGCAACCGTTGCTTTCGGTTTGGCGTGTGGTGTTGGCGCAAATAGTAGTGGGTTCAGCCGTTGCGGCTTTAACTTGGCTCTTTACGGGGCGGGTTTCGGCAGCATGGTCGGCAGCTTACGGTGGTTTGGCGGTGGTGGTTCCAGCAGCGTTGTTCGCGCGGGGCTTAACCAGTAAAGCCACCACTGTGAATACAGGAACTGCGGTTTTTGGATTTTTGCTGTGGGAGTTGGTGAAGATTGGCCTCACGATCGCCATGCTTTATGCGGCGGTCTGGTTGGTCAAAGATTTGAGTTGGCCTGCCATGTTGGTGGGCCTTGTGATCACGATGAAGGTTTATTGGGTGGTGTTTGCCTGGCGCAAAGTGTTTCACCCGATGGCCTGAGTTGAAAAGTTAAAAGTTATTTAAAAAGAGCCTAGAGAATGTCAGCTGCAAACGCTCCCAGCGCCGGTGAATACATCGGCCACCATCTGACCCATCTGCAAAACAAGCCGATGGCAGGTGTGATTGACTTTTCAGTCTTCAACCTCGACTCCATTTTCTGGGGTATTTTCTTGGGCATCGTGGGCAGCTTCTTGTTGTGGAAGGCTGCTAGCAAAGCCACTTCTGGTGTGCCTGGCCGCTTCCAAGCTGCCGTTGAAATTTTGTTTGAAATGGTTGACTCACAAGCCAAGGGCATCATTCACAACGCGCAAAGCCGCAAGTTGGTGTCTCCTTTGGCCCTGACGGTTTTTGTTTGGATCTTCTTGCTCAACTCAATGGACTTCTTGCCTGTTGACTTGTTCCACAAAGTGTTTGAGTGGACCGGCGTTGATCACAGCATCCATTATTTCCGCGTTGTGCCTACAGCCGACTTGTCCAGCACCTTGGGCATGTCAGTGTCTGTCTTGTTGATTTGTGTGTTTTACAACATCAAGATCAAGGGCATTGGCGGCTGGTTCCATGAGTTGACCACAGCGCCCTTCGGTGCGCACCCTATTTTGTGGCCCTTCAACTTCGTGTTCCAAATGATTGAATTCGTCGCCAAAACTGTGTCACACGGCATGCGACTGTTCGGCAACATGTATGCCGGCGAACTGATTTTCATGTTGATCGCTTTGATGGGTGGCACGGCCGCCATGTCATTGACAGGCATTTTGTTGCCTTTGGGTCACGTGATCGCTGGCTCCATTTGGGCCATCTTCCATATCTTGATCGTGGCTTTGCAAGCCTTCATTTTCATGATGTTGACTTTGGTCTACATCGGTCAAGCGCACGACGCTCACTAAGCGTCACAATTTAGTTTAGTTTTTTCTCAACCTTTCCATCATCATCCATAGGAGCAATTAAATGGAACACGTTCTCGGTTACGTCGCTTTGGCAGCTGGTCTCATCATCGGCATGGGCGCGATTGGCGCTTGTATCGGTATCGGCATCATGGGCAGCAAATACCTCGAGTCAGCTGCTCGTCAACCCGAATTGATGAACGAACTTCAAACCAAAATGTTCTTGTTGGCTGGTTTGATCGACGCGGCTTTCCTGATTGGCGTTGGTATCGCCATGATGTTCGCTTTCGCGAATCCGTTTGTTCTGAAGTAATTCCTGCAACAACCAAAAGAAAGGTGTTGCCGTGAGTATCAATGCAACCCTGTTTGTTCAAGCCATTGTTTTTGCAATTCTGGTGCTGTTCACGATGAAATTCGTGTGGCCCCCCCTTGCAGCCGCATTGGATGAACGAGCTCAAAAAATCGCCGACGGCCTCGCCGCTGCTGACAAAGCCAAAACAGAACTCGCCGCTGCAAACCAGCGCGTCGAAGCCGAATTGGCCACCTCACGCAACGAAACGGCTTCTCGCTTGGCTGACGCCGAGCGCCGTGCTTTGACGATCATCGAAGAAGCCAAAGCCCGTGCCACTGAAGAAGGTAACAAGATCATTGCTTCCGCGAAAGCAGAAGCAGAGCAACAAACGGTCAATGCCCGTGAAACTTTGCGCGAGCAAGTTGCGGCATTGGCTGTGAAGGGCGCTGAGCAGATTCTCCGCAAGGAAGTCAATGCTGGTGTTCATGCTGATCTGTTGAACCGTCTGAAGACCGAGCTGTAATCCTTTATCAGTCCGAGAAGACCATGGCAGAACTTGCAACCATCGCCCGCCCTTACGCTGATGCGCTTTTCAAAGCGCAATCGGCCGACCTAGCGGGTACTGCAGCTTGGCTCGACGAGCTTGCCGCAGTTGCGAGCAACTCGCAACTGTTGCAATTCTCTGAAAACCCCAAGGTGACCGACGCGCAAGTGTTCGATCTGATTTCTGGTGTCGTGAAAGCCGCGTTGCCAGCAGCAGGTCAAAACTTCTTGCGTTTGGCCATTGAAAACCGCCGTCTTAGTGCATTGCCCGAAATTGCCAGCCAATTTCGCGCACTTAAAAATGCACAAGGTGGCACCGCCGATGCGATCGTTCACAGTGCTTTCCCCATCGATGCAGCCGCTTTGGCTGATCTGTCTGGAACACTGGAAAAGCGTTTTGGCCGCAAACTCAACGTCAGCGTTGAGGTCGATGCGTCACTGATTGGTGGCGTGCGCGTGGTCGTGGGGGACGAAGTGTTAGATACCTCCGTCAAGGCCCGTCTGGAACAAATGAAAGCGGCGCTCACTGCGTGATGCAGCGAGAGCCCGGATCTATTTAAAGAAAGAAGGAAAGAGTCATGCAACTCAATCCAGCAGAAATTTCTGAGCTGATCAAGAGCCGAATCCAAGGTTTGTCTTCTGATGCAGACATCCGTAACCAAGGCACCGTGGTGTCCGTGACTGACGGTATCGTGCGCGTGCACGGTTTGTCAGACGTGATGCAAGGCGAGATGCTCGAGTTCCCCGCTACAGCCGCTGGTGTTGCCACCTTCGGTTTGGCTTTGAACTTGGAGCGCGACTCTGTCGGCGCCGTGATTTTGGGTGAGTACGAGCACATCTCTGAAGGCGACACAGTCAAATGTACAGGTCGCATTTTGGAAGTGCCCGTGGGTCCCGAGCTGATTGGCCGTGTGGTCAACGCTTTGGGTCAGCCCATTGACGGCAAAGGCCCCATCAACGCCAAGATGACCGACGTGATCGAGAAGGTTGCGCCTGGTGTGATCGCACGTAAATCAGTTGACCAGCCAATGCAAACTGGCTTGAAGTCAATTGACTCCATGGTGCCCGTGGGCCGTGGTCAACGTGAATTGATCATTGGTGACCGTCAGACTGGTAAAACAGCTGTGGCCATCGACGCCATCATCAACCAAAAAGGTCAGAACATGACCTGCGTGTATGTGGCGATTGGTCAAAAAGCTTCTTCCATCAAGAACGTGGTTCGCGCGTTGGAACAAGCTGGCGCCATGGCTTACACCATTGTGGTGGCAGCTTCCGCTTCTGAATCCGCAGCCATGCAATATGTGTCAGCCTACTCTGGCTGCACGATGGGTGAGTACTTCCGCGATCGCGGCGAAGACGCTTTGATCGTTTATGACGATCTGTCTAAGCAGGCTGTGGCTTACCGTCAAGTGTCTTTGCTCTTGCGCCGTCCACCAGGCCGCGAAGCTTACCCTGGCGACGTGTTCTATCTCCACAGCCGTTTGCTCGAGCGTGCAGCTCGTGTCAACGCTGAGTACGTTGAAGCCTTCACCAAAGGCGCGGTCAAAGGCAAAACAGGTTCACTCACAGCTTTGCCAATCATTGAGACGCAAGCCGGTGACGTGTCAGCCTTCGTGCCAACCAACGTGATTTCAATTACCGACGGCCAGATCTTCTTGGAAACATCACTGTTTAACGCTGGTATTCGTCCAGCGATTAACGCCGGTATTTCTGTGTCTCGCGTGGGTAGCTCGGCTCAAACCAAAGTCATCAAAGGTCAGTCTGGCGGTATCCGTACCGACTTGGCGCAGTACCGTGAATTGGCTGCTTTTGCGCAGTTCGCTTCCGACTTGGACGAATCCACACGTAAACAACTCGACCGCGGTGCCCGCGTGACAGAACTCTTGAAGCAGGCTCAATACAGCCCACAATCCATCAGCTTGATGGGTGCTTCTTTGTTCGCTGTTAACAAAGGTTTCATGGACGACGTGGACGTGAAGAAAATTCTGTCCTTCGAAAGTGGTTTGCACGCGTACCTCAAAGATAAATGTGCTGCATTGTTGGCCAAGATCGAAGAGACCAAAGCTTTGGACAAAGATGCCGAAGCCGAGTTGAACGCTGCTGTTGCCGCCTTCAAGAAAACTTTTGCTTAATTTCTACCTGACCAAAAGGAGCCTCTGATGGCATCGGGCAAGGAACTACGCACCAAGATCAAATCGGTGGAAAACACCAAGAAGATCACCAAAGCGATGGAGATGATTTCTGTCTCCAAAATGCGCAAAGCGCAGGAGCGCATGCGCACGGCACGTCCTTACGCTGAGAAAATTCGCGCCATCGCGACCAATCTCGGCAAGGCCAACCCTGAGTATGTGCACGCTTACATGAAGCACACCGACGGCAAAGCCGTTGGCTTCATTGTGGTCACCACTGACAAAGGCTTGTGCGGCGGTTTGAACACCAACTTGTTGCGCGCTGTAACCACACAACTGCGTGACACGCAAGCCGCTGGCAAAACTGCACAAGCAGTGGCCATCGGTAGCAAAGGTTTGGGTTTCCTGAACCGCGTGGGTGCCAAAGTGGTGTCACAAGTGACGCACCTGGGCGACAAACCGCATTTGGAAAAACTCATCGGCCCCGTCAAGGTCATGCTCGATGCGTATGCCAATGGCGAGTTGAGCGCGGTGTACCTGTGCTACAACAAGTTCATCAGCACCATGGCGCAACAGCCCACCATCGATCAGTTGCTGCCTTTGTCAGCCGACAAGATGGAAGCTGAAACCCAGGCTGCTGGCAAACAACATGGTTGGGACTATTTGTACGAACCCGATGCACAAGCCGTCATTGACGACTTGTTGGTTCGTTACGCGGAAGCTTTGGTTTACCAAGCTGTTGCAGAAAACATGGCCTCCGAGCACGCCGCTCGCATGGTGGCCATGAAAGCCGCAACAGACAACGCGGGTAATGTGATTGGCGAGCTCAAACTCGTTTACAACAAAACTCGTCAAGCAGCCATCACAAAAGAATTGTCCGAAATCGTTTCTGGCGCCGCGGCGATCAGCGGCTAAGACGATTAAGACAGTTCAGCTAATTCAAATTATTGGAGCGAAAAATGCAAGCCCAAGGAAAAATTGTTCAATG